>CAIUTB010000128.1 GCA_903901975.1 uncultured Bacteroidales bacterium
AGAGAAAACATATTTGCCCGAATGCATATTTTTTTTCGAGCAAATGTAAGTCAATTCAAATCAAAAAATCAAAGAACGGATCTATATTTCTGTATTTCAATACAATACAGATGTATGTTAAAAGTTAACGCAACGCTACTAGTTGTTAATGTTGAGTTGTTTAAAAATGATCCATGTGGTATCTCATTTGCAGGATAAGTGAGATTTCCCGGATCAATTGGTGGAGGAACATCAGACCCTGAATATTCTACTATAGAAACATTCGTGAGATCCAATGTACTTAGTGAGGTTAAATTGTCCTGCATAAATTTAAAATCACTTGCATCAATCTTACCTGTTATTGTAAGTTCAGTTACAGTAGTTTTCTCAGTAGCTGACAACATAGTTGTTAACGTTCCAGCCGTTTGCACATTGATAGTCTTAGAAACTTGTGCTGTTAATAAAGTTGTAAGTATTGTGAAAATACAAAATGTCAATAGATATTTCATAAACATTTATATTTTAGAGCCTAATAACATGTTGATTGTATTGATTTTCTTTTCTCTTTTGATTTTTCCTCTACTTTTGCCTAACGACCGAGACTCTGGGCATTTGGCGGTGGGTACCGTTATACGGCATATTCCATTTGTGTGAATGTTCATTGTTGCCCTATGACTTTGAGTGAATACTGGGAAAAACTGAAGAAATCATGGTCAGTTGGCTAATCTGGACTATTCATAACATTCAGAACAAACAAAATACTTATTCTTTTAATCTGACCTCAAAGATATGAAACCTAATTAACACCACCAATGTTTTGTGCAACTTTTTTAAAAGGTTTTTTTTCTGAAAATGCCCGAAAATTTTCCCCAATTATATCGCTTTTAGTAATAATGCTAAAAACAACTCCCCGATACGCATCAGCATATCGGGGAGTTTCTATTCTTAAAGTCCCCTTTAGGGGATTTAGGGGTTGTTTTATTTCGCCATTTCAATAGCTACAGCCACCTGTACAGTAGCTCCAACCATTGGGTTATTACCCATTCCAAGGAATCCCATCATTTCCACGTGAGCTGGAACTGAAGAAGAACCTGCAAACTGAGCATCACCGTGCATACGTCCCATCGTGTCGGTCATTCCGTACGAAGCCGGCCCGGCGCCCATATTGTCCGGGTGAAGAGTACGGCCTGTACCACCACCTGAAGCCACTGAGAAGTATTTTTTACCTTGTTCGATACATTCTTTTTTGTATGTGCCGGCAACCGGATGCTGGAAGCGAGTTGGGTTGGTTGAGTTACCAGTGATTGATACGTCAACACCTTCGGCACGCATGATAGCTACACCTTCGCGAACATCGTCAGCGCCATAACATTTTACAGCAGCACGTGGGCCATCGGAGTAGGCTTTGGTACGAACTACTTTCAATTCACCGCTATAGTAATCGAAATCAGTTTGTACATACGTAAATCCGTTGATACGTGAAATAATCATAGCGGCATCTTTACCCAATCCGTTTAGGATAACGCGTAAAGGCTCGTTACGAACTTTGTTGGCCGATAAGGCGATACCAATGGCACCTTCGGCAGCTGCAAATGATTCGTGTCCGGCAAGGAATGCAAAACATTTCGTTTCGTTGCGTAGCAACATGGCAGCCAGGTTACCGTGGCCGATACCTACCTTACGGTCTTCGGCTACCGAACCGGGGATACAGAATGACTGCAAGCCGATACCGATTGCTTCGGCAGCTTCAGCAGCAGTAGTCGCACCTTTTTTAATAGCGATGGCTGCACCTACTACGTAAGCCCATTTTGCGTTTTCGAACGCTATATTTTGAATACTTTCGCAAATTGCGTAAGGATCAATATTTTTAGCCGTGCAAATTGCTTTGGCTTCGTCGATATCCTGGATACCGTATGTATTAAGAGCCGCATTGACTTTGTCGATACGACGGTCGTAACTTTCAAATAATGGCATAATATTTTAATTTGAAGATGAATAAATTTGATAATTAGTTAATTGGTAGTTCACTGTCAACTAATAACTGTCAACTGTCAACTGATTTGACTATTCGTGTCTTGGGTCGATATATCTCACAGCATTATCAAAGCGACCGTATTTGCTGGTCGATTTTTTCAACGCTTCATTTGCATCCATACCTTTTTTTACCAAATCCATCATATGACCAAAACGTACGAATTCGTATCCGCAAGCTTCACCATCTTCGTCTAATGCCATACGGTTGATATAACCTTCGGCCATTTCCAAATAACGAACCCCTTTTGCATTTGTGCTAAACATAGTTCCAACCTGCGAGCGCAAGCCTTTGCCTAAGTCTTCCAACCCTGCACCGATAGGTAAACCACCTTCAGAGAAAGCAGATTGTGTGCGTCCGTAAACAATTTGAAGGAACAATTCCCGCATGGCCACATTGATAGCATCACATACCAGGTCAGTGTTCAATGCTTCTAAAATTGTTTTTCCGGTAAGAATTTCGGCAGCCATTGCAGCTGAATGGGTCATACCCGAGCAACCGATTGTTTCAACTAATGCTTCTTCGATGATACCTTCTTTTACATTCAAGGTCAATTTGCAGGCACCTTGTTGAGGAGCGCACCAACCCACACCGTGAGTCAAGCCTGAAATGTCTTTAATTTCTTTTGATTTCACCCATTTACCTTCTTCAGGAATGGGAGCAGGACCGTGATCCGGGCCTTTTTTTACAACACACATGTGTTCTACTTCGTGGGAATAAATCATACTGTTGTTATTTAGTTAGTATAAAAAATAGTTTGATAAATGTATTCTCAAATTCGAGCGCAAAAGTACTCTTTTTTTGTCACTTTTCAACCCCTTTTATTGTATAATATGCGCTTTGTTTTGAACTTTTTTATCTGTATATTTGTTGTGTTAATAAAACCTCGGATTCCTTTGATAAATCACACCTTAAATCAGAGAATATGCTTAATTTTCATCGCATTACCTGTGTTAACTGTCCGCATTTTTCAGATTTGTATAATCTCTATATACAAGCTTTTCCACCTGAAGAGCGTCGGACATGGGGAGGATTGGAATATGAATTGACCTACGAAAAACGATTTTGTGCTCACGCTCTGGTTCAGAACGATAAATTTGTAGGATTATTCAACTACTGGACTTTTGATCGCTTTTATTACATCGAACATGTTGCCATCAGTCAACAAATGCGTGGTCAGCATCTTGGAACGGATGCAATGGAGATTTTTAAGTCGCAAACTAAATTGCCTATTGTCATTGAAGTTGAGTTGCCGACTAATGTGGATGCAATCAGTCGTATTCGGTTTTATGAAAAACTTGGTTTTTCGGTTGTGTCGCATAAATATGCTCAACCGCCCTACGAAGGTGATGGTTTTCTTATTTCTATGCAGCTAATGAGTAATGATTTGCATTTTGCTGATTCACATTTTGAGTTGATAAAAGAAACACTTTATGATAAAGTATATCATTATGAGTTGGAAAAAGATTCAATTCCCAATAATTCAATTTCCAATTAATTGAAAATTGGAAATTGCTAAATTGAAAGAAACCGCCACGCCAGCCACACCATACCTCCTACACCAGTTTTGAATGCTTTTTCATCCATCTGAAAAGTGGCGCTGTGCAATCCACCGGTATTGGCATTCACTTCGCCTTTTATTCCAAATCGAAAAAAAGTACAGGGATATTGCTGTGTATAGAACGCAAAATCTTCACCCGTCATGCGCATTTCCAACTTTCGTATATTATTTTCACCCACCCATTCCGAGGCAAATTCACTGGCTTTGAGGGTAATCTCATCATTGTTTATTACGCAAGGATAGCCGTCGGGTATATCAATTTCCGCTGTGCAGCCATAAGCTGCACAGGTGTCGGTAATTATCCTGCGAATATGATTTTTTGCTTCCAACCGCCACTTTTCGTCTACTGTTCGTAATGTTCCCGATAGCAAAACCTCGTGTGGAATAATATTCTGAGCTCCAGCGGCAACAATTTTTCCAAATGTAAGCACCATAGGCGTGAGCGGATGACATAACCGGCTACGAACCTGTTGCAATGAAACCAGGGTTTGGGCGCTTGCCAGTACAGTGTCATTACAAAGATGGGGTAACGCACCGTGTCCACCTTTTCCATGAACTTTCACATGAATTTCGTCGGCCGAAGCCATTATCATTCCCGGGAGAAAACCCATTGTTCCGGTTGGGTAATCAACCGAAACGTGTTGTGCCAGTATCAATTCAGGTTTGAGTTCGTCAAAAAGGCCATCTTCAAGCATTAAACGAGCACCACCGGGAGCTTTTTCTTCACCGGGTTGGAAAATTAGCAAAACAGTTCCTTCAAATTCGTTTTTAAGCTCGTTCAAAATTTGCGCTACGCCAAGCAAACAAGACGTATGGGCATCATGACCACAGGCGTGCATCACATTTTCATTGGTTGATTTCCAGGCAATATCAACCAATTCGCAAACTGGCAGTGCATCCATATCAGCTCGCAGGGCAATTACTTTTTTAGTCGGATTCCGGCCTTCTATTTTTCCCAATATACCTGTACCGGCAATTCCGGCTCTAAACGGTATCTCCATTTTGGTCAACTCATTTTGAATAAATTGACTTGTTTCGAATTCTTCAAAAGATAGTTCGGGGTGGGAGTGAAGTTGACGGTAACAATCAACGACGTATTCAAAATATTTTGTGCTAAGTTCCTGAATTTTAGTTTTCATATTTTACTTGATTTTAAAATACAAAAGTAAACATTTTTACCTTATTAACTCCTTTTTTTGAATGATGATAGAAACTGACAAAGTTTCTGTAAATGCTGTTATACTATAAATAATCAGTTCTTTAACTAAATTTATACAGAATAATTTTTATTTAGAGAATAATCAACGACATTTTTTATACTTTTGCATATCTCAAAATTAATGAGAAGCCAAATTAATTAATTCAGTTTAGTATGAAAAAGTATAGTTTTCTCTTGTTCTGCCTCCTAATTTCATTGGTAGCACTTTCACAAAAACCTGTTATTACCTTCGACGAAAAATCATATGATTTTGGAAAAGTGAACGAAGAAGATGGTAAAATTACACATGTTTTTGATTTTGTAAATAAAGGAAATTCACCTTTGGTAATCAACAGAGCACAAGCTCAATGTGGTTGCACTACTCCTGTGTGGACGAAAGAACCCATTGAGCCGGGCAAAAAAGGAAACATTTCGGTGACTTATAATCCACAAGGACGGCCTGGGAATTTTACCAAATCAATTACCGTGTACAGCAATGCGGCTGAAGAACAATTCGTATTGACAATTCGTGGAGAGGTGATTCCAAAGCCATCCATTGAAAATAATGCTTATCCTGTAACGATGGGTAGTTTGGGTTTGAAATCGAAAGTGGTTCAAATGAATAATGTGGATAAAGGAAAATTACAAGAACGGGTTTTAGCCATTCAGAATAATAGTAAAACTGCATTGAAACCTTCTATCGAAGGACTTCCACCTTATTTGACGGCTACTATTTCACCTGAAACATTGAATCCAAATCAGGAAGGGAAAATAACTTTTAACTTCGATTCCAAAAAATGTTCACAATGGGGACCGATTACGGATGATATTTTTGTGGTATTAAATGGAGCAAAAAAAATAGCTGAAGAATACCGGATAATGATAGCCGCTAATGTGGTTGAAGATTTTGGTAAATTAACTCTGGATCAAAAACGCAAATCGCCAATTCTTGAAATACAGGAACACACTATCAATCTGGGAACTATCAATATAAATGGGACAAAAACAGCCAATTTTAAAGCAAATAATAAAGGTCAGAATAACCTCGAAATTCGCAGAATTATCAACAACAATAAAGAACTGAGCGTAAAAGCACGCAAATTATCGGTTCAGAGCGGGCGCTCTACTGATATTCAGGTTAGTCTCGATACCAAAGGTCTTGTAGTTGGGGAATACAAGAAATCATTTACAGTTCAAACCAATGATCCGGAAAATAGTTTCATTATTCTGGTTGTTGGTTGGAAAGTGAAATAACACGAATTCAACGAAAAACAACAAAGAGCCGGGAACAATCTTGGCTCTTTTAGTATAGTCTTAACTTTTATGCAGCACAATCAAAAACAACATCCCGAGAACGATCCGACATATAAAGCTTTGAGCGTAAATGAAGGTGTTGTAAATGCTCCAACCCTAAATCCATATCGGAAGTCTGCTCCTAAGCGTCGTCAGTACACTGCTGCTGAATTTGTTGAAGGCATTATGAATGCTGATATTTCGATGTTGAGTCAGGCTTTGACTTTAGTTGAAAGTTCCTTGCCCGAACATCAGTTAATTGCACAGGAAGTGATTGAAAAATGCCTCCCTTTTGCCGGGAATTCCATTCGTTTAGGCATAACCGGTGTTCCCGGAGCTGGGAAAAGTACTTTTATCGAAGCCTTGGGTATGAATTTGGTTCGTGACGGTCATAAACTCGCGGTTTTGGCGATTGACCCCAGTAGTGAACGTTCAAAAGGAAGTATTTTAGGTGATAAAACCCGTATGGAAGAACTTTCTGTAGCGAAAAATGCCTTTATTCGCCCTTCACCTTCATCCGGTTCGCTGGGTGGAGTAGCCCGTAAAACCAGAGAAAGTATAATACTTTGCGAAGCAGCTGGTTTTAATACAATTTTTGTAGAAACAGTTGGCGTTGGACAATCTGAAACTTCGGTTCATTCTATGGTCGATTTCTTTTTGTTGATTCAAATAGCCGGTGCCGGCGACGAACTTCAGGGCATAAAACGTGGCATTATGGAAATGGCCGATGGTATTGCAATAAATAAATGCGATGGTTCTAATACCGACAAAGCCAATGTGGCACGAACTCAATACCAGAATGCTTTGCATTTATTTCCTGCACCCGAATCAGGCTGGACTCCTGAAGCTATAACCTGTTCGGCAATTGAACTCAACGGTATTCAGGAGCTATGGGAAATGGTGAAGCGCTATGTAGAATTTGTGAAATCAAACCGTTATTTTAATTCTAAACGCATTTCACAATCAAAATACTGGATGTACGAAACCATTAATGAGCAACTTAAATCTAATTTCTATCAAAATCCCGAAATCCAAAACCGTTTAGTTGAAAACGAAAAGAAAGTTTTATCTGACGAGATTAGCTCATTTGTTGCTGCTAAAAATCTTCTTGACAGCTATTTCGGAGAAAAAAACAACTAAGTTTTGTGTTCTGGTTCGGTAATACGAAACACGAAACACGAAACACGAAACACGAAACACGAAACATGCAACAAAACATCATATATCAACAATCGTGTCTGGATGGATTAAAACAGCTCCCTGATGCTTGTGTTGATTTAATCTTTACTGATCCTCCTTATTATCAATATAGAGCGCAAAATGTTCAAGGGCTTAAAAATCACAAAGATGTGGTAACTGAATTCGATTTTGACGGATTTGAGTCGGAAGAAGAATATCTGCATTTTTTGGAAGAAGTGCTGACTGAATGTTTTCGCGTTTGCAAACTCGGTGCTGCAGGTTACCTTTGGTGTGGCGACGATTTTGTTTCTTATCTCAACCGAATGGTCAGTCGCGTCGGTTTTCAGTTTCGCAAAGTTATTCACTGGCATAAAACCAATCCTTTTCCGGCTATTTACACCCGAAAAATGTATGGTAACAGCATGGAAATGTTAGTCCACTTCTCGAAAGGCACACCAAAAACATGGAATCATAAACCTGTAAACGAAATGCATAACTTTATTCAATCACCTATTTGCATGGGTAAAGAACGAACCAAGCATAAAACGCAGAAACCCTTGAAAGTTTGTCTTCCGTTTATTGAAATTAGTAGCAATGAAGGTGATTTAGTGCTCGATCCGTTTATGGGTTCAGGAAGTACAGCCGTGGCAGCAAGTATACTGAAACGAAATTACATTGGTTACGAACTAAGTGAGGAATTTTGCAAAATAGCGGAAGAAAGAATACAAAAAGTCAGTAACTTTATTCCTTTTGTGTAGCTTAAGGAGCAGTATTTGTTGACCCATCACCTTCTTTGTCATTAACAGGGAAAATTCCTTGAGGTCTTTTTATCAGATATTTAGACATGGTTTGGTTTGATTCAAAGCCAATTCCGGTAATAATACGAGTTGCCTGTGTTATTTTAATTAGCGTATCGGAATAGAATTTTTCCTGTCGCTGATTCCAAAAAAGTTGTTCCGTTTCAAAAAGTTCACCCTGGAGATTAATAGCCCTTACCTTTCCACGCAACTCCCAAAGTTGCTCATTCTCATTGAATTTTGCATACAAACTGTGAATGTTGGCATCTACTTTTAATGATTGATCAAAACGCTCCAAATGAATCCCTTTTGGAAATTCCCAATAAGGTGGCATGGCACGATCATAAATGTCCCAGCGTGAAGCGGATATGCGATATCGTGTAATTCCGGAATCGGAAATCACTGTGGTTATTTCTGTGGCATGAAGTCTGGGTATCTTAGTACGGTCTGTTACAGCCGCAATTTTATCGGCTTTATCGGAATTGCTAACACATGAAAAAACAAAAAACAGCAGAAAAACAATAGCTACTGTTTCTTTCCAACTGTTTTTTAAAATAGTACGAAATTCCGGTCTCATTTTTATCGGTTTAAGAGTTTGAGCACCGTGCATCATTATAGTTTACGTTTAAAGAACCAATGTTCGTTAAAGGTAAAGTTAAAGGTGAGTTTGTAATATTCTTCGTTCAACAAGCTTGTCGAACCTATTTTCCCATATTCCAACGATGCATTTAGAACAGTACTGCTATTTTTAAGTGGCAATCCTACACCAACTGAGAAACCGTAATTTTTTGGTAATTGCTGACCGTTTACATTGAAATATGAATCGCTCATATTAAAACCAGCACGATAGTGCACGTGGTCTGAGTATTTTCTGCTGATTGGATTTGGCATATAATCAACTCCAATAGATATTTTCGAGCGGTTTCCTAAGCTGTCTGTTTTACCTGAGAATTGTGCATCCTTCCATTGTTGGATACTGTAGTCAATTCCTATCGAAAGTTTTTTATCATATGTATAATATAATCCAAGCCCGTAAATTCCGGGAGTTTCAAAACTACTGGATGAATCTGTTGGTTCTACAAGTATACCTGCTAAAGTTTTTTTGAAATTACCATTTAATTTTGTCTTTGGTTCAAAAATAACACCAAGGGTTACATCGTGTTTTTTTGCAAATGTATTATAAAATTGCGCTCCTAAACGATATCTGAAACTGCTGGCTTTCAGTGTATTATATTCAGTTGTAGAAGTGAAACCACTTGTTGCACCATAACTTACATCCCTGGAATTGTTGATTGTTCCAAACATATAATAGCCATTTGCACCCAATGAAATATGATTAAACAAATTTGCAGAAAGCCCCATGTAAACCTGACTAAAACCACCACTACCGTTGTAACTTTTGGTATTTGAAATTGTATCATTCTTGGGTTGATTAATTGTAATCGTACTACCATTATTGTAAAAGTCATACCCAACGAACGAATAAGGCAGAGCTCCTGCACTGAACCCCAACCATTTAGTTACTGGAAATTGCAAACTGAGGTATTCCAGATTTCCATTTGCTTTGGTTATGCCACCCCGAGAATCAGAAAAATGTGACATCATCCCTGCGACACCAAGATCGAACATAAAAGTCATGCTGTCAACACAACTGTAGGAAGCCGGATTAACCGAGTTGATACCAGTATTTAAGCGTGATCCAATCGATACGCCTCCCATAGCACGTTGTTCACCGTTATTTGTATCACTTATATCACCAAAACCAAAACGGGTATATGGTGAATTTGTATTGTTCTGGCTTTGAACCAGTTGTGCGAAAAATAAAATTGAAAGTGTGAAGGTTAGTAACTTAATTTTGTACATTATATTGAAGTATACGGTTGAGTCCAATTAATACTAAATTTTTTTCTGCAAAGATGGGGCTTTTTAGTTTGGTATCAAAGTAAAAAGTGCTACCACCTGTTAAAAATACTGAAAGTTGTGGATATTTAATTTTTAATGTACTTATGTAACCATCAATTTCAAATATGATACCATAAAGTGCTCCTGAAACTAAAGCTGAATTGGTGTCTACTCCCAAGAGAGGACTTTCCGAATTTATCTGAACCAAAGGTAATCGTTGAGTAAATTCATGCAGCGATCGCAATCTCAGATTTATACCAGGTGCAATATTACCCCCCAAATATTCTTTTTTGGAATTGATAAAATCATACGTTATAGCTGTTCCGGCATCAATAACCAAAATATCCTTACTTGGTTTTAAAAAACTGGCTCCTATAACTGATGCTAAACGATCTTTCCCCAACGTCTCGGGTGATTCATACAAATTCTGTATTGGAAGCTTTGTGAAATGAGTTAATTCAATGAAAAAGTGAGATTTTTTTTTAAGTATTATAATAACTTCATCATTTTCGGTAACGACGCTTGAAAAAATACAATTCTTAATTGGAAAATTTTCAAAAAGTTTAGTTATTTCATTTTGCCCGAAAATGTCAAAATGAAAATTCTCAACCAATTCTGAATGGTTGAATATGGCTGCTTTTGTACTTGAGTTTCCCCTATCAATACACAAATTCACATTACAAACATTTAAATTTAAAAAGATAATCGCAATTCAAGTACTAAAGAATCATTTTTTCAATAGGAATTACCAGAATTCCTTCAGCACCCAGTGCTTTCAGCTTCCCAATAATGTCCCAGAACCGCTTTTCATCTATAACAGCATGTAGTGAGTTCCAACCTTCTTTTGCCAATGGCATTATCGTCGGGCTTTTCATACCAGGAAGCACTTCAATAATTTTATCAATATTTTCAGTCGGCACGTTCATCAAAACATATTTTTTGTCCTCAGCCATCTGAACAGATTCGATTCGGAAGATTAACTCATCCAGAATGGCTTGTTTCTCACTCGATAATTTAGGATTTGAAATGAGCAAAGCTTCCGACTTCATTAGTACCTCTACTTCTTTCAAGTGGTTTGTTATTAATGTGCTGCCAGAACTAACTATATCAAAAATAGCATCTGCTAATCCGATACTTGGCGCAATTTCTACCGAACCGGTAATAATATGTATATCAGCTTTTACTTTTTTTTCTTTCAGAAAATCACTTAAAATTTCAGGATATGAAGTTGCAATTATTTTGCCATTAAACCAGTTAATGCCTTTGTAATCAATTTCTTTTGGGATAGCGAGCGACAAGCGACATTTGCTGAAACCAAGTCTCTTTGTAATAACCGCATTTTTCTTTTTTTCGGCATATTCATTTTCACCCACAATTCCAACATCGGCTGCCCCATCGGCTACAGATTGCGGAATATCATCATCTCTTAAAAACAATACTTCAAGTGGAAAATTTTTGGCTGGTAGGAGTAGTAATCTTTTGCCGGATTCAAGTTTTATCCCAGTTTCCGATAATAATAACATAGTTTCATCGTATAACCTCCCTTTTGCCTGTACTGCAATTCGTAACATATTCTAATTAGTTGATTTTAATTATGGTCTGCAAAGGTACAAAAAATGAATGAAATTAGACTTACAGTAATAAAATAAGGTCCGTTATAAAATAACGAACCTTACCTAGCTTGCAAGAATTTCTTTTTGCGTTAGCCCTACAGTTATTTTTTAACTGTTGTGTCAACTTTAGCGGTATCAACTTTAGCAGAATCAACATTAACTGTTGTTGAATCAACTTTTGTAGCTTCGTCAGCTTTTTTAGGAGCACAAGAAGCAAGAGCCATAGCTACCACAAAAAATAATAATACTTTTTTCATTTTTTAAACTTTTAAAATTTAACATGTTTGTTTTGCAATTCAAAATCGATGCAAATGTACATTATTTTTTTATTCTACATTAATAATTATCACTTTTTTTTAAAATATTTTTTGGTTTATGTTAAATATATGCCTTTTTGGGCAAATTCTACCAAAAAAAATGCTTTTGAGAGAAAAAAAATAAAAAAAAGTCTGAAGAAATTAATTCTTCAGACTTCAAATTTCGTAAAATAATACGGAATCTTTAATTACTTCTTAACTGCAGTTGTATCAGCTACAACAGTTGAGTCAGCTTTTACAGAATCAACAGCTACAACAGTTGAATCAGTTTTAGGAGCATCATCAGCTTTTTTAGGAGCACATGAAGCGAAAGCCAAAGCTACAACGCAAAACAAAAATACTTTTTTCATTACTTTAAAACTTTAAAAATTTAACATGTTAATTTTGCTATTCAAAATCGATGCAAAGATACATCATTTTTTTATTGTGTATTATTAAATAACATCTTTTTTTTACTTTATATTAAAATAAATTTTAAGTATCTAAATGTCAATTAATTGTGAGCTTATTTTGCTGTAGAATATAGGTATCTCTTTATACTTTTCTTAGGAGTTTTTTCAAATTCATGTGGATAAAGTTGAATTTTAGATACACTTTCGTAGGCTGCCACCATAGAATTTAATGTTTTTCTATTTTCTTCCATCAATTCTTCAAGCTGATTTTGATCAACATTCTCGTCGGCATCCACAGCTTCATAATCAGGGCATACCAATGCAATGAGTTTCCCATTACTTTCAATAATCAGACTTTCCATCACATAAGGCATATTATTAAGTTTGGCTTCAATTTCTTCCGGGTAAATGTTTTGGCCACTTGCGCCCAAAATCATTGTTTTGTTTCGACCGCGGATAAAGATGTTCTTTTCAGCATCAATAGTTCCAAGGTCACCGGTATGAAGCCAACCTTCTTTGTCCATGATTTGTTTTGTAGCCTCCGGATTTTTAAAATACCCTGACATCAAATTTTCACCACGTACGCAAATTTCACCAACTCCGGTTTCATTATCCTTGTTTATTAATTTTGCTTCCATCGTGTCGAGAAGTTTTCCGGCTGATTTTGCCACAAAATCTTTACTGTCGGAAAAACTGATAAGCGGCGCGCACTCTGTCATTCCATAACCTACTGTATATGGAAATTTAATTTTTGCAAAAAACTCTTCTACTTCTGCATTTAATGGTGCTCCACCTACTACAATCTGCGAAAAATCACCTCCAAATGCATCCATCAATTTTTTGCGTATCTGAGCCAAAATCGGTTGATCAAGGAAAGGAATACTCAATACCCAACGCATGGAGGGTTTAGCCAACAAAGGTTGAATTTGTTTTTTGTAGATTTTTTCAACAATCAGAGGTACCAGAAATACCACATTAGGTTTTATTTCAGCAAATGCATTTAATAAAATTTTGGGTGAGGGAACCTTGCCAATAAAATAGATGTGACAACCTGAAACTGTTGTGGTCAGAAACTCAAATGCACAACCATAAGCATGTGCCAAAGGTAGGAACGAGATAATACGATAGCGTGGTGCAACTACTCCGGTGCGAATACCAAAAGTAATATTGCCTGCCATTGCATTCCCAGAGGTCAATACACCCTTACTAAAACCGGTAGTTCCCGACGTATAATTAATGGATACAATTTCAGTATTGGACTTATCAATGTATCTTACATGGTCACGGAAAAAGCCTTGAGGGTATTTGGCATGAAAAAGACTATTAATATAGTCAGGTTGTAAATATTTTACTACCATTTTTTCATATATTACAGATTCTGCTCCTTCGGGTTTAGGTTCTTTATTTAATAAGCTAATACAGTTGAATTCGGTAAGTGAGAAAACAGCTTTTACAGTAGTCAGTTTTTCTTCTTCCAGATTTTCCCAAATATTATCACCTGTAAAAAGCAGAGTCGATTCAGAGTGATTAGTTATATGATGAACATCGTTTGGATTAAAGTCTTGTAAAATTGGCACTACAACTGCTCCATAAGTAACTGTGGCCAGATAGGTTATTGCCCAGTTAGCATTATTTCTACCGATAAGTGCTACTTTGTCGTTGGGTTGAAGTTTACATTGCTCAAATAAAATATGCAATTTAGCAACCCGTTTGGCAACATCCGCATAAGTCATTGTGAGATCTTCGCCATAATTGCTGTAAGCAGGTAATTCCCAGTTATTCCTGAACGAATCTTCGAAAAGTCGAATAAAATTTTCCTGAATCATAATCTTGTGTTTTTTAGTGATGTTTGATTTTAAGAATGGGCAAAAATAATGAATAAATACAGGTTTCGAACTTTTTTGTGCGGAAATTTTGCATAATTGATCTAAACATAGAAATGTAAACTGTTCATTTAGCAGGTTTTCAGTTCGCTAACTTTAAAAATAATCGTATCTTTGTGGCTTCAAAAAAAATACAATCAATTTGTTATGAATATATCGTATAACTGGCTGAAAAACTACATTAATATTGATGTAAGTCCTGATGATTTGTCGAAAGCACTGACTTCCATTGGTTTGGAAGTGGGGGGAGTAGAAGAAGTTCAAACAGTAAAAGGCGGACTGGAAGGCCTGGTAATTGGGGAAGTGCTGACTTGTGCCAACCATGAAAATTCAGACCATTTACATGTTACTACTGTAAACCTAGGTAGTGAGGAACCTGTACAAATTGTTTGTGGAGCACCTAATGTTGCTGCCGGACAAAAAGTGGTTGTTGCAACCGTTGGAACTATTCTTTATTCAGGCGACGAAAGTTTTACGATTAAACGCTCTAAAATTCGTGGTGTTGAATCTCTGGGAATGATTTGTGCAGAAGATGAAATTGGTATTGGAACCAGTCACGATGGAATTATTGTGTTGCCGGCTGATGCAGTTGTTGGAACTTTAGCCAAAGATTACTACGGTATTAAAAGCGATTATTTATTGGAAGTGGATATCACGCCAAACCGTATTGACGCAGCTTCACATTTTGGGGTGGCTCGCGATTTAGCAGCCTTTTTTGCATTAAAAGATAAGTCGGTGAAACTACTCAGACCTTCAGTTGACGCTTTTGCTGTACAAAATACAAATCTTACTATCCCGGTTACGGTTGAAAATATGGAAGCTTGTCCGCGTTATTCGGCAGTAACTATTTCGGGAGTGAAAGTAACCGAATCACCAGAATGGCTGAAAAATGCATTGTTGATTATCGGACTTCGCCCTATCAATAATATTGTGGATGTTACAAATTATGTACTTCATGAATTAGGAAAACCGCTTCACGCTTTCGATGCCGATAAAATTAAAGGTGGCGAAGTGCGTGTAAAAACAATGGCAGATGGAACTCCTTTCACCACCCTGGATGGAACTGAGCGTAAACTTAATTCAGCCGATTTGATGATTTGCAATGGCGAAGCGCCAATGTGCATTGCTGGTGTATTTGGTGGATTGGATTCGGGCGTGACGGAAATTACTCAAAATGTATTTTTGGAAAGTGCTTATTTCAATCCGGTTTCGATTCGGAAAACAGCTCGTCGTCATGGATTAAACACTGATGCTTCTTTCCGTTTTGAGCGTGGTTGCGATCCAACAAATACGATTTATATACTTAAACGTTGTGCTTTACTGATTCAGGAAGTGGCCGGAGGGCAAATTTCGAGTGAAATTGTTGATGTTTATCCGGAAGAAGTTAAACCTTTTGAAGTTGAGGTTTCTTTGCGTAAAATTAATACACTGATTGGAAAAGCTATTGGCAAGGATAATATTGAAACCATTTTGACTGCCTTGGAGATGAAAATTGTAAGTCAGAACGAAGAAGGTTATGTGCTTAACGTTCCGGCTTATCGGGTTGATGTACAACGCGATGTGGATGTAATTGAAGATATTCTCCGTATTTATGGTTATAATAATGTGGAAATTGGCGAAACACTGAAATCGACCTTGAGTTATAGCTCAAATCCGGATAGTTACAAGCTTCAAAATCTCATTTCAGAACAACTTACAGCTCAGGGATTCAATGAAATTTTAAACAATTCGCTTACAAAAGGAGGCTATTATACAGACTTAACTTCATTCCCCGCTGCCCACAGCGTAAAAATCATTAATTCGTTGAGTTCCGACCTGAGCGTTTTGCGTCAAACTTTGCTTTTTGGTGGATTGGAAAACATAAATCGCAATGTCAACCGTCGTAATGCTGATTTGAAATTCTACGAATTCGGAAATTGCTATTATTTTAATGCCGACAATAAAAAAGAAGGCGAAACACTGGCAGCTTATTCTGAAGATTTCCATTTGGGATTGTGGCTTACCGGAGATAAATTTGCTCAATCATGGACAACTGCTGACCAAAAATCGAGTATTTATGAACTCAAAGCTTATATCGAAAATATTTTCAAACGTTTAGGTTTCAATTTCCTAAAACTGGTTAGCGGTGAATATGCCGATGACCTGCTGAGTGAAGCATTGACCATTTATAGCCTACGTGGCAATAAACTGGCTGTTTATGGTATTGTTCATCCAAAAATCCGTAAAGTTGCCGACATTGATCAGGAAGTGTATTTTGCAGACCTGAACTGGAATACAATTCTATCGGAGCTTAGTGAACACAAAGTTCAATACAGCGAATTATCGAAATTCCCAGAAGTGAAACGTGATTTAGCTATGTTGCTTGATAAGTCCGTTACTTTTGCCGAAATAGAAAAAATAGCTTACGAAACTGAACGCAAGATACTGAAAAAAGTAAACTTGTTTGATGTTTACGAAGGTAAAAATCTGGAAGCCGGTAAAAAGTCTTATGCAGTGAGTTTCTTATTGCAGGACGATAGCAAAACACTGACCGATGGACAAATTGAAAGTATTATGAAAAAACTGCTCGGAAACTTTGAAAGTAAACTCGGAGCAAAACTCAGATAGATGGAAGAAAAACATAGTAATTCAAAACTTTTACATACACCTTATCCGAAGCCCGATGCATACAAAGCATTGAGTATGCCGGTTTATCATTCTGCAGCTTATGAATTTGAGTCGGCAGAACAGATGGAGTTGGCATTCACAGGTAAAGCTGCGGATCATACCTATTCACGCATTACCAATCCAACCGTTCAGTACTTTGAAGATCGGGTTAGAGCAATTACATGTGCATTTAGTGTAACAGCATTGAATTCCGGTATGGCTGCTATTTCCAATACTATTATTACACTGGCAAAATCGGGAAGTAATATTATTACTTCACGTCATTTATTTGGTAATACCTATTCGTTTTTTGCATCGACACTAGAGGCATTTGGTGTGGAAATACGGTTTTGTAACCTCACGAATGTTGATGAAGTTGAAGCGCATATTGACGCTAATACCTGTGCTGTTTTTTTGGAAATAATCACAAATCCACAAATGGAAGTTGTTGATTTAAAGGCTATTTCTGCGGTGGCGAAACAAAAAGGAGTACCTATAATTGCTGATACAACAATTGTTCCATTTTGTGCTTTTAAAGCAAAGGATTTTGGCATAAATATAGAAATAGTTTCCAGTACGAAATATATTTCGGGCGGTGCGACAAGTCTGGGTGGATTAATTATTGATTATTGTAATTTTGACTGGCTTTCGTCGCCTAAATTGCATGTAATGGCTAAAGAATTCGGACCTGCTGCCTTTACTGCCAAACTTCGAAAGGAAATTCACCGCAATCTGGGATCATATATGACTCCTCATGCAGCTTATATGCAGACATTGGGACTCGAAACGCTTTCATTACGCTATGAACGGGCTACTTCTACCTGCAAACAGTTGGTTGAGAGACTAGAAAAGCTTCCCGAAATAGAATCAGTGAATTATACGGGATTACATTCGAACAAGTTTCATGATTTAAGTAAGGAACAGTTTGGTTCCCGACCCGGAGCTATGTTTACTTTTGACCTTTCGTCCCGCGATGCTTGTTTCGCGTTTATGAATAAGTTAAAACTGATTAAACGTGCAACTAACCTATTTGATAATAAAACATTAGCTATTCATCCGGCCAGTACTATTTTCGGAACTTTTACAGCGGAAGTCCGTCGTGAAATGAATGTTTCTGATAAGACAATCCGTATTTCAGTTGGATTGGAAGATGTGGACGATTTGTTTTCAGATATAAAACATGCAATAAAGTAATAATCTTTCCAATTAGGGATTTGAAGTGTGAATTGATTAATCAATTCACGCTTTTTTTGCGCTAATAATCTGTAAAATCGAATACTATATGCTTAAATTGTGTAAATATTTTAGATCTGTTTTTTAATTTTTTTTTTTTGAAATTAATTTTCTATTAAAAAGTATCGCATTATTTTTAGTTTATTCGGAAATTTATTGCTACAAATTACTAAAACGTATTACATGACATCTTGGCAATATTAGTTTAGGTATTGATTATTAGATTTCTGAGTCTGTAAATTCACAAAAAAAATTACATTTAATCTGAATGGTTTTTAAGATTAGTTGAACAATTCTAATCACTTGTAGAATAATTCCTTTTATGTAGCATATATTACTACAATTGCCTGAATATCAATAATATAAATAATAGTATGTATTTTTGTTTCATGAAATGTGAACAAGCTATTATTCGTTTATGAAAAGGTTTCTAACACATATTTTTTTGTTAGCTATACTGAGTGGTCTGAGTATCAATTTTGCATATTCTGGAAGTCCAAACTTATTTTTTTCTACAGAGGCATATTTTGTTAAAAATGATTTATTGCCCGATGCATCATTTAATTCAACTGCAGATACAAGTACTGTGAATGGCCAATCCATACTGAAAGTTTGCAGCAATACAACAGCAGAAGTAACCTTTACAAATACTTCAACTACTATTTTAACGAATTCGAGTTATACCATTGACTGGGGGGATAATTCACTCCCATTTTCATCTTCAAGTTGGGTTAAGCTGAGTCATAATTATAATATTGGATTTTGGACAATGACTTATACCGTTAAAGGCAATAAAGGTGCAGTTGTTATTAAAAAAATCAATATGTATGTTGGTTCAAATCCTGCAGTCTCTTTAGGAAGTCCTGGTAATACCGATAATTGTAGTAATGTTTCACTTACATTTCCCATCACCGGTACTGAAAATAATCCACCGGGAACTACTTATACTGTAACTTTTAATGATGGAACAACTCCCCAGACTTTTACACATCCTGCTCCATCAGAGATTACGCACACCTTTATCAAAAGTTCATGTGGAATGACTAGTTACAATGGCACTATTCCTTATTACAACTCATTTTCAGCAAGCATAATAGCTTCTAACGTATGTGGTGTCACTGCTGTTAATGTGGTACCGATTTATATTTCTACTTCACCAATAGTCGACTTTTCTTTGCAAAAGACAGTGGTTTCAACGAATACTTCAGTAAACCTTACAAATACAACATCTGGATATGTAAATGTTGGCGCTAACTGCTCGATTGTACCAAAAATTGTATGGGTAATTACCCCTTCTACAGGGTTTACGTTAAAAAGCGGTTCGCTCGGAAATGATTTCGGACAGGATAATTCAAATCTTTGGATAAATGGAAGCGATGTCATCCTGCCGATATTCAACTCTCCAGGAATATACACTATCAAATTACGAGTGGATACAAAACGATGTGGAAATGACCAAATTGAGAAAACAATTTGTGTGGAATCTCCACTTGATCCACAGTTTTCACTTGATGTAAGTGCAGGCTGTTCTCCGGTTGCGGTGAATGCAATTAATCAAACCGATTTATCCAAAACCTGCAACTCTAGTACATTATGGGATGTTACTTATTCGCCTGATAACTGTGGAAGTTCACCTACCGAATGGAGTTTTTCCAAAGGCACTACTAAGCAATCGAATAACCCCTCATTCAGCTTTGTTACTCCCGGCATTTATAAAATTAAGCTGAGTATGACCAACAGTAGCGGAACAACAATGAAAGAACAAACAGTTGTTGTAAAAAAACGACCAACTGCAACTATTGATCCTATTTCTGATTTTTGTGGAACAGCTTCATTCATACCTAAAGCAACTATAAACAACTGTACTTTCGAAACCGGAACACTGACTTATTCATGGAGTTTTGAAGGTGGATATCCTTCAACTTCAAATAAGCTTGATCAGGGAACCATCGTATATAATTCTCCGGGAGTTTACAAAGTTATATTAACTGTAACGAACGAATGTGGTTCAGTAACTTCCAGTAGTAATGAATTTACGGTTAATGCTTTACCATATATAAATGATATTTCAAATCAACTTAAAAACACTCAACAGCTATCAGATGCAATCACGTTTAGTGGAAGCAATCAAACCATTTACAACTGGACTAATGACAATTCACAGATTGGTCTTGCTGCTTCCGGAACAGGCAATATTGGTACATTTAATGTTCAGAATCCCACTAATTCGGTTATTAAAGCATATATCACTGTTACACCCAAAAATAATGTAACAAATTGTGTTGGAGTAGCTAAAACATTTAGTATTACAGTTAATCCAGCGGGCGATTTATACCAACCTCTAAATCAGGTTGTGACAAATGGAGGAAGTACAACTCAGGTTTTATTTACAACAGCTAATTCAGGTGGCACAACTACTTATCAATGGACAAATGACAGACCTGAAATTGGACTTGATGCTTCTGGTTATGGCAATATACATTCATTTACTGCCATCAATAATTCAAATTCACCTATTGTTGCGACAGTTACGGTAACTCCGTCCTTTGGAAATGGAGGTTTAATTTCGACAGGTGCTTCAAAATCATTCAATATTACGGTAATTCCAACAGCCAACATGAAACAACCTTCCAATGTTGAAATTTGTAATGGCGTTACTACTTTCGATATACTATTTTCTTCGTTTATTGAAGGAGATATGAAATATAACTGGACAAACGATAACAAAACTATCGGACTGCCAGAATCGGGTGAAGGTACTATCAAAGGTTTTAAAGCCTTAAATACAGATACCATTACGAAGATAGCAACTATTTCGGTTACTCCGGTTTATACTTTTGCCGAAGTGAGTACTACTGGATTTACTCAGAAATTTACGATATCAGTGAATCCGGCAGCTGTAATAACTAATCAACCACAATCGAGTTATATTTGTCGCGGAGGTAAGATAGTTCCGTTGAAAGTTGCTTATGTTTATGGAGTTGGTAAACCTTCCTTTCAATGGTTCTCAAATACTTCAAACTCAACTTTTAACGGGTCAATTATTGTAGGTGCAACTTCAGATACATATAATCCTAGTTCAGACGCTGCGGGAATAACTTATTACTATTGTGTAATAAGCTTACCAAAAGGAGTTTGTTCAAGTATTGCTTCCGATGTTGCTACTGTAGCTGTAAACGATGCGGCTGTAATAACAGTGAATCCAGCCCGGTTGCAAAATATATGTGTTGGAGGAACTGTTGAAAGTCCGTTGAAAGTAGAATTTAATGGAGGCTCCGGAACTCCAACATATCAATGGTATTCGAATACTTCCGACTCTAAAGTTGGAGCAAAATCAATTTTAGGCGCAACTAGTGCAACATACACACCTTCGATATTTACTAAAACCGGACACTATTATTATTTTGAGGAAATATCTATGACCGGTGACGGTTGTGGTTCAGCATCCAGCGATATAGCTGAAATTAACGTTGCTTCCGATCCGGTTGTTATAAATCAGCCACTTTCAAATCAAACAATTTGTCAGGGAACTGTTGCTGCTGATTTGTCGGTTCGGGCTAGTGGAGGATTAGGTAATTATAAATACCAATGGTACGAAAACACAGTAAATGATAATTCTACAGGAAAAGCCATTTTAGGGGCAATAAGCAATATCTTAACTCCTTCAACAGATTTGACTGGAACCATGTATTACTATTGCCTGATTACACAGGAGAATGGTTTGAATTGTGCTGTTACAAGTTCTACAGGTAAAGTAATTGTAAATCATATTCCGGTAATTACGAAGAATCCGGTTTCTAATTCGCTTTGTTTGGGTGATAAACCAGATACATTGCATGTTTCATATACTTATGGAGTTGGACAGCCTACTTTTCAATGGTTTTCGAATACAATTAATTCAAATACTAATGGAGGAATTATTGTCAATGCAACAAGTTCTGTCTATTATCCTATTGCTGACGTAATTAGTAAAATATATTATTATTGCGAACTCAGTTTTGCAACAGGTGGAATTCCAAAACTTGTTTCCGATGTCGCATTTGTCTCTGTAAATCCGATTGCTGCAATATCAAAACAGAATACAGTTATTTGTAGTGGAACTTCATTTTTTGTTTTACCTGACTCGCAAAATGGTGACATAGTTCCCGAAAATACAAGCTATACATGGTCAACTCCGCAACTAAATCCAGCAAATTCCGTAAATGGAGCAAATCTTCAATCAGTTCCAATCGCTGAAATATCTCAGAAACTTTATAATCTGACCGATAGTATAGCTACTGTAACTTATATTGTTACACCGGTAACAGGTTCATGTGTGGGCGAAAACTTCATCTTGTCAGCCAAGGTTTACCCTATGATTAAACCGAATGCTGTTGTAACTAATATTTCGTGTCATGGAGCTAAGAATGGTTCTATTCATACTAAAATAAGTGGTGGTTTAGCTTTTAAAAATGTTCAAAAATACAATGTATCCTGGATAGGTCCAAACGGATTTAGCTCACAGGAAAATGATATTGCAGGTCTGATTCCCGGCGATTACACGATAACAATTACCGATGCAGGCGGCTGTCCGGTTTCATACATTTATAGCATTAGTGAGCCCTATGAGTTGACTATTAATACTGATTCAAGAAGGGACATCAATTGTTTTAAAAGTGAAAATGGTCAAATTGAAGTTACTGTAAGTGGTGGAACTCCTCCTTACAATTATTATTGGACAAAGGATGGTTTGACTTTTGCCAATACTGAAGATATCTCCAATCTTGATCAGGGAGTTTATTCATTATTAGTTACCGATGCCAATGGATGTGGTATTAAGACAGCATCCTTTGTAATTTATGAGCCTCCAGCTTTACATATTTCTTTGCAAAATCAACAAAATAATTTGTGTTTTGGTGACTCAATAGGTTCTGTTTCAATCAATGTTAATGGAGGTACCCCTTTTGAATTGAGTTCAGTAGTCATAGAATATAATTATTTTTGGTCTGGTCCTAACGGGTTTACGAGCAAAAAAAAGAATTTATCTAATTTATCTGCTGGTAAATACCAGCTCACTGTTACTGATGCAAATGCCTGTAGTCAAACACTCGTTCTTGAAATTACACAACCAGAGGAATTGAAAGTTATAGTTGTGACTAAACCAATGACTTGCTATCAGGCAAACGATGCTTCCATTTTATTAGATATTACGGGTGGTTTGAAACCTTATATTGTGAAATGGGATAATTTGGGTAGTGGTATTTTTCAGGAAAATCTTAATTCGGGTGATTATATTGCCACTATCATTGATGCAAATAACTGTCAGAAAGCAATTAAAGTAAATATTCAGGATGCAAATTTTTCAATAAATCCGGTTATCAAAAATGTTTCATGTTTTGGAGCGCATGATGGCAGTATAAACCTGAATATAACAGGAGGCTTAAATCCAGTTACATTAATTTGGGATGACAATTTAAATGCTGGAAATCAACGAAATAAACTAGGACCTGGCATCTATAGCGTTTCCATACGCGATGGTGCTCCTTGTAATATCCGTGAAACATTTATGATTTCAGAACCACAGCAAATCAATATCACCGCCAAAATTATTAATGCTTTTCAATGTGATAACCCCAATAGCGGTTTTGTTGATTTGACTGTAACAGGAGGAACCCCCCCCTATAGCTATGAGTGGTCAGATGGAAGCCATTCTGAAGATTTGAGTAATATTCCAGCCGGAAAATACTCAGTCATTGTAACGGATTCAAAAGCTTGTACTCAAACAACTCAATTTGAAATTATCCGTCAGGATCCATTATCTGTTTCATTGAATTCTCAGAATGTAATGAACTTTAGTTTCAATAAACTGGCTAAACGTTTCACTGCGAATATCTCGGGAGGTTTTGCTCCTTACCACTTGCATTGGAATAAGGGAATTGTAGAGGGTAAAAACAATGAAATTATGGAAACCTCCCAAAGTACCATTGTTGACCTTCAGGTGACAGATAGCATTGGCTGTACATTAGATTATTCATTTAATGTTGTTGTGGCAGATGTTGGGATTTCGTATGATGCGGTTGATTGCAGTAAATCCAGATATCAATTTAGTTCTATGTCTAGTTCATTCGAAGATAATAATTATAGTTATTTCTGGGGTTTCGGTGACGGAGAATCATCTAATGCCAAAAATCCTGTTCACAATTATACCCGTAATGGAGAATTTCAGGTACAGTTAGTAATTTCAAATGGAATATTATCCAGCAGTTTTCAAACAATGGTGGTTGTAAATCTTGTAAATATACTATCGCTCGATCGGGCTGCGAAATTTTGTTTCGGCGATTCAGTAGTAATATCCGCTAGGGGTGCCCATTCATACAAATGGAGCAACGGTTCTGTAGATAATAAAATCAGCATTAAAGAAGTAGGTCAATACAGTGTTATCGGAACATCATTGTTGGGTTGTAATGATACTCTTAAATTTAACGCAACTACTTATGATTTAATGAGCTATTCCATTTTTACTGAAAGTGAGGAAAAAATTACTGAGGATTTGGAAGTTCCTTTTTGGAGCGAATATGTTCCATATTCCACATATCACTGGGTTTTTGGTGACGGAACAACCGATGATGGTAATAGAGTTACCCATAAATTCAAAATCAGTCAACTTGGATACTACGATGTTAGGTTAACAGCTACTAATCCAAATGGTTGTCACGAATATGCCAGCAAACGTGTATGGGTGAAAACTCCGATTGAAATGCCGAATACATTCACTCCAAACGGTGATGGAATCAATGATTTACTCTTAAAAGGTTGGCATGTTAAAATATATAATAGAAATGGAATAGTTTTGTATGATGGGAATGAGGGTTGGAATGGAACATATAATGGTCAGCAGGTATCACCGGGTGTTTATTACTATTTAATTAATTATCCTACTGCCACAGGAATTAAAACAGAATCAGGATATGTTCGGGTTGTTAGATAAAAAAAAGAATATTTCTATGAAACGTGCATTTACAATATTATCGTTCATACTATATTGGTTGTTGGGCAATGCGCAATACAATATACGAATAAATAATATTCTGGATAATTCATATTATATAAATCCGGCAGCGATTAATGATGAATATCAAGCCATCTTCAGTATTTCAGCCCGGAAACAATGGATTGGATTTCCGGGTGCACCAAGTACCTATTATGCAACTGGCACAATGTTTCTACCTAAAAGCAATGCTCAGTTTGGAGTGAATGTGTATTCTGATAAAGTCGGGTATAATACTATTTCAAATATCTCAGCATCTTATGCATATCAAATAAATCTCAATAAAGAATGGCAGCTTAATCTTGGGCTGGGAGCAAGTTACCAATGCTTGTCATACGACCGAAATCAGCTAATTGCAATGACATTAGATGATCCGGCAATATATAATAACTTGCTGCAGCAAACAAATTATAATTGCGATTTGGGTTTTGAATTAAAAAATGAATTATGGAGAATTGGAGTTTCCGGTCAGAATTTGTTGTCCGCTTTGGTTAAAGAAAATAATATTCTGTCAAATGCGAATTATGCTTATGTTGTTTATCGGAAAAAGGAAGATCAGCTAATAAATCTGCAATATGGATTAGACGCAATTCAGTATGGCAGTATTGTCCAAATGGAACTTAGCCTTACTTCATTTTTTAAATTTTACGACGAAGCCGATTTATTCCATGTAGGTGTATTTTACCGGACTCAAAGCGAAATGGGAGTAGTATTAGGATACAACCTTTCTGAGAGCTTAAATCTGGCTTACAGCTATGATTTCAACGTAAGTGGAATAAGCCAGAATACTGTTGGATCACATGAGTTAATCGTTTCGTATAAGCTTAATAAGGTTAATTTTAAACCATATAGGTATTAAATTTCAGTAAAATATTGTTTGCCAATTTTGTTAGTTAGACCCCGCCAACATAAGTGACGGGGTTTGTTTGTTAAATATATTGGATTTCATAAGTCAAATGTTACTTTTTCTGAAAAATATTTTGTATTTCATTTGATTTTGTTTCAATTTATATACTTAACCGAATAAATGTACGTTATATTTATAACAAACAAGAACCTGAAAACCCTTGTGACATTTTCGAAAGCTTTAAGTGTTATTGTAGGCAAAATTTGTGAGTTTGAAACTCAAAGAATTAGATTGTCTTACAAATCAACTTCAGAATCGAATGATTTTTGCACATAATGCTTATATAATTGTAATAATTTAGTTGTTTTTATACAAAATCAAAATATTTGAATGAGCTATATTGCTAATAAACAACTATTTGCAAAAAAAATGAAATTAAAAATTGTAAAAACATTGAACAGTAATGATTTTGTTATTATTTTTGTGGTCATTTTAGATATCTAAGTAAAATAGCTTTAACAAGAAATTATAATATAAACACAACAAATACAAATAGTCTTAAAAATAAATTATCAAAATTAATACTTAAAAAAAAACGTTATGGCAAAGAATCAAAATCAACCAAAAAAAAGCAACTCATTTGCATTCGTAAAGTCTTCAGGAATGATCATGTTAGCCTGTTTTATTCTCGCAGTGCTTATTTACAAATTTATTTTCGGTGATGCTTCACACTTCGAAGGTGGTTTATCTGAAGGACACCCAAAACCAGGTGACTTGTTAGGCACAATCTACAAAGGTGGCGTTATTGTACCGCTTATTCAAACTTTATTGTTAACAGTATTAGCTTTAAGCGTTGAACGTTTTTTCGCAATCAAAACTGCACAGGGTACAGGTAAACTGGTTAAATTTGTTGAAGATATCAAAGCAAATTTATCAAAAGGAGACCTAAAAGCTGCAAAAGAAGTATGTGACAAACAACAAGGTTCAGTTGCTAATGTTGTAAACTCGGCATTAATAAAATACGCTGAAGTTGAAGAAGACAAAGCATTATCGAAAGAACAACAAATCCTTGCTATCCAGAAAGAAGTAGAAGAAGCAACTTCGTTGGAACTTCCAATGTTAAGCCAGAATCTTCCTATTATTGCAACGATCACTACCTTAGGTACTTTGATGGGGCTGTTAGGAACAGTAATTGGTATGATCCGTTCATTTGCTGCCTTAGCCGGTGCTGGTGGTACTGACTCTATCGCACTTTCTGCAGGTATCTCAGAAGCACTTATCAATACAGCTTTCGGGATCTTAACAGGTGCCTTGGCAGTAATTTCGTACAACTATTTTACCAGCAAAATTGATACAATTACTTATTCAATTGACGAAGTAGGTTTCTCAATTGTTCAAACATTTGCTGCAACTCACAAATAATTCACCTAAAATAACGCGAAATTATGTCTAAAGTAAAAGTAGCAAGGAAAAGTACCCGTATCGATATGACCGCGATGAGCGATGTTACAGTACTGTTGCTGACTTTCTTCATGTTAACGTCAACGTTCGTGAAAAAAGAGCCGGTACAGGTAACAACTCCCGCGTCAGTATCCGAAATCAAAATACCTGAAACCAATATTCTGGCAATTCTTATTGACCCGGCTGGAAAGGTATTTATGAGTATGGATAAGCAAGGCGATATGGTGGAAACCTTGACCAAGGTGGGCAAAGATTATGGTGTTACATTTACTGCTGAAGAAATTCAGAAGTTTAAGGTGTCATCCACATTCGGAGTTCCGATTAAAAAAATGAAGGATTATTTGGCTCTTAAAGCTACTGATCAGGATAAAGTGCTTGCAACATTAGGTATTCCTACTGATAGTCTCGACAATCAGTTTAAATCATGGGTTAAAAATGCCAGAGCAACAAATCCTGATTTCCGAATCGCAATAAAAGCCGATGCAAAAACTCCGTATAAAGTAATTAAAGATGTAATGACTTCTCTGCAGGATTTGAGAGAAAATCGTTATAATCTGATTACATCATTGAAGAACGAAACAGCTAATAAATAAGAAATCATGTCTGAAATACAAACTAACGACACCGGAGGAAAACATAAAAAAGGTGGAAGTAAACAGAAGAAAATCAGTGTTTTCGTTGATTTTACTCCCATGGTTGATATGAACATGTTGTTAATAACATTCTTCATGTTATGTACCTCCTTGAGTAAACCTCAAACTATGGAGATCAGTATGCCGAGTAATGATAAGAAACTCAGTAAAGATGACCAACCACCCGTAAAAGCATCACAAGCTATTACATTGGTATTGTCGGGTGGTGATTCAGTTTTCTATTACGAAGGATTACCTAATTACAAAGATTATAAATCGTTGAAATTAACTTCTTATAGTGCTGATGGTATCAGGGAATTTCTTTTGAAGCGTAATACAGAAGCTGTTATCAAAATCAACGAACTGAAAGAGAAAAAAGCACAACTGAAAATTTCGCAGGATCAGTACACTAAGCAAGCTTCTGAGATAAAAGGTGGGAAAAACACACCGGTAGTAATTATTAAGGCAGCCGACCAGGCAACGTACAAAAATCTGATTGATGCATTGGATGAAATGCAGATTTGCAACATTGGAAAATACGTAATCGATAAAATTACTCCCAGTGAAAAATTTCTAATCAAAAATTATCAGACAAAAGGTGCGCTCTCTGCGAATACAGCAAAATAATTAAACGCCTTAAAAACTAAAAAAAATGGCTAAAATTGATTTAACATCCCTGGAGTGGCGTGAACTTATTTTTCAGGGTAAGAATAAGGAATACGGTGCATATAGAATGCGCAGCGAATCTGACAGACGACACAATATCTCAATAATGATTATTGCAGTTGTGGCAGTTGTTGGCTTCAGTCTTCCCCGACTTATCGAAATGGTTAAGCCAAAACAAGTAGATAAAATAACTGATGTTACTACTTTTGCAAAATTAGAAAAAGCTGAAGTTAAAAATGACATCAAAAAGGTAGAACCGGTTGAGCCTCCACCTGCATTAAAAAGTTCGATTAAATTCGTTGCTCCTGTCATCAAAAAAGACGAGGAAGTAAAGGACGAAGATCAAATGAAGAGTCAGGAAGAACTGAACAATACCAAAGTGGCAATTTCGGTTGCCGATGTAAAAGGTGTTGATAATGGAAAAATTGATATTGCTGATGTAAAACAGGCTGTAACGCAAGAAGAAGAGGATAAAGTATATCAGGTTATTGAGCAAATGCCTCAATTCCCCGGTGGTGAGCAAGAACTTCTGAATTATATCAATAAAAATATCAAATATCCCGTTATTGCTCAGGAAAACGGTGTTCAGGGAAAAGTAATTTTACGATTCGTAGTTTCCAAAACCGGTATGGTTGATAGAGTTGAAGTAGTTCGACCACTTGATCCTGCTTGTGATAAAGAAGCAATCCGGGTAGTGAAATCACTTCCAAGGTTTATACCTGGCAAACAAAATGGTGTGAATGTAGCGGTGTGGTATACACTTCCGGTTACTTACAAATTGGAGTAGAAGTAAAAATTGTACTATAATAAATTTTAGCTTTCGAATCTGAATAAGCGTATTCAGAATAAATGTCACTATCTGGGTTTTCAGTAAAGTTATTTAACTTTTAATAGATAGAAAAGATGGCTAAAATTAATTTAACGTCAGTAGAATGGCGTGAACTTATTTTTCAAGGAAAAAATAAGGAGTATGGTGCATATAAAATGCGCAGTGAATCTGAAAGTAGACATAATATAGCAATTTTAATTGTTGTATTTATGACTGTTGTTGGGTTAAATATACCCAAACTAATAAATTTGGTCAAGCCAAATCTACAAAATGTTTCAGAAGGCTATGGTTTAATGGACATCTCTCAAATTGAGAGAACAGAAGAGCTTGTTGTTAAGCCAATTGAACCGATAGCTCCACCACCTTCACAATTCATTAAAACTATTCAGTTTTTACCGCCTGTTATTGAAGAAGATGACAAGGTAAATTCAGATGAAGGAATGAAGGATATGGCAATGGTCAACAAATCGGACGCTGTTATTTCAATTGTTGACGAAATTGGGTCACCCACTGGTACGGTTGATAAATCTAACCTAAAAGAAGGTGTAACCGGTACATTTGGTGATGAAGATGTTATACAAACAACTATTGAACAAATGCCGGTATTTCCGGGTGGTGAACAGGAACTGCTGAATTATATTGGCCGAAATGTAAGATATCCAATTATTGACCAGGAAAATAACGTTCAGGGAAAAGTGATTCTACGGTTTGTAGTTAGCAAAACCGGTTCGGTAGATAGGGTTGAAGTAATCCGGTCACTTTCATCTAGTTCTGATAATGAAGCGGTACGTGTAGTAAAATCACTTCCTAGATTTATCCCCGGAAAACAGAATGGTAAAAACGTCTCAGTTTGGTTCACATTGCCGGTAACTTTTAAATTAGAATAGTATTCATGTTCAAGTTCAAAATTCTGTCTGTTTTTTTTCTTTTACTATTTTTCTCGTGCCAGAAACAGGTAAAAGATAAATTTACAGATACATATACTTCAGGTGTAATTCCCATTGCAGTTGATGAGAATTTCAAACCGATTGTACAAGAAGAGATAGATGTTTTTGAAGCTTTAACTCCAAAAGCACGTTTAATACCAAACTATACAACTGAGGTTAATGCTTTAAATCTTTTATTGAAAGATAGTGTCCGATTGGCTATTGCCACTCGTCCACTATCTTCAAAAGAAGTGCAGTATTTGAACAGTAAATCGTTTTATCCACACTCTTATAAATTTGCAACCGATGGTCTTGCGCTGATAGTCAACAATCATAATCCCGATTCATTGATTACTGTAAGCGATATCCGGAGAATTCTGACAGGGCAGGCATTAAACTGGACTGATATTTATCCCAAATCCAAATTAGGAAAATTTCAGGTAGTTTTTGATAACCAAAACTCAAGTACGATTCGTTATGCAACAGATTCCATTTGTGGCGGAAAACACTTGTCGAAAAAACTATTTGCACAGAATAATAATCTTGAGGTTATTGATTTTGTTTCTAAAACGCCTAATGCTATTGGAGTAATTGGTGTAAATTGGTTGGGTAACCGAAAGGATACAAGCAATCTTTCATTCCGTAATGAAATACGAGTAATGTCGGTTAGTCAGGCATCTGAGGCAACTATTGCCGATAGTTATAAACCATTTCAGGCTTACTTATTTTACGGATATTATCCCTTAACCCGATTTGTATATGTTATATTGAATGATCCACGTGGGTCTTTACCTTCAGGCTTTACTTCATTCCTAACTTCCGATCGTGGACAGCGCATTATATTAAAATCAGGTCTTGTACCAGCCACACAACCCGTTCGCATTGTGCATGTAAAAGACGAACAATAAAAATAACAATTTATTAATTAAAACAAGCTACATGAAACGTAACTTTCTATTTGTTTTCTTTGCTGTAATTTCAGCTTCAATTTCAGCCGCCGAGCCTGCCCAGGGTATTGCTTATTACAAAGCGGGCTTTCCTCAGGTTGCCAAACCTCTTTTGTTGAAAGAGTATGCTACTGATACTTTAACCCGTTCAGAAACTTGTTTTTATCTTGGAAATATCTATTTTGGTGAAAATAAGGTTGACTCAGCTGAAATATATTTTAAAAAGGGCTTAATTGGGAAACAGGTCAATGTGTTGAATACTGTTGGTTTAGCTATGTTGAAAATGAAATCGAACCTTAAAGATGCTGATGCAGATATTATTGCAGTATTGAAGCTTCCTGCAAGTAGGAAGAATCCAGATTACTCAATTGCTGCTGCCAATGCGTATTTATTCAACGGACTAATAGAACAGGCTACTAACTATATGGAAAAAGCCAAGAGTATAAAGCTTAAATATTCCGCTTTAGCTGTATTGGCTGGCGATATTGAATTGGCCAAAAAAGATGTAGGAAAGGCATGCGGTAATTATGATATGGCCATATTGTATGACGAAAATTGCAAAGAAGCATATATCAAATATGCTCGTGCTTATAAAAATGTAAACACGCCCCTTGCTATTGAAATGTTGAACAGGTTGAAACAAAAAGAACCTGCATTTTTGTTGGCTGACAAGGAGTTAGCTGATATTTATTATGCAAATAACGATTTTGATAAAGCTGCTCAATTATATGCCAATTATCTCAAATCAGGAAATTCATCAGTATCTGATTTGACTAAATATGCCATGACTATCTTTTTGAACAAAGACTATACAAAATCGTTGGAAATTTCGAAAATGGGATTGCAAAAAGATTCACATAACCCCGCATTTAATCGATTGGCTATGTATAATAATGTAGCTTTGGAAAAATATGACGATGCAATTAAGTATGCAGATTTGTTTTTCAATAAATCAGATAATCCTGATATTTCATATTATGATTACACCTATTATGGTCAGGCTTTACGTTCAACAAAACAATATGATTTAGCAATCGAACAATTTAAGAAAGCACTCAAACTTGATTCAACACAAATTGGCTTCTGGAAAGATATTTCTGATATGTATGGTGAAAAACCTGATTATCCAAATCAAATCTCGAATTATATTATTTATATGAATGCCTTAGCTCCAGAGAAGAAAACTGCTGATATTATTGTTACTTTAGGAAAGATGTATTACAGTTTAGGCAATGCGGAAACTTCGACTGCTGATTTAAAGAAAAGCTCATTGTTGAAGGCTGATAGTATTTTTGGACTGGTAGCATCTCTAGAACCAACGGCTTATAGAGGAAATATGTGGAGAGCACGTACAAATTTTGCATTAGATCCCGAATCAACAATCGGATTAGCAAAACCTTTTTACGAACAAACTGTAACTTTGGTTGAAGCTAAAGCTGATGTAAGATATAATCCGGTAATTTTGGAGTGTTCAAGGTATCTAGGATATTATTATTTTTTAAAAAAAGATTACGTTCAATCTAAAATTTATTGGAACAAAATATTGTTAATTGATTCTAAAAATGAATTAGCTCTGAAGGCTATTGAAGGTATTGACAAAGCATTGAAAGGGAAAAAATAATAGCTATTTAAAACAAATGAGGCTGTCTCAATTTTTATTTTGAGTCAGCTTTATTTTTGTTATTACTCAATGTTCTGAAGTCTTCTCTTTTAAATATGTAATATTGCTAATAATTGCAAATAATTAGAAATACTAATTTCACGTTAAAATAGTTAATTAAGTATTTTTTTTATATTCAATATTAGAATAAAAAATAAAAAAATAGTATTTTTGTCCATTCAGTTAATATTCAATTAATGTAGGATACTACAAGACTTTCGGATTTAGTTCTACACTGACATTGGAAATTATATAAATAATATTACATCTGTAAATAGAATGACATTAAAAAATGTTATTTTGTTTCTAAAAAACATTTAATATGGATGTTTTAAGAATTAAGAGAAAAGGAGAGAAGTCAGTTTTGAATTTTAAAAAATCATTATCAATAGACAATAAAAATAAGGATTTAACTAATATCGTAGAAAGAGTTAATCAGTTTCAAGCAGGATCCCAAATTACCGGACAGTTAGTAAGTCAGAATAGTTGTTATTTTAATGGAGTGATTAATGGAAATATTGAAATCCATAATAAGCTGGTATTAGGTGAAAACTCAGAAGTAAATGGTGATGTGTTTGCTAAGAATTTACTTATAAAAGGTAAAGTACATGGAAATATCACGGTTGAAAACAAAATTATTTTAAGTAGTAGTGCGAGTGTTAAATCAAAAAATTTATACACCAACCTTTTAGAAGTTGAAAATGGAGCTGTTTTAAATATTAACAACCTTGTTATGCAAGCTTCTTCAAAAAATGCTGCTTTGTTTCCAAAACTGCCTGATTTTTCAAATAATGCTAATAAGCCAATTAATGAAAGTAAACCGATAAATTTATCGCGCGAAATTAACTCCAATACTAATGATGATGACTCATTCTTCTTTAAAATTTTTCAAAACCAATAAAACCAACAATTAATTAAATTAATAAAAATGGAAAAGTCTTTTATTATCCCCAGTGTTTTCGAAGAAAACTCAATGCTTTTTTCTAAAGTTGCAGACAATTTTATTGATGGTATTAGAATAGTACATTTTAAGGAAAAAGATTATATTATTGGAAACCTGGCATTGAAAGAAGGAGGAGCACCACATAAGCTACTCAATAGTTCTGCAGAAGATATTGATTATCAATTATTAGCATTGTCTTCCATTCTTATTGCTTCAATGGGGAGCTTTCTGAAACTAGAAGTTACTATTGGTTTTCCAAATACAACCTATCAGTTGTACAAGAAAAATGCTGAAAAATTCTTCACAGGAAGTCACACCATTTTCTTTGATGGAAGAACATTTGGAAAAGATGAGATAGAAAAAGTTGAAATTAGTGTTGATCAGGTAAACGTAATCACTGAAATTGAAGGATGTAGCATTGCAGTAAGAAACACATTCAACGAAAAGGAGGATTTCTTTATTGCAAGTTTAGGTTTTGGTACTTTTGAAACTGCACTTTCTACCAACAGTGGTATTGTTCACCGTACAGCTTATAGTACCAAAGGTGTTTCCTATGCCGTTAATTTGCTTGAAAATGAATTACAGAAAGATTATTATTTGAATATGCTTACCGATCAGCAGATTGAAAGAGCATTTCAACGTGGTTTAATCGTTTCGAACCGTAAGAAAATTGATATTACTGATCTTCGTGCGAAAGCATTGAAAAGTTATTATACCGAAGTAATTTCACCTGCAATCCGTAAGAAATTCAACGATGAAGATTATGTGAATACCAAGAAAATATATCTTGCCGGTGGTGGAGCTATGTATCCTGAATTGGTTGAACTCTTCAAAAAAGAGTTTCAAGATGTTTTAGAAGTGTTGGTTTATCCTGAACCTTTTATGTGCGCTGCAAAGGGATATTGTCTGAATTCATTAGATAAAGCAAGAATGAATGATTCAGAAAAACAGGATAAAATTGCTTACGTAGGCATTGATTTGGGTAACTCAAATACAGCAATCGTAATTAATACAATTGATTAAAGAAATTTCATTGCAATAATAAAAAAAGCGGATAAGAATTATCCGCTTTTTTTATCTAATTAAATATGACGTTGTCGAGCAATTATAAATGTTTCTATATCAATTGTTTGAAATTTAGGAAGCTAAATGTTCAAAATCAGCTAGAATTTTGTAATTTTGTCCTGTATTAGTATGCCATATTTACATTCTTCGTTTTAATATATTATGCAACTATATGAAATTCAAGCAGTAAAACAGCGTTTCGGAATAATCGGAACTTCAGAATTGCTGAATAGGGCAATTGACATTGCAGTGCAAGTAGCACCAACAGATTTATCTGTATTAATAACCGGTGAAAGTGGTGTTGGAAAAGAAAATTTCCCTCAAATTATTCATTTCTACAGTCACCGAAAACATGGACCTTATATTGCCGTAAACTGTGGCGCTATACCTGAAGGAACTATTGATTCCGAGCTTTTTGGTCACGAAAAAGGTTCATTCACCGGTGCTACTGCTGATCGGAAAGGTTATTTTGAAGTAGCCGATGGTGGTACTATTTTTTTGGATGAAGTGGGAGAGTTACCACTTTCCACCCAAGTTAGGTTGTTACGTGTTTTGGAAGCCGGTGAATTCATTAAGGTGGGCTCGTCAAAGACTCAGAAAACGAATGTAAGAGTTGTAGCAGCTACTAATCTTAATATGTCCCAGGCAACACGTGAAGGCAAGTTTCGTGAAGATTTATTTTACCGTTTAAACACAGTTCCTATTGCTGTACCCGCTTTACGTGAACGGAATGAAGATATTGTGTTGTTGTTTAGAAAATTTGCATCTGATTTTGCTGAAAAATACCGAATGCCCGCAGTTAAGCTGACCGAAGATGCTAAACAGTTATTGTCGAATTTCTATTGGAATGGAAATGTTCGCCAATTAAAAAATATTACAGAACAGATTTCGGTGATTGAACAACAACGTGAAATTTCGAGTCAAATTTTAAAGAATTATCTTCCTAAGGATGAGATTGAACGATTGCCTGCTCTACTTTCGAAATCATTTAGTGATAGCAAGATATTTAATAATGAACGCGAAATTCTTTATCAGGTTCTTTTTGATATGAAAAAAGATATGAATGATCTGAAAAAGTTAGTGCACGATATTATGAATAATCAATCTGTTGATATTCAGGGTTCTGACATTAATTTTCAGTCTGCTTTTTTAAATCAAAATGATAATTATTTTAGTGGTTCAACTAATGGGGTTGATATTATTTCGGATAAACCTGACCGTGAAAATGTACAAATTGCAAACAGTGCTGATAAAGCTACAGACTTTCAGGATGCTGATGAATACCATGTGATGGAATCCAATAAAAAACCCACCACATTAGCCGAAATGGAAAAACAAATGATTTCTGATTCACTTGAAAAATACAGGGGCAAAAAGAAATTAGCTGCTAAAGAATTGGCAGTTTCCGAAAGAACATTGTATCGTAAAATTAAAGAATATGGTCTTGATGATCTATAGTTTATAAATACAACATGAAAATAATTTTATCAAAACTGACTTTATTACTGGTTATTTTCTTTGTAGGGATTTCTATGACTTCCTGTTTGATTTCCTACAAATTTAATGGATCATCCATTGATTATACTAAAACCCGAACCATATCTATTTCTGACTTTCCAAATACAGCTGAACTGGTTTATCCGCCTTTGTCACAACAGTTTTCAGAAAATTTGAGAGATATTTATATCCGCCAAACCCGCTTGCAACAAATCAAAAAAGGTGGTGATTTGCATATTGAAGGTGAAATTGTTGGTTATCAGTTGACCCCAATGGCTATTAGTGCCGATTCATATTCATCCCAAACCAAATTGACAATGACCATTAAGGTTCGGTTCTCAAACAATAAAAATCCGCAGGATGATTTTGAAAAAACATACTCAACTTTCCAAAATTTTGATAGCAGCAAAATGCTGACCGATGTACAGGATGAATTATCCAAAACGATGATATCTGAAATAGTTGATAATATTTACAACGATACTGTTGCAAAATGGTAATTTGAAGCTGTTTACCTTTAAAACATTACTATGACGCATAGAGATTTTATATCGCTTGTCAAACAGCCCAAAACTGTAAAAACAGAACTTGTTACTGATTTGAAAGCAATGCTGGAAAACTATCCGTATTTTGTTGCTCCCCGATTGATGCTGGCTTTTGCGCTAAATCAATCAAAAGATATTAATTCAAAGGCTTTTCTGACTGAATCGGCGGTCTATTGCGCTGACCGAGAATGGTTTTATAATTACATTTTTACCGAAAATGTTTTGTCCGAACAGCCTGTCCGTCACGAACGTATCAGTAAAAATTCGGGTAATTACTTTGATATGATTAATGCCATTGAATCGGAAGGTGCTGATACTAAACAATCGTTGAAAAATTTGGCTCAAAAACTTAAGGAGGCACGTGCAATCGTAGCGAGAACAGAAATACCAAAGAATTCAAAATCAATTGAACCAGAAAAAACAACTGATGTAATGATTGATGATGAAATTTCGATTAAGATTGATCTAGTGCCTATTGAGACTGAAATCTCAGAAAATATTGCCAAAAAACTCATTGCTGAAAGAAAATACGCCGATGCGATTGAAATTTTGAGAGCTTTAAATTTGAATAATCCGAAAAAAAGTGTTTACTTTGCAGACCAAATTCGTTTTTTGGAAAAAGTGATTTTAAATTCAAAAAAATAAAAATTATTATGTACACGGTTCTTATTGTTTTAATTGTTATTGCCTCAATTTTACTAACTTTATTTGTATTAGTACAAAACTCAAAAGGAGGTGGTTTAGCTGCCGGTTTTTCTTCTTCAAACCAAATTATGGGTGTTCGAAAGACTACTGATTTTGTAGAAAAAGCAACTTGGGGTCTTGTAATTGCAGTAGTTGTTCTGTCGGTACTGGCTGTAGGTGTTCATAAACATGAACGTGCAGCTAATCCAAACGAATCTGAAATAAACAAAGAACAGGTTCAACATGCAAAACAAACTGATCCGAATGTTGCAGCACCAAACTTTGGTGAAAACCCTCAGGCAACACCTGCAAAGCCAGGAACTCCAGCAAAAAAATAATTATTTTCACAATATTTGGAAAAAGCGTATCAGATTTTTTTGATACGCTTTCTTTTTTCAGTATTTTTAGCGTCAATTTGAAAATCCGCATATGAATTTTATTAACATAATCGATTATGTAGGCACATTTGCTTTTGCAATTAGTGGAATTCGGTTGGCGTCTGCAAAGCAATTCGATTGGTTTGGAGCATATGTTGTGGGATTGGTAACAGCAATCGGTGGAGGTACAACGCGCGATTTACTGCTGAATATAACTCCATTTTGGATGCTTCAACCGTCATATCTTATTGTTACCGGATTCGCATTGCTTTTTGTGATTTTGTTGGGCAAACATCTTATTCGACTCAACAATACTTTCTTTATTTTCGATGCTATTGGATTGGGTTTATTTGTGGTGGTTGGTATTGAGAAAACGCTGGCAGCTCATTTCCCTTTTTGGGTGGCCATTGTGATGGGAATGATAACCGGTTCGGTGGGTGGAATTATACGTGATATTTTGATTAATGAAGTTCCGCTTATTTTCAGAAAAGACATTTATGCTTTAGCTTGCGTGGTAGGAGGTTTAGTCTATTATACCTGTTTTATGTTTAATTTTAAACCGGAATTTGCCCAGTTTTTAGCTGCATTTTCAATTATTCTCACCCGTATTCTGGCAGTACGTTTTCATATCAGCATTCCCGTGTTGAAAGGGAATGATACCGATTTGCCATCGAAAATTTTATAATAATATAAAACACTATGCTTCAAATAGATGATACCATTATAAGTCTGGATTTGCTGGACGAGCAATTTGTTTGTGATTTGACTTCATGCAAAGGAATTTGCTGTATTGAGGGTGATGATGGCGCTCCACTCGAGCCTGAAGAAGTGAAAGTTATTCAGGATTTGTTACCGCTGATTTGGGATGATTTATCAGATGTTTCAAAAGAAGTTATTAATAAACAGGGAGTTTCGTATATTGATGACGATGGCGAACCAGTTACTTCCATTGTAAATGGAGCTGAATGTGTTTTTACATTTACCGATACAAATGGAATTTGTAAATGTGCTATTGAAAAAGCATTTCGAGAGGGGAAAACAGATTTTTATAAACCAATTTCCTGCCATTTATATCCAGTCAGATTACAAAAATACAATGAATATATAGCTGTTAATTATCATCGTTGGAGTGTTTGTAATTGTGCAAGGAAATTAGGTGTAAAATTAAAAGTGCCTGTATATCAGTTTCTAAAAGAACCATTGATTCGTAAATTTGGATCTGAATGGTTTGAACAGTTGGAAATTGCAGATGCTGAATTAAAAAACAGATAATATTATGGTGTCAAGTCGTGTAAAAATAGAGTTAATAACTATCGGTGACGAAATTCTGATAGGGCAGATTGTAGATACTAATTCGGCCTGGATGGCTACTGAACTGAATAAATCCGGTTTTGAGCTGGCGCAGATAACATCGGTGCATGACGATGCTAATCATATCATTGAATCATTGGATTTTGCTTTAAGACGGGCGGACGTTGTACTTTTTACAGGAGGAATCGGTCCGACAAAAGATGATATTACCAAACAAACCTTATGTAAATATTTTGATACGAAACTGGTTTTTGATGAGTCGGTTATTCACAATATTGAAAAACTGTTTTCAACCCGTCCAAATTTTGTAATGAATGAATTGACTCGTTTACAGGCAATGGTTCCTGAGAATTGTACAGTTATTCAGAATTTGGTTGGAACTGCACCTGTGACCTGGTTTGAGAAAGATGGAAAAGTAATTGTTTCAATGCCCGGAGTGCCCTACGAAATGAAGAATGTAATGAGTACGGAAATAATTCCGCGCCTGCAAAAGCATTTCAAAACACCGGTTTTACTGCATAAAACGGTTCAGGTTTACGGTTATGGAGAGTCCGCTCTGGCACTTTTAATTGCCGACTGGGAGAACGAATTGCCTGAATACATCAGTCTGGCTTATTTGCCCAATTCCGGCATTGTAAAATTACGTTTGAGTGGTTTGATGGACGATGTACTTACATTGGAATTTGCCATGAATCAACAAATTGATAAACTTACACAAATTCTTGGAAATGCTATTGTAGTTTATGAGGATATCCTGATAGAAAAATTGATTGGTAATTTGTTGAAATCAAAAAACTTGATGGTGGCAACTGCTGAAAGTTGTACCGGAGGAAATATTGCTCATCAATTTACATTAATACCCGGCAGTTCTGAATTTTTCAAAGGCTCTGTTGTAGCTTATTCCAATGAAATAAAAACCAATGTTTTGCAGGTTTCTACTGAAGATTTGGAAAATTACGGTGCGGTAAGTCAGGCTGTGGTTGAACAAATGGCAATTGGCATTCGTAAGTTGCTAAAGGCTGATGTGTCAATCGCCACTTCCGGAATTGCAGGCCCTACGGGTGGTACGCCCGAAAAACCGGTTGGAACTGTTTGGATTTCAGTGAGTTCTGAAGAGCTGACTTTAAGTCGTGAATTTAGGTTTGGATCGCTTCGCGAGCAAAATATAATCAGGTCAACACAGGCTGCATTGCTGATGTTGAAAGAAATAATTTGATTTAAAGTTCAATAAATCAGCATAATAATGTGTTTTGTTGTCAGAATTGTTGTTTTTGTTGAAATTAATACAAGAAATTATTTGTTCAGGTGAAAAATATAGTGTACTTTTGCACACTGTTTTTGAGAAAAAATGTAAACAATAAAAAGATATAGAAATGTCAAAAATTTGTCAGATTACCGGTAAAAAAGCAATGGTAGGAAATAACGTATCACACTCAAAACGTCGTACCAAAAGAACATTTGATGTGAACCTGTTTACCAAAAAATTCTATTGGGTAGAGCAAGATACCTGGATTAGCCTGAATGTTTCAGCTAACGGACTACGTACTATCAACAAAATTGGATTGGATGCTGCCATTAAAAAAGCGTCAGATAAAGGGTATTTATACGCATAATTTAGGAGAATTAAACCATGGCTAAAAAATCGAAAGAAGCAAGAATCCAAGTAATTTTGGAATGCACAGAGCATA
>CAIUTB010000129.1 GCA_903901975.1 uncultured Bacteroidales bacterium
AGAGAAAACATATTTGCCCGAATGCATATTTTTTTTCGAGCAAATGTAAGTCAATTCAAATCAAAAAATCAAAGAACGGATCTATATTTCTGTATTTCAATACAATACAGATGTATGTTAAAAGTTAACGCAACGCTACTAATCTCATATAATAAAATGAAAAACAATCAAACATATTTCGTACTTTTCTTATTATTTTTTGCAGCACTTTCAACCTTCGTGAATTCTCAAATTCCAGCCTTTCCAACCGCGGAAGGGTATGGTAAATATGCCAAAGGAGGTAGAGGAGGAAAGGTAGTGTTTGTCGATAATCTTAAGGACTATATTTCATACAACAGTTTGGAAACTCCTATTCCGGGAAGTTTTCGTTGGGCTTTAACTCAATATCTTGGTGATTCTCTTACTGTTATCTTCAGGGTCTCCGGAACTATTCAATTAAAACCCTATCTTATTTTGAGTGGCACAACAGTAAAAAACCAAAATGATATTCGCTGTTCACGCGTAAACCTGACTATTGCCGGACAAACAGCACCAGGCGAAGGAATTCAAATCAGAAACGGGAAGGTTAATTTAGGTGGATGTACAAATCTGGTTGTCAGAAATTTACGGTTCAGAATTGGTGAGTTAGCCGAACCATCACCAATTTATGGTTATAAAGTAGGTGGAGTTGCCAAAGATACTCTCGCACCTGTAGGTTCTTTTTTACCTGGAGGTTCAGTTGGCTGCGAGAATGCCGTTAATGTGATTTTTGATCACTGCGACTTTGGTTGGTCCGGTGAGGAAAATCTTACTATGTATGATAATAGATACACAACATTACAATGGTCAATTTTGCACGATGCACTTTATAACGATGGACATGGAAAAGGTGACCGTAGTTATGGTTCACAAACAGGTGGTATTTGTGCTACTTATCATCATAATTTATGGACTAACAATAAAACCCGCTCTCCTCGATTAAATGGTGCGAGAACTGACAATGAAACCAATGTATTTGTTGAATTTATCAATAATTTAGTGTACAATTGGGGAAGTTCAAACGCTGCCTATGGAGGAGATATACTGGCTACAGGAGTACGCTCACATACATGCAACTTTGTAAATAATTATTACAAACCAGGTCCAGCCACCCCTGCGACTTCTTATTTCTTCACCAATTATATTAACACTGGAGCCAGCAGCATTCCTCAATGGTATTTGTCGGGCAATATTATGGAAGGATCGACTTCGTTAAATGCGAATAACTGGAGTGGATTTACATGGAAATGGTCTACAGCAGGTACTACACTACCAACAAAGGTTACTTCTGGCTCTGACACCATGCTTTTACCTCCGGCCAGTGTAGTATATAATAGCGCATGGGTTAAATATGTTCCATATAAATTAAGTGCTTTACAGTCGGCAACAGATGCTTACAATAACATTATATTAAAAGTTGGTACAGTAAACAGGGATTCGGTAGAAAAACGTATCATTCGTGAAGTTAAGAATAAAACAGCCACATTCAAAGCATCATTAGGTTCTTGGGGAATTATAGATAAATCATACGATGCCGAAGGGTACATCACTTATGCTACAGCTGTTGCCCCTACTGATACCGATAATGATGGGATGCCGGATGTATGGGAACTTACTAATGGATTAGATACGAATAATCCTGAAGACCGCAATATTAGAACTCCCGAGGGTTATACTGCTTTGGAGGTTTATCTTGCCAGTTTAATGGGAGAAACCATTACTCATAATTTTATTTCGGCAGTAAAAGATGTAATGAGTTTTAATGCAAGTGTACTACCAACCATAGCTAAAAAAAAAATTCAAGTTATAAGTGATACTCCGTTACACTTTGCGAGAATTCTTGACTTGACTGGTAAGCAAGTTTTAATAAGTTCACTATCAGCAAATAATTCGATAGATATATCTAATCTTACAAATGGTTGTTATTTGGTTTTGGTCACAAACAATTCAGGAGATACACAACAATATAAAATAATAAAAGAATAGTTTCTTAATTATCAATACAGTTGAAATAACAATAGTCTAGGTTTAAAAATGAGATTATTCTCCTAAATATTGGCATTTAAAAGTAATAAAAATGGAGGCTTTGATTTTATATCAAAATCTCCATTTCCCATTTGCAGAAACAACATTTTTTGAGTACAATTGTACTTTATTTGCGTCTTATTATAGTATTTAAATTCGCACAAATAACTAATTACAATCAATAAAATGTACAAAAAAACATTTCTTAAATTTTTCGTTGTATTGCTGTTTTCACCTTTAGCATTACATGCACAATATCCCGATGTGCCATCTGACTTAAAGGCTCAGGCGGACAAGATGATACAAGCTGAAAATGCTTTTGTAGACAGCGTGATGAATACTAATAAAGCAATTTTAAAAGCTGAAAAATGTAATGGTAAGCCCTATATTCCATGGGCTGCCCGTCCAACCGATTTACCACAAGCAAAAATTCCTGCTTTCCCGGGTGCTGAAGGTGGAGGTCAATGTGCATTTGGAGGTCGTGGAGGCATGGTAATTACTGTTACCAGTCTGGCCGACCGAGGTCCGGGCACATTGCGTGATGCTTGCGAAGGAACAGTTGGTGCACGTATTGTGGTATTCAACGTTGCAGGAATTATTCGACTGAAAACTCCTATAATAGTAGCTGCACCTTATCTGACTATTGCCGGACAAACTGCTCCCGGTGATGGAGTTTGTGTTGCCGGTGAATCATTTTGGGTAAATACTCATGATGTGGTCGTTCGTCATATGCGTTTTCGTCGGGGTGAAACCAAAGTAGAACGTCGCGATGATTCATTTGGAGGAAATCCTGTAGGAAATATCATGATTGATCACTGCTCTTGTATGTGGGGATTGGACGAAAATATATCTTTCTATCGTCACATGTTCAATCCGGGTCCCGGAATTAAGGAAGAAAAACTGCCAACAGTGAATGTAACTATTCAAAATACCATTTCTGCTCAGGCTTTAGACACCTATAATCATGCTTTTGGTAGTACACTTGGTGGTGAAAACTGCTCATTTATGCGAAATCTATGGGCTGATAATGCCGGACGTAACCCTTCAATTGGTTGGAATGGAGTTTTCAATTTTGTAAATAATGTTATCTATAACTGGGCTAACCGCTCTGTAGATGGTGGCGACTATACGGCACTATACAATATCATAAACAATTACTATAAACCGGGTCCTTTGACTCCTAAAGATGCTCCAATTGGTCATCGTATTTTGAAACCTGAATCAGGTCGCAGTAAACTGGGTTATCTGGTATTCGGACGTGTTTATTGCAATGGTAACATGATGGAAGGAAATGAAGCTGTAACCAAAGATAACTGGAATGGTGGCGTACAAGTAGAAGAAATGGGAAATGCAGGACAGTACACAGATTCAATGCGTTGGAACGAACCTTTTCCAAAACCTGAATTTCCAATTATGAAAGCGCAGGATGCTTATAACTATGTGTTGCAAAATGTGGGAGCAAATATTCCTAAACGAGATATTGTAGATCAACACGTAATATCTCAGGTGCAAACCGGAAAAGCATATTATAAAGAAGGATTAGATTCAGTAAATTTCTTTCAGTTTAAACATCGTCGTCTAGGCAAAGATTCTTATAAATACGGCATTATTACAGATATTCGGCAGGTGGGCGGTTATCCTGAATACAAAGGAAAACCCTATATTGATACAGATAAAGATGGAATGCCTGATGCTTGGGAAAAAGCAAACGGCTTGAATCCTAACGATCCAAGCGATGCTATTAAAGATTGTTCCGGTGATGGTTATACCAATATCGAGAAATATATTAACGGAATTAGTACCAAGACGAAAACCGACTGGACAAAACCTGAAAACAACCACGATACGCTGGCTGAAAAAGGAAAACTATAACCCCTAGCCCCTGAAGGGGAACTAGATTACAACTACTAATCATAATCAAAAATGAATAATAAAAGAATTATCAAAGACAAAACTAACTTAGTTCCCCTTCAGGGGCTAGGGGTTCTTTTGTTTTTACTATTGTTAGTGTCTTCGGTTAAAGCTATTGAGTTGGATTCCAAAAACCGTGATTCGAAATATGTTTCAACAATTGTTGAACGTTCGAAAAAGATAGTGGATAAACTCAAACTAAAAGATGCCGATGCAGCCCTAAATGTAGTGAATATCGTCGCAAATAAGTATTTTACATTGAACGATATTTATACCAAACGTGACAGTGATGTGGCTAAAATTAAACGCTCAACATTGGCAAAGGAAGCCCGGAATGCAGCCTTAAATGCTTCTCAGAATGAAAAAAATGCTGCATTGTATCTCTCACACTTTGCTTTTCCGGCCGAATTGTCGCTTTGCCTGAACGAATCGCAAATAGAAGCGATTAAAGATGGTATTTCTTTCGGTGTAGTGAAAGTAACCTACGATGCAACGTTGGAAATGATTCCAACACTGAAGGACGAAGAAAAAACTCAAATTCTGGCCTGGCTGAAAGAAGCGCGCGAATTCTCTATTGATGCCGAAAATTCGAACAAAAAACATGAGGCATTCGGGAAATATAAAGGCCGTATCAATAATTATCTCTCAAAAAGAGGCTACGACCTTGTAAAAGAACGTGAAGGCTGGTATGCCCGAATTAAAGCACGCGATGCCGAGAAGAAAAAATAAACACTGATTATTTGATAGTTTGAAGTTGAAACTCCCGTAAAGCCTAATATGCTGATTGCGGGAGTTTTTTGTTAAGTGTATTTTGAAAATCCGTTAGAACTCAGAAGAAAGGTTATATACTGTAATTATATCATTGGTTCATTTAACAGGGTAAATTCTATTTAATGTAAGATTTCCTTTTATCGATTCTTTTATGAAAAAATGTTCAGAATAGATGGGGAGCCCTTGAAATCAAACACTTACACTTTCATGAGTAGGTGTTTTTTTTACATGTTTTTTTAATAATAATTTAAAGAGCTGACATGTTAAATGAAATATTAACCTCATATAAAATTAAATAATACAATGTTTTTTACAAACTAATATAGTTAAAGTTTTTAAAGATATACATTTTATTATCTGAATACTTATTGTATCTTTCTTTCCATATCTTTTGTATGAAGTTAGTTTTTAATACGCTAAACCAGTTTGCTTTAGCAAAACTACTATGAAAATACTTATTGTATAAAACACATTAATATGTTTTCTATATTGTATATTATACAGTATGTAAATGACTGAATATGTGTTTTATAACATGATATAGTTTGAACAATATTTCAATTTATGTGTCTATTTTTGTTGACTAAATTATTTTGTTAAGAGTAATGTCAAACGAAAATTTATATAATCCTCATATCTCTGTTGACTGTGTGGTTTTTGGCTTTGATGGAGAAAAGCTGAAAGTCTTGCTGATTGAACGGAGCATTGATGAACAAAATGAATTATATAACGACAAGAAACTTCCGGGCAGCATAATATTGAACAATGAAGATCTGGATGAAGCAGCCTCACGGGTTTTGACAGAACTTACCGGACTAAAAAATATCTATTTAAGTCAGTTTCAAAGCTTTGGAAACCCCAACAGAACTTCAAATCCAAGGGATTTATTGTGGTTGGAACGCACAACACAATTAAAAATTGAGAGAATTGTAACAGTAGCATACACAGCATTAATAAAGATTGACAGGAAACTGATTTTTAATGCTACTGATTCTTCTGCAAACTGGTATGATATTAAAGAAATCGCAAAAATGCAACTTGCTTTTGATCATAATCAAATTATCGAAAAAGGATTGGAACATATACGTCATCAGTTGAAAGTTGAGCCTCATTTGTTGTTCGAATTATTACCAAAAAAGTTCACAATTTCTCAACTTCGTATTTTGCATGATGTTGTTCATCAAATCCGATCAGATGTAAGGAATTTTCAAAAGAAAGTATCGCAAATGCCTTATTTGCTTATTCTTGATGAAGTAGAAGAAGGGGTTCCTCATCGGGCAGCAAGATTATATAAGTTTGATAAAAAGAGAACATGATAATTAGATTTCCGAGATTTTGCTACGAGATATTAACTCCTTTCTTTCAAGATATTACTAGTAAGTTGTAAATGATTAAATTGTAAATAGAAAAATATGTATCTACTCGGTTATGATTTAGGTAGTTCGTCGGTTAAGGCGAGTCTTGTAATTGCAGAAACAGGCGAATGTGTGTCTTCGGCTTTTTTTCCAAAAAAAGAAATGGAAATTATTTCGGTGAAGGCAGGTTGGGCAGAGCAAAACCCCGAAATATGGTGGAAAAATCTTAAATTGGTTACACAAGTTATTTTGGAAGAATCAGGAGTAAATGCTGAAGAGATAAAGGCCATTGGAATCTCCTATCAAATGCACGGTTTGGTATTAGTAGACGAAAATCATCAAGCTATCCGTAATTCTATTATCTGGTGTGATTCACGTGCTGTGCCTTATGGCGAGAAAGCCTTTAATGAGCTAGGTGTCGAGCAATGTTTGTCACATTTGTTGAACTCTCCGGGTAATTTTACTTTGTCGAAAATGGCTTGGGTGAAAGAAAATGAACCTGAAAACTTTGCAAAAGCAAAATATTATATGTTACCGGGTGATTATCTGGCCATGCGTATGACAGGCGATGCCCGCACAACCGCTTCGGGTTTGTCGGAGGGGATTGCGTGGGACTTTAAATCCGAAGCACCGGCTAAGTTCGTTTTCGATTACTTTGGGTTTGATACTGCCTTAGTTCCTGAAATTATTCCAACATTTGGCCAACAAGGAAACCTGAAACCTGAAATTGCCGCTGAACTTGGTTTGGCATCGGGTACACCGGTAACGTATCGTGCAGGTGATCAACCAAACAATGCGTTGTCATTAAACGTGTTGAATCCGGGAGAAATTGCCGCTACAGGCGGTACATCGGGTGTTGTTTATGGTGTAAACAGCGACTCGAAATACGATCCACAATCACGTGTGAACTCATTTGCTCACGTAAATCACACCAAAGAAGCTACCCGTGTCGGTGTATTGCTTTGTATCAACGGAACAGCTATTCTGAATACATGGATTAAAAATAATGTTGCTCCTGAAGGTATCAGTTATGCTGAAATGAATGAATTGGCTGCCGGAATTCCTGTTGGAAGTGAAGGTGTAAGCATTATTCCTTTTGGTAACGGTGCTGAACGCGTATTGGGAAATCAGCAACCTAACTGTTCTATTCACGGTGTAAACTTCAACCGCATTACCAAAGCACATTTAATCCGTGCAGCTCACGAGGGAATTGCATTTTCGTTCAAATACGGAATGGATATCATGAATCAAATGGGCATTGAAACCAAGACCATTCGTGCCGGACATGCTAACTTATTCTTAAGTCCTATTTTCCGCCAGACCTTGGCTAATATTACCGGAGCAACTATCGAATTGTACAATACCGATGGCTCGGTAGGTGCAGCGCGTGGTGCCGGAATAGGAGCGGGGATCTACAAAGATGCAGAGGAAGCTTTTGCAACCCTGAAAAAGATTCAGGTAATAACTCCCGAAACTGAAAACGTGGAAGCAACGAAGGTGGCGTACGAAAAATGGCTTTCTAATATGTCAATTTAAAAATATGCCAATATGCTAATGAAATAATTCCCGATACAAAATATTGGCAAATTGGTTGATTGGCACATTCAATGAATTTCAAATTAATTAATCATCAAATTATATTTTATTATGTCAACAAAAGTGTATTTCCCATCAGTGGAAAAAATCAAATTCGAAGGAAAAGAAAGTAAAAATCCTTTAGCATTCCGTTACTACGATGCTAAGAAAGTAGTTTATGGTAAAACTATGGAAGAGTGGTTCAAATTCTCTATGGCTTGGTGGCATACTTTGTGTGCTGAAGGTGGCGATCCATTTGGTCCCGGTACACAGGTTCACCCATGGGTAGGTGCTGCCGATGCATTGCAAGCTGCAAAAGACAAAATGGATGCTGGTTTTGAGTTCATGAGCAAAATTGGTATCGAATATTACTGTTTCCACGATATCGACTTAGTGAGCGAAGGTTCTTCCATCGAAGAATACGAAGCTAACCTGAAAGCTATCGTTGCTTATGCAAAAGAAAAACAAGCTGCTACAGGTATCAAACTTATGTGGGGTACTGCTAACGTTTTCTCTCCAGCTCGTTACATGAACGGTGCCAGCACCAATCCTGATTTTGATGCTGCTGCTCGCGCAATGCTTCAAATCAAAAACTCAATCGATGCTACTATCGAATTAGGTGGTAAAGCGTATGTATTCTGGGGCGGTCGTGAAGGGTATATGTCGTTGTTGAACACCAACATGAAACGCGAAAAACAACACATGGGTATTATGTTGCAAAAGGCTCGTGATTACGCACGTGCAAAAGGCTTCAAAGGCGTGTTCCTTATCGAACCAAAACCAATGGAACCAATGAAACACCAATACGATGTGGATACTGAAACTGTAATCGGTTTCCTTAAACAATTCGGTTTGGAAAACGATTTTAAAATCAACATCGAAGTAAACCACGCTACATTGGCTGGTCATACTTTCGAGCACGAATTGCAATGTGCAGTTGATAATGGTATGTTGGGAGCAATCGATGCTAATCGCGGTGATGTTCAAAACGGTTGGGATACTGACCAATTCCCCGCTGATATCTTCGAATTGACACAAGCTATGTTGGTTGTGCTTCAGGGCGGTGGTATGCAAGGTGGTGGTACCAACTTCGATGCTAAAATCCGTCGTAACTCAACCGATAATGACGATTTATTTATTGCTCACGTTGGAGCTATGGACGTAATGGCTCGTTCTTTGGAAGCTGCAGCTGCTATCTTAGAAGAATCTCCTTACAATAAAATGGTTTCTGAGCGTTATGCTTCATGGGATGCAGGAAAAGGTAAAGAATTCGAAGAGGGAAAACTTACGTTTGAAGATGTTTACGCATACGCGAAAGCGAATGGCGAACCAAAACAAATCAGCGGTAAACAGGAACTTTACGAAGCAATTGTAAATATGTATATTTAATAAATCAACCGTAAGCAGTAAACGGTAAGCAGTAAGATGCTTGCTATTTACTGCTTGGCGCTTACTACTAATATTATGAACACAGAAAAAGGAAGTAAATTATACATTTTCGGCATTACCCTGGTGGCAACACTTGGAGGTTTGCTTTTCGGATACGATACAGCCGTTATTTCGGGTGCTGTGGATTCATTGAAAACGGTTTTTCACCTGAACGAAGCTACTTTTGGTAGTATGGCAACAACCTATCATGGAGCCACTGTAGCGAGTGCACTTATCGGTTGTATTATCGGTAGTGCCGTTTCGGGTATTTTTGCTGAAAAACTGGGACGTAAAAACTCCTTGCTTTTGGCAGCCATTATGTTTTTCTTATCAGCATGTGGTGCAGCATACCCTGAATTTTTCTTCTTTCTCAAAGGAGATGGATCTGTTCCGGTACTGATTGCATTCAACATTTACCGGGTGATTGGTGGAATAGGAGTAGGGTTGGCTTCGGCTATTTGTCCAATGTATATTGCTGAAATTGCACCAGCTGAAATTCGTGGTAAATTGGTTTCGTGGAATCAGTTTGCGATTATTTTCGGGATGTTGATTGTATATTTTGTAAACTATTTCATTACCAAAGGTCAACCGCAACAATGGATTGATGCTGAAGGATGGCGTTATATGTTTGCTTCAAATGCAGTTCCGGCAGCTATCTTTGGTATATTATTATTTTTTGTTCCTGAAACTCCCCGCCATCTGGCATTGATAGGTCGTGAAGAAAAGGCACTACACATTCTTGCAAAAATTAACGGTTCCAACAGAGCCAAAGAAATTTTGAAGGAAATTAAAGATTCAGCACACGAAAAAGTGGAAAAAGTGCTGGCTTATGGCTGGAAAGTGCTTGTAATTGGTATTCTTCTTTCTGTGTTCCAACAAGCTGTAGGTATTAATGTGGTACTTTATTATGCTCCAACTATTTTCAAAGGACTTGGATTTGGAAACGATGCAGCTATGTATCAAACCGTCATTATGGGCTTTATCAATATCATTTTTACGCTTGTGGCTATATTTACGGTAGATAAATTTGGACGTAAACCGTTGTTGATTATCGGTTCGGTAGGCATGGCTATCGGTATGTTCGCAATCGGGTTACTTGCTCACATGCAAATTATTGGTGTAAGCACTCTTGTATTCATCGTTATCTACTCGGCTTCGTTTATGATGTCCTGGGGACCAATTTGCTGGGTATTGATTTCGGAAATTTTCCCGAACACCATTCGTGGAAAAGCAATTGCTATTGCTGTGGCGGCACAATGGATTTCGAACTTTATTGTATCAGCATCATTCCCAGCACTACAAGCAGTTAGCATGACTTTCACCTATTGGTTATATGGAGTAATGAGTATCTTATCGGCTATCTTCGTTTGGAAAATGGTGCCCGAAACTAAAGGGAAAACCCTGGAAGATATGAATAAGCTATGGAGAAAATAAAATAAAATCATACTGAACTTCTAAAAATAAAACACTTACACAATCAGTTGTGTAGGTGTTTTTTCTTTTAAGTACGATTCAAAGTAAATAACTGAGATAGAAAAATTGTTTATTTTGCTAATATATCTTCAGCAGTTATCGCTGAATAAGGACCTTCTTTCACTTCAAAAATAACAGTACCAGATTCTAATACTTCTAAAGTATGCCATTGTCCTGCAGGTATATCTATTCCAAAATTTCCTTTTGAGATATTCAATTCTATAGAATCGGTAATTTTTTTGTTATCATCGTAAAACAATATTCTTAGCCTTCCTTTTAATAATATAAAGGTTTCAGAGGAATTAAGATGTCTGTGAATCTGTAAAATTGTACCTGGTTCTAAAGCATTGAGCAACTTTTGCGCTTTAGAATCCGAACTGGTATGAAAGTTATAATTCATTCTGAGACGAACATTTTGTGATGCAGACTCAGTTAGTTTATCGAGTAATTTCTCATCTATCAACTTCATCATGTAATTTAAATTTATTTGATAACGTTCTTGTATAAATGATAATATCTTCGCTTTATGGATACATATAACGTTGATAATAAAAGTATTACAACAGTCAAATATAGGTATTTGCTTGGAACAATCAAAAATCCAATTATAATTAAAGCTTGTAAAAGCATGTAAATGCAGGTTACAAGTAAATGTGGCAGTTTTAATTCGTTAGCCATAAGTTGAAATAGATGCTTTCTGTGTGGTTCAAAGATGTTTTCTCTTAAAAATAATCGATGAATAATAGTCAGAATACTATCCACTCCATAAACAACAAATAAGATTAAATAACTGAAGTCAGATGTTATAATGACTAATTTACCCAAAATATAAATCAAAATAAAAGCGATTGAAATTGATCCTACATCACCTGCAAAACATCTCGCTTTTTTTCTGAAATTAAAAAAATTAAAGACCAGTATTGACAAAATAAGAATATAAATCAATTGATTATCAATAAATGAGATTTGATAGGTGTTTAAATACCAAAAGGCACCTGCGATAACTAAACTATATCCACCGGTAATGCCGTTTATTCCATCCATGAAATTATAGGCATTTAATATACCTGTACAGAAAATTAATGCCAACATACTGAAATACCATGGAAGTGAGAACAGATTCCATTGGTAAAACATTAATAGCATAGATATAAAATGAATCAACAAACGTAACTTCGACGAACGTGGTTTAATATCATCAGCAAAACTAATTATTGATATTAATGTTAAACCGGCAAAAAACCAGGGATATTGAAATCCTTCAAAAATAAAATAAAAAAACAACGCAATATAAAAAATCACGCCACCACCGCGTAACGTAATTTGAGAATGTGAGCTACGTTCATTGGGTTTATCAATGATATTAAAATGGTCTGCAAGTTTGAAATAAACTAGTTCTGCGACCAGAAGAATTATAAGTAGTAAAATGTAAATCATTTATTTTCAAAGCTTTTTATAGTTTTTACAAATCCATCTTCTGCATTTACAAGCATCTTATCAATCCCTAATGCATTTTTCAGTTTGACATTTGAAACCACATAATTTTCAGTCAATTTATGAAGTCGTTCTGAATTTAAGGGTAAATGCAAAACTGTACCTACTCGGGCAATAAATTGAATAATTTTTTTATTCCATTTCCAGATTCTGATTGGCTTTTTCATTGTTTTAGCCATAATAGTAATCAATTCATTGGTCGATAAGCTTTCATCATCACCCACATTATATATGCCTACAGGAATGTCTTTCTCAATAAATTGATCAATCACAAAACTCAGATTATCTATAGAAGTAAATGACCTTCTATTTTCAAAAGCCCCTAAGGGATAAGGAATACCTCTTTTTACCACTTGATACAACAAGTTCAGATTCCCTTTATTTCCCGGACCATGAATCATGCATGGACGAAGAATATAGGTTTTCTTAGTTGATTGTTGATAGTTGATAGTTGATAGTTTTTGTTCACTCTGCTGACTGCTATCTGCTGACTGCCGATTGCCGACTGCCGACTGCCGACTAATAAGATAGTTTTCCGCTGCAATTTTACTTTCACCATATGGACCTTTTGGTGTAGGCACAATATCTTCAGTGAGAACCTCTTCTACTACTTTATCAGCAGCAGCTTTTACTGAACTAAAAAAAATAAATTTGCGAGCTGAAGATTTAAGAAACCAATCATAAATCTTTTGAGTTAATCCGGTGTTTATATCAAAATAAACCTGAGCATTAGTATGATTTTTTGTGTCGTGGGCTTTGCCTGCAAGGTGAATAACAATATCAATTACAGGTAGAATGTCAAATTCTTGCCAGGTGAAAGTTTTCTCAACACCATCCTTAATTGGGGCAACAATATCCAGTCCGAAGATGGTATGATTACTTTTTAATGCTTTGACCAGATTTGCACCTACAAAACCATGTATACCAGTGATAAGAATATTCATTTTATAGAAAGTTTTATGGATGCTTAAATTTTAATACACATTTTATTGGATAGTGATCTGATGAATTATTTGTTCCAATTTGATAATTTTGAACTTCAAAATTATCATCATATAAAATATAGTCAATACGTAATTTCCAAATTGAATGATTAAATGTCCATCCATAACCTGTCCCTTTTTCAACAAAAGCATCTTTAAGATTGCTTTTTATTTTTGTATAGGTGTATGACTGAGGTACATCGTTAAAATCACCGCAAACAATAATTTTATAAGGTGTTGATTTTATAAGCTCATATATTTTATCAGCTTGTTTTGCCCTAACAGGATATGCTATATTTAACTTTTGAGAAAAACTCTCAGTTGTTTTAATTAAATTATTTTCATTGAGATTGTACTTTAATTGCTGAGATAATTGTAAGTCATTTCCGGTAAATCTATTAGACTCTAAATGATTGTTAAATACCCGCACTGTATCTTTATTCACTACAATATCCGAATATATCGATGCATTAAATACTGATTCGTACTTGATACGCTTATTATTGATTATTGGATATTTAGAGAATGTAGCAAGACCAGTTATAGCTTCGAAATGCTCAAAGTCAAATTTAATATACTTATATGGATATTTTTTAAATAGATTATTTATGTCAGTTTGCGTTAAGTGATCTTTATCATTCCTTACGAAATACTCTTGAATACAAATAATATCAGGATTTTCCGTTAAAAGATATTGTATTACCCCGTTTGGTTTATTTAAAAGATGCTTTTGAACATTACTGTTCCCATTTGTATTGTAGGAAACTATTACTAATGAGTTTTTAGAAATCTTATTATTTGGTGTTTCAAAATGAATAGGAAAAATTGTCATAATTGTCTTAAATGAAAGCAAAATGGCAATCAATGAAATAAGAAAATACCATTTTCGAAGAAATACCCAATATAAAATAAAGAAAAAATTTAGTAACAGAAGTATAGGTAGGCAGAGAATAAAATAAATCGGAATTAAAAGACTTACCGGACTTAGAATAGAACCTAGCTCAGAAAAGAATATTGCAAATACTATGAATAAATTTATAATAATTAGAACCTTATTCTTTATTGATTTTAATGTCATAATTTTATTCAATTTTTTGAGTTTTAGAACTCTAAACGAATAACAATGGTTGTTAAATTGTTTAATATATTCCAAGTAAATGTTTTCTTAAAGCCTTCCTTAAATAGAGAAACAATATCCAATCCTTAAATCGTATGAATTCTTTTTAATGCTTTGACCCGATCTAAGCCTAAAACCCTTTTTACCGAAAATATGAATTATCATGTTTGATTTTACTCTTTTAATATTTTCCAAACAGTTGAACCTTCTTTCTTCAAAAGTGATACCAAATAAATACCTTTTGAAAATGAACTAACAGAGATAAAATCATTTGCTTTTACATTTTTTGAAATTAGCATTTTTCCATTTATGTTAAAAATAGACAATGATAAGATACTAGCATCAGAAACTATTCGAAAACCGTCAGTTATTAATTGAGGATAGAATTTATTTTCCATTGCCGGATTTGTAAGTAAAGGGGCATCCTTTTCAATAATAATTTTAAAATCTTTCCATTGATATGCAGATTTATAAAGCATCTCAAAGTCTTTATGAACATATAATTTGCAAATTTCTTTATTAACATCAAAGAAAATACACGAAGTCGCAGATAAATCAATTGGAATAGTTGAAAAAACAGAAATATAATCCAGATTAATGCAACCCCAAAATGCACCGCTGCCTATCGAATGAACTGAATTTGGAATAGTAACACTAGTTAGACTTTTACAAAATCTAAAAGCACTAGCTCCAATATTAATAACAGTATTTGGCATATTAAAATCGGTCAAATTAATACATGATTCAAATGCATAATTCCCTATTGAAATGAGCGAATTTGACATTTCAATAGTACTTAAAGCGCTACAATTACTGAAAGTAAAGTCTCCGATTGAACTTACAGAATTCGGGATTGAAATATCTTCTAATTGTATACAATTACTAAATGCTCCATTTCCTATTGATTTTACAGAATTAGGAATATCAATAGATTGAAGATTTTTGCAATTGCTGAAAGCTCCATTTCCAATACTAATAATTGAATTTTGCGTACTTATTTTTTTTAAATTTTCACAATCAGAAAAAGCATATTCGCCGATACTTAACACAGCATCGCCTAAAATGAAATTCGAAATTCCTTTGCAATTCGAAAAGCTAAAATTTCCTATTGATTTTGTTGTGTTAGGCACAATTACATCCCCGGATAATCCATTACAGGAGTAAAAAGCATAATCACCAATTGTTGTCAATTTATAAGGGAGAATTAAATCACCCGTTAATCCAATACAATTATTAAATGCATAATCACTAATTATCGTAACTGAATTTGGGATATTTAAATTACCTGATAATCCGGTACAATTACTAAATGCATGACTCAAAATATTAGTAACATTGTTAGGAATATTTAGATTGCCACTAAAACCGCTACAATTAGTAAATGCATAACTACATATTGTCTTTAAATTAGTCGGGAGAGTTAAATGACCCGAAAATCCTGTACAATTATAAAAAGTATAGCTATTGATAATTGTGACAATATCTGGAAGAACTAAACTACCAGTTAAACCTGAGCAAGCGGCAAAAGCAGCTCCTCCAATGGTCTTAAGAGATTTACCAAATAATAAAATACCGTTTAATCCTGTACATTGGTTAAATGCGCGAGAACCCAATGAAATTAATGAATTTGGGAAAATCAAACTTCCACTAATACTTGTACAGCCATCAAAAGCAAAATCCTTTATTGTTTTTAATTGAGATGGAAAATTTAAAGTTCCGGATAAAGATTTACAATTTTGAAAAGCAGACTTACCTATAGAGATTATTGAGTCTGGAATTTGAAAATTTGACAGTGAAATACATTTGTAGAACGCAGAATCACCAATTGAAATAATTGATGAAGGCAATTTTATAGAATTTAATATTGTGTCGTTTAAAAATGTATTATTTGGTATTTGATTTCCAACTATTGAAGCAGCTGATAAATCTAAATCTTGCAATACTTTCAAACTAGTTCTTATTTGTTGTAAATCTATATAATTTAAATTCCCGGAAAGAGTCAGATTTGTAATACTTGACAAATCAGTATTCGTTAAAGATTTCAACAAATTTAATAGACTACCTGATACGGGATTGTTAATTCTATGAATGTTGCTAGTCGTTATTATGAATTTTTTCCAAATTGCTGCAATATTATATATAGTAACTAGTGAATCAGGTACAATAATAGCTGAAAGAGAAACATTTCGAAAACAATTTGTACCGATAGTAGGCGGTATACTACTAAAGCAATATACAAAAAGCAACTTGTTGCAATTTACAAAAGCAGAATCACCGATTGAAACAACAGTTTTTGGAATTTTCAGTTTCCCAGCTAAATTGCTGCAATTCGAAAAAGCATTGATTCCAATGTTTGTAAGTGAATCGGGGATTAAAACACTATTTAATTTTATGCAATTGGCAAAGGCAAATGGTCCAATAGAAAGTAATGAACTGGGTAAATTTAAATTTCCTGTTAATCCTGTGCAACCATAAAAAGTGTTTTTCTCAATTTTTGTTATGGAGTTTGAAATTGTGAGATTCTCTATTCCCACACAATTACGAAATGCATAACTACCTATAGTTGTAACACTATTTGGGATTACTAAGGAGCCAGTCATTCCAGCACAACCTGAGAAAGCATAAATTCCAATTGAAATTACGGATTTAGGTATAGTAACACCTACAAGTCCTGTACAATCACCAAAAGCAAAACCACCAATTGAATTGATAGAATTAGGAAAGTCTATGAATCTAAGAGTATATTTTCCAAGATTAGTTATTGGATTATAAAATGAATTTTGAGGTATTTGGTTTGAAGGAAAAGAAGCATTAGGATAAGTACCATCGTTTCCCTTATATGCATTTATATTTATTTCTGAAATATCCAATCGCTCCAGATTAATCAAGCTATCTCTGATAAATTTAAAATCTCTTGCATCCAAAGTCCCTGTCAAAGTTAAATCAGTAATAAAACTTTTATTACTTAATAAAGCTATTGATTTTAAAGTACCCGGTTCATTTACATAAACATTAACAGCTTCAACAATAAAATTGAAGCATAAACTAATGTATATGATAATGATTTTTTTCATTTTATAAATTAAATCTTCGAAAAATAAGAAAAGTAATGTATTTAGATTAATTTTGATATAATTCGTTCGCGAATATCTTTTTTCTACTTATGAAAAAGATATCCTGTAAACTATCATTATTGAATATATTGTAATTAAGTAGTCTGTTTTCCTCAGTTAAATAATCTTTTTTGGTATTCTTCTGAACTCCCTGATAACTGAAAATGGGTTTGTTCAAAATAATAATCAAAGTGGTATCACGTTTTAAATCTGTTGTAAGCACAAATTTATCTGAAAGTTTCTTTATCCCAACAAAATTAGTAAGACATTTTAAATCAGTAGCGGTAGAAAATGGTATTTCAATGCTCAGATTGGATGCATCCAGGTCAGCATATTTTTCTCTATTATAATTCTGAAAATTTATTTTTAAAGTATCGCCTGTCACCATTTTATTTAACGAAATCTCATGGTATAAATTTTCATAACAAAATCCCTCCTTACAGGTTGTCACCCAAATATCACCATTGTTGGAATAACTCCTTATTAAATCGAGTTGTTGCATCAGCAAAGTTTCATTTATTGGTGAAAATCCTTCACCGTTTATACTATGTGCTACAAATTCTACTATGGTTCCTTTTGCAATTCCGTTTAGCATTGTAGGAATTACCAATGTGAGGTTTTTTGGTTGTAAATCAAGTTCAATCCTATTAATATCATCGTACTCAGAATAATGTCTGACAAATAAATGTTGCTTAAATGCAATTGCTTTACATGACTGACTTCTAAAATTTCCGGGTTCTCCAAAGGTCACACATTTAACCCCCAAAACATTTTCAAGAACTTCCTTACCCTTTCGTATCTGATATTCAATCTGAGAACTGTCAAGTACTTCAAATAGTGGATGTGAATAGGAGTGGCTTGCAATTTCATGGCCTCTGGCATATATATCTTTTATGCTGTCAATTTGAATAGTTGTAGCTATAATGAAAAATGAAGCTTTAAAATTATACAAATCGAAAACCTGAGAAATGCGTCTGAATGAAGGAAGTCCATCGTCAAAAGAAAAGTTCACACATGTTTTTGCTCCATCTTTCCATTTACAAATCTTTATAGATTCTAATGAATCACTCAAATTGGCATTTTTTTTTCCAAAATCAACGTTTTTTTGATTTGCAAGCCCAACGACGGAAGTAATTAAGAGAAGGAGTATTATCTTAAATGTGAATAGTGGTTGACCTAAATATTTCGTGATTTTAACCATACACTAACCTGACTCTGAATGAGTAAGAAAATAAATTATTTTTGTTGGCAAATATACACATTTTCTCGAAACAAAAAGCTTAAGGTTATTATTAGGAATGAAACCCTCAAATATATATCAAAGGTAAATTTTCCGTACAGTGAGCCAATCAATTTTCTCATTTGCTTGTTCAACGCTTATGAATTCAAAATCATCCAATAGTTTTTGGAATTTAGTAAATGCTGAAGATAAACCAACATACGATTTAAATTTTCGCATTCTGGGTAATGAATCGATCATTGGTTGATCCGGGTCAAAATCACGTGTGTGAAAATAGGTCATTATGTATGACGACCTTAATGACCAGTATTTAATTAGAATATAGGGAAAAAAGCGAAAGAATCCACCACCCGAAAAAACAATTTCCTTTCCAAAAACAGGTTGAATATTTATTGGAAATTCTTTTATTTTTTTTCCATTTGGCAACTCTAAAATTGCAGGTTCAGCTTTACCGTAACTTGCAAACCCCCCGTAATCGTGTGGAGCAGGGAAAATTGAACAATCGTATTCAAAACCAAGTTCAGTTAACACTTCTAATGCCCAAATATTCTTTTCGGTAATTGAAAAACCAGGTGCTCTATATGCATTGATAGGTTCACCTATCAAATCCTCAATTAATTTTTTGGATTTTTCGGTATCTCGTTTGAAACCTTCTCTGTCAAATCGGAATGATAATTCATGTTGGTAGGAATGACATCCAATATGATGTCCCTGAGCATGAATTTTTAGTATCGTAGTAGGATGTTTTTCAGCTATCCACCCTAAACAAAAAAATGTAGCTATTAAATTTCGTGATTTCAATTCTTTTAGAATTTTATCAACTCCTTCATGTATGCGTACTTCGTATTTATCCCAATCAAAATCATTGCTGATAAAATCACAATTATACCAATCTTCTATGTCAAATGTAAGTATGTTCATTTTTTACAAATCATCAGAATCAACCCACATTAAATGCCAGTTATCTTCATTAAATAATTCTTCATCACTAAATTCCTTTGTAAGATTTTTTATAATTAATTGAAACAAAAATGGACTCTTAAAATAACCATTTTTATGCAATTTATATTTCAAAGCTGATTTCTTGCTCATCATGGTCATTATCGCTTCCACCTTTTCATTTTTTGCAGATTTCACTAATACATTATTGATAATTCCATGGCAATTTTCAAATCCGGGTAAAACCATATAATCCAGAATTCCATAAGAGGGAACTCCTTCTTTCAATATTTTTCGAAACGAAACGAATGCAACCATTTTTTCATTTAAATCCTTAATTGAAAGAAACTTATAACTTCGTTCAGGGGCTCCATATCTCCAAATGGCAAATGGTAAATCTTTTATCAGCGAATTTTGTACTGAATTACTCCATTCATTCGTAAAAGTCTCGTAATCTGCAATTTCCTGAATATTCGACGATAAAGTGAAACTGTAACTCTTAATTGATTTTTCCTTAAATATGATATTATACAAGCAAATAATTACATTAGCAAGGGGTATTAATATCCCTATTTTTTTAGATTTAAGCAAGGCATTCATCCGAATGAACTTCATATACAAGGGTAAACTAAACGGAATTTTCCATCCTATTTTAATATGACCAGGAATAACTTCCTTCCGTATTGGATAACCCATTGTAAATGGAACCTGTGCAGTTAATTCAGTGGTTGAATAGGCACCCATTTTGGTGAATATCCCTTTTCCCCGATATTTCGAGCTGGTCATTACATCGCAAACCATACCTACCGACACTTCTTTTTCAGCAATTTTATAGTGGTATGGGATGGCAGCATAATACCCTACCATATCATCAGCTATATAAGATGCATATTCCCAAGACTTTATATTTCCCGGAAATGAATGAAACTTCCAATCATAATGCTCTTTAGCTTGGATCACTTCTCCATTTGTTTCAGGGAAACAGTCTATAAATAAGGCTCTTTGCTGATCAATATTTTCTGTTTTATTAAAGGGAGCAAATTTAATTTCCATTTATTATTAAATTAATGCTCCATTAATATCTATACCTGCACCATTCACATATTCTGTTTCTATAAGATATTTTACTGTTTTATATACTTCTTCAGGTTCGCAAAATCGCCCTGCAGGTATTTGAGTTTTCATTTTTTCCTGATAATCGAGAGGCACATCATTAACTCCCATTCCAATACTAACGTAACCTAAGTTTATTGCATTTACGGTAATGCCTTTTGACGCATTTTCAGAAGCTAAGGATTTTGTAAGACCAAGTAATCCTGCTTTCGAAGCTGCATAAGCACTTACACCCGGGGTTGGTAAAGTTGCTATGACAGATGAAAAGTTTATTATTCGTCCAAAGCACTGAGTTCGCATAAACGGTAGTAATTCACGAATAACATTAAAGCTCCCTTTTAAGTTCACATCTATTACCCGACCCCATTGTTCTACATCAGCTTTATGAGCAAATGAATTGTATGATATTCCGGCACAATTTAGTAAAATTATCTCAGTAAGATCAGATTTTAAAGATTGAATCAACTCTTCAACTGCCTTACTGTCAGAAACATCCACTTTATAATAATTTTCTAAATCTAAGCCTTCGGAAGTGGAATTGTAAGTGCCAATTACATTCTTTCCATCTTCTTTAAAACGGGAAAATAAATACCTCCCTATTCCCTTTGATGCACCGGTTATCAGTATCATATTATGCCCATTTAATTATTGATGCGCCATAGGTCCATCCACTACCTACAGCTGCAAATAAAACGATATTTCCTTTTTTCAATTTTCCTGATTTGTTTACTTCATCCAATAATATTGGAATTGTAGCCCCGGAGGTATTCGCATATTTATCCATATTAGTCATCACTTTTTCAAAAGGTAAACCAATTATTTCTGCTGTTTTTTGCAATATCCGTATGCTTGGCTGGTGAGGGATCATTATATCAATATCATCAATCGTTAAGCCTGTGTCAGCAAGTACCTGATTGATAGCTTTGGGAAGTGCCACAGTAGCGGATGCAAAAACTGCTTTTCCATTCATCTGAAAATATTGCTCGTGCATATTATCCGGAGTCAATGGAATTTCTGACCCTCCACCCGGAATCGTAAATCCCAGCATTTCATTAACAGTGTCGGTATATAATCTATATGCCAGAAAACCTTCGGTTACGTTGGCCGAAGTAACAACAGCTGCACCTGCGCCATCGCCAAAGAAAACCGCATCTCTTCTTGTCCAATCCGTTATTTTGGAAAAAGTATCTGCACCTATAACCAACACATTATTATAAACTCCCGAAGCTATATATTGAGTTGCGACAGACATCCCAAATAAGAAACCACTACAAACAGCAGTTAAATCAAAAGCGGCAGCATTAAATGCATTTAGTTTGTGCTGAACAAAAGCTGCTGTCGATGGTGCTTTTCTGTCAGGAGTTGAAGTGGCAACAATAATTAAATCAATGTCTTCGCTTTTCAATCCGGCATCGGCAATAGCTCTTTCACCTGCAATGGTTGCCAAATCGCTTGTTGCCTGATTTGGTGATGCAATGTGCCGCTCACGTATGCCAACATTATCAAAAACCCATTGCGCATCAGTGGGTAAAATTGTTTCCAAATATTCATTGGTATAAATTGTTTCAGGAACAAACGAACCTGTTCCGATAATCTTCACATTGCGGACTAATTGCTTCATTATTTATCAATTTTATTGTTTCTAACTTGTTTTAATTCTTCCAACACCAATCGTGGCAAAAGCAGAAAATAGTTTAATGCCCTCTTACCTACTCTTTTTGGTTCCTGCAACACCCTGTAAAGCCATTCTAAATGCAAATTTCGTACTAATTCAGGAGCTCTCTTATTGTCAGTGTCTCCAAGAAAGAGATTAAATGCTGCCCCAATAGCTACCAAAATACCGGAGTCGATGTATGGATATAATTTACTTATGAAAACTTCCTGCTTGGGTGCACCCAATGAAATCCATATTAAATCGGGTGAAAAACCGTTAATATCTTGTGCGATTGCCTTATAATTAAAATCTTGAACATTTTTAAATGGCAAAGGTTCAAATTTAAACTGATTCATATCATATCCCGAATCGAGAAAATACACTTTTAACTTTTCGAGATTTTCTGCCGTATTCCCTAAAAAATACTGTTTCACATTTGCTTTTACAAAATTAGTAAAAAATTCAGGACCTGTGTAGGTCGTAAAATCTTTTTTGTGAATTTTGCCAGCCAACATTGCAATTGAACTACCATCGCACAAATTAACCAGAGCACCGTTTATAATAGCTCTATAAAAATCGTTTTTATGTGCTGTTGCCAACACATTGCCGTCAACTACACAAATATATGATTTCTCTTTCTTGTTTATCGCTTCATGAACAGTTGAATCAACCTTATTTCTATCAAACTCCAGATAAATATTGAAATACTTGTTCATGATTGAATAGAATCTTGTAAAATGAAATACTTTTATAAAGCAGAAAAATAATCAAAGTGAGAATATTAAAAAATAAAAATTTTAACTAATAGATTATATTGAAGATATAAGATTTAAAATACTATTACAATATTTATCTAAAGTAAAAAAATCATTATAACGATTTACTCCTGCTTGTGAATATTCTTTGTATTTATCAGGATTATCCATTAAAAACGAAATCTTTTCGGCAATTATATTCGGTGATTTTTTTTCAACAAATAAACCACATTCATCGGTAACCATAGTTGGAATCATCCTGTAATTTGTAACTATTGGAACTGAACCATAAGCAAGTGCCTCCAAAACGGCAATAGGTTGTCCTTCAAACTTATAATAAGAAGGTAGAAGAAAAACGTTTGATTTTAAAAATACATCTGCTTTGTCTGCTCCAATTAATCCATTATAATATGAAATACAGTTATTTAAGCTTTTATTTTTAATAAAATCTTTGAACGATAGTTTCGCATCTTCTATCTTTGAAAATCTTTCATCATCAACTGAAATCATAAAAACACCAACGAATATACAACTAACGTTTCGATGTAGTTTATTTATCAAAATATCCATTGCTTCCAAAACATCCCAATAACCTTTACTCTCTATCATATTATTAAGGTACAATAAGGTAAATGATTCATCTTTTTTGTACGTTTTTCCTGTAAGGCTGGTTTTAAGTTCTCTTTCTGGTAAACCATTGGGGATTGAAACTACTTTGTATTCATAGTTTTTAAACATTGAAAACTGTTTTTTAGAAAACTCACCTTCAACAATAATTTTTTTTCCTTTATTAAATGTTATTCTAATTAAAAATTTAAAAAAAGGAGAAGAACCATTATAAAAAACCTCGAAATTTGAACCGAATTGTTGAATTAAAATTCTATATCTGAAAAACGCAGCTAAATGAACAAATACAAAATCTCTAAGAAACCCACTTTTAACTTGAGCTGTAGCGATATATAAAATTCCTCCCCTATTCTTGTAGAATTTTGGAATCGAACCTATTATTATTGAAAAGTATTCAAAAATACGCTTAGTATTTATTTTCCCGACTTTAAAATCTGTGTATTTGGATGTTAGGTTTACAATTTGAACAGTATAACCTTTTTCAATAAGAATCTCAACAGTTGCATCAAACATCATTGATTGACCTGTTATGATTTTCCTTTTTCGATCTGTTGTTGTACCAATCGCAATTATTTTATCTATCATTGTACTTATTTTAAGTTATTCTGAATCCATTCCCATTCATCAAGCATGCCCGAATTAACATCTACAATTGGAGTCCATTTAATTTCAGATAATGCTTTTTCAATAGAAAGCACATTAAATTTACAATCAAAATCACGAACTTCTTTTGTTATAATCTTTACTTTTTTACCGGTAATAATTTCCGCATTATGGATTATATCGTTAATTGTTGTCGGTTGCCCTGAACCAATATTAAGCACTAGTGAATCATTTATTCTTTCCTTAAATTCTAAACATGCAATAACTGCTTTAGACAAATCTGACACATGAATATAATCTCTTACAATTGTTCCATCCCCATATACAGTTATTGGTTCATCCAAAATAATCGATTTAAAAACATGTCCAATCAAACCTTGAGGTTTTTTTAAATTTTGAAACCTACCATATACATTCGAAGGACGTAAGATATAAGTTTCAATTTCCGATTGCTTAGTCAAATAGGTCAAATACTCTTCCGCAACAAGTTTAGTTAATCCATAACTCGAAATCGGGTTTTTGTCGAAGGTTTCATTAATTGGAATATTTTTCGATGAATTTCCATATACTGTACCTCCAGATGACAAATAAATGATTTTCTTGACCGAACTATGTTGTACTAAATGTTGTACAAATCGAATTAAAGGTGGTATATTTGATAACAAGTCAAATTCGACATCATACATACTTGTAGCAGGTACAGTGGTATGTATAAGCCAAATAACAAAATCAATATCATGTATTTGCTCAGTTAAATATAACGTATTATTTATATCGCCTTCTATATAATGAATATTTTCATGTTCAAAAACTGCTTCACGAATATTATTCGTTACAATATCAAATACAACTACACTATATCCCTTAAGTAAAAGTTCTAAAACAATATTTTTTCCGATAAAACCATTACCACCTATAACCAAACATTTTCTAGTCATTATATATTATGTTTTATTAAACAAATCAAATTCATAATTCTTTTGCAATTTTCAATATTCAAGTACAGTGTAATAATAAGATTTGAAATATTTAGAAATTAAAATCATAAATCTGTTTGCCTATAATAGAAGAACCATCTATTGGAGTGAAATAATGAAAAGTAAATAAAATTTTATATTTTGGCATCAGATTTTAATGCAATATTTTTTACACTTCTTTTAAGCGTAAAAATTATCTTTGCTATCTGAAACCCCTGTAGACCCAAGTTCGGGTCAATGCCTTTCAGGTAGAATTTTAAGGTTTTAAATAACTGTTTTACCGAAAATGAAATATACAATAATACTCTTTCCTCGCAAAATCTCAAATAATTATCATCTTTGGGGGTCAACTTTACAAAATGTCTGAGTTCTTCATAAAGCTTCGACATCGATTCGTAATGCTCTACAACTGAAATTGAACGTGAAACTCCAATACCTACATAATAAATATTTCCAATAAAAGGTTCGTAGTAACTGTGCGTTGCAAACATTTGCATTTGAATATCCTGCAATCCATCTGCATATATTCCTATATCCTTTCTGACCGGAATCATTTTCTTAAGAATGTTCACACTAAAACACGCAGCGCGATTGCAAATCAATTGTCTTATTTTTAACGATATTGGATTGAAATTCTTTTTAATTATTTTATTGGAATTGACAATTGAGCTGCCATCAGAATAAATCATTTTATGATCAAAATAAATACAAAATAATTCATTTTTATAATCTATATTATTTTGCTTAACTACATTAATTGCTCTGGCAAACAACCCATCACAAAAAACATCATCACCAGCTAACCAAAAAACAGCATCTCCGGTTGGTTTGGAATATAAATTTTCCATATTAGCAAAAATACCGAGGTTTTTTTTATTCCTGATTGGTTTTATTAGATTTGGATATTTCTGAGCAATGCCGGTTATAACATTCCAATTATTATCAGTCGAGCAATCATCTCCAATAATAATTTCATAAACATATTCTTTTTGAATCAGAATGGAATTTATTGCTCTTTCAATAACACTTTCTTGATTATATGTTATTATTAAAATGGATATCTTAGGGATATTATCGTACATTTTTTAGCTTATTTATCTATTATCCAACCAATTAATAAAATCTATTTCAAAACATCTTTCAATGCATTTAGAAATTCTTTCCCGTATTTTAAATCTGGTTCAATATAATTACCTTCGGCCCATTCGTTCCACGAAGCCAAAAAAACCAGTTTATGCTCATCTTCTTTATTTTTCAGCAAATCAACAACACTATTAACACTTTCCTTAAATAACTCTGGTGTGCTGTTAATGTAAATACTGGCACTTTTGCCTGCTCGCGGACTTCTGTCCCAACGAGGAACTAAAGTTGGATACACATTTTCCCACTTGTCTTCTTCTGTAAAATAGTATTTATTAATCTTTTTCTGATCATATTTATCTAATCGCTGATAATTGAATAGTTTTGACATGGTGCCATGTAAGTATTTATTAAGTAGCCCTTTGCTTAATATTTCTGCACGAATCATTCCAATAGAGCAAACCGAATCGAAACCTGAATTTAGGGTTTTGTTGTAGCGATCAGCCACATCATTCGTTAGCTTCAACATCAATTTGTGTTTGTTTTTTCCATCCAAACTTCTCAGGGTTGCATTATATGTTTCGCCAACAAAGTGTATACCTTTCAAACCGTTTTTTAAAGCCAGAGCTCTCCAAACTGACATAAATTCAGGTATATGAGAGTCTTGAGGATTATAAATTACAAAAACAGCTTTTCCATCAACAGTGATATAACGTTTATCTTTAAATGCATCCAATACAGAAAAAAAATGATCAGTATAATCCTTTACACCTAAATACTGTTGCTCCATCAACATGGAAGAACCTTCTTTTTTGCTATGCTCCTTATTCCATGTACTATTGCTCCACGAATGGTTTGCCCAAGCCAAGCAAAATGGAAAATCGGGCTTCCCTGATGTAAGAACTTCATTAAAAGGTTTTTCTAACAGTCTTTTTCCATTTCCAAACCAATAATGCCAATATGCAAAACCTTCAATACCTGCCTCTCTTGCTAAATTTGCTTGTTCCTCTCGCACTTCTGGGTAACGTAAGTCATAATATCCCAAATCGGCAGGAACACGAGGTTGATAATGTCCTCTGAATAACGGTTTTGCTTTTCCTACATTTGTCCACTCGGTGAATCCTTTTCCCCACCAACTATCATTTTCTGGAATTGGGTGAAACTGTGGAAGATAAAATGCTATTACCCTTGCCTTTTTGTTTTTGATAACATCCATATATTTTTTATTTGAAATTCTAAAATTCTATTACATGAGATTAAAAAATATTTTCTTTAATCTCATGAACACTTTCAGACGAAAACTCTTTGTAAATATATAAGTAAATGCCCAAAAAAACACTGTTGGTGATATAAACAAAACTCCAAATTTCATGAATTTAATTAAACTATTTTTAAACTCGTTGTTATTGTTTTCATAATCTATATTATGTATAAGTATTAAGTTCACATTAATATCAACATCTTCATATTGTACCAGATTCGTATTATTTTTTATCGTATCAACAAATGTTTGATTGAACTTATCAATCGAAACAACACATTCTTGTAGTGCAGCTCCGAATGATAATCGGTATTCCTTATCAGAAATTAATTTTTGAGCTTCAACGAGAAACTCATCTATGTAAGTATGAGTAATTTTAATTTTTTTAAATTGACATACGGTTTCTTCTGTCCATGAATTTCTTTTGTCAATAGTTGAATAGGCGAGAATTGGTTTAGCATTTATTGCAGCAAATTGTCCCATCAAGCCGCCTCCTAAGGGATAGGTTGACATATAAATATCACAATGTTTAAATACCTCATTTATATCGGTTCGGTGACCTAAAAGAATTATTCTGTTTTCAAGATCGTTTTCAACTATAAATTTTTTAATTGGTATTGCATCCCCCGATCCGGCAAATAAAAAAATGGCATCTTCATTAGCAAGCAACATTTTTTTTACAAGATTCAAGAAGAAATTATTTTCCCCGAGTATTTTTGGATAAGCACCTCCTGAAAAAACAACTATCTTACCCTCACATTCCATTGGGAAACCTTGAAATTCCACCGTATTTACAATCGGATAAAATGGTAATAACAGAATCTTATCTTTTGCCATATTTCGTTGATAATGAGTAAGAGTACAACCATAAGGTCTAAATTCAAATGAATAATCCAAACATCGTGTCCCCAACCAGAATGCATGGTCTGTTAAATTAATCTGATATTTTATTATCTCTGTAGGTAAAGCATAAAATGCCAATAATGGATTAACTGAATATGGCATCAGATGCATTACCATTTTACTTGGTCTATATGAAATTATCTTTTCAAAAATTACTTTTGCTTTCTCGGTTCTACTTAGTTCTGGTGGTATTACATATATTTCAGCTTTATTGTATTCTTCAATTTCCAAAAAAATATTTTTTGATCTTAAATTTCTTGTTGAATCAGATATATAGAGAAAATTAATATTATTCCCTATTAACGCTCTAATATACTGCTGGCTTAAACCTACATTATCTAATGAAATTGAGTCAAAAAAGACATAATTATTAGCTTTTGGCTTATAGTGTTCAACAGGTATAAACAATGATTTTGAAATCTTCATCATTAACAATTCCAAGTCTTCATCTGTAAAAATCCAACTGAATTTATAGGCAACTCGGGCAGCGATATAAATATATTTCAGGCTTTTATTGTAAGAACCGTTAGAATATGCTCTAAAAGCACGACCTTTTAATCTTTCATAAATACGGGTAATATCTTTCCTTTCAAGTTTCATTATTTTTTGATTTTGAAAAGTGAAATCAGATTCATCCTATTGTTAAGCTCATACACACAATATATTCCGATTGCCAGTATTAGAATAATACCCGTTATATATTTGGCACTCCATATTACTTCTCCTAGGGGAAATACGAACAAAGCTGTCAGCATTAGTGTAAACATTTTCCAAAAAGTTCCGGAATATTTTATATCATATTTTTTGGCGGCAACAATGGCTACCCAAATAAAATAAACCGAGTAATTAAATATATAAGCAAAACCGATTCCCTGAATTCCAAAAAAATGATAGCCCAATAGATAAGAAGGTAATGTAATACAATTTATACCTATTTCGTTAAATAGAAATGTTTTCCCATCGCCTTTTGCCAAAAACACAAAACTTATTGCCCATGATCCGGATTTGATAAGTGAACCTATCAAAAGCCATCTTGTCATAGGCACAATCGTCAAAAATTCCTTTGTATAAATTAATTGAATCAAGAATGGTAAAAACACAATCATGACCACAATCATTGGACTTAAAATTAAAATGGCGATTTCGGCTTGTTGATTGATTTTTTTACTTAAAATTCCATGATCGTCTGAATTTTCAGATAAACGTGGAAAATAGTCTTTTGCCATAGCAGTAAATACTAAACCCAGGTATCCCGCATTTAGAGTCCATCCGGCCTGATATAATCCAACATCAGCAATTCCACCATTCTTTGAAATGAAAGACTTTAGCACAAACTCTATCATTGTAACCACAATGGCTGTAATAGCCATCATAAGCCCTAATTTCACGGTAGTTGAACCCAGTGAAATGGATTCAGATAGAGTTTGCTTAACAGTTACTAATTTTATTTTCCGAACAAATAAATAGGTAATTAATGATGAAAATATAGCAGGTAATATCATTGCAGGAACAATTCCCTTTTCACCAAATAGAATAAAAAGTGGAACTGAAGATATAAAACCAATGATAGATCCATAAATATTGGCTTTTGCCAATGAAGCTAAATTTCTTGTTCCCTGTAATACTGAATTGAAACCATCGTTTATACTCAGAAAAAGAACCATACATGATAGTATGATAAAAGAAAAAGTGAATTTATTGCTCGAAAAGAACCATTGACTTAACCAGGGCGAAAGAATCACCGTAACTAACGTACCCAAAATACCCGTAGCCACTATCCATCGAACAATTGCTAAAACTGTTTTTGAAAGTTGTTCTTTATTTCCCTGATTGTTGGCCTGTGCAATATCTCTTACTCCACTACTTGCTAATCCTAGGTTTGAGAAAGAATATACCAGCTGTATAGCTGACGAGAATAAACTCATAATTCCATATCCGGCTGCACCTAAAAACAGAGCAATAACCTTTGATTTGAGAACCGTAATAAAAATTGTTATAAGCTGAACTCCCCCAAACAAACTTGTTGCCTTGAAGGCCGTTTTATATCCTTCTTCTTTTATATTCGTTTTTTTACTCATTTCAAATTAATTCAATTCCTGATATTCTTCTTGCGGTTTTGATAAAAAAACTAAGGGAGAAAAAATTAGAAACATATAGAAATACATAGTTATAAATGGTCTTTGGTATAAAACAGAAAAAGCAATAAACAAATAAATAAAAAATTCTTTCTTAAATCGAAATTTTGAAAAAGCAAATACTATCAACATAATACCAATAATTGAAACGGATATAATACCATAATCCACAACCATATTTTTGTATGAAGCACCACCTGAATTAAATGTTTGACTTGTATTTCCACCAAGTCCTAAATAATAATCATTTGTATTGCTAAACTCTTTATACCAACCTTTAAAGTCTTCATCAGCCTCCCTGTTATCGCCAGTTAATTGTCCATTCTCAACTTGGAATCTGCTAAAAACATAACTATCTAACAATTCGTTTTCCGAAAATAAAATCACAATCCCAAGAATTCCAATTGCAATAAATATTTTATATTTTGAACGAATAAATATAAAACCGTAAACTAACACCATAATAATGAAAGCAAAAGAAAAAGATAATACACCGGCAATGAATATGGGTATGTTTATTTTCTTTCTCAAATTAAATCCGGAACTTAAAAGAATTACACCTGCAATAGTACCAACAACACCCGGTTCATCATAATACCCACAAAAACGGGGAAGAAACTGGTCAATAATCTGATTTGGCTGTACCAAAAAAGGATATCGAACATAATCATACCATTTTTCAAGATTTAATGCTTCAATATCTGAATGAGGCAAATCTACTCTTAAAAAATAAACGATAAGAAAAACCAAAATAGATGGTACTAATGTAATAGAGAATATAAATATGTAGCTTGTTAAAACCTTTTTCAAAAACTCCTCATTTGTCAATAATATTGTGCAAATCCCCATCAAATGAATTATTCCGAATAGGTTAGATTTATCTTTATATGCAATATAGAAATAAAAAAAAACAAATACAATGAAAAATATATTATTCAAAGGACTGTTTAACTTTATGTTCTTAAATGATAAAAGGCTACATATTGAAACTAATAAAAGTGGGGAAACTAAATTCCATACAAAATAAGGTGATGAAAGTAAGAAAATGCAAAAAGCAAAGAGATATACTTCAACATCCTTAAACGTTGAGTTTAGCAGATCTGCATTAAGAAATGATGTTTCATTTGATTCATTCATTGCCATAGGTTCTTAATAAATTTAGAATTTATTAATTAGGTCAACAATAATATCGACTTCTTCATCGGTTATAACCGTGCTTATTGGAATACTTAATACTTCATTATGAATCATTTCGGTTATAGAGAATGATAGGTGATTCATATAACGGTAAGCACCTTGTTTATGTGGTGGTATAGGATAGTGAATAAGGGTCTCAACTTCCTTCTCTGTAAGATACTTTTGCAAACGGTCACGGTCTTTACAGCGTATAACAAATAAGTGCCATACGTGATTTAGACAATCAGTCAAAGCTTTTTTAGAATCGAGATGAGGAAGCGTTATTTTTTTATTATGTATGTTTTCACAGTATTTCTGAGCAATTACTCTTCTCCGTTGATTTTCTTTGTCAAGATAGTTAAGTTTCACATCTAAAACTGCAGCCTGAATCTCATCCATTCTACTGTTTAAGCCTTGAAAATCGTGTTGATATTTTTGTTTACTTCCATAATTTCCTAAAGCCCGAACTGTATTGGCTAGTTCATCATCATTTGTTGTAACTGCTCCAGCATCACCCAATGCCCCAAGATTTTTTCCGGGATAAAAGCTAAAACCGGCTGCATCTCCCAAGGTTCCTGTTTTTCTAGAAACTCCTTCTTTATCAGTATAATATGCACCAATAGCCTGAGCATTGTCTTCAATAATTTTCAGCTTATACTTTTGGGCAAGAGATTCCAATTGTTCCGACCAACAAACCTGACCGTACAAATGAACAACCACTATGGCTTTGGTTCGGGAAGTAATATGTTTTTCAATAAGTGAACAATCCAGATTATATGTTTCAATATCCGGATCAACCAAAACAGGTTCCAGATGATTATCAGTAATAGCTAATATAGAAGCGATATAAGTATTGGCGGGCACTATTATCTCATCACCCTCACTCATAAATCCCATTTCAATATATGCTTTCAAAATAAGACGTAAAGCATCTAAACCATTGGCAACAGCTATAGAGTGTTTAACTTGCAGATAATTAGCTAAATTAACTTCAAATTGATTAACTTCATTTCCTAATAGATACCAACCCGAATCAATTACGCGTGAAGTCGCATTTTTAATCTCATCAGCATATTGTGCATTTATTTTTTGAAGATCTAAAAATTTAATCATAAAAAAGGTCTAATTTAATTATTCTCAATTATTTTACTAATATCATTTCTAATCTTGATATAATCTTCTACATAATAATGCCCCAATATATCAGCATCCGTTTCACCTATAATTTTCACACCAAATCTTTTATGAAAATCAATTACACGTAAATTTTCCTTTCTAATGTCCATATGACAACGATTAAACCCTAATTCAAAAAATGCAAAATCATAAATTAACAGAGCACTTTCTAATGCAGCGTATTTTGATTTATTTTCATTTAAAATCCAACTACCCCAGCAAAATGATTGTTCATTATCAATAAAGTCGTATAATCTTACTGTGCCTATCGGGAGATGATCTGAATTTCGTTGAATTATAAAGTAATACTCTTTATTAAGTCTTTCTCTTTCTTTATAATTAATTATCCATTCTACTTGTTTTGTTTCATCATCATCAATTGTAGACAAATGTGAATTATATTTTTCATCTGTTCTCAAAGAGTGAATAAATTGCGCATCTGTAACTTCAACTAATCGAAAATGGATTGTTTTGGACCGGAATTCCATATTTTTCATAAAAAATTAGTTAACACTTTCTATAATTGTGTTTTATCTGTTTTGTAAATTAAAAATTCAGTATAATCACGTAAATAATCCGATTCGGAATAATGTTCTGAGGCTAGCACTAAACAAACCGAACCGGAAGAAAAATCGTTTAATTCACGCCAGATTCCTGGAACAACAAGCAATCCCTGATACGGTCTGTTGAGAGTAAATGTTCGTTTAGTTCTTCCATCATCCAACACCACATTAAAACTTCCACTCGCAGCTATTATTAATTGTTTTAGTTCTTTATGTGCATGACCTCCTCTGGATTCTCCTCCGGGTACATCATATAGATAATAAATACGATTTACATCGAAATCTACAGTTAATCCATTTTCAATTACTGTAATATTTCCTTTTTCATTTTGATGCTTATTAATTTCAATAATTGAGCAATCATACACAGAATTAATTTTCATCGAGCAAATTCTTTATATGTTGTAAAATCATAGATGTAATCATCTGTATCAAATGGAGTTGATGCCAAAACCAAAGCTAAAGAATTTGTTGAAAAATTTTCCATATGTCGCCAAATACCGTTTGGAATATAAAGTCCGTTATAGGATCGGTTCAAATGAAATACTGATTTTTCATTTCCATTATTTAGCACAACATCAAAACTGCCTGACAATGCAATAATTAGCTCTTGCTGTTCGCGGAATGCATGTCCACCCCTTTTTTCACCCCCCGGTACATCATAAATCCAATATGTTCGTTTAATAGCAAAAGGAATATGTTGCTCTCCTTCTATGAAAGTTAGATTTCCCCGTTTATCTAAAATTTTAGGAAGTTCTATTAATTTTACTTGTTCTAAAGTCATAAATTGAACATGTTAATTGCTGGTTAGGATTTATTTGAATAAGTTTTTATTTTTTCTGGAGAGTATATGCTTTCATTTAACCTTTTCTTATCAACCACCGCCTTACTATCAAAAAGAAAGCTCCAGCTTTCATCCAAGTTACTCCAACTTTTATCTAACAGAGAAGACTACCGTTATTATTTTAGTTCTTTCAGTTTATCTTTGATAAGCATCCTACCCAACAAATATGCAATTATCAAAAATCCCCCCAACAAACCACCGAAAATGATTCCTTTTGCTTTCCCCAATTTGACTTTTTTTAGCGGCATCCGTGGTTCATCTATCATTTGAACAATTGGTGTTTCACGAGCCATGTCTAATTTAAGAGTTTCCAAATTTTTGAGTACTTCAGCATACACAGCTCCATAGAGTTGTGCATCCCTTTCTTGTTTTATTCGGGGCACAGCCGCAAATTGAAGTGCCTGATTAATATTGACCTGAGAAATTCCGGCACCTTTATATAATGCTGCTTCGTAAAGTCCTTTTACTGAATCGGCTGTATGTTGCATCATATTTACGTTTGCCCTACTTAGCGCAGTTTTGGATTGTTTATAAAACAAATAGGTTTGTCTCATCAACGTTTCTACAAACAATTTGGAAAATAACTCATTTTCACTTTTAAAATCAACGTTTACAATGCTTGTTTTTTTGTCTTTACGAGCAATTGTGATCGTTTTAACATTGCTTAAACCCTCATAAAAACAATTAAGCACACTATCCTGAGTTCGGCTAAAAGTCTCACGCTTTTGACCAACCGGATAACTTAATGTGTGAAGATCCTTATTTTTTTTTTCTTTAAGCCATACTTTTCTAATTTTATTGAATTCAATAAACACTTCTACTAAATTTTGAGTTTTTCCGTTATACACTACAGGCGTTAATAAGGTTTTTTCGATAGCATAACGCGATTTAATAATTTCCAACAAATTATCACCACTGAAAGCACCATTACTACTTCCACTCGCCAAACCACTAAATCCGAATGATGATGCCAAATCCGCCAATCCACCACCAGAACTTTTCTCTACCAAGGAAAAAGAAAGATGCGCAGTATAAGTGGGTTTAACAATAAATGAAGCAACTAAACCAATAATTGCTCCTGAAAGTCCAAAAATTAGAATAACAAGCCATTTGCTAAATAAATAGTTTCTATATTTCTTTACATTTTCTATTATTTCAACTAATGAAATATCATTAGTTTTTGGAGTGGATTTAACTGATTCCATTAGAGTCCGTTTGATTTTAAAATTGAGTATACTAAAGCTACTGTTGAACTAATAGAAGTAAGGATTGCCACCGTTTCAGCCGGAGTCATTTTATTCTTAATTTCTATAGGTTTTTCAGGGACAATAATTCGTGTTCCCGGTTCAATTTTAGGATATATTTTTAATCCTAGAAAAGATTTTGTGCTTTTGGCTGTACCATTAGGATAGAGAACAAAAACTTTATTTCTGTTTGCATTCAATGAGAAACCTCCTGAATTACTAATATAATCTCTTAAATTCATTGACTGGTCATACCTAACCATGGTTGGGAACAGGACTTGTCCTAAAACACGAACGGTTTGAAGTTCACGGGGCACTTGAATAACATCCCCTTCTTCTAATTTTAAATCATATTTTCCTTCCGGATTTTTCATGATTTCCTTTAGATTCAAACCTACAACACCTTCAGGAATAAATAATTTACTCACCACATCTGATCCTGTGAGTTTTTTCTGGAGAGAATCCATGGCTGTATATCCGGTTAAAGTTGTTGCTCCTGCAGCTTTTAATATGTTAGCGTCCAATGTTTTATTGGGTTGATTTTCCAATTGTTTTTTTGAATTCTCAGCCATAATTTTCGTTAGTTTTTGTTCGGAGTTATTTGATTTTTCGGAACGTATAAGAAATGCTCCAAGTGGATAAGCATATTTTGTAAAGCCTCCGGCACGTTTCACTAAATCAGAAATCCGCTCTGCTTTATTAGTAATATTATAATTGCCAGGCTGTATTACTTCTCCTTCAATTCGTACCATCCGTATTCCTTCAAAACCGGATATACTTCTGACTATTACCTGATCTCCATTTTCCAGCAAAATATCCCCTTTTCTATTTTTAAAATTCAGCTCTTTATCTAACGAAAATTTTTGAACGGTTGATTTTTTATTCGTGCTTGATAATGTAAATTGATCTTTAATAATGCGAACAAGTTCCACTGAGTCAGTTAATGCCATTTCTGTAAAACCTCTGGCTTTAAAAATCAAATCTTTCAATGATATATTTTCAATTAATGGGAATTTCCCAGGAGCTTTAACTTCTCCTATAATTGACACCGATTGACCTTCACGAAAATCGAATAAGCTTTTAATTTCAACCTGATCATCCTTTTGTAGTAAAATGTCTGTTGCATGTCCATTGAGCACTTCGCCCAGATTGAAACTAATTATTTCGGGTATTTGATTCTCTTTTTTTCGGGTGATATAGGCCATGTTCAAATAAGCTTCTTCCTTAATTCCATCGGCTTTGGCAATCAATTCTTTTACAGTTAGTCCTGGTTCAATGGCATATGCTCCTGGGCGATAAATTGAACCTTTTATATCAACTCTATTGTTAAACTTATTATATATAAAAGATACGTTAGCAGAATCGCCGGATTGAACTTTAAATGTTGATAGCTGTTTTTCATTCACATCAACTACAGTTCTTTGTTTTCCAACCAATCTGAATACAGTTATTCTGGATTTATCAGCCCTATCGTTATAACCACCGGCATAACGGATTATATTTTGGTACGAATCATCATTGATTCCTTCGAAAATACCTGTGTGTTTAAGACCTCCGGTCACAGTCACCCTTATTTTGTATGGATCAATTTTTAATACGTCATCATCCTGCAGGGGTATGTTATCAATAAGTAAACCATCTACTAAAAATCGATAAACGTCAAGTGTGGCAATAAGTTTGCCGGATCGAATTACCTTAATATCCCTCAAACTACCAATTTCATTAGGACCACCGCAGGCATACAAGGCATTAAAAGCGGTAGCCAACGATGGTAGCATATATGTTCCCGGACGAAACGCTTCACCAACTACTGCTATGCGAATACTCCTTATGCTTCCAAGCGTCACATTCACTTTTGTTTCGCCGGAAGAAACTCCTGAATAGACTTTTGAAATCTGATTTTTAATTATTCGGGTAGCATCTTCCATCTTAATACCGGCTACTTTAAGTGGACCTACATTAGGAATCCGAATTAAGCCTTCAGGCGAAACTTTCAATTTATAATTGGCTTCATAAAGTCCGGAAACATCAATGACCAGTTCGTCATACGTTCCGAGAATGTAATTTTGAGGAGTAGGGATATTTAATTTAGGCTCGAAAGTTAGATTTTGGCTACTGAAAAGGTATGATCCGAAAACTGAATTTTTAGGCGTTGGAGCTACTGAAGTTTCTACTGTATCCTGAAGCGTTCTAACCTCAACTGTATTTTGGGGAGTGGAAACTGTAGGACTTGCTGCCTGAGCATTCTTTCCTGCCATGTATTTTTTATACATCTCCATCTGCTCTGGTGTGAGCTTACTCAAATCTTGAGCCATTAATCCACTAATTATTAATGTCAAGAATAAAACTAGTTTTAATTTATTCATCTTTTAAAGTATTTTTAATTAAACGAAATTCTTTTTAAATCGCTTAAATAGAATATATATTTATATTTGAATATGACGTAAAGTTTAACAATTTTATAAATGCAAAGATATTAAAATTCCTTTAAAAATGGGACTTTGAATAACTATCCCTATTAAAATTTATTCCATTTTTTTTTGGAAAAATTCGAAAAGAATCGAATTCCAGACTAAGACTCACTCAAAAAACAACTACCAATTGAGGGTAGTTAAAGTTAATAATATAATGTAATACTTTTATTTTAATTAATTTAAAAACTTCCAGTTAAGTCCTTTAAGCCTTTGATGAGTTCGTAATTACAATTATTATAATGGTAGATAGGCATTTCCACCTCGGAAGCTATCAACAAAACACTATTTAGCTATTACAACCGTCCATCCACCCAACGTCTGTCTACTACTGCCTTTGCATCAAATATTACTGCTCCGGCTTTATAGTATTTCTCAAAATCGAATTTTTTAAACTCATCGTGCGAAACAGCTAGAAGAACAGCCTGATATTTTTTGTCTTCATTTAAAGCGGAGATAATTTCCACATTATACTCATGTTTTACTTCATCAGCAGATGCCCATGGGTCATAAATATCTACATTCAATCCAAACTCACAAAGTTCGGTGAAAATATCCACAACTTTAGTATTCCGAATATCTGGACAGTTTTCTTTAAAAGTAACACCCAGAATCAATACATTCGCACCCTTTATGGTATGTGTTTTATGAATCATCAGTTTCAGCACTTTATTAGCTATAAATGGAGCTATACTATTATTCACATGACGACCGGAAAGAATAACCTGAGGCACATAGCCCAAGGATTCTGCTTTACTTGCCAGATAATATGGATCGACACTAATACAATGACCACCAACAAGTCCTGGACTGTATTTTAGAAAATTCCATTTTGTGCCGGCAGCCTGCAAAACATCATTCGTATCTATACCCACTTTATCGAAAATTAGTGCCAACTCATTCACAAAAGAGATATTTACATCACGCTGTGCATTTTCAATAATTTTGGAAGCTTCAGCCACTTTTATACTGGGTGCCTTATGCGTTCCGGCTGTGATAATGGACGCGTACAAACCATCCACCAAATCGGCAATTTCAGGTGTTGAGCCGGAAGTTACTTTTTTGATCTTAGTGAGTGTATATACTTTATCACCCGGATTAATACGTTCAGGACTGTAGCCGGCATAAAAATCAACATTAAACGTCATCCCAGATACTTTTTCAATTTGCGGAACACAATCTTCTTCGGTACAACCCGGATAAGTAGTTGATTCATAAATGGCAATATCGCCTTTGCTGATTACCCGCCCAAGCATTTGTGAAGCCTTGAGAAGAGGTTTCAGGTCGGGCATATTGAAATTGTTAATGGGAGTTGGTACGGTAACAATATACGTGTTGAAGGCTTTTAATTCTTCTTCGTTCGAAGAGAATGATAAGCCCAGTTCAGGATTTGATTTTTGAAGGTTTACCGCTAGTTGCATTCCTTCGAGATCAGCTTCCAAGGTATGATCAAAACCTTGTTGTAATTCTTCAACACGTGTTTTGTTAATGTCAAATCCCAATACTCTGTATTTTTTTCCAAATTCTATGGCAAGTGGTAATCCCACGTAACCTAATCCAATTACAGCAATATCAAATTTTTTCATTAAATAATCTAGTTTTAATACGGTAAATTTTTTTATTTAGATTTTTCAGAATGCAAAGGTACAAAAAAAGCTTTTATTTCATCCAAATTGAATTAGAATAAAAGAACCTTGTAGATTATATTAATTAAAAAAATGAGCAATCAGCTTCCTGCTTGCTCAAAAAATGAATAAATGAAATCTCAACTATCAAGAGTATTTTAGCGCTCATATGCTTTAAATTCTATTTGCAAAACAATCGTTAATTAAATCGATTCTATTTTTTCATTAACAGAGAACCAATTCATACCAGAAAAATAAGCTAATGATTGATCTTTAATAACTGACCCTAACTTTCCCGTTTCCCATGCAATAAGAGATTCACAGCATCCTGCATTGACCCTGCCTTGCTAACAGCCCCGGAATTGACAAAGTAGATTTCGTCAGCACTTTCAATGGTGTTCAGTCGGTGTGCAATGATAATGCGGGTGGCACTTTTGGGTAGTTTGCGCAGAATGTCTTCCAACAATTGTTCGGTAACAGTGTCAATATTGGCAGTTGCTTCGTCGAGAATCAACAAGTCGGGACGGCGAATAACCGCACGAATAAAGGCAATGATTTGTTTTTGTCCGAGGCTGAGACCTTCACCTGTCGATTTAATTTCGGCATGCAATCCACCATCGAAACGTTCCAATAGACCATGTAACCCAACTTCTTTCAGTTCTTTTATCAGTTCCTCATCACTTAGTTCAAAAAAACAGGCATTACCGTAAAGGATATTATCACGTATAGTTCCTGTAAACAGGAATGGTTCCTGCAGAATAAAACCGATTTTAGCCGAACGTCCGTTAGCATCATACGAGCGAATATCCAGACCATCGAGTAGAATTTGTCCGGCAGTTGGGTCATAAAGTCGTGCAATAAGCGAAGCAGTAGTGGTTTTTCCGCCTCCGGTAGGACCAACGAAAGCGTAGGTTTTTCCACGTACCAGATCAAAACTCACGTTTGTCAGAATTTCTTTTTCAGCTGTATACGAAAACGAAACATTGCGAAAGGAAAGCAAACCCGAATTTTCTTCTTTTTTAGTAGCAGGAATCACATTCAGGCTATTCTCCTGTGACATAATTTGTGAAATACGATCCCATCCTGCCAATGCCACCTGAAAACTGGCCCACAAAGCGGCAATTTGCCTTAGCGGATTGTAAAATTGGGCAATATATGCCAAAAAACTTATAAGCAAACCCACCGAAAATTGTCCGACTGAAATCATGTAAATACCTAACGCCAATACTACCAGCTGTCCGATACTCGAAGAGAAACCATAAACGGGAGTAAATACATTGTTTGCAATACCGGCTTTTATGGCACTATTGTAATTCTCGGTATTTACTTCGTCGAATTTTTTTCGGAAATAATCACGGCGATTGAAAGCGACAATCACTTTGAAATTATCCAGACTTTCCTGAATTTCAGCACTCAGTCCTCCGGTATTTTTCATATTCACAGCATTTCGGTTTTTCACCCAGGGCGATACGGCTTTGGTAAAGAACCACAGGAAAAGGGCAGGAGCGAGGGCTGCCAATGCCAGTTTTGCGTCGATAGATAGTAGAAAAATTACCGCCCCTAGCATAGTGAAAATACTACTCATGAACTGCACCAGCGACTGAGAAAAAAATTGGTTGATTTTATCGGTATCATTGTTGACACGCGAAATCAGGTCACCGGCTTTGTTTTGATTAAAAAAGCTGATAGGCAGTTCCTGTAATTTGCTGAAAATATTGTTTCGCAGGTTGTACATCATGCGTTGCCCCACACGTCCCATAAGTTGGGCTTGTGTATAACCGCTTACCAAAGCCAGCAAAAACACGCACAACAAAATTAAAGAGTATTTGATTAGTCCATCGTATTGGTGAGTTACCACAAATTTATCAACCGCATGTCCCATTAAATAGGGTGCTATAAGATTCAATCCTGAATTTAACAAGATAAAAAATATAGCAATGAAAAGGTTCGTTCGTTCCTGTCCAACCAAGGTCATTAATCGGGTGAGAATGACTTTAGTTTTTACTTTTTCGTAAGGCTCAAATGCTCCGGCACCGCCTCTACGTCCATGTGAGTTATTATTATTACTCATAATGATTTGTGCTGCGTTGTGAATTGAAAATCTGTACGTATTCAGGACTTGTATCCATTAACTCTTCGTGTGTTCCACTAGCCAGTATTTCGCCTTCTTCGAGCAAAATTATCTGTGCGTAATGTTGTACTGAGGCAATTTTTTGAGTTATGGAAAGCAAGCTAATTCCCGGATAGTTTTTTTCTATGTTCCCCAGAATTTTCAGTTCAGTCTGTCCGTCTACCCGAGCAGTAAAATCGTCGAGCAACAAAATTTTCGGATTCAATGCCAATGCTCGCGCCAGCATAATACGTTGTTTCTGTCCCCCCGACAAACTAGCGCCACGCTCACTCACAATGGTTTCTAACCCATTAGGCAAGGTGTCTATAAAATCATGAAGTTCCGCAGTTTTAATGGCTCTTGTCATTTGAGCTTCAGTAACCTGCTCGTTGAAAGCAATATTTTCGCGCAGACTCATACTGAAAATCACGCTATCCTGAAATACGAAGCCAATCTGATGTTGAAAATTTTCTTTATTATATTCGTTCAAATCAATGTCATCGAACAAAATCTGCCCGCTGTTTGGTTTCAATAATCCGGTTAGTAAATAAAGCAATTGTGTTTTACCGGCAGCAGTTGGACCAATAATAGCTGTTCGTGATCCAGGGTTGATGGTTAGCGAAATTTCTTTCAATACGGGCTTTTCACCGAATGTAACATCAATATTTTTGAGCTCAATCTTTCCTTTAAGTGCTGTATCAATCGTTCCTGTATCACGAGTTTCGGGAGCATTCAGCACTTCACTAATACGGCCATAAGCCACTGACGCCTGGGCTATAAAATTACTGATAAACCCAATTACCATGATAGGGAAAATCAATATCACCAAATACGAGCTGAAAGCCGCAAAATCACCCAGAGACATGGCGCCGGTAATGACGAAATGTCCTCCCAGAGCCAGAATAGCGAGTGAAGCCATATTACCCACAAACACAACAATAGGTATGAGTGTCGCAAAAAGTTTCAGGATGGACAAACTCAGGTTGCGGGAATTGGTATTGGCCTCTATGAATTTATTGTATTCAGTAATCTGGGCATTCAATACCCTTACTAGTGCTGCTCCAATAATACTTTCATTTATAATTTTATTCAGCCGGTCCACCACTTCACGGCTTTTTTTGAAAAGTAAACTCAAACGGCTAAACACAACTCCGAAAGCCCCGATAATTACCGGAATAATCACGAGTACATTCAGTGCCAGCTTCCAGTTAATAGAAATAAGCAACGCACTGGCCCCAACTATGATAAATAACGACGATGCCAGCGAAACTACAGCCATTGATACAAACATTTTTACCGAATCTACATCTGAAGTGAGGTTGGTAAGTAGTTTGGATGGGTTTGATTGTTGAATAAAAGCGTAACTCTGACGTGAAATTTTATCTGTAAGTTTAGTTCGTAAATCACGTGCTACTCTTTCGGAAGCATAGGTTTGCAGAATTCCCTGGAGAAAAGTTAATACGAAAATAATGAGCGAAGCCACCAAAAACTCAAGTACCACCGTTTGCATCGAAAAAGAACCTTTCGAGAAGTCGTCGATACTGTGTGAAATGATTTTCGGTATGACCAGATTCACCGCATTACTCAGCAACGCGAAAACAATCAGTCCCGTAATCATAAATTTGTATGGTTTCAGTACACCGAAAATGTTTGGTCCTTTCGGTCTTCCGCCCTGTTCTGATTTCGTTTGCTTTTTTGCCATTAATTGAACATTTAATTTAAAACGTGCAAAGGTACGAATTTGGGTGCATTCCTAATCACTGATAAGCTTTAAAATAATAATCTTTCGTGTGAAAGGTTGTAAATAAAAAAGGTTACTAAAGCAACCTTTTTAAAATCTATTTGTCTGGTTTTACAATAACTTAGCTATTTCAAACTTTTTCATTTTCATAAAAGCGGCTGTCACTTTTCCTGCTTTTTCAGCTGATGTCATTATCGAGGGCAAAATGGATGGAATGATTTGCCACGAAATTCCGTATTTGTCTTTCAGCCATCCACACTGACCTTCTTCGCCACCTTCGGTAAGATTGTCCCAATAATGATCAATTTCTTCTTGCGAATTGCAAAATACCTGAAACGAAATGGCTTCAGAGAATTTGAATACCGGGCCACCATTCAGTGCAGTAAAAGATTGACCATTAATTGTAAAAGTCACAGTCATCGCCGTTCCTTCGGGCTGATGATGAAATTCAAATCCTTCTTTACCGTACCGACTGATGGTTGTGATAGCTGAATTTTTGAAAATGGAAGTATAGAAATTTGCTGCTTCTTCGGCCTGATTATCAAACCAAAGGCAAGGAGTTATTTGATTAGTCATTGTTGATCTTCTACGTATTTTTTGAAATTATCCAGAATCGCCTGCCATCCAAACTGCTGCATTTCTACCGGATTTTCGTCTTCCGTTTCAAATATTTCTGTAAGTTTAGTGCCGATTCCGGTGAATTTAAAAATGATACTTACCTTACGGCCATCACCAAGTGTATATTCGAGCTGTTTAAAATCGATGATTCTGTCATAAGTTCCCCAAAAATCAAATCCAAAACTGCCATCTTTTGCTTCCATGCGGTAATTGAACTTTCCACCTACTTGCAACTCATTGCTTGCAGTAGTTGTGTGCCAGTCTTCCGAAGCAGTATTCCATTGTTCAACATCGGCAGGTGTTGTAAAAAGTCTCCAGACTTCTTCCAACGAAGCGTTGATATTTGTATGTACTGTAATTTTCTCCATCTTATTATCTTTTTTCTCTTTAGGAGTTAGGGTTCGTGCAGTTAAACATCCATTGAATTCCGAATTTGTCGATGCAACTTCTATAATATGCACCCCAGAAAACATCTTTTAAGTCGATAAAGACTGAACCACCTTCAGCTAATTTATCAAAGATTTGTTTAATTGTAAATATATTTATAGAACAGAAATTCAATTATTTAGAAAAATTGTTCCATTCAATCGAAACAATAATTTCATTTCTTCTTCCAAAAAACTGATAGGGAGGATTATAACCTAAAAACCTGAAATGTCCAATTGTTTTTATTCCTTTTTCATACAGGATATTTCCAAGTTTTTCAGAATAAAATTTAATCTTTTCATCGTTGGCATAGCCACCAAAATGAATAACAGCAACAAATTCATCGGGAACTTCCTGAATTTTTACTGACTCATCTTTTGGATTAGGTAAATTTGTCTTGTTATATGCTGAGGGCATTACAAAACTCATGGTTGAAAGCGTATCGTTTACATCCATGTGAACTGGTGAAGTCATTGAAATGTGAACGGACGATTCATTATTACCAAAAATATATCCAGCCAGTTTTCTAAATCCGGGTGAAGATAAATCCCGATAATTGTTCGCTTTGGATTCGATGGTTGCAAATGTTGCAGCCGGATAAAACCGTATTTCAAAATTCTTTTCTTTTTGTATAACGGAATATTTTTGTTCTTCAGTTTTATTGGTTGCCATAATAACAATTGATTGAAATAGAACGAAAAACAAGAAAAGTACTATTAAAGCAATTCTTAATTTTTTCATTAGTAGACTTGTTTATTTTACAATTAAACAAATCATTCAGTCAAAAGTTGTTTTACATAAGGAAATAGTATTATTGATAGAAACTATTAATCAGCTTTAATAAAGTCAATAGCAATTTGTAAGGACTTTTTTCTTTCGGGAATAGGGAAAATTACCCAATCATGTTGCATTCCTGTAAACTCATGAAAACTGAAATTCCCAATACTTTTTACTTTTTCAGCCAACAATTTGCAATCGGGATAAAATAATTCATCCGACCCGAAGAAAACCAGCGTTTCACCTAAGCCGTTCAAATCACCGTTAATTGGCGATAGTAGGTAATTACGCACATCATCGCCGCCTGCATATTTCTTTCCGGCTTCAATCAATCCACTTAAAGGCAGTAGTTTGTCTTTAAGAATTTGATTTTTGATTTCAGGATTTTGCATCGAAAGATCGAGCCATGGAGAAAAGAGAATGAGCTTGCAGGGTTGTATTAATGCTTTTTCCTGTAGTAGTTTCTGCGCAAAAGCCAGTGCCAGTGAGCCACCTGCCGAATCACCCATCAGCATAAACCTATCATTTGGAAATATGCTCATAAGCCTGTCAAACGATTGTTGAACCATCTCAAATGTTTGCTTATAATTATATTCCGGTGCCAGGGGATAATCTATATATGAAACCTTACTGTTTGTTTCCCTAACGATAGTTTCAATGATTTTCCAATGCATCGCACTTCCTTCAACTACATAAGCGCCACCGTGAAAGAACAAAATATGCGTATCATTGGCTTTGGCTTTGGCTTTGGGCTGTACACTAACAACATATTTTGTCATTACCTGAAATTCAGAGACATTGAATTCAACTTTTAAATGCTTCGGAGTCAAAGGTTTTGATGATCTTGCCGGATTTTTAAAGGATTTTTCTACCAACTTTTTTGCGTTGATTATTCCCAGAAAAAAAGTGATGATTTTTGCCTGAACCGACATAAATAGTCTATTTTTAGATTGATTTGAACTTTGTGTTTATTGTTTTGTTTTAGAATTTAAAATTTCAAAAGTAATAATTCTGTTTAATTGTAGCAATATATTTGACTTTTTTTATTCGGAAATTTAGCTATCTTTGCATTTAACTAAAATACAGCTTATAATATGGAAGAAAATTCAACAATTAAGCCAATAAGTATTGAAACAGTAAAAGATCTTTGGTCAAAGACTTATAATACAGATGGAAAACCAGATTGGTCGCATATTTTTCCGTATTATCACAAAGAAATCGTTTTTCAGGACACTATTCAGCGAATAGAAGGTATTGAAGATTTTACCGCCATGTGTAATCGCCTGACCAAGCGCACCCACCAACTGAACATGGAAATTTTGTCGATAGCTCAGAATGACAATATCATCATTTTCGACTGGATTATGACCATGATGTTCAAAAAATATCCCAGCACACCTATGTACGGTTCAACCAAACTTACTATCAGTAAAGATGGTTATATACTGCAACAACGTGATTACTATGATTTATGGGGTGATATTTTCAATAATATTCCACATTGGAATAAAATGTATCGTCGGTTTTTAATCAAAAAATTTGGATAATGAGTAAGAAATTTGAATTTCCGCCGGAGTTAGACTTTATTCGTGCCGGTCGACTTCCTCAAAAAGTTTCTAACACATCGATGGATGGAAAAATCTGTGTGATAACCGGAACAACATCGGGTGTTGGTTATCAGGCTGCAATCCGACTCGCAAAAGCCGGAGCAAAGATTGTAACTATCGTTCGAAACAAAGCTAAAGCCGAAAAATTATGCGATGAAATTTGTGCCTTTTCTGCATGCAAGCCTGATTATTATATTGCTGATTTTGCAAATCTGACTGAGGTAAGAAAAGCGACAGAAGCTATTTTGGCAAACTATCCACACATTGATGTACTGGTAAATAATGCCGGAGTACACATGACCACACGCCAACTCACGGTGGATGGTTATGAAACTGCTTTTGCGGTAAATCATCTGGCATCGTTTCTGATAACGGGTTTATTGCTGAAACGAATCGTTGAAAGCGCACCATCCAGGATTATTCAGGTGAATTCCGAAGGTCATCGCTTCAATGGATTGAAAATTGATGATCTGAATTGGGAAAAACGCAAGTATGGTGGTTATGGTGGTTACGGTGCCTCTAAAACGGCTCAATTGATGACCGTTTGGGAATTGAATGATTTATTGCAGGGAAAGGCTGTAACGATAAACGCCATGCACCCCGGAGCTGTTAAATCAAATATAGGTCATAATAATGGGGTATTGTATAATTTGTTTTCAAAGTTTTTGATTCAACCAACGCTAAAGAAACCTGAAATATCGGGCGAGGCTATTTATTATCTGGCTTCATCTCCCGAGATGGAAGGTGTCAGCGGGAAGTTTTTCAACCTCACCAACGAAGAGATTCCGGCACCTCATGCCCTTAATAGAGAACTTGGTAAGCAAATTTTTCAACGAAGCAAAGAATTAGTCCAATTAGACAAGGAAGATATTTATGAAGTATGATGCAGTAGTGGTAGGCGGTGGCATTGCAGGACTGACAGCCGCAGCATATCTGGCACGAGCCGGACAATCGGTAGTGCTTTTTGAAAGACAGCAAAAGGTTGGCGGATTGGTACAAACCTTTGAACGTAATGGTATTTATTTCGACGGAGGATTGCGCTCCATTGAGAATTCGGGAATTGTGTTTCCCATGCTCAAACAGTTGGGCATTGATATTGAATTTAGCAAGAGCAATATCTCTATTGGCATAGCCGACAGCGTGATGAGATTGCAGGGCAAAGAAAGTGTAACTGAATATGAGGAGTTTCTGAAAGTGCAATATCCTGATAATGCCAATGATATTACAGCCATTATAGGGGAAATAAAAAAAATAATGGGTTATATGGATGTGCTTTACGGGATTGATAATCCGGCATTTCTGAATATGACCGAGGACAGGGAATATTTGATGAAAGTGATTCTGCCCTGGATGTTTAAATTCATTTTCACCATTCGGAAAATTAAAAAAATCAACGAGCCGGTGGAAGAATACCTGAAACGGTTTACAACCAACCAATCGCTTATTGATATTATTGCTCAACATTTCTTCCAGAAAACGCCTACATCATTCGCCCTGAGTTATTTCAGCCTGTATCTCGACTATCATTACCCGAAAGGCGGAACGGCAACGCTAATTAAGAAACTCGAAGATTATATTATTCAGCACGGTGCTACGATAAAAACATCCGTTAGCATACAGAGCCTGCAACCCGAAGAAAAATACGTGCTTGACACCGAAGGAAATCGCACCGATTACACAAATCTGATTTGGGCAGGTGATTTGAAACAGATGTATAACATCATTCCGCTGGAAAAACTAAACAATACAAAATTAGTCCGTAAAATTGAAGAGAAACGTTCATTATTGAAGGATATGAGAGGTGGTGATTCCGTGTTTACTGTTTATTTGTCGGTACAGGAAAAGATAGAGTATTTTGCGAAAATCTGCACCGGACATTTTTTCTATACACCCGATAAACGAGGCTTGTCAATTGTTCAAAAAGATGATATTGAAGAATTTCTGAAAGCGAAAAATATTGATAAGGATAATTTTGAATTGAAATCAAAAGTCAAGAAATACCTGGAAGATTATTTCAGACTAAATACCTTTGAAATAGCTATTCCAGCATTACGGGATGCTGATTTAGCACCCGAAGGACAAGCCGGACTAGTTGTAAGTTTACTTTACGATTATAGTTTGAGCAAAAAGATTGACGAATTTGGCTGGAATGCCGAAATAAAAGAATTTCTGGAACAAGTTACCATTCAGATTTTGGAAGAAAGTATTTTTCCCGGGCTGAAAGATAAAATCATCGGTAGCTTTTCATCATCACCACTTACCATCGAAAAGCTGACAGGAAATACGGATGGTGGAATAACCGGTTGGGCATTTACCAATCCGTATATACCTGCGATAAGTAGCATGCTTGGAATTGCTAAATCAGTCGAAACACCCTTACCTTCGATTTTTCAAGCGGGACAATGGACATACAGCCCTGCAGGTTTCCCCATATCTATTCTGACAGCTAAATTAGCTTCTGACAGAGTCTTGAAAAACAAAATCTGAAAACTGGATTAAAGCATTAAACGCAAAAGCCCTGCAAAATTATTTGCAGAGCTTTTGCATTTCCAGTTTTAGCTTATTTTTTTGCAAGCAGTTTCTCAATATCATCGGTAATCTCTTCCGGTTTTACAGTAGGAGCGAAGCGTTTAACGGGCTTACCACTGCGATCGAGCAAGAATTTAGTAAAATTCCATTTAATGTCATTTCCCATCGTGCCACCGAGTACCGTTTTCAGATACTTATAAATTGGATGTGTATTGTCGCCGTTAACATCAATTTTTGCAAACATTGGGAAGTTTACATTGTATTTCAAGGAGCAAAATTTGGCGATGTCGGCTTCATTGCCGGGTTCTTGACTCAAAAACTGATTGCAGGGGAAACCCAGAATCACAAGTCCCTTTGATTCATACTTTTTGTACAACACTTCCAGTCCTTCATACTGCGGTGTAAAACCGCACTTACTGGCAGTGTTCACAATCAACACCACTTTCCCTTTATAATGACTCATATTGATTTCTTTGCCATCTATCGATTTAGCATTGAAGTCGTAAAAACTCTGATTAGCGGCATTGGCTTTTTCCTGAGCATTTGAGCTGAATACGGAAAAAACAGAAAGAAATAAAGTTGCAATATTCAATTTCATAAATGATTTGTTTTTAATTGGTTTGTGATTAAAAACAAACTCAGTAGTCTTTTGTTCAAAAAAAAACCGCTGATTACATTGATTTTCGCAAAGAAGAATTCTGCAAAACCAGTGTAATCAGCGGGAAATAATTTGTAATAAATGAGAAAAGTATTTTACATTTCGATAATATTTGCGAAATCTTTCCACTGACTTGCTTGTTGATAAACACCTTTTGTCCCTGCAGGAACATACAAACGACAAGTTTTGGTATTAACGTTATAGAACACTGACCATGATTCAGTTCTATTGTCAACTATAAATTGAATAGGGGTGGTCGAGTACTCGTAAATAGAATTTAACCCGTTACAATTTACAAAAGCATGGCTGGAAATTGAAGTTACAGAAGCGGGAATATTTATCGAATTTAACCCAGTACAATTCATAAAAGCGCTTTCGCCAATGGTGGTTACCGAAGAAGGAATAATTATCGAAGTTAACCCTGTACAATCTACGAAAGCACCTGAATCAATAGTTCCTACGGTTTCAGGAATGCTAAAACTACCAGTCTTGGCAGGTGGAATTTGTTTCAGGGTAGTTTGACCAACATCGAACAAAACACCGTCAATGCTTGTAAAAGATGGATTATCGGTTGCTACATTAAAGTTAGTTATACCGGTACAGCCTTTAAAAGCATAATACCCAAAATAAGAAATTGAATTTGGAATTGTAAAAGTGCCTGATAAACCTGTACAATTAGAAAAAGCATAGTCGAAAATGAAATTAACGGAGGTGGGAATGATAATTGACGTAAGCTTAGTGCAATTTGAAAAAGCTGCAAAATCTATTGAATTTACTGTGCTTGGAATTTCAAAAGATCCAGTTTTGCTAGTCGGACAATATTTTAAAGTTGTTTGAAAATAATCGAACAAAATACCTTCAATACTTGAAAAATTTGGGTTGTCAGGTACAACATTTATCGGACAAACACAATCCTTAAAAACAGCATTTCCCAGACTGCTGAGTGTTGTAGATATATTTATTGCTGTCAGACTACTACAATTTTCAAAAGCACCATCATTAATAGTCATAAGTTTTGAAGGCAGATTTAATATGCCTGCAAGCGCTGTGCAACTATAGAAAGCAGATTCGCCAATAAATAACAGTGAATCAGAAAGTTGAACTGATGTAAGTGCGGAGCAGAATGCAAAAGCAGAATAACCGATAGTATCCACTTTAGTTGGTATAATCACTTTCTCAGTTAATCCACTACAGCGTGTAAAACAACGGTTGCCAATATTTTTCAATTCAGCAGGAAGGTTTAATGACTTTAATCCGGTACAACCAACAAAAGCTGATGCGCCTATGACTTTGATATTTTGTGGGAATGTTATTTTATTTAACGAAGTCAGACTGATGTTTGTTATCGGATTATAAAATGCATAATTGGGTATCGAATTTGCCTGATATTCGTAAATTTCAATTCCTCCAGTACCTTCATAGCCTTTGTATGCTTCAATTGTTACACCCGACAAATCAAGTTCATTTAATTCTGACATATGGTCACGAATTGTTTTGAAATCGCGACTATCTATTTTTCCACTAATTTTCAAGCTATTGATGCCACTCAGATTAGTTAAATTGAGGGCATTCGCCAAACCTCCGGGTTTCTCAATAACTACGGTTTTGTTTACAAATGAAAAAACATCTTTGTCTCCACATCCTGTAAAACTAAAAATCATCAAAATGGCAGCAAGTAGTGATAATGAAATTTTCTTCATAAAATAATTGTTAAATAATTGGAAATTTTATAAATCATTTCGACAAAAATACATAAACTTTTGAAATTGACAAACACTTAATAAAAAAATCCTGTCATGCATTTGCATGACAGGATTCATTAAATCAAAGTTAATCTATTCAATATGAATGCTTGAACTGACATGCTCTGTTTTTTTTATTGATTTTGGATGACCCTTACAATCAATGTCACTGGCACCTTTGGCTTCTGCATTCAGACTTTCGGTGGCGTATACATTGGCATGAGTTGCGCCCGTGACAAGAATATCAGCATTCTTAGCTATCAATTCGGTAGCTTCGATTTCGCTTGCACCCACTCCGTTGACTTTTAGAGTATGGCAGGTTCCTTTTATATCTACTTTTGAAGCACCTTTGGTTTCCAAATTAAGTGTGCCTGCAATGTTTAGATCCAAATCAGCTTCACTGGCACCCAGTAATACAAGTGAAAATTCTTTACTTACCAATTGATTTTCTGTGTTTATTTTACAAGCGCCCTTAGCTAAAATGTTTTTCAACGAATCAGACGAAACTGATATTTTAAGAGTTCTGTTAAGTAAGAAATGTTCAGAATATATATGCAGTACACCATTTTCGACTTTGGTAATTACTTTTAAATTAAAATCTTCAGGACTGGAAACAACAACATTATGTGCCGAATCTTTTTTAAGTATCAATTCAAAATTACCGGATATTTCAATTGCATGAAAGGGATCTAGCCTACGTACCTCATCAACAAGAGGTTTATCTTCATCACTCCATGTAAAACTTAATGGATGTCCTTCGTTATTGCGAAAATGAACCAGTGCACTCCCACCAACACTGAAGAACATAAACAAACCGGCAAACCAAAGTATCAGAATTACCCACGAAATGCTATGATTAGATTGATGATGTCCTGAAATCAAGCGAATAGCCCAATAAATGAGTATAAATATCGGTCCACCAATGAGTAAAATCAACGAAATGACTAAGAATATCATTTTTTCAGGACTAATCATTCCCAAATTTGAGAATCCATCTAATCCAAAACCATGAAGTACAGTTGGTTCAAAAATCACTAGGAATAGTGCCAGAATTAATGCACCAATTACGATTATACCCACCATGCCAAGAACTACGCCAATAAAACCGAAAATTATTTTGAAAAACCAGCGTAGAATTAGCAGAATCCGCTCACCAACTGACGAAGCAGAATGTTTGAATTTCTCGCTTTCCATGTAGTTTTTCACGTTGTTTATCTCTGTTTTAATATTCTCCACAGTCACATCTTCGCCCTGCATTTCAAGGCGTTGCGAAGCAGTAACTGCTGCCGGGGCCACAAACCAAACTACTATATAAATTGGTATAATAAATCCAACACCCAAAAATACGAGCACCACCAGAATGATTCTAATCCAGGTTACGTCGATGTTAAAATACGCTGCGAGACCGCCCGCAATACCGCCTAAAATTGAATTTTCCGGATCACGATAGAACCTGCGTGATTTTTGTTGTTTTTTGTCATCTTTCTGCGCTTTGGGTGCTTCTTCCTCCTCGTCCGTATACTGACTTGGTTTGCCCATAATTTCTATGATTTCCTCTACATCCGAAAGTGTAACCACATTCTTGTTTTTCTGAAGTTTTTCAGAAAAAAGCTCAGCAATTCGGGCTTCAATATCAGCCATTATTTCTTTCTTTTCATCTTCCGACTGAAAATGATCTGCAATTTCGTGAAGATAGCGCTGTAACATATCGAATGCGTCGTCGTCGATGTGAAAAACGATGCTATTCAGGTTCACTGTTAATGTCTTTTTCATAACTTTTTATTTTTAGTCATAAGCCAAAAGGCTAATGGAACTGTTTTTTTAATTATATAATTGAAATTAGTTCTTTAAGCAGCTCCCTTCGAAGGGTTTGGAGATGCTTTGATTTTACGTACAACATCATTGATTTCTTCCCAGGCACTTTCCAGTTCATTCAGAAATTCTGCCCCTTTTTCGGTCATTTCATAGTATTTACGTGGAGGTCCCTGTGTTGATTCCTCCCAACGGTAATCCAGCAATTCGCTGTTTTTGAGCCTGGTGAGCAAAGGATACAAAGTTCCTTCCACCACAATTAGTTTTGCGTCTTTCAGTTCGGCAATAATGTCCGAAGTGTAAGCAGACTTTTTCCTGAGAATAAGCAAAATGCAATATTCCAGATAGCCTTTACGCATTTGCGATTTGATATTGTCTGCGTTCATTTTTTTTTGTTTTTGCCCCCTAAATCCCCCTAAAGGGGGACTTCTCCGAGGGAGTTATAGGTTTAAATAATTTAATGCATTTTTTATTCCCCCTTTAGGGGTTAGGGGGCATTATTTTAGCAATTCCAGCATTTTTACTCTGAAAAAATACTGATATTTTGCTTGTGCTCCTTCGGATAACACTTGTGTCAAATTGCTTTTGGCCTGATACAATTCGTACAAAGTTGCTTTTCCGCCTTCATATTTCTGATTCGTAAACCGATAGGCTTCGCGACTTGCCACTTCGGATTTTTGAGCAGCATCCCAACGACTTTTGGCCCCTAAAGCGTTGTAATATGCTTGTTGAATCGATTTTTTTAATTCCAGTTTGGCATTATCCATACTGATTTTGCTGCTTTTTACACCTAGTTCGGCAGAGCGAATGCCATTGCGAACTTCAAATTTATTGAAAATGGGTATTCTCAAATTCAATCCTATTTGCGCACTCATATTATCATTTATTTGTTGACCAAAACTATTATTTGGTATACTGCTCAGGTTGTAATAACCTGTTCCGTAATTCGCACCCAGACTTAATGATGGATAATAGTTCCCTTTGGCAATCAATACATTAAATTCGCTACTTTTCAATCGGTATTCAGCACCTTTTATTTCAGGACGATGAGTTAAAGCACTTTGAAATACCGCATCGGCAGTCAGTAATTGAAAATCCGATTCTGAAAAAGCAGCAGGAGCAACCACATCCATTTTTTCAAAATTGTCTATTTCGAGATATTGTGCCAAATCAAGTAAGGAAAGTTTTAATGTGTTATCAGCTTGTAGACGGCTCATTTCTTCTTTGGCTTCCTGAGCTTGTAAATCAAGAAGTTCACCTTCAGCCAGTTTGCCTGCGGCTACCAATCCTTTGCGTTGTTCAATTTTGGCGAGGGTAAGTGTCAGTTGATTTTCTGCAATCTGAAGCAACTCTTTGTTCAGTAAGATTTGCATAAAACCAAGGGCCACATTCATGGTTATGTCTTGTTTTATTTTCTCCAAATCGGCATTGGCAGCCAACATATCAGCTTTGCTCGCATCTATACTGTACTTCATTTTCATTCCATCGAACAAAGTTAGTCCACTGGATATGCTGAATGAAGATTGTGATGAATTTGAACTCTTATAGGTATTGTCAACTGACAATGAGCGTCCAAAATTCCAGTTTTGACTGGCCGAAGCATTCAGGTTAGGTAATAAATTTTGCCGAGCCTGTTCATAAGCTATATCTTTATTCTTCTTTGCCAGTGCTTGTTGTTTTACGGTTCGGTTATTTGCCAAAGCCGTATCCACACATTGTTGAAGCGTCCAGTTTTTTTGAGCCATGGTGAGTAAAGGCACAAAAAGTAATGCTATTATTGATGTTTTTTTCATATTTTCTTCAATTGAAAATGGGGAATTGACTAATTAGAAATTATTTCTTGTTTTCTTTCTTCGGAGCATCAGGTTTCTTCTCCAAAATTTCCGCACCACGGATTTTATCTTTTAGTTTCAAACCACTTTTTACTTCTATTTTTATACCATCGGATAAGCCCAGTTTAACCTGCTTTTTTGTAAATGCTTGTGGTTCTTTTGTTTTCAACACGTACACAAAAGCTGTATCCCCACCAAATTCAACACAACTTTCAGGTATTGTAATAATACTTTCCTGTCTGGTGAGTAAAATTTCGGCATTGGCACTGTAGCCAGCACGAACATAAACATCTTTTGGAACTTTAACGGCGGCTTTCATTTCGAACATAATGGCACCGTTTTCTTCTTTTCCTTTTGGCGAAACATATTCTAGTTTGGCTGTCAGTTTTTGGTCTTGCAATGCTCCAATGGTAATATTCATTGGCATCCCTACTTTAATTTTTCCCACTTCGGTTTCGTCCAGTTTGCCCACAAAAAGCATATCGTTCATATTTGCCACAGTGGCAATAGTAGTTCCATCGTTGAAATTATTCGACTGAATCACCGAATTTCCTACTTTGATAGGAACATCCAGAATTGTTCCATTAATAGTAGAACGAACCAGCGTATTACTAATTGCAGTACTGTTAGTGCTAATACCATCACGAATCAAACTCAAATTATCTTTTGCAGTTCTCAATTCTTCTTTGTCATTATTGTATTGAAGTTGAGTTTTTTCAAATTCTTCTTTCGAAATGACTTTGTCGGCAAACAGTTTTGCGTCACGTTCATAGTTTTTCTTCGATTGGTCGAATGAGAGTTGTGCCCGTGAAACACGTGATTCAGCACTATTAAGACTAACCATATCGGGAATTACCTTGATTTTAGCAATTACATCACCTGCCTTTACCATATCGCCTGCTTCTTTATATACGGCAGCAATAATACCTGACATTTGTGGTTTAATGAGAATTTCATTACGAGGGTCAACTTTTCCGGTTGCCACTGTGTGTTTCTCAATATTACCCGTTTTTACTACTTCAATTTCGTATTTTTTTACTTTCGGACGCGATTTTTGCCATAAAAACCAGAATGTCCAGATTACCAATGCTCCAACTAAAATGAGGAGTGCGAATTTTAGAATTTTCTTCATAACTTTAATTTTTTAAGACTACCCCTAACCCCTAAAGGGGAACTGGATTAGTACGTTTCTATTTAATTTTTTATTTCTATTTATTGTTTTCCTTAATCCCCCTTTAGGGGTGAGGGGTTGTTTATTATTCTTCCCGTATCGCTTCAATCGGTTTTATGCTCATGGCACGGTTTGCTGGGATAAATCCGGCTAAAGTGCCAATAACCAACAGAATAAAGAATGCAGCTACACCAACAGTAAAGCTGATTTGTGGATCTTTGAAAAATTGATCGCCCTGACTAAGTGCATAACCCACTAGTTGTAAAAGTCCTACTCCGAGCATTAATCCGGAAATACCGGCAATAATTGTTAATACAATACTTTCGGTCAGAATTTGAGTGATTATATTACGTGGTGTAGCTCCCAATGCTCGTCTGATTCCAATTTCTTTGGTTCGTTCCCGAACAGTTACCAACATAATATTACTGACTCCAATTCCTCCGGCAATAAGCGTTCCCATTCCGACAAACCAGATTAAAAAACCAATTCCTAATCCAAGGTACAAAAACATCGTAAACTGATCTTCAATATTCATCGCCGTCATCGCCGCTTTATCAGTTGGTGCTATGTCATGTTGAGATTTCAGCACTTCAGAAATTTTATCCTGAATTACTTTTACTTTAATGCCTGGCAATGCAGTTGCAGCAATAAAATGAACTTTATTTCCCTGATTAAAGGCTTGTTGCATGGTACTGAAAGGCAACACTACTGATTCTTCTGCTTTTCCACCGATATTTACCGTTGATTTATTTCGTGCTACACCAATCACCTGAAAATAGATTCCATTTACCTGAATATTTTTACCAACGGGATTTTCAGCTTTAGCAAAAAGAACTTCGTAAACCCGTTCACCAATCACACATACTTTTCGCCTTTCTGTCATATCAATGTCGTTGATGTAACGACCAAAAATCATTTTACTTTCAACTATTTTGTTGTACGAAGGATAATTTCCTTTAATATTGAAAGTTCCCGATTTATCTTTTCGTGAAGTATTATTAGCAGAATTCCCGCCGAATAGAACAGGTGCCATATATTGAAGTTCAGGTACTTTCCGAAGTAATATCGGCAAATCTTCATTTACAATATTCCAGTTACGACCTTTTTTAAATCCTTTAAATGGTTCAGTAGTTGATTCAGTCCAGAAAAAGCAAGAGTTGGTTGCAAATCCTTCAATATTGGCCGTCATTCCACGTTGAAGAGCAACACCGGCACCAACCATAACTACCAACATAAACATTCCCCAAAAAACTCCGAATGCAGTAAGGAAACTTCTGGATTTATTGTGCGTTATGGTAAACCATATTTCCTGCCAGCGGTTTAAGTCGAAAATGCCCCTCAACCAACCCCCAACCCCTAAAGGGGGGTTTGAGTTACTTTCGTTTTGTATGTTTTTATCTTTGTTCATTGTAAATTATTCTAATTATCAATACTATTATTTCTTGTTCCCCCTTTAGGGGGTTAGGGGGCAGCTTTAGGGGTTGGGGTCTGTATTATTCTTCTCTCATTGCCTCAATTGGCTTAATCCGAACTGCTCTACGTGCAGGCATATATCCGGCAATAACTCCGGCAAGAATTAATATGCTTGTCGAAAACAAAACGATTGAAAGTTCAACAGTCGGATTTTTAAATACCGACATCCCTGTTTCAGAAGCACTTTGAGCAGCCGATTGAATCATAAAATAATTGATAAGTTCTGTCAGACCGATTCCCAGCATCATACCGATATATCCAAAAACTGTTGTAATCAAAATGGATTCGAGAACTATAGAGCGAAGTATGGAAGCCGGCGGGGCACCAATGGCTTTGCGAATTCCAATTTCGCGAGTCCGCTCTTTTACTGAAACTAACATGATATTACTTACACCAACAATTCCGGCAATCAGCGTAAAAATTCCAATAATGGAAACAAAAAGTGTAATTCCGCCAAAGATTTTAATGGTCTCAATGTAGTCACGTTGTGCATTCCAAATCCATAGTGCTCGTGGGTCTTTGGGGTCGAAACGCAGACTTGAAGCCATTTCGGCTTTAAGTTTGTCGTTGAACTGATTATTTGCTTCAGTAGTTTGCAGTCCGTTCACTGTAAAAGCCATATTGTTGAATTTCTTATCAGGATTATAAATCAACTGTGCCGTTGTAAAAGGAATATAGCCACTTGAACCACCCCAGCGCTCAGCTTTTGAATTTACACCAATAACCTGAAACATAATATTCCCAACTTTGATATATTGCCCGAGCGACGATTTGCCTTTAAAAAGTACATCCTCAATTTTTTTATCAATGACTATTACTTTTTTGTTCGACTTTAAATCCAGTTCGTTGATAAACCGTCCACCATTATCCAAAAATTTCAATTTAAAAATATCGTTATAAGTTGGATTTACACCTTTAATCCCATAACTTCCATACTCATTCTTATAGGTAAAGGTTTGTTGTTTGTCAATTACGCCGGTTTGTCTATCAGTTTCTCTCATTTCAGTTTTTACATCCGAAATTTGTCTTTCTGCAAAGGGCAGTTGACGATCAGCTTTCAGTCCATCGTAGGGTAGGGAAGAAGTCCCCGACCACATCTGAACCAAATTTGACGCACGTTCACTAAAGTTGCTAGTTACGCCGTTTTTCAATCCATTCCCGGCTCCTAACAGTACAATCAGAATAAAAATTCCCCAGGTAACAGACATACCGGTTAAAGTTGTCCGCATCTTATTGTGCTTCAGTGTTGCAAATATTTCCTGTAAAGTGTTGATTGAAAACATGTCTTTTGGTTATTGGTTGATTAGTTTATCGGTTGATTGATTAGTTTGTAAATACTGCCAACTGTATACTTGTTTGCCTCTACTTTCTCTCAATATTTTCAATTAATCCATCTTTAATATGAATGATTGATTTGGTTTCATCTGCTACCGATTTTTCGTGAGTAACTATTATGGTTGTTAGGCCGTTGGAATTCAATTCACTCAATACTTTCATCATTTCCACCGTGGTTACGCTATCCAAAGCGCCTGTTGGTTCGTCGGCAAGTAGTATTTGAGGTTTGGAAATAATAGCGCGTGCAATGGCCACACGTTGTTTTTGTCCACCCGACATTTCGTTTGGTAAATGATACGCCCAATCCTTTATACCCATTTGGTCGAGGTATTCCATAGCAATGATATTGCGTTTTTTGCGACTAACGTTTTTATAGTAAAGTGGTAAAGCCACGTTTTCCAAAGCATTTTTGAAATTAATCAGGTTGAACGACTGAAACACAAAACCAATCATCTCATTGCGATATAAAGCGGCTTGTTTTTCGGATAAGTTCTTTATCAATGTGCCGTTTAGATAATAATCTCCCGTATCGTAATTATCCAGTATTCCCAGAATATTCAACAATGTTGATTTACCCGATCCTGATGCACCCATAATGGAAACATACTCACCTTTTTTAATCTCCAAATCAATTCCTTTGAGCACATGTAACGAAGCTTGTCCCATGTCGTAGGTTTTGTTTATGTCTTTAAGTGTAATCATTAATTATAAGTTTGAAAGTTTGAAAGTTTGAAAGTTCAACGTTTGATAGTCCGCTTTTGATTACGAGCTATTAACTATAAACTATCGACTAATTTGAATCACGCTGCAAATATAAATGAAAATAATAGTACCTTGCAATGCATAGTACTGTATTTATGATTAATTAATTAATTTAAAACAGTAAGAATACCTATTTTAGACGGTTTTTGGAATAAAAATAGATTTACCTTTAACCTATATTAACGGTATTGGGTGGATTCGTAGTGCTGAATCAATTACATTTAAGGTGTTCCGAATTAGTTCAGCTTTATTAAACAAAAATCAACTACTAAATACTGGCAAGAAGATTGACTAATTTATAGTTATAAATCAAGGTGGAAAGTAATTTGATTGAAATTGCTATCATAATCCTGATTATCAACAGAATCAGAAATACCAAAATTCATTTATATACAAAAAAAACGGGTTAGTCCAAGGTATCTTATTCACAAACTTTTAATTTCACAAAATATCTTCCGTGCTACTTCTATTATTTTTATAATTGTGCCATTGACTTACAAATAATCCGAAAACAACCACAGCGATTCCTATCCATTTCCAGGTAGTCAATAGCTCACCCAAGATCAGCCATGACAAAATTGCAGTAAATACCGGTATCAGGTTTACAAATACATTAGTACGAGTGACTCCAACCTGACGTACTGCGCCAGCAAACAAAATAAAGGCTATAACTGAAGCGAAAATAGCCAGCAGAAATAAAGCAAGTAGTGACTGATTGCTTACTTTGATTGATTGGATTGTAAAAAAATCAGTCAGAAAAAAAGTGGGAATAAAATAAATGAGACCGAGCAAACTTTGGTAAAAGATAATACTCATACTGCTATAATTGCCCGGTATTTTTTTTAAAATTGTTGCATAACAAATTGCAGAGAAAACAGCCAAAAACATTAATGCCACACCAGTAGGGTTAGCACTGAATCCACTTCCTTGATCGTAAATAACAAAAAAAACTCCGATAAGCGATATCACAATTCCCAAAATGGTTGTCCAGCCAATTCGTTCTCGAAGAAAAATAAAGGCAAATACCGGAGCAAAAAGTGGAATAGTAGAAATTATCACTGCTGCAGGAGTCGATTCTAACATTGTCAACCCGAATGTTTCGCCAACATAATAGAGAAAAGGTTCAAACAAGGCCAATAGTAGAAAAAGTGTAAGGTCTTTACGTTGAATTAGCTGAAAACGCTTTGTCAGCTTAAGAACTCCAAAAAGCAGAACTGAAGCCAGTATTAATCGGAGCGTTATTAATGTCATAGGTGGAAATGAGAGAATGGCCACCCGAGTCCAGATAAAAGAGAACGACCAAAAAATCATTGAAAGCACAATGGCAAAATATATTCTGAGAGATTTGAACATGATTCAGTAGTAAACAGTAAACAGTAAGCAGTGAACAGTAAGCAGTGTACAGTAAGCAGTGAATAGTAAGCAGTATGAAACAAATGATTTATAGGCACATAACTTTCAAACTTTAGAAACTTTCAAACTAATTTACTATTTTCCGAATTTCAGCATGAATATCTTCCCAAACAGCATCAGTCATTTTAGCTCCCAGTACTTCCACAACGTTTCCTGAAACTAATGAGCCAATTTTTCCACAAACTTCCAATGAGTAATCCTTAGCCAGTCCGAATAAGAATCCTGCAGCATACAAGTCACCTGCACCGGTTGTGTCAATAGCATTGGCAAGTCGTGGTTTAATTTGAACCTGATTTGAACCTGATTTGATGTACGAACCTTCTTTACCAATCTTAACCACGGCAATGTCGCAATGATTTGAAATGTGAATCAATGCTTCTTTAGGTTCTTTAGTAGTGAAAGCCCGCGCTTCTTCTTCGTTGGCAAAAACAATATCAACATATTCCTGTATAATTTCATGAAGAAAATCAAGGTTTGCTTCTACCACATTGTAGCTTGCCAAATCAATAGAAACTTTCAGTCCTTCTTCTTTAGCCATTTTAACCGCTGTTCGAATCAAATCGTGATTTTGAACCAGATAACCTTCGATATGAAAGAAATCATAACCCTGAAACATTTCGGGTTTCAAATCAGATGCTTCCAGTTCGCAAGCAGCACCCAGATAGGTGCAAAGTGTGCGCTCACTATCAGGCGAAACCAGCACAATGCAACGACCTGATGGAGTATCGCTTAGTAATAAATGTGGGTTAACTCCATTATTCACTGAATCATTCGTGAAAAATAAGCCAATATCATCTTTGCCAATTTTACCTACAAAACCGGCATTTAAACCGAGTTTTGTAATTCCGTTAATTGTATTCGATGCCGATCCGCCTGTCGCCATTATTTTATCATATTGACTCACTGCAAAACTTATTTCCTCTGAGCGTTCAGTATTTATTAACTGCATACCACCTTTCGGTAAATTTAATGATGCCAAAATACTGTCATTTTCAATTTGCAATAAAATGTCTGTCAGGGCATTACCCATTCCTAATATTCTTTTCATAAAATTAATCCTTGTTTTTTCTGCAAAGATATTGCATATTTCAATAAAACCTATTACTTTTGCAACGCATTTGAAAAAAATGTATAACCAAATTCTTCCTTAGCTCAGTTGGTTAGAGCATCTGACTGTTAATCAGAGGGTCCTTGGTTCAAGTCCAAGAGGGAGAGCGTTAACAATCAAACACTTACACATTCTTTGTGTAGGTGTTTTTTGTTTTACGTCCGATTCACGCCAGGTTTTCGGGAAATATCGATTAAATTTAAACGAAATATTGAAAAATTCCTGACAGCTGACAGGTCTTTGAAAAATTTGCAATCAAACTTTAATACCATAAATTTCGCCACCTTCAAACGAAATAATTCAGCAGAATAATATTTGTGCTATATTTGTACATATTTATACCAAGCAAAGCAATAAGACTAAAAATAATCTATAATTTTGCATTTCTATTTTTTATCTTATTACTTTTGTTTGACTTTAAGTCATTCATACCTTAAAAAAACAACTAATTGCATGAAGTCCAAAAAGTTATTAACAGCAGTTTTTTGTGTTATCTTTTCACTCAATTCATTTTCAGCAAACGATATTTATTTCTCTAAAATTGGTATAGAGCAAGGATTGTCACAACTATCGGTTCAAAGCATCTATCAGGATGAATTAGGGGCAATTTGGATTGCAACGCGTGAAGGATTGAATCGGTACAATGGAAATACTATGGACGTTTTCAGGCCAATTCCAAACGACTCCAATTCCTTAGGCGAAAATCTGATTCTTCATGTTTGTGGGGATAAAAACGGTTATGTATATATTCATACCCAAAACGGTATCAACGAATTTAATTTGCGTACCGGAACAATGCGCTCCATTCAACGAAAATTTACAGACGGCATAGCGTATGGAATCCAAAACCTTTGGATCGCAGAGAACAATTCGCTATTTACCTTCAAAAACGGGAAAAAAGAGCTGTATTGTGTTGTTAATCAGAGTAATTCTGCTATACGAAAAATTCTTCAAACCACCGACCAACGTATCTTTGTTGGCACACTTGCCTCAGGGGTTTTTATTATTGATCAAAATAAAAAAATCAGAATTGCCATTCCTGCTTGCAGCCAGGTTTCAGATATTTTTGAGGATAGCAAAAAAAACATTTGGGTATCAACCTGGGAACAGGGATTATTCAAGATAGAGAGAAATGCTAATATTGTCAATTTTAAACACGTTCAGGGTATTCCCGATAAGTATATTTCATCAAATTTTGTACGCGTAGTTTGTGAAGACAATAACGGGTTTATTTGGATTGGAACAAAAAAAGGACTGGACCGTTTGACACCTGAAACAGGTTTTTTTAAACATTACGACTCCGATGGTTATAATAACCGCCAGTTATCGAACGAATCGGTTTGGGCATTGACGAAGGATAATCAGGGAACAATCTGGGCAGGAACTTATTTTGGTGGCATCAATTACTTTAATCCTGATATTAATTACTATACTTTTCATAACCTACAGAACGGGGTATTGCTGAACAAACCATTTCCTATTATCAGTAGCATAATAGAAGATAAAAAAGGAAATTTATTTCTTTTTTCGGAAGGTAATGGGTTGATTTACTATAATGTGAACAACAAAACCTACCGTATCTTTAAAGCCGAAGAAAATAACACAAACAGTCTGACAGCCGATAACATCAAAGCTTCTTATTTTGACAGACAAAACAACGAGCTTTGGATAGGAACACACCTGGGTGGATTATGTGTATTGAATACCAATACATTTCGGTTTTTGCAATATAAAAAAATAAAACCCGAATGGCAACAAACAAATGTACTTAGTTCCATTCAGCCTTATCACGGAAATTTGTTGATTGGGACACACAATGGATTGTTTTTATTCGACAGAAAAACAAGACAGTTCAGTCTGTTCTCTGAAAAACTACATAAAACGGTCAGTTTTATTCAGGATGCAAAAACAGATAACGCTGATAATCTTTGGATTGCAAGTTATAATAGCCTCTACAAATATAACCTAAAAACACAAAAAATCAGTTCGTTCTTTTACAATGCAAAAGATACTTGCAGCTTAAGCAATAATAATGTTTCAAAAATTTTTCTCGACAGCAAAAACCGGCTTTGGATTGCCACAAGTGGGGCTGGAGTAAATCTGTATAAACCAAAAACTAATAATTTTGTACGATACAACACAAAACATCTTGGGTTGAAAAACGATTTTGTCAGCAATATGCTTGAATCGCGGTTGGGATATCTGATAATTTCTACCACAAAAGGATTTTCGATGCTTGATGTAGAAAACAACAAGATACATAATTTTAGTACGGAGAACGGGCTACCTTTAAATTCGCTTTACAGTGGCGGAATGTGCCTGACCAGTAAGGGCGAAATTTATTTAGCTGGAATGAACGGAATGGTGTCTTTTAATGAAGAAAACCTGTCAGTTCCACATCGCCGATTCAACCTTAACCTTGTCAACTTGTGGATAAACAACAAATTGGTTTCTCCAAACGATGAAACCCAAATTCTCAAAAGTTCACTCCCTTTTTCGCGGGAAATTGAGCTAAACCACAAACAAACCATGTTGACCATCGAGTTTGCATCCAATAATTATATTCCGGCCAATCAACCTGTTTTCAGGTATCGACTCGAAGGTTTTTCAGATGCATGGACCGAGCTTCCGCAGGGCATTACCAAACTGAACTTCATGAATCTGAGTTCAGGGAAATATAAACTGGTGGTTCAGGCAATTTCACCCATTGATGGTGCGCTGATTACTTCAACAGACTTGAACATTCATGTTTATCCGCCATTTTATCTGGACTGGTATTCTATTTTGTTCTATATCTTACTTATTCTCTTTATTGTGTGGCGATATATTGTTTTTAGTCGGTCACGTCTTTTGCTCGAAACATCTCTGACTTATGAGAAAAAAGAGAAGGAACATATGGAGGAAGTCAACCAGTCAAAACTGCGCTTTTTTACCAATATTTCGCATGAGTTCCGCACACCACTAACTCTTATTTCGGGTCAGGTGGATATGCTGCTTCAAATGCACAATATTCAGCCAACTATATACAACCGCATTTTGAACATAAAGCGTAATACGCATAATATGAGTAGTTTGATTAACGAATTGCTTGAGTTCCGTAAAAGCGAACAAGGTCATTTGAATATTAAAGCTTCGCAAGTGGATTTAGTGAAGTTTTTATATGAAATTTACCTTTCGTTTGCCGAGTACGCGAACTATCGACAGATCAAATTAAATTTCGACTGCAGTGAAGAAAAAATTATGGTGTGGATTGACCCTGTCCAAATGCAAAAAGTATTCTATAACCTGATTTCCAATGCCTTTAAATTCACGCCAAAGGATGGAACCATTACTATATCGATGAATCAAACTTCGGAACAGGTGTATATCCGCATTACCGATAGTGGAATTGGTATTGCCGGCGAAGCACTTGATAAAATTTTCGATCGCTTTTATCAGGCTGAAAATGGACTGCAAATCAGTAATATGGTTCCCGGAACGGGAATTGGATTAGCGTTGACCAAAAATATTCTGGAATTACATTCTGCCGAAATTAAGGTGGAAAGTCAGAAAAATGTGGGGAGTTCCTTTACTGTGATTTTGAAAAAAGGGGCTACGCATTTTAAAGAAGATGAAAAAGTTGAATACGAAGATGCTGATAGCACTTGTCTGAATCTGATAAATGAAGTTGATAACGATTTTATGCAGGAAGTGATTAGTGCTCAGGTGAAGGACAGTCTGCCACAATATTCGATGCTCATTGTAGAAGATAATGACGAATTAAGGGCTATGCTGAAGAATATTTTTGAACCGATTTATACTATTTATACTGCTGCTAATGGCCAGGAAGGGCTCGAATTAACTATTGAACATCAACCTGATATAGTGTTAAGTGATTTGATGATGCCGATCATGTCGGGTAGTGAAATGTGTTCGAAAATTAAAAACAATTTTGCAGTTTGCCATATTCCGGTAGTATTGCTGACGGCACAAACCGCAGTAGAATATAATATTGAAGGCCTGCGCCTTGGTGCCGACGATTACATCACCAAACCGTTTAATGTAAAAACGCTGATTACCCGATGCAACAACCTGGTAAACGGACGGAAGCTACTGCAGGAAAAATTCAGTCGCCAAACAGATTTCACGCCACGACTCATTGCAACCAACAACCTGGATCGTGAGTTTTTGGAAAAAGCACAGGCAGTAATCGAGAAACATATTGATAATAGCGAGTTTGATGTGCCATTATTCTCAAGCGAAATGGCTTTGGGACGCACCAAACTTTTCAGTAAAATTAAGGGAATAACCGGCCAAACTCCCAACGATTTTATCATTACCGTGAAAATGAAGAAAGCAGCTGCATTGTTGAATAATAACCCAGAATACAATATCTCAGACATTACTTATATGCTCGGATTTAGTTCACCTAAGTATTTTGCCAAATGTTTCAAAGAACAGTTTGGTGTGTCTCCTTCGACTTTCCGTAAAACCGAAGAGACATCTGATGAATTAGATGAAGTAACTGATCAAATCCCAAATTGACACATTTGAATTGCGAACGATTTTGCACCATTTTCGTCAGATTTTAGGAAAATCGATATGTAATTTGCAGTATTTTTGTTGTTGAGTATCCTCTCATCTTATATCAAATAAAAAAATGCATAGGAAAATCGTTTTTTTCTCTTTTTTGCTTTCTTTTTTTGTTGTCAATGCACAGAAAAATGACTCAAAAAAAGATGAGGACCGTGTAAAAATGGAACATGCACAGATTGGAATCATGGAAGATGCCGCTTCAGGGTATAAACAAAGTACGCATCCCAGTGCGCAATGGTTTGCCGGAGCCGGTTTCGGAATGTTTATTCACTGGAGTATATCTTCCATTCGCGAAATTGACTTATCGTGGCCCATGATGGCCGGAACTCAGATAGGTTGGCGACCTTCGAACAATAAAATGGATTCAGCCGAGGTTCGTAAAATTATTCAATCGGGCGATTATTTTATGGGTCATGCCTGTAAAAAAGACAATTCCTGCCTTACACCGAATGAATACTGGGAACAATCGAAGTATTTTCAACCCACAAAATACAATCCCGAAGAATGGGCCAGAGCCGCCAAAGCAGCCGGAATGACCTACATGGTTTTTACAGCCCGCCATCACGATGGTTTTGCTATGTGGCCGAGCAAATACGGCGATTTCAGTACTAAAAATTACATGTCGGGCAAAGACCTTGTTAAACCGTATGTGGAAGCCTGCAGAAAATACGGTTTAAAAGTGGGTTTGTATTATTCCGGACCCGACTGGCATTTTAACCGCGAATTTCAGAGCTTTATGTATTATGGAGTTTCGCGCGACTATAAAAATGTACCTTCGCTGGATGCCAATCTGCAAGCCCGAAAAACGGTAAAAACAGATGCTGAAAAACAGGCACATTACTACCGGGTTGCCGAATACATTAAGGGACAGGTAGAAGAATTATTGACCAATTACGGGAAAATTGATATGATTTGGTTCGATGGTGGACCCGATATTCCCAGGGGAAATATTGCCTGGGATAAATGCATCAGCATGAAACGAATACATGAACTGCAACCCGGTATTGTAGTGAGTCCACGGTTTTTTGGATATGGCGACTATAAAACCTACGAAGGAGATGCCAAATTACCCACCGATATTCAAAAACAATGGGCTGAATTGTGTGTCACCATAGCCAAAAGTGGTTGGGGATATACAAAGCATCCATTAAAAACCGTTGAAACTGTTTTGAAACAACTCATCCTATGCCGGTCGAGAAACACCAACTACCTGCTTAATTTCGGACCTACCAAAGAAGGCATTTTTTCTGAAAAAATGAATCAGAAACTGGACTCAATTGCCGCTTGGATGAAAATAAACGGTCAGTCGCTGGTAAATTGCAGGGCATTGAACCCTGATGAGACAGTTTCAGTACCAGCTACATCCAAAAATAATCACCGCTATTTGTTTTTATTCTCCGATAACAAGGTTTCCGAAATACAGATGAAAACTACTTCTGAAATAAAACAGGTTACAATGCTGGCAAATAAGAAAAAGATAATAATTACATCAAAAGCAGGCATTACCACTATTCCGCTTACTACTGTTCAACGTACAGCATTAGTTGATGTAATTGATGTAGAACTCAAATCATCTAAATGATTAAACCCATGAAAAACTTCACAAATAAATTGCCTGCTCTGCTCGGACTCACTGTTGTATCCGGTCTGTCAGCACAAACAACCGCTCATCCGAATGTAATTTACGTTTTTCCGGATCAATTCCGTAATTGTGGGCTTCATTTCTGGAATGATGATGCATTTAAATCCTATGTAAATTTTAAAGCGGATCCAACACATACGCCTCAATTAGACAAGTTTGCACGCGAAGCAGTGGTGCTTTCCTCTGCTCAGAGTAATTGTCCGCTCAGCAGTCCTCATCGTGCCATGTTGTTTACCGGATTGTACCCCGATGCCAACGGAGTGACGCTGAACTGTCTCGATAAACGCCCGGTAAGTAATCTGAGAGCGGATGTAACAACCATTAGTGATGTGTTTAGCAGAAACGGATACGATTGTGGCTACATTGGGAAATACCATCTGGATTATCCAACTCCCAACGATCCCCAACGTCCGGGGCAATATGTCGATGAAAGAGAACCGGCCTGGGATGCTTATACGCCCAAAGAGCGTCGTCACGGGTTTAATTTCTGGTATTCTTACGGTACTTTCGACGAACATAAAAATCCGCATTACTGGGATTCGGATGGCAATCGCCACGATCCCAAAGAATGGTCACCAAAACACGAAGCCGACAAAGCTATTGAATACCTGACAAGCGTACGCGACAAAAACAAACCATTTTTTCTGGTTGTAAGTATGAATCCGCCTCACAGTCCATATCAGTCACTGAATGATTGCATGGAAGAGGATTTTAATTTATACAAGGACATTCCGCTTTCGAAGTTGTTGGTTCGTCCCAATGTAAATCCGGAATTGACAAAGAAACAAAAAGCAGCACCTTATTATTTTGCCAACGTCAGTGGAGTTGACCGCGAATTTGGCCGGATACTTTCCGCACTTAAAGCGATGGGACTTGATAAAAATACCATTGTGGTCTTCTCATCCGACCATGGCGAAACACTGGCCAGTCATGTGGAAGATGCTAAAAATAGTCCTTATACCGAAGCCATGAATGTGCCTTTTATCATTAGGTATCCCGAAAAATTAAAACCACATGTCAGTAATTTGTTGTTATCCACACCCGATATTATGCCCACTCTTTTAACCCTTGCTGGATTAAATGACCGCATCCCAACCGGCGTGGAGGGTACCGATTTGTCTGCTGAATTTATCAACCTGAAGCCTACGAAAAATGCACCAAAAGCAGTTTTATACATTAGAGATGCCGATGGGAAGAAGAATGCAGAGAAAAAAACCATTGCTTATTTTCCCGTGGCTCGCGGATTAAAAACCGAACGGTATACGCTGGCACTGACGATTGATAAAAAAACCAATAAACTGGCTGAAGTCCTCTTGTTTGACGATCTGAAAGATCCTTATCAAATGAACAATTTGCCGGTAGAGAAAAACAAAGAACTTTTTCGTTCATTGTGCAAACTCATGCCGGAATTACTTAAAAAGGCAAACGATCCATGGTACAGAGAAAAGGTGTTAAGCGATATAATACCGTACAAATAAATTTGTAAAACATTTAACTAATGACATTCAACTATAAGCTTTTCTTCCTTATCGGTATTATTTTAAATACAACTGTTTTTGCCCAAAAAGCCGAAACTGATTATGCCTTTGCCAATTATCAGCGTTATTATGCCGATGGTCAAAAAGTGAAAGATGCCACAAAGGAAAAATCCATTCTGGAATACCGTGAATCTTTTTCTAAAAATGGTTACCGTCAACACGAGATGTCAAAATGCAAAATCAGTGCTTCAGAATGTGTGAATCAACTCACGCCGGAAGGACAATTTGCCGATTTGATTGAACTTGAAACCAGGATTTACAACGAAAAACTATTGTTTGAAAAATTCAATGGAACCGACAATATCGTTGCAAATTTCTTGGTGGAAGCACACAACCGGATTTGGAAAATTGCTGTAGACATCAGAAAGGGCAAATTCAGTGAATATGACCCAAAATACGCGGCTTTTCTGAAAGCAATCCTGCATTATGGTGCTATTGAAATAGGTCGACCCAATACCATTCCCCGGTTTCATGCATCCTGTTTTGCCATCCCGACAGCTGCGGTAAACACTTATTTCTGTTTGTTGAAAAAAATGGACGATGTGGAGGCCGGTAAAATCAAAGACGAGCAACTTATTGGGGTATGCGACATGCTCAAAACACTTGCTTTACAAGCATGGACACAACCATTACGAAAAGACGAAACGGATAAAAATGTGGTACAAATTGAACGATTCAGAAACCATGTGTGGTGGGTTGGAGGCAATGCTTTGGCATATCGCTCATTACTTCCGGTAGCTTTTATGTATAAATCCATCCCAATGATTGATCTGATTGCCGATGTGAGTCAGAAATGCATCAGTACTACTTCGCAAAATACCTTTAGTACTGCTTTCTGGACAGAAGGTTTTACGACCGATGGTGCCGGTTGGGGGCACGGGAAACAAAGTTTGGTATGGGGATATCCTATCGATGGCACTTCCAATGCCTTGTCGATGCTTAATGATTTGAAAGGATCGCCCTGGACTAAAAAACTGTCACGGGAAAATGTGAATGCCCTTTTTAATTTCTTTCAGGGTGCTAACTGGTATTATTTCAAAGGATTTACCCTGCCCGGACTTGACCGGCACAACTTTTTATTTGAAAATGAAAGCAAAACCATTCGTTACTTGGGTATGCTGAACACATTGTTAAACGATTGGAAAGATTCATTTACTCCAACTGAACTGGCCGAATTGAAACAACTTGCACAGGAAGGTAATAAGAAAAATATCAATATGAATTCTTTGAACGATGGAGTTTACACCGGCACACGCTGGTTTTTCAACAATGATGATTTGATAAAAAAGAATGACAAATATCACGTCATAGTCAACATGTCTTCAGTGCGTTGCGATGGATTGGAAAGCGCACTCAATGTGGCTGACGAATACAACTTTTTTACCGACGATGGCATGACACTGTTTCAACGAAATGGTCAGGAATACCGTTCGGTATTTGGTGCGTGGGATGTGACGGCTGCCCCCGGTGTGACAGCCCGCGAAGGCATGGAAAAAATAAAACCGGTAACCAATTGGCGGGGTTATTGCAGCAGGTTTAACTTTGCAGGAGCAGCTACCAAAGGCGAAAATGCAGTGGCCGGGTTTATATTTGAAAAAATGAATGCCTCAGAAAAAGAAGGCGTCAACGATAAATCCGGAACAGCCCAATCCAATCCGACGCTTTACGGTGTAAAGGCACACAAATCCTATTTTATACTTGGAGATTATTTTATAGCATTGGGAGCAGGAATTACGAATAAGCAACCTGAAATGCCCGGAACCATACGCACCACCATTGACCAGACCGCAAAAACAGAAGCTGTTGAAATAATCAATAACGGCGTGTTAATGCCGGTGACAGAAGGAATTCATGATTTTATGAAAAACGGAAAACCGGTTTGGGTGATACAGAAAAATAAATTTGCCTATACTGTTTTACCCGAATACAGCAGGAATGCCTACTTTGTGTTGGAATCAAAAAAAACAAACTGGGTAAAAATGAACAAAGAAAACAGAAAAATAAATAACCTGCCCGAAAATGCGGATATCCTTCGACTTTGGATGGATCACGGTCAAAAGCCAACCAATGAAACCTACGGATATGTGGTTTATGCCGGAAATAAAACTCCCAAAGACGAGTTACCATTCCTGGTTTTGCGAAACGACACGCTCATACAGGCCATTCGTTCCACGGATTCTAAATTAACGGAAGTTGTTTTTTATCAAGCCGATACAGCTTTAGTCAGTCCTGAAATAAAACTTAGTGCTTCGGCGCCCTGTGTGGTTTTGATTGATAATACAGGAAAAGAAAAAACAATCACAGTGAACGATCCCCGAATGGAGAAAACGCTGAAAACGATACAACTGAATCTGAACGGAAAAATCATTTCTGTAGAATTACCTCAGGGAGAATTGTGTGGAAAACCAGTAACCATCAAAATAGATTAAAAACATGAAACGAAATTCAATTGCAACGCTTTTAATTCTCTACCTGGCATTCAATTTAATGGCACAGGAAACTCCTTCGAAAGAATATCAGGCACGATATCAGGAAGTGATGAAACAAACGCAGTGGTGGCGCGAAGCACGCTTCGGAATGTTTATCCACTTTGGAGCCTATGCTGTTCCGGGCAGAGGCGAATGGGTGAAATCGAACGAACGGCTCACAACCGAACAATACCAAAAATACGTGGATGCCTTTAATCCTGCCGATTTTGATGCTAAAAAATGGGCCAAAGTTGCCAAAGCCGCAGGGATGAAATATGCAGTACTCACAGCCAAACACCACGATGGATTTTGTTTGTTCGACAGTAAACTTACTGATTATAAATTGAGCAAACAATTTGGCGGACGTGACCTGGTGCGTGAGTTTCTGGATGCTTTCCGTGCCGAAGGACTGAAAGTAGGCTTGTACTATTCTATTATCGACTGGCATCACCCCGATTATCCAAATGTGGGAAATCACCCGCAACGGGATGACAAAGAATATGCAAAACGTAACTTCAATTGGGATAGTTACCTGAAATACATGCACGGACAAGTGGAAGAGTTGACCAAAAATTACGGAAAACTCGACATTATGTGGTTCGATTATTCTTTTGGCGAATATTCAGGTGAAAAATGGAAAGCCAACGAACTGGTCAAAATGATTCGCACAAATCAACCCGGCATTATTCTAGACAACCGCCTTAAAGTAAACGAAGGAGTTAGTCTTAAACAACGTGAAATAGGGACTCTGGGTGATTTTGAAACACCCGAACAAGGTATTCCTGAAGCTCCTTTAATGGATAAATACAACAATCCCATTCCCTGGGAAACCTGTATGACCATGAATGGTGTTTGGGGCTACAGCGAATCCGATCATAACTGGAAATCACCTGAATTGTTGATTCACTGCTTAGTAAATTGCGTCAGCAAAAACGGAAATATATTGCTGAATGTAGGTCCTGATCCACGCGGAAATTTTCCGGCAGAATGCGTGAATATTCTTGCCGAAGTGGGTAAATGGATCGATAAGAATGGTGAAAGTATCTACGGTTGCGGCGCCAACTCACTGAAACGCCAAGACTGGGGACGTTACACTCAAAAAGGAAATCTGATTTATGCACACTGGTTGTACCCTTATTTGGGCGATTTGAATGCAAAAGGAATAGATGCAAAAGAAGTTAAGAATGTATTTATGCTCAACTCGGGAGCAGAACTGGTAACATACAAAACCTGGTTTGGAAACAATGAGACTGACAATCTATTTATAAAGGTAAGTAAATCGCCTCAAAAATCCGATTTACTGGATACGGTTATTAAAATTGAAATGAATAAATAATGAAAACAAAACTTTTTAAATCACTTTTGGTTGCAATTGCTTTGTGTGGGTTAACAACACATGCAAATCCCTCCGACTTTTCGGTTATTTACAACAGAATGTACAACGATTATTTGACCAATCCATCCAAAAGCAGTGTGGAATCTTTGCTTCAAAAGATGGACGATCAGGGCAGGTTTGAAGGAATTAATTATTCGGCTACTGATGGATCGCCCCGCAAGCATGTACAAAATTTGATAAGTCTCGCTGCAGCTTATCAAAATTCCGAGAATAGTTTTTATCGCGACAATGACCTGAAAAAAGCCTATTTATTGTCGTTGAAATACTGGATTGAAACTAACAATCAGGCTACCAACTGGTGGTACCGATACATTCCTTATCCAAAAGAACTTTCCAAAAGTATAATTTTGATGGCTCTGGAAATAAAGAAGGACAAAGTGCTTTTCGATAAAACCATAAAATACCTGCGTTGGAGTTATGAAAATTCTGTAAGCGAAAGATTAACCGGAGCAAATGGTGCGGATATAATTATTGGATCACTTACTGCCAGCATTTTAACTGAGAACGACAGTCAGATGATGGATTTTAAAAATAAGATGACCGAATTGCTTAGCATACAATCGGTTGAAGGAATTCAGCCCGATTACCTGTTTGCCCAACACTGTGGAAAAGGCCGGCAATTATATTTTACAAATTATGGAAAAGAATTTGTAAACTCCATGATGTATTACCTCGAGTATTGCAACGGCACAAAATACCAGTCACCGGGCGTCGATTTATTACAGGATTTGTTCATCAACGGCGTACAATGGATCTTTTACAACAAAAACTACGACCCCAATAATTCGGGTCGATATAACAGTTCTGATCAGTATTTCAATCAAATAAAAGGCCTATCCGACCGAATACAAAAACTTAATGGTAGCAAAAAAGCGGAGATTAAAAAAGCGTGTAACAGAATTGCAGCGGGCGAAAACAGTTTGACCGGCAACCGGATGTTCTGGCGATTCGATTACATGATCAACCGCCGTACCAATTACATGGTTAGTACCCGTATGTCGTCCACCCGAACAGTAGGTAGCGAAGCCGGAAATGGAGATGGTGAATATAATTTCTATTCTGGAAACGGCACAAACTACTTGTTTGTAATAGGAAACGAATACAATCGTGACTATTTTAAGAAGTTCAACAACCGCCAATTTCCAGGTATCACTGCAGAACAAGACGATGCGAAACTTCCCATTCCTAATTGGGGTGAAAATGCATCAAATAGCAATTCGTATGCGGGAGGCGTAAGCGATAGCACCTATGGAGCTTGTGGGATGATTTTACAACGAAGAGGTATTACAGCTCATAAATCATGGTTTTATTTCGATGAAGAATTTGTATGTTTGGGTGCCGGAATCAATCAAACGGATGGGAAAGCTTCGGTTTATACAACTGTCAATCAATGTAATATCAACGGTAAAGTGCAATATTCCGTAAAAGAGAAGATGGATATTTTAAAGGACAATGCAAAAATAAAATTACCGGACTGGATATTGCATGGAAAAGTTGGCTATTTTAACCTGGAACCTTCCTCCGCTTTTGTACTGGTACGGGATACCAATCTATTCAGTTTGAACATTGACCATGGAATAAATCCAACAGAAGGTGCGTATGCATACGTTGTAAAACCGGGTGTAGAGACTGTAGCTGAAGCCATAAAATACAGTAAAAATACTCCTGTGAAAATTTTGATGAACAGTCGTGAGGCACATGCAGTACGACATGCGCAGCTAAATCTGACAGAAATTGTATTTTTTCAACCCGCTAAGTTAAGTTTTGATAATGGAAAAACCATCGAAGTAGATGCACCCTGTGCCTTGCTTTGGAAAGAAAAAACCGGCGAAATAACGCTTGCCAATCCCTTGTGTGAAACAAAAAATCCTGATGTGATTCATCTTAAAGTTCAGATTAACGGAAAATCAGCAGAACTGTCTTTTCAAATGCCAACCGGAGTAAAAGCGGGTAGTAGCATAACTATGAAATTGTAATTTGGTAAAAAAAATTAAATATGAAACGGTTTTTTCAATTCATTTCAATTTCAATTCTAACATCTTTGTTTGTAAGTCTGCATGCACAAACAGCTACTGATTACAACACACTTTATTCACGAATTTATAGTACAAGCTTTGGTAGCGGATTGAGCAGTTATAACCTAAGTAATCAAAATGCAGATGGAACTTTTTTGAATGTTAACACCTATCCTACAACGCAACCCACGCCCAATACCGGTGCGCCACGCGAACATTTGGATGAAATGCTAAAAATTGCCAAAGTGTACCAAACCACAGGTTCAAACTATCATAGTACTACTTATCTGAATGCGTATTTAAAAGCATGGAACTGGTGGATGAATTTTGACCCGCAAGATACAAACTGGTGGTGGCGCTCCATTGGCTGGCCCAAAAGTTTGTATCCGTCATTTGTGCTTATGGGTAGAGATTTAAAAACCAAAAATCCAACCGATTATGCCAATATGTTGAAGTATTTTAGAAATGAATGGACCACTACCAACATCGCAACCTACACCAATACTCCCACCGGAGCAAACACTACCGATGTGTGTAATTACATTATGGCAAGTGCCATTGTTGACCAAGATGCAATTACTATTAATCAGGTGGCATCCATTATAACCAATGCATTAGCAGTTGTTACCGGTGCTTTAGCCGAAGGCGTTCAGCCCGATTATGGATTTTCGCAACACACCGGTTATGGTCGGCAGATTTATATGGGAAATTATGGGAAAGAATATACCAATGGAATAGTCGGTTTTCTGACATTAACGGCTGGAACCTTTTTCCAGTTTCCGGATGATAAAGTGGCTGTACTCGAAAACCTCTTCCTGAATGGTGTAAGCTGGAGTTGCTATCGGAATATTTTTGATCAAAATCAAAATGGAAGATACCCCGAAGCTGATCCTTACAGCACACTTACGTCACAATTATCGAAAATTTTAAGTGCCAATACCGCACAAAAACCAGCATTACAGAATTTATACAACTGGATGACCCGTAGTGCCTCAACGAATGCTCTCAATGTCCAAACCGGAAATCAAATGTTCTGGAGACATGATTTTATGGTTCAAAAAGGAAAAGATTATATGGTCAGTACCCGTATGACTTCTACCCGAACTGTGGGATGCGAGAGTGGAAACGGATCAGGACTTACCAACTATTATACCGGATCGGGCGTGAATTATTTGTACGTTAGCGGAACTGAACGCTACGAAACGCTGACCGATCAGAACTGGCGGAGATTGCCCGGAATTACTTCTCCCCAAAAACCGCCAACAACTGCTTTGCCATTAGTAGATTGGGGGTTAAATAGTCCCAATTTGGATGCATTTGCAGGAGGTGTATCCGATGGGAAAACTGGTGCATGTGGATTTATTTACTCTAAAAGTCAAACCGAAATTAAGCTGAAAGCATACAAATCGTATTTTTATTTTTCTGATTATTTTGTGGCACTTGGTAGCGGTATTACAGCAGGTACAAATTATCTTGTTCCTTATAGCACCACGGTAAATCAGGTAAAATACAACGGATCTTTTGTGGTAGATAATGAAGGCGTTGCCACCACAATGTCGGCTGTGCAAAGTTTGAAACCGATAAGTTCTGATTGGGCATTTATCAATAATGTGGGCTATCATTTTGCTATTAATACTGAATTGAATTACGAAACGGCCACGCTGGGAAATACGCCAATTGCCTGGATTGGGTTGAATCATGGCAATTTACCTTCGGGTGAACAATATGCTTATGCTGTATTTCCTAATGTCACTCAAACCATATTACAAGCAAAAGTGGCCAATCCACCTTACACCGTTTTTTCAAATACCACGAGCTTTCAGGCGGTTTTGGACAAAAATAGTAACACGGCACAAATTATATTTTACAAAGCCGGAAAAGTCACCTTGCCCAACGGTTTAGGTACTTGTCAAGTGAATTATCCGGCGGTCATTCAGCTTCGCTGGACAACAGACTCCGTTTTTATTTCGGCTGCCAATCCGTATTGTGAAACAACACCGTTGAATTTGCTGACAGTGACCATATCCGGTACTTTTTGCAATGCCACGTCCGTAAGCGGTTTGGACACCATTGTCAATATCGGAATGCCACAAAATGAATATCAGGGAAAATCGATTACAACCGGCATCAGGAAACTTACTACCGGTCTGCCCAAAAACCAGACAACCAACATCAGTATTTATCCCAATCAGGTAAAAGTTGGGACTTCTGTAAATATCCTATTACCAGCAATTACCGATTCAAATGAAAGTTTTAAAATTTATACTTCAACAGGGAAATTGGTTCAAGAGCTTTTGCCCCCTACAAATGTCACCCTGTTTTCAATTAATACAACGAACTTAAATTCAGGCTTTTACATGCTGAAATATAAATCATTTACAGGGAAGTTGGTGGTGAATTAAACTAAATTTGAAAATTTGAAAATGAAAGATAGCTTATAAATAATAACCAATTAAAAAGTTCCCCTTCGGGGGATATAGGGGGCTTACAATGATCAGAAAATTCAACATCATCACCCTTTGTGGAAGTACCAAATTCAAAGACGAATTTTTGGCGGCTCAGAAACGGCTGTCGCTCGAAGGAAATATTGTAATCAGTGTAGGATTGTTTGGTCATTCCGGCGATACTGAAGTGTGGACTGAAAGTACCAAAGAGATGCTGGACGAAATGCATTTACGTAAAATTGATTTGGCCGACGAAATTTTCGTGATAAATGTTGGGGGTTATATCGGTTCTTCCACCCGCAATGAAATTGAATATGCATTGAAAACCAAAAAAATAGTTAAATACATGGAACAATAATCTCATTTTTTTATATCCCCAAATATAAGGTATTGTATTGTTTGTAAATATTCAATAGCTTATTGTGACTTATGAAAAGTTACTATTTATAAAAAATACAATTCAATGAAACGATTTTCAATTCTTTTTTTAGCTTTCTTTACATTTATTTCCTTATCGTCTGCATATCAGCCAAAATTCTCTAGTTCCGGATTTTATCCACTCGCAGGCACCGGACGCACTGCTTATTCCATGAATGTGGGGTGGCGGTTTGTCAAAACTGATATCAAAAATGCCGAATTAGTAAATTTTGACGACAGCAAATGGGAATTAGTTTCGCTCCCACACGGACTAGAATACCTACCAAAGGATGCAAGCGGGAGTATCAATTATCAGGGACCTGCCTGGTATCGCAAACATTTTACACTGGATGCTGCATTGAAAGGCAAAAAGCTTTTTCTGCATTTTGAGGGTATTATGGGCAAGTGCAAAGTGTGGGTAAATGGAAAACTCCTAACTGAACATGTTGGTGGGTATTTGCCCGTTATTGCTGATATTTCAAATAACCTGAAATGGGGCGAAGAAAATGTGATAGCCGTTCGTGCTGACAATAGTGATGATCCAAGCTATGCACCGGGAAAGGCACAGAATGTGTTGGACTTTTGTTATTTTGGGGGTATTTATCGCGATTGCTGGTTAATTGCAACAAACAACGTACACATTACCGACCCCAATTATGAAAACGAAGTGGCTGGTGGCGGACTATTTGTTTCGTACGATAAGGTTTCGGATAAAAGCGCTCTGGTGAATCTGAAAACGCATATTCGTAATGAATTGTCCACGGATTTTGCCGCTGAACTTATCTACGAATTAAAACAAACTGATGGCAAAATAGTGAACAGAATTGCTCAAAAATTAAATATAACTAGCGGAAAAGCAGCTTATTCAATGAAAGGTTTTGAGCTTAAACAACCCAAACTCTGGAGTCCGGAATCTCCGTATTTGTATTGGCTGAATGTGTATGTAAAAGATAAAAAAGGGAATATTGTTGATGGTTATAGCACCAGAATAGGTATCAGGAGTATTGAATTTAAACAAAAGTCAGGTCTTTGGATTAATGGAAAACCTTATGAAAAAATAATGGGCACCAATCGTCATCAGGACTTTGCTGTCATTGGAAATGCACTTCCCAATTCAATCCAATGGCGCGATGCAAAAAAACTTCGTGATGCCGGAATGAAAGTAATTCGAACCCATTATGTTATCGATCCCGCTTTTATGGATGCTTGTGATGAACTTGGAATTTTTGCATTGGTTGAAACTCCGGGCTGGCAGTTTTGGGGTGAAACGCCAATATTTGCCCAAAGTGTATATTCCGACATCCGAAATATGATACGGATTCACCGTAATCATGCTTCACTTTTCTTTTGGGAACCGATTCTGAATGAGACTTCTTATCCGAAAGATTTTGCCAAAAATGCTGCCGAAATATGCAAGCAGGAATATCCTTATCCATACAGTATTGCGGCTTGTGATGATGGAGCTGATGGCGCCCAATTCTTCTCATTATTACTGAGACCAGGGAATAAACTCGATTCAACAAAAACCTACTTTGTGCGCGAATGGGGTGATAATGTGGATGATTGGAGCGCTCAGAATTCGGATAGTCGTGTAAATCGCAACTGGGGAGAAGTTCCTATGCTTATTCAGGCACTTCATTATGGCAAACCGGGTGTAGTAAACGAAAAATGGCCACTTCCTTTTGTGGCGAATGTTGATGCTAATCAAACCAAACCAACATTTAATGGTATATGCTTACAAAATTTATATACCTCACCGCGTCAAATTATCGGAGGATGTTTTTGGCACTCTTTCGACCATCAGCGCGGATATCATCCCGATCCGCAGTTTGCCGGAATTATGGATGCATTTCGTCAACCCAAGACTTCGTATTATATGTTTATGTCGCAGCGCAGTCCGGTAAAATCCGATCTTCTGTCCGAAACGGGTCCTATGCTATATATTGCTAATGAAATGTCACCGTTTTCGCCCAATGATGTAACTGTTTATTCCAATTGCGATGAAGTGCGGCTTACATTTTTGAAAAACGGCAAACAGGAATCGTATAGGAAAGATCCTAACCGCAAAGGGATGCCATCGCCTATAATTACGTTTAAGAATATGTTCGACTTTATGGCTTGTAAAGCCAGGGCAAGAGCAAGTAAACAAGATGAAGTTTATTTATTGGCTGAGGGATTGATAGACGGAAAAGTAGTGGCAACAAACAAAGTTTGTCCGGCTGAAAGTCCAAATCATATCCGGCTGCGCTTGGATAATGATGGCGTTGAATTATTGGCCAATGGATCGGATATTGTAACGGTCATTGCCGAGATGGTAGATAAAAAAGGAACAGTGAAACGATTGAATAGTAACAGCATACGGTTTAACATTGAAGGCGAAGGGCGTTTGCTTGGCGATGAAAGTATTCTGACCAATACAAGTGAATTAATATGGGGCACAGCACCGGTTTTGGTACAATCGACTACTAAAGCAGGAAAAATCAGGATTACCGCATCGCTTGTTCACGAAGGTTCGCAAACGCCTGTTGGAGGCGAATTGATTTTCAATTCGTTGGAAGATAGCACACCGAGCATATTCTATCAAAAAGAAGTAGATTTGATTGTAAAACATAAGGAACAAACTGTCAGAAAAGGGTCAAATAAATCAGAACTGGAACTTGAAAATGAAAAACTCCGTAAAGAACTGAATGATATTAAAATTAAAGAAGTGGAAAAACAGCAAAATAAATTTGGAACGGGAATAAATTAATTGAAATATGAAAAAAAATCTTGTAATTATTTGTTTAATAACATTTTCAATCTCGTTGACTGCCAAAGATAAACTGCCGGCAAAAACTGAAATTACTACCGCCTTGTGCCGCGTTTGTGACTGGCAATTGGCCAATCTTAAAAAAACGGAATATATTGATAATGATTCAATTAAGCACAAAAACAGAAATACCAACTGGATACGGGGTACATTTCTGACCGGAATAATGGCTTTGTATAACAGCACTCACGATTCAAAATACCTTGATGCGGCAATGGCACTTTGCTCGCGCAATAACTGGAAACTCGGACCCAATTTTCAGTTTGCCGACGATTTATGTATTGGTCAGACCTACATCGAATTGTATAAGCTGAAAAAGGATATCAATATGATAAGTGATGTAAAATTCAGGTTAAACATGATTTTGAAAGAACCTAAAAGAGGACCAGTTGTGGGCTGGAATCGTAACGACAACTGGGATTGGTGTGATGCACTTTACATGGCTCCACCGCTGTTTTCGCATTATTTTAAATTGACCAATAACAAAGCCTATCTGGATACAATGGTCGTGCTTTGGAATGATACCTACAATTTGCTTTACGACAAAAAAGAACAATTGTTTTACCGCGATTCCCGCTTTTCGGAAAGATCAGATGGTACTCAGAAACTCAGTAAAAACGGGAAAAAAATATTTTGGTCGCGTGGTAATGGTTGGGTACTCGGCGGTTTGACTCGTTTGTTGCAGGATTTACCCAAAAAGGATCCTAACCGTGCCAAATTTGAAAGCGTTTTTAAAGAAATGTGTTCAAAAGTTGCCAATCTACAGGGAGAAGACGGATTATGGCGTTCGAGTTTACTTGACCCGGATGAATACCCAGCTCCCGAAACTTCAGGGTCGGGCTTTTATTGTTATGCCATGGCTTATGGTATCAATAATGGCTTACTTTCATCTAAAATATACCTTCCAGTAATACTTAAAGCATGGAAAGGCCTGAACTGGGCGATTGATAAAAATACCGGAATGCTGGGTTGGGTGCAGGCGGTTGGTGCCGATCCACGATCAGTAACCGCTACCGAATCGCAGGAATATGGTGCAGGTGCTTTTTTGCTCGCAGGAAGCGAAATTTTCAAAATAAAATAAATAAAGTATTTCCATCTCTGTATAATTTAGGGCGAAAAACGCATTATTTTGTGTGGTGTTAAGTGCTTCCTCAATCTATCTTTGTCAGTGAATTTTATATCAAGGTTAAATTATGAACAAACTCAACATTACTATCGCACTTTTTATGCTTTTAAATCTCAGCATTTCATCTCAAACCAATCAGTCGTCTGCTTTCGAAGCATTTAAGAAAAATCCGTCCATTTCCATTTTGCCCGACTATTCATGGGCAGGTTATAAAATGGGTGCTGAGGGTATTCCCGAAGTGAAAGGAAAGATCTTTGATGTTTCGAAATACGGTGCTTTACCTAACGATACGCTTGAAGATTTTGAAGGGATTCAAAAAGCTATTAAAGCAGCAGAGGCAGCCGGTGGGGGTATTGTTTTCTTCCCTAAAGGCCGTTTTTTAATCAACGAGAAAGAAGGTCGCCGTGATGGAATTGTTATTTCAAAACCCAATATAATACTTCGTGGAAGTGGCTCAGGAACTGACGGTACCGAGATTTTTATGAAAAACTATATGTTACCGAAAGATCCCGATAAAAAATGGACTGTTCCGGCTATGTTTACGTTCAATTATTATAAAAGTTCATCTGCCAAAAGTGTTATCCTTGACAATGCCAAACGTGGTGCAATGAAAATAGTGCTTGAAGATGCTTCTGGCTTTAAAGTTGGCGACTATGTTTCGATGAAAATGCAAAATCCGGCTGCAAATAAAGAGTTTTTAGACAATATGGATACCTGGAATATATGGAAAACTACCAACGAAAAAGGCGTACAAATCAGCGAAAAACATAAAATCGCCAAAATTGAGGAGAATGTAATCACTTTTTGCGAACCGCTTTGTACCAATATCACTGCATCTTACAACTGGAAAGTGGAAGGATTAAACCTGGCCGAAGGATTAGGCGTGGAAGACATATGGTTTCAGGGTAATTTCCATGAAATTATTGTGCACCACAAAAACTTTATTCACGATGCTGGTTGGACATTCCTTAGCATAGGGCGAGCCACCAATGCTTTTATTCGTCGAATTAGGTTGACTGACGTCTGTGCAGGTATTTCAATTGGAAATGGATATGCTTGTACCATGATAAATATTCGTTTCGATGGAAATCCGGGGCATTGTACAGTTAATGCAACCAATAGTTATGGTGTATTGATGGTCAATGTAACAGATGCAAGCAACGCGCCCGGTATGTGGCACGGTCCATGCAGCTCCAACAGCAGTTGCAATACCGTGATTTGGCGATACGAAGGACAAGCACGCAGCGGTCCCGATTTTCATGCTTCGTGGCCTTATTGTACGCTGGTGGATGCTTCTAGCTGTAAATACATTGGCAATGGTGGAAATTACGAATTGCTTCCCAATCACATGAAAGACCTGACTTATTGGAATATGAAACAAATAGGGAAATTTGAAAAAGTAGATTTTTGGGAACCGCAGTTGTACGAAAACAGCAACAACGAACAAAATAAATTCTACGGCAAATTTGTGAAAATTGTAAAACCTAATATTATTGGTATGTATGGCGATTCCATTTCGTTTGTAAGAGAGCATTTGGGACTTTACGAAAGCCCCGGAAAGCCGGTAACTCCCCAATCGCTTTACGAAGCCCAGTTGGAATTACGTTTGGGTAAACTGCCAAAATGGATAGTTGACGCTAAGAAATAAATCAATCGTGAAAACAAAAATCTTACTTCTTTCATTGGTATTGATGATTTGTGGATACACAAAATCTCAAACCGAAGCAGCCTGTTATACAGCTTTTAAAACCAATCCCGCAACTTCTGTTTTGCCTGATTATTCATACTCAGGGTATAAATTTGGTACAGATTCTATTCCAAATATCAGTTTGCCGGTTTTTGATGTCAGTAAATACGGAGCCATTCCGGATGATGCACTTGAAGATTTTGACGGAGTCCAAGCCGCCATAAATGCAGCTACCGCAGCCGGTGGTGGCATTGTGTTTTTTCCAAAGGGCAAATTTTTGATGAACGAGCAAGTGGGCAGAACAGCCGGAATCCTTATACCCAAAGGAAATATCATTTTACGTGGCAGTGGAAGTGGGGTAGGAGGAACCGAATTGTTTATTAACAACCATTTCGTTCCTACCGATACAACCTGTATGTATTGTACTCCACCCTTGTTTAAGTTTTACTATTATCAAAGTCATCCTGTTAAAACCCAACTTGCTCTGGATGCCAAACGTGGTGATAGACAAATAACTGTTGTCAGTATTTCCACCTTTAAAGTGGGCGATCTGATTGAAATTGTGTTGAGTAATAATCCTACTGCGAATAACGAACTGTTAGAAGGATTGACACCCTATCCCGAATGGACCACTACCATCAATAACGGAATAACCATTAATGAAAAGCACAAAATTGCCGGTATCAACGGCAATGTGATTTCACTTGTAGAGCCTGTTAATATTAATATGACGGCTTCATACTCATGGAGTGTAACTCCAAGACCATTAACTCAGGGTTTAGGGGTGGAAGATCTTTGGTTTCACGGTAATTTCCATGAAACTTTCGTTCATCACAAGAATTACATTCACGATTCCGGTTGGTCAGGTATTTCGATGAATAAAGCAGAAAATGGCTTTTTAAGACGCTTACGTTTTACGGATATGAGTTGCGGAATTGCATTAACAGAAAGTTATGCATCTTCCATTCTGTTTATTCGTTTCGACGGTAATCCCGGGCATTTTATGGTGGAGGCAAATGGTGGAAGTTACGGAACTTTAATGGGTTACATAGACGATGCCGCCAATTCTCCCGGAGAGTGGCATGGACCAGGACCTTCTGTTACCACCTCTGCTACAGTTCTTTGGCGCTATCGGGGTGGTACACGCAGCGGTCCCGATAGCCACGCTTCTTATCCATATTATACCCTGATTGATGCTAGTAACTGTAAATATATCGGAAACGGGGGCGATGCGCTGGTTTGTCCGAATCATGGAAAAGACTTTACCTACTGGAATACGAAGGAGATTGGCACATATTCCAATATTGCTTTCTGGGAAAACCATTTGAAACCTCCTTACGGAAATTTTGTAAAAATAGTATATCCCAATGTGGTGGGCTGGCAGGGTAAAAGTACCTTTGTAACCTCAACTTTAGGACTTTACGAAAGCTATGGAACTACTGTATCACCCGAATCACTTTACGAAGCTCAGTTGACATTGAGGTTAGGATCTTTACCTGCCTGGATACCATCGGCGAAAAAAGTATGGGCAGACTATCTGCTGAGTGGTCAGTGGCCAGTAAATCCTTTTATTACCGGAATAAGCACGCTGAACGATAATAATGAGATAAAAATTACAGTATTACCGAATTCGGATGGATTTACACTTTCAGGCAATCGGTTGAATGCACGTTATGAAATTTTTACAATTACCGGTAACCTCATAAAATCAGGAGTAATGGAAGGGTATACCCAACATATTTCATTAACAGGGTGTAAACACGGCGTATATTTTGTGTCAATACAGGCGGATACTGATATTACAACTAAAAAAGTGCTATATTAACCCCTAATACAATTTGTAACCTCCTCTGTACAATAATAGGCATTATTTGAATTATTATATCCCCAGTTAATAGACTTCCATCCCTATTTTTGCACCCTACAAATCCATCTACTTCTTAGATGAGTAGAGTTTTAATACATTCAAATTTGAATATCATGAAAAAAATTACAATGTTGATTGCATTTTTATGTAGCATTTCAGCGTTTTCGGCAACAACTTATTTGGTAGATAACGGTTCGGGTACAGTATGGACTACTCTTACAGGACCGGGTGGTACAGTAACTCACGTCAATTTGTCTTCTCCTGCTCAAACTTTAACTGCATGGTTGACAGCAACAACATTCGCTTCTGGTGATCAGGTCTGGATTACAAAAGGCACCTATAATGTAACTTCTGCTTATACCATTCCTAATTCAAACCTGACTGCTATTTATGGCGGTTTTGCTGGAACTGAAACAAACACTACCCGAATAAAAGGCACAAATGCCTGGGATTATACTAATGAAACTGTGATTGACGGAGGTTCTGCTGCAATCAATTTATTTACCGAAGCAGCCGACAGAACAATTACAATTGATGGATTAACTGTGACTCATTTTGGAGGGATAAATCCAGTTTCATACAGAGGTGGAACAATTGTACAGTATTGTAAATTTACAAATAATACAGTAACGGGACCTATTATAAACTATTATACTAGTACAGCGTCGATGAATGCATCCTTAATAAGTTGTTATTTTTACAACAATGCAATAGCCAGCGGAGCCACAACAGTAAATGCAGCTTGTATTTATTCAAATAATGGAAGTTCAGGTGGAATTTTTACTGTAAGTGGTTGTACTTTTGAAAGTAATGTAAATGCTTATTCAACTACATCTGGTGCAAGTGCATGTGTAAAAGTACAAGGAGCAGGGACAAATAACATTAGTTCTTGCATTTTTAAAAACAACACTAGTACTGCTGGTAACTCTTCTGCCGTTTCGTTAGTAAGTACCACCTCTAACCTTATAAATTGTTTAGTTTATGGTGCTCCTTCTGGTTCTAAATCTGCACTTTACATCTCATCTGGCAATGTCTATAACTGTACATTTGTAAACAATCTTGGAGGCGGAGCTTATGTTTCAAATACAACTGCAGCTAATGTAAAATTGACAAATACTGTTTTTTGGGGAACTGATGGAAGTGCTTCGTCCGGTTCAGGGTACATATCCACCAGCAGCTCAACAGCTGCAACAATAACCAATTGTGCTTATAATAATATTCAAACAGCACAAACTCCTTTACCAGTAGGAACTGTATCTCTTACAACCAGTAGTATTCCTTTTAATAATTATTCTGGTGGAGATTATTCATTATCTGGAAATTCTACATTGATTGGAGCAGGTTCTGATTTATCTTCGAGTGGAATATCTGGAATAACTTCAGATATTGCAGGAAATTCACGAGGAACCTCGTATGCTATTGGTGCATATCAATGGGCATCAAGTTCAGTTGTTGTGACTAATGCAGGATTTGAAGATGCTGCAAGTGGATATACAGTTTCAGAAAGTAGTTTAAATGTATTGCGTCGGGTTGCAGGTATAGCTGATGGAACTACTCAAATAGCCAGTCCCACATCAAGTGCAATATCAGTTACTCCCGGCATGTGGTTAAAAAAAGCACCAAGTACAAACTATATTTCAGGAGTAATTTCAAATTACGATCCTCATTCGGGAACAAATTGTTTAAACCTAAAAATTAAGAATGGAACCCCTAATACAGGTTACGACACATGGACAAATGCTATTGCCTTGCAAAAATTAAGTTTTACCAATACACAAAAATATACAGTCAGTTTTTGGGCAAAAATAGATCCAACTGCTTCGAATGTAGCTTCTGTTGTTACTGCATTTATAAGGGACAATGTAACGGGAACGAACCTTTCGTGTGCTATCCCTTTGACCGGAGGTACCACCTGGACACAGTATTCGGCTACTTTCGATATTCCTACTTTTAAAGCAGCCAATGTCACAGCTGATTTTACAACCGCTTTTGCAGGTATTGGGTTAACCACTACTTACGATGCCAGCACCATAAAAACCAATTATTCCGGCGTGTTGTTGGATGATTTTTCCGTTACTACAACTGCTGCAAGCACGGTAGCTGTTAACACTTCTGCTGTTGGAACAGGTTGTGTTGTTACAGGTGGAGGCGTTTATACCGTTGGCAGCAGTGCCAACGTGGTTGCCTCACCCAATAATGGCTATAAATTTGTGAACTGGACCGAGGGTGGAACAGAAGTTACTACAACTGCTTCATATACTTTTACGGTGTCAGCGGCTCGCACGTTGGTGGCCAATTTTGTATCTACCAATACTACTTGTACCGTTTCACCCACCACATTAAGCGGTTTTAGCTATACAAACGGAAATGGTCCTTCATCTGAACAGTCTTTTACAGTTAGTGGAACGAATTTATTATCAAATATTGCTATAAGTTCATCTACTAATTGCCAGATTTCAACTGGAACTGGAGCATCGTTTGTTTCTACAAATCCAATTTTATTGACAAATAGCGGAACTCTTGCCACTACTACTATTTATATTCGGTTGAAAGCCGGATTAGCTGCCGGTACAATTGCCAGCGAAAACACCACAATTTCAACCTTGTCTTTGGCAGTACAAAATGTGGCGAGTTCAGGTTCTGTTTCATCAAATCCAGTCCTTACTTTTGCCACACCGACTTCTGTGAGTAAAACCTATGGGAATGCAGTGTTTACAAATGCAGCTTCTAGTACTGCTGGTTCGGCTGGTGCTGTAACTTATGCAAGTGGTAATACTGCTGTGGCGACAGTTGATGTCAACTCCGGTCAGGTATCGATAGTGGGAGCTGGGTCATCGGTTATTACAGCTAGCATTGCTGCTAATGGAATTTATGGTGCTGCAAATGCAAGTTATACCTTAAATGTTGCTCAAAAATCCCTGACCATTACCGCCACCGGTCCTTTAAAAACCTACGGTACAGCACTGACAGCAGGAACAAGTGCAACGAACTTTACAACGAATGGTGCTGAGGTTTCAGGAGAAACCATTAGCATAGTTACATTAACTCCAGATGCAGCAGGACTTTCAGCTACTACAGCTGCCGGTGTTGCTTATATTGTTAGCCCTTCATTGGCAACCGGAACAGGTGGATTTTCAGCCAGTAATTATAATATTACATATACTGCTTATAATGGAACGGTAGCTACAACTGCACCCAATGCCCCTACTATAGGCACAGCCACAGCCGGAAATGGTCATGCTTGGGTGTCATTTTCTGCACCTTCGAATAATGGCGGTGCTAATATTACAAGTTACACGGTTACATCGAGTCCGGATGGAATTACCGGTATCGGTTCGACAAGCCCGATATTAGTAACAGGTCTTTCAAATAAAGCTTATTCCTTTACAGTTACAGCCACCAACAGTACAGGAACAAGTGCCGCAAGTGCCGCAACCAATTCGGCAACACCTAATACGGGTATTGTTAATGTAACAAGTTCAACTTCAGTCGGTCCATTGGCTTTGACATCGGGAAGTGATGTAGTGGTAGGAAGTGGAGCATTATTGACTATAGATGCGACAACAAGCGTAAATAGTCTGACGATAGCTCCCGGAGGACAGGTAACAAACAGCAGCTCACTAACAGCCTCAGCAATGACTATTAATAGCGATGGTACAAATAGCGGTACCGGAACGTATATTGATAATGATGGAACAACTACAGCTGTAACTACAACTACCGTTAATCAAACGCTAACTTCTGCCCGTAACTGGTATATTTCGTCACCCATAAGCGTAGCCAAAGCACAAACAGGTTATACTTTCTACAGTCGTGATGAAACGAATAATGCCTGGACCACCATGACAACAGGAAATGGTACTTCTACCGGAGATGCCCTCAATATAGGTCAGGGATATATTGCCAATTTGGCTTCGGGTACTGCTACCTATTCATTTAGCGGAGGAACATTAAATACCGGTACTATAACAACCGGATTGAATGGCGTTCCGGCATTAACACTTACTTCTACAAAAGCTTATGCAGGTTATAATCTGGTTGGAAATCCTTATCCATCTTATCTCGATTGGGTAGCCGTTAGTGCAGCAGCAACAAATGTTGATGCGAGTTTTTGGTATCGCACTAAAAACGGAAGCGTTTACGAATTTGATACTTATAATGCCAGTTCAGGTGTTGGGACAAATAATGCCACCGTAATAACCCGATATATTCCGCCTATGCAGGCTTTTTGGGTTAAGGTATCATCCGGTACTTCAGGAACATTGGCACTTACTAATGCCATGCGTTCTCACAACGATGTATCGAGCAATAAATTCAGGACAAAGGCGGTTAATAATGCAAATCAATCAGTTCTGTATTTGCAGGTATCGAATGGAGTGAATTCTGATGAAGCCATTGTATTGTTCAACTCCAATGCTTCGAATGGATTGGATGCATACGATTCACAAAAAATGAGTAATGCAAACTCAGCTATTCCTGAAATCTATACAACAGTAGCTAACGAAAGTTTAGTTATTAACGGAATGAATGCTATACCTTACGATACTGAAATTCCACTTGGTTTCACAACAGGTCAGGCAGGTACAAACTTTTGTATAAAGGCTTCACAACTATCAAATTTCCCATCAGGAACAAAGCTTATATTAAAAGACTATCACGATAGTAACAATCCGATAATTGCCGACCTAAGCGATGGCAGTAGCTATATATTTAGCTCTGGAGTAAGCACGAATAATACAAGCCGTTTTGCACTGATTTTCAAAGCGCCTTCGATAACTACCGGAATAAACCCTGCCGATAGCGGAAGTTTCTGGTTTTCGACCAACGCCAATGGTCAGATTATGCTGAATGGAACGCCAAACGCTGAAACTTCCGTAGCCGTTTACAATGCCATTGGTCAACGGGTTGCTGCCCAAAACCTGAGTTCAACTATCAAAGTATTTGATACACGACTTGTGCCGGGAGTGTATACGATTGTTTTAAAAAGCGTAGGGAAAACAGCAAAAACTAAAGTAATTATAAAATAATATATCAGGCCGGGTCGCTAAGTCGCAGGAATAGAAATTCCGGTGATTTGGCGGCTTAGCACTGAATTTAAAAACCATTAAATCAGATCATACTATGGCAAAACAAGAAAAACAATTCTATATCGCTCCCCAGCTTGAGCGGGTAGTGCTCGATAATGAGATTTCCCTGCAATTGGAATCCACACCCCCTCCGGCACCGGGAGAAGCAAAACTGAATACTCCTGAATTCTTTAAAAACGATCCGTTTAATATTTGTTGAAAGTTGACAAAAAGCAAAAACTCTGTTCAATTAGGGATACTTTAAGTTTTTTCAGTTTATAAGATAACAATAAACCTTCGAAGAAACGATTCAAACAAGAGCATACGAAACTTATAACTTCAATTCTTCTTGGTTTAATTTAAATTCATGGCCCGTACAAAAATAGGACATTTACGCACTATTTTATGACCTGTATTTTTCAATTGTTGTATATATTTGCACAATGAAAACAAACAATATATAAATTAACACTTAAAAGATTATATTATGAAAAGAATTATTGCATTTTTATTTTGTTCTATTTTAACAGTAGGGGTTTCTCTCAATGCTGCAAACCTTTATTTAGTCGGAAATAATAGTAGTGCTTGGACTACTTCAGTAGTTACGGGTTATACTGTTTGCGTTGTTGATTTATCCAATTCAGGCACTAATGGAACTACTGCTGTTTCATTAACACAATGGTTGAATGATAGAAATGCCCCAACACCTACATATCTTATAGGTGGAAATGCAGGAACTTCATTTGTAACTTCTGATCAGGTTTGGATTGCAAAAGGAACGTACAATGTGGCTATTGCTTGGACTGTCTTAACTGGAACAGGCTCGGCTGTACCGGCATATATTTATGGCGGATTTGCAGGCAATGAAACATCAGTTTTAGATAGAATAAAAGGAACAAACGTATGGGATTTTACCAATGAAACGATAGTTAATTCGAACACCAGTACTACAGGAGTTATTACTGCAGGTGGAGACAGAAACAACACTTTAGATGGAATAACTTTTACTGGTGGCGTAACTATTGCTGCAATTGCAACAAGAGGAGGAATGTTTGTTCAGAATTGTAAATTCACTGCCAATACTGCAGGTGCACTATCATACTATACTACTACAGCTTCAAAAAACGCTTCCTGTACGAATTGTTATTTCTATAATAACTCAATTTCAGGGTCGCTGAACGCAGCAAGTATTTATGTAAATAATGGCAGCTCAGGTGGAACTTATTCAATTAGCAATTGTTTTTTTGAATCAAATTCATGTTCATCAACGGCATCAGGAGCAAGCGCAGGAATAAAATCTCAAGGTACCGGAACAACGAATATAACCAGTAGCATTTTTAAAAACAATAGTGCAACAGCTGGAAATTCGTCCGCAGTTTCACTTACATCTTTAACTTCTTATCTAACAAACTGTTTGATTTATGGTGCTTCATTAGGTTCAAAACCGGCATTGTATCTCACAATAGGTAATGTTACAAATTGCACGCTTGTTAATAATTTGGGTGGTGCTGCCTATATGAATCAAATCGCAGCAGCTGGAAACATTAAAATTATTAATACCGTATTTTGGGGGGCAGATGGAAGTACTACAGCAGGCTCAGGTTTTATAGGTACAATAGCAAATTGCCTTGGAACAATTACTAATTGTGCTTACAATGGATTGGCAGCTAATTTTATTTCAACACCAACTGGAACTGTAACACTTACAACTGCTTCAACTGGTGTTTTCACTGACCCAACAAACAATATATGGACACTCATGACAGGTTCTCCACTTATTGATACAGGTACTTCAACCGGATCACCTGCTAACGATTTGATTGGTACAAGTAGAGCTAAAGGTGCAGGATTTGATATTGGAGCTTATGAATTTATTCCTGATTTAGGAACAGGAGTTAATACTACTTCAAAAAAAGATTTCAGTTGTTTCGCTTCCGCTCAATCAGTTCAACTAAGAGGTATAAATATAAATGATGAAGTAATTGTGTTCTCAGTTTCGGGATTAAAAATCAAATCAGTAATAACTAATTCAGCCTTGGTTTCAATACCTTTATCAAAGGGAATTTATTTAATTAAAGTTGCAGATATAGTTAAAAAAGTTGTTGTAAACTAATAGATGTTTTTCCGAGTGCTAAAGTTTAGAATTTGAACTTTATATTGCTTTGAATTTTAGATAAATAATTTTTAATTTAATGTTATGAAAAAAATATTTTTATTAATTGCTTTGATAAGCAGTGTTTCTACTTTTTCTGCCAAAACTTATCTGGTTCAATTGGGAACTCCCGGTTCAGCATCGTGGCGAGCTGCAGGAGTGGGCGATACACTTGTAAACCTTTCCACGGTAGGGACCGGAGGAGCAGTAGCTGCACTGAACGAATGGTTAAACGACAAAATACAAGCAACTCCCGTTTTCTCGGGACCTAAATTTGCATCGGGTGACCAAATTTGGTTAGCTAAAGGAACTTATACTATTACAGGACGTGATAGTATAATAGCCGGGATAAGCATGTACGGTGGATTTGCAGGAACTGAATTCTCCATTACTGAAAGGGTAAAAGGATCAACAACAGCTTGGGATTATAGCAATGTCACGATTATCGATGGAGCAAGTGCTTACATTGGTATCATGACCTCTAGTAGCGCTACTTTAACTACAGTAATCGATGGTATAACCTTCCAAAATTGTGCCAACAGCATTCGGAACAGCAGTGGTGGTGCAGCAAAAATTCAGGGTGCCAAAACAGTTATGCAAAATTGTATTGTAACAGCTTGTAAAGCTACCGGTACAGTTGCTACCGGTGCAAGTGCCGGGGTTTCAATCTTATCCAAAGGAACAGTAAAAGACTCTTATATACATCATAATACTTCCACATCTACCGGTACAGGTGGCGGTGGAGTTACAGTTTATGGTGATACATGTTTAGTTACAGGTTGTAAAATCGAAAATAATACTTCAGGGGCAGGTGGCGGACTTTACCTGTACAGTAAAACAAGTGGTACAAAAGTGATAAATTGCAGTATTTCTAATAATACAGCCACCACGGGTAATGGGGGTGGAATTAGTAGTTATATTACAGCTGTAAATGCAGCTCCTATTACTATTAGCGGTTGTACAATTTCTTCGAATACTGCAGCAGCAAGTGGTGGCGGAGCTTACTTGACACAAACTAATGCGGCGAATATTTTTCTAATTAGTGCTTGTACGTTTACATCCAATATTTCTAATGCAGCAAGTGGTAATTCTGCAACCGGTGGAGGTGGAGTTTGGACGGGTGCTTGTAATTATGTATTTGATAAATGCAGCTTTACAGGCAACTCATCTACTTATGCTGCAAACGGTGCAATGTTGATTAATAGTGCCGTTTCAACTCTAATAACCAACTCCAAATTTATTGGCAATACAAGTCCAACGATGGGTTCAGCTATTTATTGCAGAATGAATATGACTGTTAATAATTGTTTGTTTGCCGGTAATACAGGAACAACTGTGATTCATTTTTATGGTGGAACCGTTTCCAGCTCATTTAATAACTGTACGTTTGCTAATAATTTAAGTAGTGCCGCAGCTCCGGCTAATTTTCAGTTATTAGCTCTTTTACCAAAATATTCATTTACCAATTGTTTGTTCAATAAAATTGGTATATATAGTGGTCAAACACCCTTGTTTAGCAATTGTGGATTTGAAACAACAATTCCTGCCGGTGGTGTCAATTGTGTAACCGATATTACAGATGCATCATTCAAGAATTATACAGGCGGTGATTTTAGTCTTTCTGAATTTTCACCGGCTGTCGATACAGGATTGAATTTAACCGATTCGATTGGAAATAAGAAAATAACTTCAGATATACTAGGATGTGCACGTCCGGTTGGTTCAGGATATGATATGGGTTGTTACGAATATGGTGGCGTTCCACCTACAGCCGTTTTCAGCCCACATCGGGAAATTATTGGCTTCTCTGTTCTGAAAAATGCCCTTATTTCAAAATTTGGCGGTACTGTGCGTATCTTTTCAATAGCAGGAAAATCAGTAAGTACAGGAGTGATTTCAGAAGGTGATAAAATCACGCTTCCATCTGGAATATATATTGTTCATCTTTCGACTTCTCAAGCTGAAATGGTTCAGAAGGTTGTTCTTTAAATAAATAAACAAATCATTTCAGTTTATAGTTTTGTATATTCTGCCGGTATAGAATTGTTTACCGGCAGAATAAACGAAATGTATTTTCCATATCAAATTCCAACAGTTACCAGAAGCAGAATTTTACTATTATTCTGTTTCAACTCGCTGAATATTAATCAATAATATACAAATGCCATGAGATTTAAAAACACAATATTGGTTTTAATTCTACTTTCTCTCTCACTATTTATATCTGCCCAGACCCTGCTACAGGGAACTGTGACCGAATCAAGTGGTGAAACTTTAATTGGTGTGAATGTCAAAATTAAAGGCCTTTCAAAGGGTACAGTTACGGATTCAAACGGTAAATTCAGTCTTTCTGTTCCTGGTTCTAATTCAGTATTAGTTTTTAGTTATATTGGTTATGATTTGCAGGAAATTAAAGTTGGAACTGAGAAGAATTTCAATATTATAATGAAATCCACAAATAAAGATTTGGATGAAGTTGTGGTAGTTGGGTATCAGGAAATAAAAAAACGTGATTTGACAGGCTCAGTAGGTAAAGCAGATATGGATGATATGCTAAAGATGCGTGTTTCCAATGTCGATCAGGCATTAGCAGGAAGAATAGCAGGGGTGCAGGTGAGCTCCAACGAAGGTACACCGGGAGGCGAAATGAATATTGTAGTACGCGGAACCAATTCTATTACAGGGTCAAATGCTCCGCTTTATGTTATTGATGGTTTCCCTATGGAAGATGGTTCAGCTTCAACGATCAATCCAAACGATGTGGAGTCGATGGAAGTACTCAAAGATGCTTCAGCCACTGCCATTTATGGTGCCCGTGGTGCAAACGGTGTGGTGATGATTACTACCAAAAAAGGACAAATCGGAGCACCGGTTATTACCTATGATGGCTCGTACGGTATACAACGGGTTACAAAAGAGATACCGGTTATGAATACTTATGACTTTGTAAAGTTTCAGGCTGAAACAAATTCCTTAACTCCTTATTTGGGAAAAGATATCAATGGCAAAACTTGGACCTTGGAAGATTATAGAAATGCAACAAGCATTAACTGGCAAGATATGGTTTTCAGAGAAGCACCTATGCAAAATCATTCGCTTATGGTTACCGGTGGGAGAGATGATTCACGATATTCAGCTTCATTCTCTTATTTCGATCAGGATGGTGTCCTAATTAATACTAGTTATAACCGTGTTCAGGGAAAAATAACGAATACAATTAAGAAAAATAATCTGACTATTTATCTGAATGCAAATTATTCGAAATCTTCTCAACTCGGCGCCAGACCATCTGAAAATTCATGGTCAGGTGCCAATAACTTATTTTCTAACGTTTGGGGCTATCGACCGGCACCTTTTCCAAATCAATCTCTGGCAAATTTAGTTGATAATTCATTGGATGAATCTATGATTAGCGATTATCGTGTAAACCCGGTTTTATCGTTGAAAAATGAATATCGGAATACAACACGTTCGGTGTTGCAAACAAATAATTATTTGCAATACGAATTTATAAAAGGATTGATTCTAAAAGCATCGGTTGGGTTTACCAATGAAGACTTACTGATTGAGGCATTTAACAATTCGAACACACGGTTTGGAAATCCTCAGACTAACGTAAATGGAGTAAATGCTTCAGAAGCTACATCTTCCCGTCAAACCTGGCTAAATGAAAATACCCTTAGTTATACCAAATCTTTTGAAAAGAAGCATAATTTCAATGCATTAGTTGGTTTTACCATGCAGGCATCTGATATTAAGTCATACTACACTCAAACGATTCTGATTCCTTCCCAATACGAAGTTCTTGGAATGGCAGGAATGGGCGCAGGAACCCCATTTGTAATGACTTCGTCTGCTTCGCGATGGACTATGATGTCATATTTAGGCAGAGTAAATTACAATTACTCGTCGAAGTACTATGCTACATTATCATTTAGAGCTGATGGTTCATCCCGTTTTAAAGGCGATAACCAGTTCGGTTATTTCCCTTCCGGTTCACTGGCATGGAACTTTAGCGAAGAACGCTTTATGAAACCGCTATCAGATATTATTTCGTCAGGAAAACTCCGCTTAAGCTGGGGTGTAACCGGTAATAACCGGGTGGGTGATTTTGATACCTATGCCAAAATGTCCCTGATTAATGGTGGATCCTTTGCTGGTGTCTATGCATTCGATAATTCCTTAACTTCTGTGGGCGTCGTACCCAGTTCATTACAAAATTCTTCTTTACGTTGGGAATCAACCTCACAATGGAATGCAGGAACAGATTTATCATTTCTGAATCAACGTGTTTTTCTTACCTTGGATGTATACAAAAAAAGTACTTCCGATTTGCTTTTAAATGCTGATTTGCCTTATACTTCGGGTTATCCACAAGGATTCAAAAATATTGGAAAAACGGAGAATCAGGGATTGGAAATAACCTTGAAAACCAGGAATATTAAAACAAAAGATTTTTCATGGTCAACTAACTTTAATATTTCTTTCAACCAAAATAGAGTGGTGGAGCTTACTGAGAACCAAAAGACTTTGCTTACCAATGCTCCTTTTGATCAAACCTATAATGGTATGCCAAACTATTTTACTCAAATCAATTATCCCCTGGGTTTGATGTATGGATATATCTATCAGGGAACATATAAATACAATGATTTTAATTATGATCCCACAACAGCCATTTATACCATAAAACCGGCAACTCCGATTTTTAGTGGCGAAACCAAGACACAACCAGGTTATCCGAAATACCGTGACCTTAATGGCGATGGGAAAATTGATTCAAACGATCAGACGGTTATTGGTAGAGGAACTCCGATTCACATTGGTGGCATTATAAACGATTTCTCTTATAAAGGTTTTGATTTTAGCTTTTTCTTTCAATGGTCGTATGGAAATAATATATTAGCTGCCAATAATCTGTTTTTTAATCAATATAGCAGAACATTATTAAATGCTTTTGCAAGCTATTCAAACCGATGGACTCCTGGAAACCCAGGCAGTGATATTCCTGCAGCAATATATTCACCATCTATGAGTGTTTTCTCAACACGCATTATTGAGGATGGTTCATTCTTGAGATTAAAGAATATCACACTTGGATATAACCTGAATAATAAAATTTTAAAAAGCTTAAAACTAAAGAAAGCACGATTTTTTGTGAGCGCCAATGACATCTGGGTGTTGACTTCGTATACAGGTGGTTATGATCCCGAAGTGTCTGTACGAAACAGCGCATTGACTCCGGGCTTAGATTACTCGGCTTATCCTCGTGCTCTTTCAATCAACGGAGGTGTAAGTATTAGCTTCTAAATCCTATAAAATTTGAAATAACAATAGAAATATATGAAAACTTCATTTAAAATATACCTGACAGTACAACTTGCTTTTTGTCTTACTTCATGCAGCGATTTTCTGAATACTACCTTGTTGTCGGTTACACCTGAAACTTACTTTAGCAATAAAGATGGTGTTAAATCATTTTTGATTTCGGTATATGCACCACTTATGGATGCCTATTTTTACGGAGATTACTATCAAACAAGGGTTGCCGGAGAGGACTTAGGGTTTTATTACAGATCCACTGCCACACCAAGTGTTGTTTGTGGTCTTACTAGTGTTTCTGATCCTACTTTGCAGAATTTATGGCGTTGTTTGTACGATGGCATTAACCGTTCAAATATGTTATTGGAAAACATTGATCATGCCATGCCTGATTCTGTAGATGCAACACTGCGTGAACAATACAGGGCAGAAACTCGATTTATGAGAGCTTTTTATTATTTTACACTTGTCGAGAATTTTGGCGACGTTCCTTTCAGAATCAGTACAGCAAAGGATGTAAATAATTTATCGCTTGCCAGAACCGGTAAGCAGCAGATTTACGATTTTATCGTTTCTGAAATGATTGCTTCAGAACCTTATTTACTTAATGCAAATCAGGCAAATCCAGGACATGTAACTAAATCGGCTTTGGAGGGTATATTAGCTCGTATTTATCTTTTCAGAGCAGGTGAGAATTATCGCGATGTTGCGGTCTCAAATCCACCAACCAACTCTGCAGATTCTATAAATGCTTATTTAACACATGCAAGAGATTGGGCTTTAAAAGTAAAAAACAATTCCCTTCATGCTTTGGTGAGCCCTTATGGTCAGATTTTTATAGATTTATCAGCCGATAAATACAATAGTACCGGTACAAAAGAAAGTATATGGGAAGTTGAAATTGCTGGTAATCGTACTACTTCTATTCAGGCAGCAGGACGGCTTGGTAATACGCTCGGACTTGGTGGGCCTGATTTAATTTCAAATGGTGCTCCTGATGCCGGAAAAACAGGATTAGCAAATCCCGGGTACGGTTATAATTATTTTTATTGTACATTGAAGTTGTTTGACATGTACCAATCCGAAAAGGATACTGTTCGTGGCAACTGGAATATTTCTCCGTTTACTTATACTACTACCGGTAGTGCTGCTACTATGAAGGTTACCGGAAGGAAGTATTATTATGGAAAAATACCTGCAAGCTTGTCAACATTATTGTTACAAGGGAAAACATATACTGATGCCAGCGGATTTATTTATTCAGTAGGCACAGTTACAGACACTACTATTACTGCCCGATGTATAGCTAAATATAGGAGAGAATATGAGCAGGTTCTGCCCAAAAATAAAAATTACACTCCAACTAATTTTCCATTGCTGCGCTATTCTGATATTTTGTTGATGATTGCTGAAGCTGAAAATGAGCTGAATACCGCTCCTTCAAGTCTGGCCTATGAATGTTTGGATGCTGTGCGAAATCGTGCAAAAATTAAGACTCTTACCGGATCCGGACTTAGCAAAGATCAATTCCGGGATGTAATCAAAAAAGAAAGAGCAATGGAATTTTGCTATGAAGCTACGCGTCGTTACGATTTAATTCGTTGGGGTGAATATGTTAAAGCGATGAATGATGTCTCGAATTTATTATCAACAAGTACCCGTTGGTCGCAATCGCTATTGTATGCAGCTAATTATTTTAAAATCCCAACTACCTATTTGTATTTGCCAATTCCAGCTTATGAACTTTCAGTTAATAAACTTATTCTTTACAATAATCCAGGTTGGTAAATAATCTATCGTTAGAAACATAAATTATACTAAATAACAGTCTGAAATTACAATTTCATCTAAACAGATACAACATGAGAAAATATAATTTTATATTAATAATTTCGATTTTCAGCTTGCTTTTCAGTTCTTGCGAAAATGCACTTACAGAAAAACTTGTTTTTGATGCAAAAGTTGATTCCCCCACTGCAGATACCATCATAAAGGACACCATCTTTGTGCGAAAAGCTGTGCCAGTTACATTCAAATTTAGTGGAAATCCTCAGTTTATCTCCTATTTTAGTGGAGAGCCCGGAAACGAGTACAAATACTATAATGTTACGAGTATTCCAATTAATGAGTTTGATTCTTGTTTCTTAAAATTTGATGTAACTCCTGTTGGAATTGATGGGAATATTGATAATACCTTATTTTTGTTTATTTCCGATAAATTTACCGGTATAACAGGATCGGCTTCAACTCCTGCTTTTTCAACAGATTCAACAAACATTAGAAATAAAAAGGATTATAATTGGACTGATTTAACCCCATTATGCCTATTTCCGACAGTTAGCACAACTAAAAAATCGGTCAAATTAAACATGATGTCCTATTTGAGTAAAAATATTTCATTACAATTTAAATACCTGAGTTCAAAAAATGATGTGGATCAACCCAAATGGACTATCGCTAATTTAAAATTTGTTAGGTATCAAAAAGGAAAAACTGCAGTAGAAGTGCTATCACAAGTCCTTGCATTCAAACCCTTTGATATGTTGAATTCGGCAACTGCTTATTCAGTGTCAGGAGCAGGAGTATGGTCGAAGAGTAATCCGGCAAATATGTATATCAATACCACTTTAGCAGGTAATCCGCTTAACGAAGATTATCTCATAAGTACTCCCACTATGATTAATCCCCTTTCAGCAGCAAGTACCGGTGCATTGGTGAAAAATTTGTCGGTTGATGTTAGCAGTTTTTCATACACATATATTACAAAAGGTATATATACTGCTACTTTTTCGGCTACGAATGTAAATTATTTGGATAATGGACAATCAAAACAGGTTTCGTTTATTATAAAAGTGCTTGATTAATTTAATTCAAAAAACGTGAAGTACTTCTTTTTTATATTGTCTTTTTTTGTTGTTTCATTTGCTTTAAACGCTCAAAGTTTTAGCTTCGAAGCTTCTGCTATTTCGTGGGTTTCTTCGGGTACAGCTACCGTGGGACTAAGTACCGAACATTATAAAGAAGGAGTTCAGAGTTTGTGCTGGACTACTACCGGAACTTCAGTGATGACTGTATCATTTACAACTTTCACTGCCGGAACGACTAACAGCGCCTATATGCAGATTTATTCACCCGTTATCAATAATGACACCTTGACAGTTGAATTTATGAATGGAGGATTGGTTAAGAGAAAAGCTATTTTCTTGTGTAATTTTAAGGGTTGGCATGAATTTAACCGTGCATATACGGAATATGTTTCTGCAAGCTCAACATCCATTACTTCTGTCAGGATAACTATAAAACCAACTTCATCTGCTATACACAAAACTTATTTTGACGATGTGAATTTCAACCAGACTACTGATGCCAGTCGTATCATGGGTAGTCATTGGTTGTTGGATAAAACCTTTATGACTGCTGATACCAGTTCTCTTTCATTGTTTGCCAATCCGATAGATATTCCGGTAGTTACACCAACTTCTCAGGAGCTTTCGGCTCTGACTTCGTTACGAACATCATTGAAACGTACTCCTACAGCAGGTACAAGTACAACACTAGCAGATGCAAAAGCCTATGTTGCTTCGTTAAATATAGTGCGTAACTCCGATGGCTCTGTTCGTGGAAATGTGATTGATGCTTCGGCCGCAGCATTGACAGATGCTTTTATGACCACACTTGTAAACAGAATTGAAATACTGGCTGCTGATGCATTGCTGAATTCAGCAAGTATGACTTTATTTCAGAATTTGATAGATCACATGCTCGATCAGGGCATTTCCGAGGGATGCAATTATAGGACCTTTAGCAACAGTTATAATCCGGTGAGAGATGTTCCTGGTGGACTCCTTGATGCATTACCTGCCTATACAGCCGATGAAAAAGCTGAAGTGCTCAAACTGGTTCGTTGGTTGTCATTTTATGGAACTATGTATTATCCGCAAAGCACCTATCTTACGAATCAGGTTTCAGATATAATTTATCTTTGTTTGCCTGCTATGATGGGAGTTGCTCTTAATCAATCCGACGATGCTACATCGGTCAGGGAACTAAAAGCATTCAAGCGTTATCTTGACAGAAATACAGAATACGTTCCCGGTGGTGGTGATATTTTGAAACCCGATGGTACCGGTTTTCATCATAATACACATTATAATAATTATATGTATGCCTATAAAACCTGGGTACAATACATGAATTATGTAAAAGCTACTCCGTTTAAAATAGCTGCAGATTCTTACCAACGATTTAAAAAAGCAGTTATTTCCGATTATATAATGGGAACTCTGGATGTGGGCGATAATCACTTTTTTGCTAATTCTTTATGTGGACGAAAACCTTTCGACATTGCTGTTCAATTTACAAAAGCTTATTTCGATTATTTAGTTGCCATTGGAACCGATTGCATGGGAACTCAGGATAATGAAGTAGCATCTGCTTACAATTATTTCTTCCAAACCACCAAATATACTGCTCCATTTCAGAAGTACGAGGGTTTTTATCAATTTAATTACAGTCCAACCGGTATTTACAGGAAAGCCAATTGGGTAGCAACTATGCATGCTCCAACCGCTAACTTTTTTGGTGCTGAAATTTACGACAATACAAATCGTTTTGGGCGATACCAAAGTCACGGATCGCTTGAAATCATGTACAGCGGCACCCTAGCCAGCAGTGGATACCCATTATCGAGTGCCACAAGCGGTGGCTGGGATTGGAATGTGATACCCGGAACAACTACAGTACAGTATGATTCATGGCAGGAAATGATGCCTTACAAATCAGTTACCGGTCGTTTTGATCAAAGAACTAAAACAAAAAACTTTACTGGTGCTTTGTCTTTTGTAGATTGTGGAATGTTTGCAACTGATTTCGATCAGATTGACACCTGGTCAGCTTCTGCTTATACGGCTACTAATCTGGTTTTCAAAAAATCCATGTTTGCATTTGAAAATATGATTATCAGCATTGGAAGTAACATTACTTCGACAGGAACTTATAGTGCGGGTATGCCAACCACTACCAATTTATTTCAAAATCTTATTTCTTCTGCGAGTGGAATTTTTATTTATAATGGCACAACACTTACAACGCCCTATACTTCAACAACAACTACCACTGCCGACAACTGGTTAATCACACCGCAGGGAACTGGATATTTTATTCCTAAAGGCAATGACCCAATTGAAATTCGATATGACAATCAAAGTTCGCCTAATTATTCAGGATCAGATTATGCGGCACCTGTCAACTCAATTCCCGCAGCCAAAGCGTATCTGAATCATGGTGTCAAACCCACGTCAAAAAGTTATTCATTTGTAGTGATACCGGCAACAAACACAACCCAAATGCAAACTCTGGCAAGTCAGTTGGCAAACGCTGGTGGTAGTGTTTATCAGATTTTATCTCAATCCAGTTCGGTGCATGCATTGCTTTATAAACCATTAAATATTACCGCATACAGCTTTTTCAGTGCAGCCAGCAATCTGACGTATGGAATTGTAAAATCGACTACTTTTCCACATTTATTGATGGATAAGTATGATGCAATCTTAAACCGGCATTATTTTGCTATAAGCGATCCGAACTTGCATCCACTAACTGATGCCATGTATGGTTGGATAGCCACTTCTAACCAAACAACCTTGACTTTGACCGGCGACTGGAAAGAAATTTCGCCAGTAAGCGGAGTGAGTTTCGCCACGCCAGCAGGAGGTCAAACACTAGTTACAGTTTCTATGTACAACGGCGAACCTATTTACTTTGGAGCTAAAACACTTACCGATGTTGCCACCGTTAACGAAATTGTTGATTCAAAATGGGCGACATTTATCAAAAATGCTGATAATATTAAAGTTGATTTTAAAGAAAATATAAATTCTAATGTTAGCCTTCAAATTTGTAGTTTAAATGGCATATTACTTTATAAACAAAACAATACCAGTAAAACAGAACCTGTTATTATATCAACAAAAAATCTTCAACATGGATTTTTTCTTTGTACAGTAAACGATTCGCAACGCACCAGGACATTTAAATTCGTAAATTGAAAACCAATAAAAGAAATAGAAGGATGAAGAAGATTTTATTAAGTATAACACTTAGCATTTGGTTGACAAGTAGCTGTAGTACTGCAGCAAAAAACACGAATGATAAAATTATATCGAATGATGTAGCTTTGGCAACCCATCAAATTGGTCGGCAAGTAGAAATTATTGAAAAATCGGCTATATTTTTGAATCCGAGAACTGTAAAAGATAATAAGATAGAGTATATAGCAATAGACGACTGGACCAGTGGATTTTTCCCGGGAACTATGTGGCTAATGTACGACTTGACAAAAGATATTAAATGGAAAAAACTGGCTGTTAAATATACTGAGAATCTGGATTCTATAAAATACCTTACTAGCCATCACGACGTTGGGTTTATCATTAATTGTTCTTACGGAAATGCCTATAAACAAACTCATAAAGAGGCTTATAAATCTGTAATTATAGAAGCAGCAAAGTCATTATCTACCCGTTTCAGACCGTCTGCAGGAGTAATTCAATCATGGGACGAAGATCGTGGCTGGCAGGGTACCAAAGGTTGGATGTGTCCTGTGATTATCGATAATATGATGAATCTGGAACTATTATTTAAAGCATCTGACTTATCTGGCGATTCCAGTTTCCGAAAAATGGCCATCAGTCATGCCAATGTTACCATGCAAAATCATTTCAGAAGTGATTTTAGTTGCTATCATGTAGTTGATTATGATAAAGTTAAAGGTGGCGTTCGCAGCAAATGTACAGCTCAGGGGTATTCCAACGAATCAGCCTGGGCGCGTGGTCAAGCCTGGGCGCTATATGGTTATTCGGTTTGTTATCGGGAAACAAAAAATAAGAAATATCTTGATTTTGCAGATAAAATTTTTAATTTTATTTTTAGCAATAAAAACATGCCGGCAGACCTGATACCCTATTGGGATTTTAACGCACCCAATATCCCAAATGAACCCCGTGATGCTTCTGCAGCAGCAATTATGGCTTCTGCTTTATACGAATTGAGTTCGTTTGAAAGACCTGGGTATAAAAAAATAGCTGATAAAATCATGAATAGTCTTTCCAGTCCTGCATACCTGGCCATTGTGGGGACTAATAGTAATTTTCTATTGATGCATTCGGTTGGAAGTATACCCCATGGCAACGAGATTGATGTACCCCTGAATTATGCCGATTATTATTTTCTGGAAGCTTTGACAAGAAAAATAAATCTGGAAAAGCTCTAAAATTTAGTCCATAAAAATATTTTAACCCTTAGGAGTCTGATTCACTTGACTCTCTGAGGGTTTTTTATATTAAATTTCACGTTATACCATTATTGTCCAAAAATAGGTATAACATCGTACATACTTTTAATTACAGCTTTTTTTGTCCTATTGCTATTCAAAAATGGTCTATATTTGCACTATAAATGAATATTAAATCATCCAAATGCCAGATTTATGTTAAACATCATTCAACAATTTACGATAAAAAATGAAGTGGGTGAAATTCGCCCGTTAAAAATTGGTCACATCAACGATTCATTTATAGTTGAAAGTAAAAATCCCGGTGGAGAATCCTATTTTCTGCAAAAAATAAACCATCACATTTTCAAAAATGTGGAAGGTCTGCAGCAAAATATACAAATTGTAACCGACCACTTGCGTGCAAAACTTATCGAAACGGGTGCAAGTGATATAGACAAAAGAGTACTTCAACTGATTCCTACAAAAGATGGGAAACTGTTTTATCAGGGTGCCGAGGGTGCATTTTGGCGGGTATATGTAAATATTGAGGGGACTCACAGCTACGATGCAATCACCCCCGAACTAGCCTATAAAGCAGGAGAAGCTTTTGGAAATTTTCAGTATATGCTGGCCGATATTCCTCACGATGAGCTCATTGAAACCATTCCCAACTTTCACAACATAGAATTCCGTCTGGAGCAATTCAGAGATGCTGTAAAAGCTAATGCTGCAGGACGTTTGGAAATGACTCAGTGGTTGGTGGATGAAATTGAAAGCCGTGCAGAAGAAATGTGTATGCCTGAACGTCTTTTTCGGGAGGGAAAACTTCCCAAACGCATCAATCATTGCGATACAAAGGTAAACAATATGCTTTTTGACGTAAATAATGAGCCTATTTGTATTGTCGATCTGGATACGGTGATGCCTGGTTTTGTGCTTTCCGATTTTGGCGATTTTATGCGCACAGCAGCCAATACCGGTGCAGAAGATGATGTAAATCTGGACAATATCGGAGTGAACCTTGATATTTTTGAAGCCTATACACGTGGTTATCTGAAAAAAGCTACTTTCCTTACTCCGGTGGAACTTGGTAATCTGGCTTTTGGAGCTAAGTTATTAAGCTATATGCAAACAGTTCGTTTTTTTGGAGATTATATAAATGGCGATACATATTACAAAATTGAACATCAACATCATAACTGGCAGCGGTCGCTTGCACAATTCAAACTGTTGCAAAGTCAGGAAGAGCATTTCGAAACCATGCAGCAAATAGTCTTCGACTGCAAAAAATAATTTCACAAAACCAAAAACGATGCGCTTAATAATTCAACCTGATTGTACTGGTATTTCGGAGTGGGTGGCAAACTATGTGATGACTGAAATCCAAAATTTTGCACCTACAGCGGACCGTCCGTTTGTGTTGGGTCTTCCTACTGGCTCCACACCATTGGGAACCTATCAGAAACTGATAGAGTTTTACAAAAAAGGCAAAGTATCTTTTAAACATGTGGTTACATTCAATATGGATGAATATGTTGGAATTCCGAAAGAACATCCGCAAAGCTATCACAGTTTTATGTGGAATAACTTTTATAGCCACATCGATATTTTAGCTGTAAATGTAAATATCCTCAATGGGAATGCTACTGATCTGGAAGCAGAGTGCGAAGCCTATGAAGAAAAGATTAAATCTGTTGGTGGTATTCAGCTATTTTTGGGGGGTATAGGAGCTGATGGTCATATCGCTTTCAATGAACCCGGTTCATCTTTACATTCGCGTACTCGAGTCAAAACACTAACACAGGATACCATTATTGCCAATTCGCGCTTCTTTGAAAATGATACCAATCTTGTGCCGAAACATGCTCTGACAGTTGGTGTAGGAACGGTAATGGATGCCAGAGAAGTGCTGATTATGGTCAATGGTCACAACAAATCACGTGCTTTGTATCAGGCTGTAGAAGGTTCGGTAAACCACATGTGGACTATTTCAGCTTTGCAACTTCACCCGAAAGGTATTATTGTTTGCGACGAATCTGCCACCGAGGAATTAAAAGTAGGAACCTATCGCTATTTTAAGGAAATAGAGGGAAACTAAAAAAAATATTTTTCTATTTTCTATTTTCAATTCTCAATTAACGAGATAACCAATCTACCAACCACCACCATGCAATACGACTTAAGTTCAAAAATCACGCTGGAACGAACTCCTGAAAGGTATTTCCGTCCCGGTGACATGATAGAAAGTCTGCGTCAGACACGTTATGAAAAACTACGAACCAGCATCTATGCAGATACCATAGAAGGAGCACGTTCCATAGCCCAAAAAGTTGCCACACTTATCCGAGAAAAGGAAAAACAGGGAGAACGCTGTATTTTAGGGCTTTCGGGAGGTTTTTCTCCACTCGGTATTTACGAAGAACTGGTGAGAATGCACGAAGAAGAGGGTTTGAGTTTTGCCGATGTCATTGTGTTCAATGTTTCCGAGTTTTTTCCGGTAAATTCAGTTGAATGTCACTCCAATGCAAAATTAATCAGAACGAATCTACTCGACAAAGTCGATTTTATTCCGGAAAACTTTTACACTCCCGATTCAACTGTAAATCGTTCGAATGTTTATGACTTTTGCCGTCATTACGAAGAACTGATTGAACAATACGAAGGATTAGATTTGGTTTTGGTTAGTGTGGGTTTAGTAGGGAATATAGCATACAATGAACCCGGCTCACAAATAAGTACACTCACACGTTTGATGTTACTGGATGTAGAATCGCAACGTGATTTGAAGCGTTTTTACAGCTCGGTTTCCGAAATTCCCTCGAGTGCAATAACTATGGGGCTTTCAACCTTACTGAATGCCAAACAGCTAATTCTGCTCGCATGGGGAGAAAATAAGTCAGCCATTTTGAAAGAAGTGATTGAGGGAAAAACGGATGACAACGTACCGGCATCGTTCCTACAGTTGCACAAAAATGCCATGGCTGCCATTGATTTGAGTGCTGCGCAACAATTAACCCGCATCAGTCACCCCTGGCTGGTAGGTCCGTGCGAATGGACTGATATGCTTATCCGTCGCGCCATTGTATGGCTTTGCAACGAAACTGATAAGCCAATTTTAAAACTGACTAACAAAGACTATAATCATCATGGACTGGACGAATTACTTTCACTTTTCGGTTCGGCATATAATGTAAATATAAAGATATTCAACGATTTACAACATACCATCACCGGTTGGCCGGGTGGAAAACCAAATGCCGATGACTCAGACCGACCTGAACGTGCAAAACCATATCCTAAACGTATTGTGATATTTAGTCCTCATCCAGATGATGACGTAATTTCGATGGGAGGAACATTTCAGCGACTAGTAGATCAGAATCACGAAGTGCATATTGCCTATCAAACTTCTGGTAATATAGCCGTTGGCGATGAAGAAGTAATCCGTTACATCTCACTGATGCTAAATGTTATTGACCGCTTTGAAGCAACAAATGCTGTAATTCAACCAAAATATGCTCAGATACTTCATTTTCTTACTAAGGAAAAGCAGGCAGGTGAACCCGATACAGCAGATGTTCTCTATATTAAGGCGCAAATTCGGAGAGAAGAAGCTCGTTCAGCTTGCCGGTTTGTGCGAGTAAGACCCGAAAATATCCATTTTCTGGATCTTCCGTTTTATGAAACTGGTAAAGTACAAAAAGGCAAACTAAAAGACATTGATATACTTAAAGTGATTGAGTTGCTTGATGAAGTCCAGCCTCATCAGATTTTCGTGGCCGGCGACCTGGCTGATCCTCATGGAACCCATAAAGTTTGTTTAAATGCTGCATTGGGAGCTATTCACGAGCTGAAAGCTAAAGAATGGATGAAAGAATGCCGAATTTGGATGTATCGTGGTGCTTGGGCTGAATGGGAAATTGACCATATTGAAATGGCTGTGCCAATTAGCCCGGAGCAACTACGCAGGAAACGGAATGCTATTCTGAAACATCAGTCACAAATGGAAAGTGCACCATTCCTGGGAAATGATGAACGTTTGTTCTGGCAACGTGCCGAAGAACGAAATCAGGCAACAGCAAATTTATACAACAAATTAGGACTTGCTTCTTATGAGGCTATTGAGGCTTTTGTGGAATACCGAATTATAGAATGAAACTTAACTATCACTCTCTGATAAATTAGTTTTTCTAAACAGGAAAGGATGTTTGATTTAAAAGTCATTCATCCTTTCTTTAATATTAAAGTTTAGCAGGAACTCAATTTGTACCGAATATTGGTTCTTGTAGATACATATATAAGACGATTTACATAATATAGTAAGCAAAAAACACCTACACACAAAATGTATGTAAGTGTTTGATTTTCAGAGAGTGACTCAGGAGGGGTTCGAACCCTCGACCCACAGATTAAGAGTCTGTTGCTCTACCAGCTGAGCTACTAAGTCTGCTAAAAAAAATATGTATTGGTGGTGGTTTTCAGTGCTTTATATCCTTTATTCCTCTTTACTCTACTAATTGCAAAAGTTAAAAAAACCTTTAAAAATAACCAAAAACGATATAAAATAGTACTTTTGTTCGACAGATGTTTGACGGCTTGAAAATTATTAACTACCCGTCAAACATTTTCGGAACTTATAAAAAGTACATTATGGAAGCTGAACTAAGTTACAACTACAAAAACAAAACGCTCGATCCGGGCGAAAATTGCGAAGTAAAAATACAGTGTTATTTCAACCGGAAATACCGATACATTGACACCGGGATTTACATTGAACCGGAATACTGGGACAACTCCACAAATACGGTATCTAAAAAACACCCTCAGAGCCGCGTTATTGACCTCAGTTTAAGCAATAAGCTGAATGACCTACGGAACTACATTTACGACTACGAACGAACCGGAACGGCTGTTTTTGATTTTTCTGCGCTCGATCTCTACCAGCGAGGCTACAAAGATAGTATATATTTTTCAAAGTTCATACTTTCGGAGCTGGAAAATAACCGCACGACAATTGATGTTCTTACCTACAAAAAATACAAGTCTAACGCCGGAATACTTGCCCGCCTGATGCCCGATAAGCCGGTTTGTCTTATTACTACGGCCGATGTGGAAATACTGGATAAAAACCTACGTGCAAGCTATGCCGAAAGCACAGTTTCGCGCTTCAATGTATTTGTACAGGAATATATCAAAAAAGCGATTAAAAAGAACCTGATCCGCGAAAATCCGTACATCCGGGCGGAACTGAACACCAATAGGGGCGAGGGCAAAAAAACGTTTCTGACCATGACCGAATTAGACAGAATTGAAAAACTGAAGCATCTGACCGATTATCAACTAATTGTGCGCGACCGGTTTTTGTATTCATGCTATACCGGGCTGCGAATATCCGACAATTTGGCACTGACTAAAGATAAAATTACCCGAACCACCGCCGGGCTTACCGTGGATTTACACACTATTAAGGGTTACGGTGCTGACCTGATACATCCGCTTGCGCTGCTTTTCGATGGCTGTGCTGAACGAATAGCCTTAAAGTATATTGATAGTCAGGGTGAGTATCTTTTTCCGCGCCAAAAGGCGGATATAATAAACCAGGTGCTGCCGGTGCTTATGGATATGGCCGAAATTAAAAAGGCGGTAACATTTCACACCGCCCGGCACACTTGCGCCTCCAATATGGCCGAAATTACACAAAATCCGTTTCTGCTGATGAATATAATGGGATGGAAAGATATACGAATAGCAATGAACTACGTGCATAGTAGCCCCGAAGCTACCCGCCGACAACTGGAGGTATATGCCGGAAAATGGAACTAAAAAACAGTTATTTATAAAGTATTATAAATAACAAAAGTGTAAGCATGAAAAAACCCGCTATTTTGTAGCGGGTTTTTTGTTATTTTTTTGATAATTGGTATAATTGTAACTGAGTGAAGTATTTAAATAATGCTTCGCTATATGTCTTATAAAAACCCTGATCGTTTTCAGGGAATTGGCTATTGTATAAATAAATCATTTTTTTACTGCTGTTTTGATTTATAATAGGCAAACATAAATATCTATTAGCTGTATTTAATTGCCCTATTCGGTTTAAAGCAATTTTTTTGTAATGTATTATGGTAGCAGCTATTTCATTGTTTTCAGTTCTTAATAACAAAATAAACTCGAAACTATAATTGTGATTCAAATATTCGGCAGATGATTTCAAAAATGTCAAATCTTTATACCCTGACTTCATATCAAGACTATTGTTTTTCTCAATAACGTAGCCATTCGCACAATAATTAAACTCCTCTAAAGTTGTTTGACTAAAACAAGAAATAGAAAAGACAACAAATAAAATGTGTTATTTTTTTCATATTCCTAATTTTTAGTTAGTGTTATTTTTGCGCTCCCGGATATTGTGCCGGATAAGTTGCCGTTGCTCCACGATCCTGTATAAGTTTGATTAATTATTATATTGGATGTTGAATAAGAAATGGTTCTATCCATGCCTAAATTAATTGTATATCCATTTAATTTTCTTGTTTGTTGATATAGAGTACTATAACTACAAACCCAATCTTTACCGCTAACTGTGACTAAATCTCCCGCAATATAAATAGCCCCATCTGATACTAAGCTTTTTGTTATTTTTATTGTAGATGTTGTATTTGATGCATATATAATTAAACTATCATTAGTCATATTTACAGGCCATGAAGTTTGGCGGGTATTTGCATCTTTCATTAAATATAAGATACCATCACTTGTACAGCTATATGTACCGACCATTGAATTAGCAGATTGTAAATCGGTATTAACCGGAGTACATGAAACGAGTGCAAAAACAAACACTATCAAATAAATAATCTTTTTCATAAGCATACAATTTTAGTTTAAATGAATATGCAAATTTAGGATTATATTTTTACATATACAACTACAATTATAAAAATCTACTTCTCCACCCCCATCAGTAGAAGAAAGAACTATATCAGACTGGATTTGGCAATCTTCAAAGCAAGGAGAAGCTGCAGCAAAACCTCCAGCGGAGCC
>CAIUTB010000130.1 GCA_903901975.1 uncultured Bacteroidales bacterium
ACACTTTATTACAGATTTTTAGTCTGTCATTGTTTGAGAAAACTCCTATAAATGAACTATTTATAAAACAAGAATACAAAAACCAAACTATTCAAGATTATAATCAACTGACTATCTTTGATTTATAACCGGACAGTAGTGTTTTCAATTAAAGAAATTTCCAATTTCCAATAAAAGATATTGAAAATTGGAAATTAAATCATTTGCACATTGGGATTATTCCCACTCTATCGTTGCAGGCGGTTTCGAGCTAATGTCATACACCACGCGGTTTACACCTTTTACTTTATTGATAATTTCGTTGGACATTTTGGCCAAAAAATCATACGGAAGTTGTGCCCAGTCAGCCGTCATGGCATCAGTAGAAGTTACGGCTCGCAACGCAACTGCATTTTCGTAGGTACGTTCGTCACCCATTACACCTACTGATTGAACTGGAAGAAGAATCACACCAGCTTGCCAAACTTTGTCGTAGAGATTCCATTCACGTAGTCCACTGATGAAAATATCGTCAGCTTCTTGTAAGATACGGATTTTTTCAGCAGTAATATCGCCCAGAATTCGTACAGCCAAACCCGGACCCGGGAATGGTTGACGTTTGATAAGGTGATGCATCATTCCCAATTGAGTTCCTACCCGACGCACTTCATCTTTGAATAGCAGACGTAATGGCTCACATAATTTCAGATGCATTTTTTCGGGAAGACCACCCACATTATGGTGCGATTTTATAACTGTTCCGGTAATAGAAAGCGATTCAATTATATCGGGATAAATGGTGCCCTGAGCCAACCATTTTACATTTTTAATTTTATGAGCTTCTTCGTCGAACACATCAATAAAGCCGCTACCAATGATTTTACGTTTTTGTTCCGGGTCGGAAACTCCGGCTAAAGCTTTGTAAAAACGTTCTTTTACGTTTACCCCTATTACATTCAGACCTAAATGTTCATAATCGCGCATCACGTTTTCAAACTCGTTTTTGCGCAGCAAGCCGTGGTCAACAAAGATACAAGTCAGGTTTTTTCCGATTGCTCTATTGAGCAATACAGCAGCAACCGAGGAATCGACACCTCCCGAAAGTCCGAGAACAACTTTGTCGTGACCCAGCTGTTTTTTCAGTTCAGCAACAGTCGATTCAACAAAAGAAGCCGGTGACCAATTGCGTTTACATTCACAGATATTCAGGAAGTTTTCAAGCAATTGCGTACCATCGAGTGTATGAAAGACTTCGGGATGAAATTGCACGCCCCAGGTTTTTTCGCCTTCCACTTTGAAAGCAGCCAATTCTACATCGTCGGTACTGGCAATCTTTTTAAAACTTTCAGGGATTTTGGTAATGCTGTCACCGTGTGACATCCATATTTGAGATCCGGGTTGAATATCTTTCAACAATAAATCATTTTGATCGATATAAGTCATATTTGCACGGCCATATTCGCGCGAACCGGCTGATTCCACATTTCCACCACACGTATAAGCCATAAACTGAGCTCCATAGCAAATACCCAACACCGGAAATTTTCCTCGAATCAGACTTAAATCTGTTTTAAAAGCTGCGGGATCGTACACCGAAAATGGGCTTCCCGAAAGAATAACACCTTTTATTTTCTCAGTGTTTTCCGGGAACTTGTTATAAGGCAAAATCTCACAATATTCGTTGAGTTCGCGAAGGCGGCGACCTATTAACTGAGTGGTTTGTGAACCAAAATCGAGGATGATAATTTTTTCCATAAATAAGAAGAAGCCCCCTAAATCCCCCTTCAGGGGACTTAAAGACCTTTTAAAATAAGTTTATTTGTTGTGCAAAAGTACAAAAAAATATCTTCATTTCATAAGTGGTATTAGTGCTTTGCAATCATTTTGAAGGATTTCCCCCTATAGGGGGTTAGGGGGCAGATTCTTCCATCAATAACGAACCATCTCCATAACTCAAAAAACGGAAATCGTTTTGGAGTGCATAGTCGTAAATTTGTTTCCAATTCCCATCTACAAAAGCTGAGACAAGCAACAGTAAGGTACTTTTGGGTTGATGAAAGTTTGTAATCATGCCATTTACTATCCGGAACTTGTAGCCGGGCTTAATCATGATTTGAGTTTCGGCATGAAGAGTTGTAAGCTTATTGGCATCGAGATAATCCAATAAACTTTGTAATGCATTGTAGGTCGAAATCTCTTCATGTTTCTCGTATGGCGCCCATTGTGAAACCTGAAATTTTGCACTTAAGCTTTTTGAATTGCTCTCTCCCTCTCCTTTGGAGAGGGCTGGGGAGAGGTAATACAAACTCTCCAATGTCCGCACCGAGGTCGTTCCAACAGCAATAATATTTCCAAGTTTCTGCTGGATATTTTCAATTGTATTGCGATGAACCGATATAACTTCGGTATGCATGTGATGCTCAGCAATATCGCGTGTTTTCACAGGTTGAAAGGTTCCTGCCCCAACGTGGAGTGTCAGTTCTTCGGTCCTAATATTTTTCTGTTCAAGTGTTTTAAACACTTCAGGCGTAAAATGCAATCCTGCTGTGGGTGCTGCTACCGAACCTTTTATTTTGGAATAAACGGTTTGATAGGATGTCAGGTCGCTTTCTTCTGTTTTTCGGTGCAGGTATGGTGGAATTGGCAGTTCTCCGGCTTTTTCCAAAATATCTGCAAAATGAATGTCTGTATTATTCCAGCAAAAGTGAACGTTATGTGTATTTCCTTCTGAATGAAGTAATTCGACATTGAACGTGCAGGCTTTTCCGGCAATTTCAACCTTTTTACTAAGTATTTCTCCTTTCCACTTCTTCAGATTTCCCACCATGCATTTCCATACACATTCGGTAGTCGAGCCAAGGGATTGAGCATAATCAGAAGGTCTTAGCGGTTCGAGACAAAACACTTCAATCCGCGGTCCGGTTTCTTTATAAAAAACTAATCGTGCCTGAATTACGCGTGTATTGTTATAAACCAACAAGGCATTTTCGGGCAAAAAATCGGTTATTGACGCAAATTTGCTTTCGTAGATTTCTCCATTTTGATAAACCAACAATTTTGATGCATCACGTTGTTGTAAGGGATATTTGGCTATACGTTCATCAGGCAAAGTATAATCATATTCATCAATAAAAATCGGCTGGTTTTGGTCTTTATTATTCACAGAAATACAGTTTAAAAAAAGAAAGACAAAAGTACTAAAAAATCGCTTTATATCTGAATTTGCGGATTTTAGCTTCAATCTTTATAAAATCTTTATATATCTCTAAAACATCTTTACGCCAGATTTACAAAATATGTCGGAACTTTGCAGCGTGGTATTTATGTTCAATTTTTAAGGTATAAGATTATGACAAATGTTATTGGAAAAGTAAAGAAGACTGTTATTGGAAATCCGCTGGATTTAAAGGATAGCTCAACATTCAGACACATTTCATTGATTGTGTTTTTTGCGTGGGTAGGGCTTGGCTCTGATGCGCTTTCATCCTCGTGTTATGGGCCGGAAGAAATCTATAAAACACTGGGTGTTCACGTCAATCTGTCTATTATTGTAGGATTAATAACCATGGTGACTATATTTATTATCAGCACCAGTTATTCGCAAATTATTAAATTATTTCCTCATGGTGGCGGTGGCTATCTGGTAGCCAGCCGATTGATTTCGCCTAATGTAGGTATGATTTCGGGGTGCGCTCTGTTAATCGATTATGTTTTGACTATTTCCATATCAGTTTCCAGTGGTGCTGATGCAATTTTCAGTTTTTTACCCATTGAATATCAGAGTTATAAAGTAGCATTTGCATTATCTATATTATTTGTTCTTACAATTTTAAATTTACGTGGAGTAAAAGAATCGGTAACTGCTTTGACTCCCATCTTTGTAATTTTCCTACTTTCACACATTTTTCTGATTGCGTATGCATTTACAACTCATGCTTCGCAAATGCATTCGGTGGTTACTCAAACCGGTCACGAATTGACAGGAACAGTAAAGAGTTTGGGTATTTACGGAACAATATTTCTGATTATGAAAGCCTACAGTATGGGTGCAGGAACTTATACCGGCATCGAGGCAGTGAGTAACGGAATTCCCAACTTGCGTGAACCACGCGTAAAGACGGCAATTAAAACAATGCGTTTGCTGGCCATCTCGCTGTCAGCAGCCGTTCTTGGTCTGATTATTTCTTACTTCCTTTTCGGAGTTCATATTCAGCCCGGAAAAACTATGAATGCAGTATTGATTTCAACTGCTATTGCAAATTGGAATCCTGTATTTGGTCAGACATTTCTTTATGTAACACTGATTTCGGAAGCTGCATTGTTGTTTGTAGCCGCTCAAACCGGCTTCCTTGATGGACCACGCGTCATGTCGAACATGGCTCACGATTCGTGGTTACCACGCAGTTTCTCTATGTTAAGCGATCGCCTTGTTTCGCAAAACGGAATTCTAATTATGGGAATCGCCGCTTATTTTGTTATCTGGATGTCGAAAGCATCGGTTGCTTTTCTGGTGGTTCTTTATAGTATCAATGTGTTTATAACCTTCTCATTATCACAGTTTGGTATGGTAAAACACTGGTTTCAGGTACGCAAGGAAGAAAAGGGTTGGTTGGGAAAACTCCTGATAAATGGAACGGGATTTCTGCTTACTACATTTATTTTATTTACTGTAATTGTAATGAAATTTGACGAGGGTGGTTGGATTACTATCCTTATTACCGGGGCTTTGGTAGGGCTTGCTCTTTATATAAAAGGGCATTATAATAAAATTGGAAAGGAAATTGGCCGGATTCAGAAAATTATGAATTCAAAAATGCCTGAAACCATTGCTGAACTAAACAAGAACATGACACGTAAAACCAAAACCACAGAAGTTGATTTCAGCGACATGACGGCTGTAATTCTGGTAAATGGTTACAGCGGAGTCGGATTATATTCGTTGTTTAAAATTTTGAGTAAATTCAAGGATGTATATAAAAATTTCGTGTTTATTCAGGTGGGAATTGTGGATGCGGATAGCTTCCATCATGATGCAGTAGTAGAGACAATTACAGAAAATATTCAGCAGAATTTAAGCAAATATGTATATTTAATCAATCAGTTGGGTTATAATGCAGAATATCGTTACGCCATTGGAACCGATGTGGCTGAAGAAGTGCTCAAAATAGTACCGGAAGTTACCGAGAAATACCACAATACAACTTTTATTGGTGGACAGTTGGTATTTAGCGGAACATACCGGGCATCCAGATTATTGCATAACTTCACCATTTTCTCCATTCAACGCAGGTTGTATAAATTAGGTCTGACGACTATTATTATTCCAATTTCGTTGAGAAAAGCGTTACAGGTAAATAATTATAAATAAATTTGCAGATTGCACAAAAAAAAACAAAGCCATGAAACTTGATTTTTTTAAACAAAGCATTTTCAAACAATTTGTTGTAAGCAACTTATCAGTCATTATAGTGGCATTGCTTTGTTATGCCAGCGTTGATTATATTGGCTATCGAAGTGTTGCATTGCTACTTTTGGCCACTGTATCCATCTTATCCATGTTTTTTACACTGTATCCTGTTCTTACAGCAGCTACATTAAGTGCTTTAATTTGGGATTTTTTCTTTATTCCACCCCATTTTACTTTTCATGTTAGCAGCTCGGAAGATGTTCTGTTATTGCTAATGTATTTTGTAATTGCTTTGGTAAATGGAGTATTGACATCCAAAGTAAGAGCGTTGGAAAAACTGGAGCTACAAAAAGAAGAACGCAGTAATACGCTAAAGCTCTACAAAACGCTTTTCGATTCTATTTCGCATGAATTACGCACACCGATAGCTACCATTGTAGGTGCTTCCGATAATTTGTTGGAAAAAGACTCACATGTTTCGGAAAATGATAAAACAAAACTGATAGCTGAAATTTCAATTGCTGCCTTCCGGTTGAACCGTTTGATTGATAATTTGTTGAATATGCAACGGCTCGAATCCGGCATGTTAAGTATTAATCGGGACTGGTGCGATGTTAATGAATTAATAAATAGCCCTATAAACCGGCTAAAAGATGAACTTTCAACACATAATCTGCAGGTTCAGATTCAGGATGATTTTCCCATTATTCGACTCGATTTTGGGTTGATTGAACAGGCACTTTTTAATTTGCTTCACAATGAAACCTTGTATACACCGGCTGATTCAACTATTATCGTTACGGCCGGTTATGCTAAAGGAAACCTTATAATTAGTATTTCGGATAATGGAAAAGGATTTTCGGATGAAGAATTGAGAATGTTATTTACCAAGTTTTATCGTTCAACTGTCAAAACGACAGGTGGAACGGGCTTAGGATTATCTATTGTTAAAGGTTTTGTTGAAGCACATGAAGGCCAGGTTAAAGTGGAAAATAACAGTCCAAACGGTGCAAAATTTACCATCGAAATTCCTTCAGAAATTTTGGAACTAAATGGTTCTATGGACTTTACTGATTTTGTTATCAAAGAAAATGTTGAACACGAAACGCTTTCCGATCAGTATATTCCAAAAAGAAAACACAAAGAAATAAGTTCAGACGAAATTTGATTTTCAAACGATAAGAATATGAGTAGCAAAATGAATATTTTAATCATCGACGACGAAGTTCAGATTCGTAAATTGCTCGAAATTACACTCAACAGCAACGATTACAATACTATGTCGGCTGCAACGGCGAAAGAAGGTATTATGATGTCAGTGGTTCACCCACCCGATTTAATCGTACTCGATTTGGGCTTGCCCGACGAAGATGGACAGGAGGTTCTTAGGAAATTGCGTGAGTGGTATCTGGGTGCTATTATTATCCTTTCCGTTCGAAGTTCGGAAGAAGATATTATCAAAGCACTGGATAATGGTGCAAACGATTATCTGACTAAACCATTCAGAACCGGAGAGTTATTGGCACGAATTCGCACCGCATTACGTCAGACCCAAAACACTGCTACAATTCAGAAACTTGAATTTGATAATCTTTCTATTGATTTGACTGCCAGAACAGTAACTATTGATAACGAGCCATTGAAACTTACAGCCACCGAATATTCCTTACTCACTTTGCTGGCCAAAAACGATGGAAAAGTATTGACTCACCAATACATTTTAAAACAAATATGGGGACCGGGCTACACACAACAATCGCAATATCTCCGTGTTTTTGTAGGACAATTGCGCAAAAAGATTGAACCAAATCCGGTTAATCCCAAATTTATTCTCACCGAATCAGGCATTGGTTATCGTTTCTGCACCAAAGTGGAAGAGTGACCAAAAATTGCTTACCTTTGCCACTATAAAAACAATAAGTAAGCAATTCAAAAATGATAAAAAAAGGTGATAGTGTGCGTTTTCTGAACGCTGTGGGCGGTGGTGTGGTTGTTCGTGTGGATGAAGCTAAGAAAATGCTGTATGTGGAAGATGCTGATGGTTTTGAGATTCCGGTTTTTGAGCGGGAATGCGTTATGGTGGGTGTGGTAAACGAAAAAACAAACTTTCCGGTAAAAGATTTCAAAACAAATTCAACTATCACTCCAGTAGTTAACCAATCAACCAGTCAACCAATCAACCCGCTCGGTTCTACCGCTTGGCGCAGCCAAGAATTAACTACAACTCCCGAACCTGTCCTGGAGACTCCCGAAGGCGAAACCCTTAAAGCCCTTTTGGCTTTTTTTCCTATCGATATTAAGCAATTGCAAACCAGTTCCTACGAATGTTATCTGGTGAATGACAGTAATTATTTCCTTTATTACAATGTGATAAATAGCGAAAATGACCATTGGAAAAGTATTGCCAACGGCCTGATTGAACCCAATATGCAGGAATTGCTGGCAGAAATTTCGAAAGAGCAATTAAGTGTCTGGGAACGAATTCGGGTACAACTGATTGCATTTAAAAAAGAGAAAAACTACAGCCCGCAGGCTGTTATTGATGCCAGTCTGAAAATCAATGCAGTGAAATTCTACAAGCTTCACAGTTTTACCGAAAATGATTATTTCGATGAGCCGGCCATGATGATTGACATTTGTTCGGAAAAAGAAAAGGAAGCTGAAATTCAGAAAATGACTGACATATCGCCTGAAGAAATCAAGCAGGCCATGTTTTCGAAAGAAGAAAGCGGTCGACCACGTATTATCAAACGCGCACAGATTGCCGAAACCATTGAAATTGATTTGCATATAAACGAATTACTCGATACAACTGCCGGACTATCGAATGCAGCCATGCTTCAGTGCCAGTTGGATAAGTTTCATGAAGTATTTAACGAGAATAAAAACCGGAAAGGACAAAAAATCGTATTTATTCACGGCAAAGGTGAAGGTGTGTTGCGAAAAGAAATTGAAAAACTACTCAAAACCCAATATAAAAGCTATTATTTTCAGGATGCTTCGTTCAGGGAATATGGGTTTGGAGCTACTATGGTAACGATTAAGTGATTAATGATTAATGATAAAAAAAGACGATTTACAATTACTATTAGGCAATTGTAAATCGTAAATTTATAAATTGTAAATGAGTTCTATTTGTTTACCCTGAATTGTTGGTTTCCGTTTGCTAGAAAATCAACAATTTGTTTGGCTGCTGCAATTCCGGCATTGATATTAGCTTCCGAAGTCTGAGCACCCATTTTCTTTGGAGTTGTAAAGTAACGTCCAGCCAGTTTTTCTGTCATTTCGGTATTATTTCCCGGTTCTATATCAGTAACGTATTTAAAATCAGGACGAGCCACCATAAAATCAAGAATCTCCTGTTCGTCAATCACTTCCTTGCGGGCTGTATTTACCAATACGGCGCCTTTCGGCATACGACCAAGCAGGGCTGCATTGATTGATTTTTTGGTTTCAGCCGTAGCCGGAATATGTACCGAAACAATATCACAGCTTGCATATAATTCTTCGACTGACTTCAATGGTTTTACTGCATCGTTAGTCATTACTATTTCAGGACAATAAGCATCGTAGGCAAACAGTTCCATTCCAAAACCTTTGGCAATTCGGGCTACATTACGACCAACGTTTCCGTATGCATGAATACCCAGTTTTTTACCCATAAGTTCAGTTCCGGAAGTTCCATTGTAAAAATTACGAATAGCAAAAACGAGCATTCCAAAAACAAGTTCTGCCACAGCATTTGCATTCTGCCCCGGTGTGTTCATCACACAAACTCCGGCGGCCGTAGCAGCATCCAAATCCACATTATCATAACCGGCACCAGCACGAACCACAATTTTAAGTTGTTTGGCAGCTGCAATAACTTCTGCATCAATTATGTCGCTGCGAATAATAATAGCATTAGCATCTACTACAGCATCAAGCAATTGTTGTTTTTCGGTGTATTTTTCAAGCAAAGCAAGTTCAAAACCCGCTGCTTCAATCTCCTGTCGAATTCCGTCCACTGCAATCTTTGCAAATGGTTTATCGGTAGCAATTAGTACTTTCATAATTTTTATATCTAAGGTCTAAAGACAAAAGTCTAAGGACATTGGACCTTAGACTTTCGACATTTGACTGTTTATTAATGTTGTTTTTCAAATTCATGCATACAATCGACAAGCGCCTGGACACTTTCAATCGGCATAGCATTATAAATAGATGCGCGGAAACCACCAACCGAGCGGTGACCTTTAATTCCATCCATTCCGGCTTCTGTAGCAAATTTCAAGAAATCAGCTTCCAGTTCAGCATATTCCGGTTTCATTACGAAACAAACATTCATGCGTGAACGATCTTCTTTTGCAGCTGTTCCGACAAACATTTTGCTGTTGTCGATTGCATTGTAAATTAAATCAGCTTTAGCAATATTTTTCTTTTCCATTTCAACCAATCCACCATTTGCTTTCAACCAACGTAAGGTTTCCATAGCACTGTAAATTGGCAAAACGGGTGGAGTATTGTACATCGAACCTTCAGCAATATGAATTTTGTAATTCAACATACTTGGAATATAGCGTGAAACTTTTCCTAGCAATTCGTCTTTTACAATAACAAATGCCAATCCGGCTGGTGCGAGATTCTTCTGAGCACCACCATAAATGATGCCGTATTTTGAGACATCCAACGGGCGTGAGAAAATATCAGAAGACATATCGGCAACCAAAGGCACCGGCGAGTCTAAATCAACCAATAACTCAGTTCCGTAAATGGTATTATTGGTTGTGATATGGAAATAATCTGCATCCGAAGGAATTACATAATCTTTAGGGATAAAGGTATAATTGGCATCTTTCGAAGAAGCAACTTCAACTACTTCACCAAAACCTTTGGCTTCTTTCATCGCTTTACTTGCCCACACACCGGTGTTTAAATAAGCTGCTTTCTTTTCAAAGAGGTTGAAAGGAACCATGCAGAATTGCATACTAGCACCACTTCCTAAAAACAGTACAGAGTAACCTTCAGGTATATTCAATAATTCAATGAATAATTCTCTGGCTTCAGCAATTACTGCTTCAAAACCTTTTGAACGGTGGCTGATTTCCAATACAGAAAGTCCTGATCCATTGAAATCTAACACTGCCTGAGCTGTTTTTTCGATAACTTCGCGTGGCAAAATAGATGGTCCCGCACTAAAATTATGTTTCTTCATACTATAAAATTATATATTTAGTTTGAAAGTTTAAATGCTGATATTGAAAGGACAAAAATACTAAAATTTCGGCACCTAGAATGTTAATAATACAGGTTTTATAAACTTTTGGGTTTGACAGTTTATAAACATGCAATATCAATTCAAAAACAGCATGATTATGCACAACCTTAAAATATGTGTGCAATATATATGAGGAAAATTACTTCCCAGTAATTATTCTTTTAACTTCATTTAACTTATTGAGTGCTTCAACCGGTGTGAGGTTGTTAATGTCGAGATTTTTGATTTCATCACGAATCTGTTCCAAAACGGGATCATCAAGCTGGAAAAAGCTGAGTTGATAACCTTCGCGATTTTCGGCAATTTCTCCAATTGGTTTGGATACGCCCGACTGCCGGTTATCGGTTTCTAATTGTTTGAGAATCTGTTCCGAACGCTTCACTATGCTTTGCGGCATTCCGGCCATTTTTGCTACATGAATACCAAAGCTGTGCTCACTGCCACCCCGAACGAGTTTCCGCAGAAAAATCACTTTTTTGTCCACTTCTTTTACCGAAACATTGTAGTTTTTGATACGATGAAACGATTTTTCCATTTCATTCAACTCGTGATAATGCGTTGCAAAAAGCGTTTTGGCTTTGCAGCTTCCGTGCTCATGAATATACTCCACAATTGCCCAGGCTATAGAAATGCCGTCATACGTACTGGTGCCACGACCAAGTTCATCGAAAAGAATCAAACTCCGGTTCGAAAGATTATTGAGGATGCTGGCTGCCTCGTTCATTTCCACCATGAAGGTCGATTCACCCTGCGAAATATTATCACTCGCACCTACGCGGGTAAATATCTTATCTACAACCCCGATTTTAGCACTCTCCACCGGCACAAAACAACCGATTTGAGCCATAAGTGTTATTATTGCCGTTTGGCGGAGCAATGCGGACTTACCAGACATATTCGGACCGGTAATAATGATAATTTGCTGCGTTTCGCTATCGAGATATACATCGTTAGCAATATAGGTTTCGCCGACGGGAAGCTGTTTTTCAATCACCGGATGTCGTCCCTGTTTGATATCCAGCACATCAGTGTCAGATATTTCAGGACGAACATATTTATTTTCTGCTGAAACTTTGGTAAACGACAACAGACAATCAAGTTGCGCTATCAGATTTGAATCCAGTTGAATAGCCGTGATATAATCCACTAAACTCAACACCAGTTCATTGAAAAGTCGGGTTTCAATGGAAAGAATCTTTTCTTCCGCACCCAGAATCTTTTCTTCATACACTTTCAGTTCCTGAGTAATGTAACGCTCAGCATTCACCAGCGTCTGTTTACGAATCCATGTTTCAGGCACTTTGTCTTTGTGCATATTCCGCACTTCGATATAATAGCCAAACACATTGTTGAAACTGATTTTCAAACTTGGAATGCCTGTTTCGATACTTTCACGCTCCTGAATTTGTTGCAAAAAATCCTTTCCTGAATAAGCCAACCGACGCAATTCGTCCAATTCTGAATCAACACCGTTGCGAAGCACATCGCCACGATTAATCATAATCGGCGGATCATTGCTTATTTCCTTTTCAATTTTATCTGAGATAACTGCACAAACATTGAGTTGATCGGCAATTTTCTTCAACGTCAGATTATCACATTCGGTACAAGCTTGTTTTATTGGCTCAATAGCTTTCAAAGCCACTTTCAACTGTACAACTTCTCGCGGATTTATACGACCAACAGCCACTTTGGAAATAATACGTTCCAAATCGCCAATCAAGGCTATATTTTGTTCGAGTAGCAGACGTAATTCCCGATTTTTGAAGAAATATTCCACCACGCTGAGACGCTCATTGATTGGTTTTACATCTTTCAGCGGAAAAGCGAGCCAGCGTTTCAGCATTCGCGCACCCATTGGACTTATCGTCCTATCTATAATGTCTAAAAGCGTTTTGGCACCTTCATTAATCGAACCATAAAGCTCCAGATTACGAACTGTAAAGCGGTCAAGCCATACAAAACGCTCTTCCTCAATGCGCGAGAGTGTAGTGATGTGACCGGTCTGTTGGTGATGAGTCTGATCGAGATAATGCAGAATCGCTCCGGCAGCCACCACCCCATTGGCTAAATTATCAACGCCAAAGCCTTTCAGAGTTTTAGTTTCAAAGTGTTTTAGCAATCGTTCATTGGCAGAATCAGGTGTAAAAGCCCAATCTTCAAGCGCATAAGTGAAGAATTTAGTGCCAAATAATTCTTCAAAATCACGGCGCTTACTCCGATCGAAAAGCACTTCCTTTGGACCAAAACTATTCAGTAATTTATCAATGTATTCGCCCGTTCCTTCGGCCACCAGAAATTCACCGGTAGAAATATCAAGAAACGAAACACCAATTTTAGTCTTATTGATATATACACTTGCCAAAAATGTATTTTCCTTGTGATTTAGCGTGGTATCGCTGTAAGAAACTCCCGGAGTAACCAATTCAGTCACACCACGTTTTACGATTTTCTTAGTCAGTTTTGGATCTTCAAGCTGATCGCAAATGGCTACACGCCGACCTGCACGAACTAGTTTTGGTAAGTAAGTATCCAAAGCATGATGGGGGAATCCAGCTAATTCAATCGTTTTACCTGAACCATTTGCACGTTTGGTAAGTGTAATGCCTAAAATCTGAGAAGCCTGAATCGCATCGGTAGAGAAAGTTTCGTAGAAATCACCACAACGGAAAAGCAGGATAGCATCAGGATGCTTTCCTTTTATCTCATTGAATTGCTTCATCATCGGGGTTTCTACTATCTCGGAGTTCATAAAGTTTTAAAAGTTTATAAAGAAGAAAGTCTGGAGTTAAATTTGATCAGGGAGGAATACATTTTTTCAAGTGAAAAGTAAAAATTGCAAATTAGAAAACAGAATAGAAAACTTTCAACTTTATGAACTTTATAAACTTTCTAACTAAATAATCCATCAATCGCAGTTGTCATACGTGACCATAGGAATTTTTTCTTTTCGACTTTGATATTTCCTATCATTTTAGCCGCACGATCGTTTGCAAAAAAATCGACAAGCGAATCGGCAATTTGTTTAGTATTTTCAACATCAATCACATAACCAACCTTTCCATTCGGAATTGTTTCGGCAAGTCCACCCACATTGGTTACCAGCATTGGTTTTTCAAAATGATATGCAATTTGGCTCACACCACTTTGTGTAGCAGTTCGGTAAGGCTGAGCTACCAAATCACTCAAACTGAAATAATTTCTCACTTCATTATCCGGAATAAATCCGGTGCGAAGTTCGACAACACTTTCCAGTTTCAGACGAATAATTTGTTCAAGATAGGGTTGGGGATTCTCATAAAATTCACCGGCTACTATCAATCTAACCGGTAATTTACGCAAACGGTCATCAGCAAAAGCTTCGAGCAATAAATCCAATCCTTTGTAATGACGAATAAAGCCAAAAAACAGCACATAATAATTTTGATCAAATAAACCTAGTTTCATGGCTGCTTCCTTTTTATTCAAAGCATCGCCATAATGGTCGTAAATAGGGTGAGGAGAAACAACCTTTGGTTTGTTTTCTTTATCGAATTTATTAATATCTACAACCACCGATTCGGCCATAGCTACGAAGCCATCCATGGCTTTCACAAAATATGAAGGGAATAATTTATCCAGAATAGTTGGTTCGTGTGGTATCATGTTGTGAATCATACCAATCATTTTGGTTTTTGGAGAACGGGCTATGCGCGCAATTGTACCAAAACACGGTGCTATAAATGCCATCCAATAACAAAAAATTAACCTGTCAGGAGCTTTTTTCTTAATTTGCTGACCGACTTTAATCCAGTTCATCGGATTCATAGAGTTAATAGTACGTGTAATCTTTAGATCTTTTGGAGCAAATTCGGCAGAATATTGCGATTTTCCGGGGAAAAGAAAAGTCGGATATTGAAGAGTAAAAGTAATAATTTCAACATCATGTCCCTGTTTTACATATTCACGTGCTAAACGTTCATTATACGCCGCCAATCCGCCACGATAGGGAAATGCTGTACCAACTATGATTATTTTCATACACCAACATTTAATATTATATTGATAACAGAAAGTTAATGGCAATTTCTCGTTGCTATAAATTCTGATTTTTTCATTCCATTAAGGAATGGAAATAACCATTCGGTTACTTGTTTATTTTCTGCAAAAGTACGAAATTATTTGTTGAAGGTGGAGTTTTTGGAATAAAATTTTATTTGTCTAACTAAAATGAAAAGTTACTTTCCCGAACACCTACTTTCACATTTCCTTTCGTTTCAAAAACTACAAAATAAAGTCACTAAAAATGGAACCGTAAAATCCATGATAAACCCGTGGTAAATTGATACAATGGAGAATTCCTTGCCAGAAGTCCGGACGATAATGGGAAAAGTGGTATCCATGGTAGTAGCTCCACCTGCAGCAATTGGCGAAAGTTTACCAAAGTATTTCAGCATCCAAGGTGCAAGCAATAGGGTGATAATCTCCCTCATTATATTGGAAAGTAAAGCGATAGTTCCAAGCTCAATGCCTTTATATTGAGTTATCAGAATACTTGAAAGCGAATAATAACCGAGGCCGGAACCAACTGCCAGCAAATCAGATACTGAATGTTTGAATAAAAAACTCACAGCTAACACACCTGCATATGTTCCAATTATAGTTGTAAGTGGCAAAAAAAGTACACGTGAGTGTATTCGTCGAAACTGTTTAACAGTATCCGGTTGATGACCAATGCTGAAGCCTACGAAAAACATTAAGCCACATAACACAAAAAAGCTTACATCAGTACTTGCCCAGGACAGAGGAACGCACCGAAAGACCCCCAATAATAATCCGGTGGCAAAAAATGACAATATAATCAGACTTCCTTTCATTGTTTGTTGTTTTTAAGACTTCCCCACAACAATTTCGCACCAATCACACTTCCCAAAGTTGCAGCAACAGCAATAACAGCCGCTTCCAAACCAAGAGACGCAAATTTTCGAACCACATTATCGTTCATCCCAACTTCCAATCCAAGCAAAAACAATAATACCCAGATAAGTGTTAGAATCAATGCATTTATAAAACGAACTTTTCGCTTTCGAAAAAAATAACCGCTAATTATTCCTGCAATGATAAAGAGTAGAACGCTATACATTGTAAAATTTAAATTTTGAATGCAAAGATAGTCTTTTTGACATAAAAATACAGTCTTATTATCAGTATATGATTAGCAAAATTATATGGCAAACAGAATTAAAATGTGCAAATAAATGAGTAATTTTGCAGCCCGAAAAGAAGAGCTATTAGATTCAGTATAAAATTATAAAATTCAGCATAATATGAGCAAAAAAGCATTATTAATGATTTTGGATGGTTGGGGAATTGGAAGCAAAAACCATTCAAACGTTATCTACAGCACACCAACACCTTACATCACGTCGTTGGTTGAAACTTATCCAAACTCTCAACTTTTAGCATCAGGCGAAGACGTTGGTCTTCCTGAAGGTCAAATGGGTAACTCCGAAGTGGGTCACCTGAATATCGGTGCCGGACGTGTGGTTTATCAGGATTTGGTAAAAATCAATATTGCCTGTCGTGATAACAGCATTTTGCAAAATCCTGAAATTATCAACGCATATTCTTATGCCCGCGACAATAAAAAGAAAATCCATTTTTTAGGATTGGTTTCTGATGGAGGTGTTCACAGCTCATTGGATCACTTGTTTAAATTACTCGACATTGCCAAGGAATATGGCATTTATGATGCTTTCGTTCATTGTTTCATGGATGGTCGCGACACAGACCCACGCAGCGGAAAAGGTTTTATTGAACAATTGGCAGCACATACAGCAGCTACAGATACTAAAATTGCTTCTATTATTGGTCGCTATTACGCCATGGATCGTGACAAACGTTGGGACCGAGTAAAAAAATCATACGATTTATTGGTCAATGGCCTTGGCGAAGCAACTACCGATGTGGTTTCAGCTATGCAAGCATCCTACGATGGAGGTATCACTGACGAATTTGTAAACCCAATTGTTGCAGTAGATGCAGCCGGAAAACCATTGGCAACAATCGAAGCCGGTGACGTGGTGATTTTCTTCAATTACCGTAACGACCGCGCCAAAGAATTGACCGTAGTTTTGACTCAGACTAATATGCCGGAGGCTGGAATGCATACTATTCCATTGGATTTTTATTGTATGACTCCTTACGATTCTAGCTATAAAGGATTGCACGTAATGTTCGACAAAGATAATGTGCAAAACACCCTTGGTGAATACATTTCAAATCTTGGATTGAAACAATTACGTATTGCTGAAACCGAAAAATTTGCTCACGTCACGTTTTTCTTTTCCGGTGGTCGCGAAAGTGAGTTTGATGGTGAAGAACGTATTTTGGTGGCTTCTCCAAAAGTAGCGACTTACGACCTTCAACCTGAAATGAGTGCTCCCGAAGTCGCGGATAAATTAGTTGCTGCATTGAACACACAAAAATTTGATTTCATAGCCTTGAATTTCGCCAATGGTGACATGGTTGGTCACACCGGCATATATGAAGCGATTCAAAAAGCTGTAACTACGGTTGACAACTGTGTAAAAGAAGTGGTAGAAGCTGCAAAAGCAAACAGATACGAAGTGATTATCATTGCCGATCACGGGAATGCCGACTTTGCCGAAAATGCTGACGGTTCACCAAACACAGCTCACTCGTTGAATCCGGTTCCATTTATTTATGTAACTGAAAATAAAAATGCAAAAGTTGAAAACGGTATTCTGGCCGACGTTGCTCCTTCCATTTGTCAGATTTTGGGCATTCCACAACCAAAAGAAATGACTGGAAAAGGACTGATTAAATAAGAATTGCCCCACAAACCTCCCAGAAGGGGAGGCTTTAGGAGCTGAGATATAAACATTACTAACTAAAAAGTCCCCTAAAGGGGGATTTAGGGGGCTTTAATGAACTTAAGAACAGAACTTGAACATCGCATTTTGGTCCTTGACGGGGCGATGGGAACTATGATACAACGCCACAAACTGACCGAAGCTGATTATCGCGGCGAACGTTTTGCACAGTGGCCAAGCCTTGTGAAAGGCAATAATGATTTGCTGGTGCTTACACAGCCTGAAATTATCAAATCTATCCATGATACATACCTTGAAGCCGGTGCTGATATTATAGAAACCAATACTTTCAATGCGCAGGTCATCTCTATGGAAGATTACGGAATGGCATTGTTGGTTCGCGAAATAAACCTTGAAGGTGCAAAGCTTGCGCGTCAGGCTGCCGACGAATTTACAGCTAAAAATCCGGCAAAACCACGTTTTGTTGCCGGTGCCGTTGGTCCAACCAACAAAACTGCTTCTATGTCACCCGACGTAAACAATCCGGCCTTTCGCGCGGTAAGCTTCGACGACTTAGTGGTTGCTTACAAAGAACAAATACTGGCATTGATAGAAGGTGGCGTTGATGCACTGTTGATTGAAACAATTTTCGACACATTGAATGCTAAAGCTGCTATTTATGCCGCCGAAGAAGCCATGGCCAAACTAGGCAAACGTGTTGAAATAATGCTTTCGGCAACTGTAGCCGACACAAGTGGTCGTACGCTTTCAGGACAAACCATTCGAGCATTTTTGGCATCAATTGGTCATGCCAATTTATTATCCATCGGACTTAACTGTTCGTTTGGTGCAAAAGATTTAAAACCCTATCTCCAAGAAATCAGTGCTCACTCACCCTGGTTTGTTAGCGCCTATCCAAATGCAGGTTTACCAAACCAGTTTGGCGAATACGACGAATTACCGGAAATGATGGCCGTTCAGGTAAAAGAATATTTCGACGAAAAACTCGTCAACATTATTGGCGGTTGCTGTGGAACTTCGCCCGATCACATTGCTGAATACCAAGCATTAATCAAAGATGCAGAAGTTAGAAAACCCGGAATTGCATCAACAAAATTAGAACTTTCGGGACTGGAAGAAATTGAAATAGACAATTCCTCTTTATTCGTCAACATTGGCGAGCGCTGCAACGTAGCAGGCTCGCGTAAGTTTTTACGTTTGATCAACGAGAAAAAGTACGAAGAAGCACTCAGCATTGCCCGCAAACAAGTGGAAGATGGCGCGCAGGTGATTGACATTAACATGGATGATGCCATGTTGGAGTCGAAGGAGGAAATGGTCACTTTTCTACATTATGTGGCTGCAGAACCTGAAATTTCGCGTGTGCCGATTATGATTGACTCTTCGAAATGGGAAGTTATCGAAGCCGGACTAAAGTGTGTTCAGGGAAAATGCATCGTAAATTCGATCAGTTTAAAAGAAGGCGAAGACGATTTTCTGGCAAAAGCCCGCAAAATTCGTGCATACGGTGCAGCTGTCGTGGTTATGGCGTTCGATGAAAAAGGTCAGGCTGACAGCTTTGAGCGCAAAACACAGATTTGTAGTCGCGCTTATCATTTGCTGGTTGATAAAGTAGGTTTCCCACCGCAAGATATCATTTTCGACCCGAACGTACTGGCTATCGCGACCGGAATTGAAGAACACAACAACTACGGCGTTGATTTTATCAATGCTACCCGTTGGATTAAGCAGAACCTGCCGCACGCCAAAGTAAGTGGTGGAGTGAGCAATCTCTCGTTCTCGTTCCGCGGAAATAACGTAGTGCGCGAGGCTATTCACTCCGTATTCTTGTATTATGCCATCAAAGAAGGCATGGACATGGGAATTGTGAATGCCGGAATGTTGCAAATTTATCAGGATATTGAGCCTGAATTACTGCTTCATGTTGAAGATATCGTACTTAATCGTCGTCCGGATGCTACTGAACGTATGATTGAACTGGCTGAAAAAGTCAAAAATCAGGCTTCGGGAGAAAAAGAAGTGAAAGTGGACGAATGGCGTTCACGCCCACTACAAGGCCGATTGGAATATGCATTAATAAAAGGTATCAGCGAATTTTTGGAAGAAGATTTAGCTGAAGCGTTGACTCAATTCGATACGGCTATTGAAATTATCGAAGGTCCGTTAATGAGCGGTATGAATATCGTTGGTGAACTGTTTGGTGACGGAAAAATGTTCCTGCCACAAGTTGTAAAAACTGCTCGAACGATGAAAAAAGCGGTAGCAGTTTTGCAACCGGAAATTGAAAAGCAAAAAATACCGGGGCAAAGCTCATCAGCAGGCAAATTTTTGATCGCTACTGTAAAAGGTGACGTTCACGATATTGGTAAAAACATAGTAGCGGTAGTATTGGCTTGTAATAACTTTGAGGTGATTGACCTTGGCGTTATGACACCTACCGATAAAATTATAGAAACCGCTATTCGTGAAAAGGTAGATATTGTTGGCTTAAGTGGTTTGATTACACCTTCATTGGAAGAAATGACTATCGTTGCAGCAGAAATGCAAAAAGCAGGTTTGACAATTCCTTTGTTGATTGGTGGTGCTACAACATCAAAAATTCATACAGCCGTAAAAATTGCGCCAAACTATAAAGGACCGGTTGTTCATGTCAAAGATGCATCTGTAAATACCCATGTGGTGGCTCAACTAATGAGCAAAGCAAACCATGTTGCTTACGAAGCTCACATTGCTACTGAATATCAGGCCTTACGGGAAAAGCAAACAAAAAAAACAGATTTATTAAGTTTAGACGAAGCAAAAAAGCGTAAACCAAATTTGTTCTGATTTTATTTTCTGCAGCTCTTCAGTTATCAAATAATCACCCTGACAAAATTAGGATTTGTCAGGGTGATTATTTTTATATTGTGATTGAACTTGTGCTACAATATCTAATACTTAACATACCCACTGAGTCTACATTCTGCTATTAATGTTTCATACCAGTATTTCATGGCTCTATTACCCCAACAAAAAAATCCCCGACTACAATTAAGTAATCGGGGATTTTAAAAAACGGCGGCTATCTACTCTCCCACCTTGCGGCAGTACCATCGACGTGGACAGGCTTAACTTCTCTGTTCGGAATGGGAAGAGGTGGAACCCTGTCGCTATAACCACCTAAGTGATTTCAGTTTCTAAAGTTTGAAAGTTTTTAAAGTTCAGACTATGTCTTTACTTTACAACTTTATAAACTTGTCACTTTATAAACTGTATGACAGATAATTAAAAGAAGAGAGAAATCGTAACTTAGCAAGGTAATACCATAAAGGCACAAAAAAAGCTATCGGGCAATTAGTATCACTCGGCTCTACATTTCTGTTTTACACCTATGACCTATCAACGTGGTAATCTTCCACGACCCTCAATGGAAATCTAATCTTGAAGATGGCTTCGTGCTTAGATGCTTTCAGCACTTATCCTAACCGAACGTGGCTACTGGGCAATGCTCCTGGCGGAACAACCCATCGACCAGAGGTTCGTCCAACACGGTCCTCTCGTACTAGTGTCAGACCTTCTCAAATTTCCTGCGCCCACAACAGATAGGGACCGAACTGTCTCACGACGTTCTGAACCCAGCTCGCGTGCCACTTTAATGGGCGAACAGC
>CAIUTB010000131.1 GCA_903901975.1 uncultured Bacteroidales bacterium
AATTATGAGTCTTGGAAATCATGAATTTATAGGAGTTGAAGTACCTATAAAGGTAATGATTTCCAATGACTTATACAAATAATATCAGGTTTATTTTCTTGATATTCAAACGATTAACATTAAGTTTAACGAAGTATTGTAAATATGCTCGTTCAATTATATTTTTTTTGTAATTATTCCATATTTAACAATAAACCTTAATATATATTAACACTTTTGATTATATTTTATAATTTTATTGTTTGTATTTTTGTACCGAGATATATTATTTCATAGTATCACATTTAACTAAGGTATAAAGTTATTGATTTATTTACATTTTTTTAATCCTGTTTATTAACACAAAATAGAAACATCACATTATGAAACAGAAAAAGTTTACACAAAAATTTAAATTAGCAGTCACGATGTTGGTTTTATTACTGATTGGCCAGAATGTATTGAGTCAGATTGTATCTTATGACCTGTATTTTGATGCCAGTGAAACAAATGGTGGTGCTTCCTTAACTACGACAGCTTCGAATTTCACTTTTGCGGGTGATGGCACATCTCCAGCAACTACCACAAACTGGGATTCTGGTACTATTGGTGGAAATAAAGATTATACAATACCAAGTTTTAGTGCATTTACTTTCTATAATATCGTTGCCAATGTTACTATGCACTCAGATTTAAATGGACCACGTGATTTTGAATTGCAATACAGTTTAAGTGGAGGAGCTTGGACAACTGCTGGAACATTTCAAGTAACATCTGTAGATGCGAATTATGGAATAAGACTTCCTGGTATATGTCAAAGGTCAGCAAGCTTAAGCTTAAGATGGATAACTACAAGTTATACGAGTGTAAATGGTGGTTCTGTATCTGGAACTGGTAAAAACTATATTCAAACGATATCTATTGTCGGAGATGCAACAACTCAGTCAAGTAATATAAAATTTGTATCAATTACTCCAACAACAATCAAGGTTTCTTGCACACCTGGCGGTGGTGATAGAAGAATTATAAAATGTAATACTACTAATTCATTTTCTAATCCAGTAGATGGTTTTACTCCAGGAGCGGTTAGTAGTGAATATACTGGAGCCGGAAGTGAACAAATTGTTTATGATGGTGTTGGATCAGCGGTTACAGTAACAATTAATACACCTCCCTATTCGAATACAGTTTTATATTTTAGAGTTTTTGACTATAAATTAAATGCAGGTGATGAACGATATCTTACTAATACTGCTACACAAAATCCAAAACAATGTAAATTGGAAACTATCACAGTAAATTCACCAATTAATGTTCGACTAACAACAGCTACAATGGGTGCAACTGTAAGCACTCCACTTGCATTAAGTGTATCTCAAAGAGGAATTGTTTGGAGTTATAATACACCAGTACTTGACACTGACACAAAAATCATCTATGATAATGCGAATGCCGGCGGTTCATTTTCAGTTGATGTTAGTAACATAACAAGAGGTCAAACAAATATATATTACAAAGGATATGTAACAAATGCTTCTGGAACAATTTATTCAACAGAAGCAAGTTTTACAAATATCCCAATTTTTACAGGTCCCGGTAATTGGGAGGATAATACAAACTGGAATGTATTTCAAGTGCCCGGATCTACTGGAACTGGAGGGTTTGGTAGTGTGACAGATAGTCCTATTATTAATGGAACATGTACATTAACTGCAACAAATAGTGTAACAAATCTAACTATCAATTCAGGAAAAAATCTAACAATCAGTACTGGAGTTGGAATGAGTGTGGTAGGTACATTAACTAATTCTAATATTGGTGGTGCAGGAATTTTAATTAAATCTGCAGAAGGTGTTCCAAATGGATCATTGACTTATGGATCAGGTACAGTAAGTGGAACTGTAGAAATGTTCACAAAATCGTATATGACTAATACACCGCCAGCAATTCATCAAAATAAATGGCAATTCTTCGGGATACCGGTAAATTCTGTAACAGTTGGTAATTCATTTGCAGGTTATCCTGAACGGGTAAGAAAATACGACGAAACAAATATTACAGCCTTAAGTGCACATCCTGAAATTCCGGACTATGGTCTTTGGAAACCGGCTGAAGCTTATGATGGTCAAGCTCTTGAATCTTCAACCATGACAGCCGGCCAAACTTTAGTACCTGTTGATGGTTATGAAGTTGTACAACCCGGAACAAAAAAATATTCATTCTCCGGAGTGCTGAATCATGGTGATCAAAGTAAAGTTTTAGCAAATACTTCAGGAGCTGATTATGCTGGATTCAATATTATTGCCAATCCATTCCCTGCTGCGATAGATATTAAATTATTGACTTTTGGGTCAAATTTAGATGCTGCAGTTTACTTATATAATACCGGGAGTAGAGATGATTGGACAGTTGGTGGAAATGGAGAATCAGTAGGACAATATATTGCATCAAATCCCACACATGCGGGTGAGTTAGGAATACCTCGTCAAATACCTTCCATGCAAGGTTTCTGTGTAATATCCAATGGAAATTCAAACAATACGATTACATTACCATATAGTTCTGTAATGATTAATAATACAGCACAACGTGCACCAGCAAGCATTCAATCGGGAAAAGTTGGGTCAAGAATAGATCTAATTGGTTCACAATATGCAGATAAAATGTGGATTTTCACAGACCCTAGCTGTACTAGTAGTTTTGATAATGGATATGATGCTTACAAATTAGCAGGTTCTGCGTTAACACCACAGATTTATGCCATGGAAGCCAGTGATAATTATCAAATTGATGCGGTAAATGATATCAATAATATCTATTTAGGATTTAGTGCAGGTCAGGATACAAATTTAAAATTGGTTTTCACTCATCAGAATATTGAATCGTATGGCTCTATCTATTTAGTCGATTTAGTGGCAAATAAAACCATAGATATTACTGCTAGTGGTACTGAATATGCTTTTTCAGCTGTTAACAATTTAGCAACAAAACGTTTTAAAATTATTACTCAGTCAACCGGAATATCAGCACCATCTGATAATAATGCTAAGTTGAAAATTTTTAATACTCAAGAAGCTATTTTCATACAGAATTCTACTGATAATACTGCCAGCTATATGTTGTATAGTGTATCCGGAAAATTAATAGAACGAGTTTCAGTAGACGCAAATTCACTGAAAACAATCAGCACAAACGGCTTGAACGCTGGGGTTTATATTGCAAAATCTGAAACTGAAACTGAAAAAGTAACTCAACGAATTATAATTCGCTAAAACAAGAAATCATGAAAAAAAGAATTAATATCTTATTAATAGGTGTACTGACAGTTGCAAGTATAATATTAGCCTTGCCTTTTACACCCTTGAGAAATTCATTTAAAGGAGTAACCAGCAATGCTGCTGATAAGGCATTGACAAGTTTGGGTGTAGATTTAAAAGGGAAAATTAAAAATGCCCGCCAAATATCGAATGCACACCAATATGAAGCCTCTAATATGGATTTCGGATTAATTGTGGACAGCAAAGGAAGAATTGTAAAGTCAGTGAATTTTGCATCAGTAAGTTTTTCCCCAAACGCTTACAATCCAAACATTCTGAATTCTACTGAGAAATCGGGAAACACTTCCGGGCTGAATCCTGTATATAGTACTTCAGAAAAAACTTCAACAAACTCAACTCAAAGCTTTGGTGGTTTTGTTCCAATTCAATCAAAATCAGGCGGTTTGACAACAAACTCTTCAACATTAGCAGCTGGTGAACAAAGTATTAACGCTGGTACGAGTGCTGGAGTACGCCAGGGAGGTCATTCAACACCACCACCTCCAGGAGAAGGCGGAGGAACACCTCCACCACCATCACTTCCAATTGGAAACGGATCTGGTTTTTTATTCTTGTTAGCAATTGTATTTGGAACATGGAAAACGAGAAAGTCATTCATTTAAAAGTTTAAATTCTATAGTTTAAAGAAGAGGAAACCCAACGGATTTCCTCTTCTTTTTTGTTAATCGTAACGAATTCTCAATATATCAAAACTAAACCCTATCCTAGTTTTTTGAATATATAGATTATAATATAGTAGTTTTTTTGTACTTTTGTAGAAATTTGAAAACTGATTATTACTATGCAATCAACGTCTACAAAGTCTGCCATGATGAATGGATTATGGATAGGCTTACTACTATCCTTAAAATTTATATTATCTACTCAAAAATCAAATACACTATCCATCATCAGCCTAGTTATCTCCATATCAATAGTTTTCGTTTTATATAAAATGGCTTTAGCTTATCGTGAGAAAGAATTAAACTCGATCATTGATTACAAAAAAGCATTCAACTATATCTTTCAACTCTATTTTTTCGGTTCGATAATTTCTTCTTCCGTTATGTTAGTTTATACAGCCTACTTAAGTCCAAGCTATCTGGACTTTTATTTGGGTGAGACGATGAAATTTTATCAAATTCTCAAAATACCTGTTGACGATATAACATACAATTTTCTGGAAAAAATATTTAAACCGGCACCTTTTGCATTAGGCAATTTGTTTTCGAGTACTATCGTAGGCACTTTTTGGGGTTTAATACTTGCAACATTCGTAAAGAAAGAAAAAAATATTTTTGAATAAGCACCTATTTTAATCGTCAGGAATAAATTATGGATATTTCAATCATCGTTCCGTTATACAACGAAGAAGACTCACTCCCAAAACTTTTTGAATGGATAGAGCGTGTAATGACTCAAAACAAATTTTCATTTGAAGTTATTTTTGTGAATGATGGCAGCACAGATAATTCCTGGACTGTCATTGAATCGTTACAAAAATCATCAAAAAATGTAAGAGGCATAAAATTTCGTCACAATTACGGAAAATCTCCGGCATTGTATTGTGGATTTCAGGCAGCGATTGGGGATGTGGTAATAACAATGGATGCTGATTTACAAGATAGTCCGGACGAAATACCAGCTCTTTTTTCAATGATTAAAAACGATGATTACGATTTGGTTTCAGGATGGAAAAAGAAACGCTACGATTCTAAATTCTCAAAAAATATTCCTTCGAAAATATACAATGCCACTGCACGAAGAGTTACCGGTTTGAAACTTCATGATATGAACTGTGGATTAAAAGCTTACAAAAACGAAGTGGTTAAAAATATAGAAGTGTATGGCGAAATGCACCGATATATTCCATTTTTGGCAAAAAATGCAGGATTCTCAAAAATTGGGGAAAAAGTTGTTGAGCATCGCAAACGCCAATTTGGTGAAACAAAATTTGGATTAGATCGATTTGTAAATGGATATCTTGATTTACTTACATTATGGTTTCTATCAAAATTTGGAAAAAAACCGATGCATTTCTTTGGCGTTTATGGTAGTCTGATGTTTTTGCTTGGATTTCTTGCTGTTATAATTGTTGGCACGAATAAATTAATAGCTATAATTGAGCACGTTAAAGCCCCTTTAGTAACTGAAAGTCCCTACTTTTATTTATCTATGTTAGCAATGATACTCGGCACCTTACTTTTCTTAGCAGGTTTTGTGGCTGAAATAGTTGCCCGAAATTCTACTGAGCGTAATAATTACCAAATTGAAAAGAAAATATAGTTGTAGATTCTAAAATAAAAATGAAGCAGCTACTATTAGTCGGAGCAGGTGGGTTTATTGGAAGTGTTGCTCGTTTCTGGGTTTCCAAACTTAATATATACATACATTTCCTTTCTATACCTTTTGGAACATTGAGTGTGAACGTGGTTGGAAGTTTTATAATAGGAATAATAACAGGCATTGCATCAAAAAGTGACCTAATTTCATTTAATATGCGATTATTTTTAATGGTAGGAATATGTGGGGGGTTTACCACTTTTTCTTCGTTCACAAATGAAAACTTGACCTTGGTTCAAAACGGACAATTTCTTTCGGCCTTAATCTATACCGGACTCAGCATATTTTTTGGTTTCGTAGCTGTTTATCTTGGTTTTGCAATTACTAACTGGTTTTGAGATGGAAAATTCTGAAAATAGTATCCTTAGGATTTTTGCCAGCAGTACTGATAAAATTGGTCAGGATTTGCTTTACGAATACCTTGTTGTACTAGCAAAAGATAAAGGGATTGCCGGAACTACAGTACTTCGTGGAATTATGGGTTTTGGTTCAAGCAGCAAAATTAGCACGTCCAGATTCTGGGAACTAACTGATAAATTGCCAGTTATTATAGAAATGATTGATGAAACTGAATCACTTGAACGTTTTTATGAATTTATTCAGAGTGATTTACAGAAAGTAAATAAAGGGATTTTAGTAACGCTTCAACCTCTGGAAATAAAACTTCTGAAAAAAGGAGTTCAACAAAACAAATGAACCGGATTGATTTATTATTAAATGGAAATAACTGAGCTTCTTAAAATTACTATTCCTGCTTTATTAGTACTTCTTACTGCTTATTTGCTGTTGGATAAGTTGTTGCGCAACGAAGATAAGCGAAGAAAATTTGAATTGACTAAAAACAATTTAGCCACACTTACACCCATTCGATTAAGGGCTTATGAAAGATTAATCCTTGTGCTGGAACGCACTTTACCTACTAATCTTATCATAAATACAATTAAGCCGGAAATGTCGAATATGGAACTTCACACTCTGCTTTTGACAACAATTCGTCAGGAATTCTCGCACAATATTTCACAGCAGATTTATATTTCCGACGATTTATGGGTTTATATTCGTGGTGCTCAGGAAAGTTTATTAAAACTTATCAATACAAGCGCAGCACAATGCAATCCCGCAAATTCCGGTGCTGAGCTTGCTGAGCGAATTATTCAGATTTTCAGTTCAAGTGAAAAAACTCCTTCGGAATTAGCAATTCAGAAATTGAAAAATGAAGTTAGAAATTTTCTATAACTAACTGATTGAATAGAACATGAAACTATTTCAACACATAGTAATTCTATATTGTTTATTAAATCTTACATCCTGCATTGTTGACGAACAATGCAGAGAGAATAAATATGTTGCATTTATGGCGGGTTTCTATCATGTTGTAAAAAATCAAACAAGTGGGTTAGTAACAAAATCAACTTTAAGTATTGATAGCCTGACTGTAAAGGGTATAATGTTCGACAGTATTGTTTCAAAATTCGTTTATGTCGATTCGATTTTGTACAATAATTCAAAATCCATCAGTAAAATAGCAATCCCACTTCATAAGTTTATTGAAGTATCAAAATATGAAGTGAAATTCAACACTAAAATTGATACGATTACTGTTTTACATACAAACACTAATGAGTATTTATCACTTGAATGTGGTTGTTTGAAAGTTCACAGTATAGATACAGTACTGACAACCAATCATTTCATTGATTCAGTGACCATATCGAATCATAATGTAAACACAACTAATGCAGAAAATATCCTTATATTTAAGTAGTCTGATTTTTTGCATTTTGACGGTAAATGTGGAGGCTCAGAAAGCAAAAAAAACTGAAAAAATTGACCAGACTCCTCTTTTTAACGGGCTGATTATTCAGGCCGATGTTGCTTCGGTAGTAAGCTCTTTGCTTTCAACCGGAGAAACTTACTCTTATGAAGCAGGGGCTCAGATAGATTTAAAGCATAAGTTTTTCCCGGTTATTGAAATTGGATACGCCGGTTCAAATAAAACGGAGACTAACAATTTGAATTTTAAAACTAATGGCTTGTATAGTCGAATAGGAATTGATGTAAATTTATTGACTCAAAAAAAAGATGAAAAACCAAGTACTAATTTATTTTTAGCAGGAATCAGATTGGGAATGTCCAGTTTCCCTTATAGTGTTTCGAATGCTGTAATTACCGATGACTATTGGGGTGGAAGTAAGTCGATTATTTACAGTAATTTACTTAGCACGAAAATATGGTATGAGATTGTTATCGGAATGAGAGTGGAGCTAACTAAAAATGTTTTCATGGGTTGGAATGTTCGAAATAAAACTTTATTAAGTCAGGATGCAACAGGAGCTATTGCACCGTGGTTAATACCCGGATACGGAAATAACAATTCAAATAACTGGGGATTTAATTATGTTATCGGCTATAAATTTCAAATTCCTGTAAAGGTTAAATCCATTCCATTAAAACCCTAATTACTACATTTTCAAATTATTAAAACCAAAATAAACAAACAACTTAAAGATTATGAATTCAATTCAAGACTTAAACCGTGCTGCCGATAACATTCGGATTCTGGCTGCTTCGGCTGTTGAAAAAGCACATTCAGGCCATCCAGGTGGAGCAATGGGTGGTGCTGATTTTATAAATGTTCTTTATTCGGAATTTTTGGAATATGATCCACAAAACCCTAATTGGGAAGGTCGTGACCGCATGTTTCTGGATCCGGGGCACATGTCGCCCATGTTATATTCTGTATTAGCCTGCACTGGTAAATATACAATGGAAGAACTGGCGCAATTCCGTCAATGGGGAAGTCCAACTCCGGGACATCCAGAAGTAGACATTATGCGTGGCGTAGAAAATACGTCAGGACCACTCGGACAAGGTCATACCTACGCAGTTGGTGCAGCAATTGCTGCAAAATTTCTTAAAGCTCGCTTTGGCGAAGTAATGAACCAAACTATCTATACTTTTATATCGGACGGTGGTGTTCAGGAAGAAATTTCTCAAGGGGCCGGTCGTTTAGCAGGTCATCTTGGATTGGATAATCTGATTATGTTCTACGACTCGAATGACATTCAACTTTCTACAGAAACAAAAGCTGTTACCAGCGAAAATGTCGCTCAAAAATATTTAGCCTGGGGCTGGAAAGTAGTTGAAATAAACGGGAATGATGCCGTTGAAATTCGTACTGCTCTGAAAGAAGCAAAAGCAGAACAAAAAAAACCTACGCTGATAATTGGTAAAACTATTATGGGTAAAGGAGCTTTGAAGGCCGATGGCTCAAACTTTGAACGTCAATGCGCCACTCATGGAATGCCACTTGGTGAATGTGGAGCTTCTTTTGAAGAAAGTATCAAAAATCTAGGTGGAAATCCTGAAAATCCATTTCTACTTTTCCCGGAAACTAAGGCTTTGTACGCCAAACGTGCTGAAGAATTAAAAGTAATTACAGCTAAAAAACAGGCATCAAAAGCTGTTTGGGCTAAAGAAAATCCTACTTTGGCTGGCAAGCTTGAAGTTTTCTTCTCGGGAAAAGCTCCGATTATAAATTGGGATGAAGTGGTTCAGAAACCCGGACAAGCAACACGCGCTGCCTCTGCTACAGTTCTAGCAGAACTGGCTAAACAAGTAGAAAATATGGTTGTTTCGAGTGCTGACTTATCAAACTCTGATAAAACCGATGGTTTCCTAAAAAACACCAAAGCATTTACAAAAGACGATTTTTCTGGTGCATTTCTTCAGGCTGGCGTAGCTGAATTAACTATGGCTTGTGTTTGTATAGGGATGAGTCTACATGGTGGAGTAATTCCAGCTTGTGCCACATTCTTTGTTTTTTCTGATTATATGAAACCTGCTGCACGAATGGCCGCTTTGATGGAACAACCTGTAAAATTTATCTGGACACACGATGCATTTCGTGTAGGTGAAGATGGACCAACTCACGAACCAGTTGAACAGGAAGCTCAAATTCGTTTATTGGAAAAACTGAAAAACCACAAAGGTCATAATTCTATGCTGGTTTTACGTCCGGCCGATGTAGAAGAAACAACAATAGCATGGAAAATGGCACTGGAAAACACACATACTCCGACAGCATTGATCCTTTCACGCCAGAATATCACAGATTTACCTTCGGCCAATGGTCGTAAAATTGACGCTGCACAAGCTGAAAAAGGAGGCTATGTGGTCGAATGTGATGGGAATCCGGATGTGATTTTAGTTGCTTCGGGTTCTGAAGTTTCAACGCTATATGAAGGAGCAGCCTTACTTCGCGCCGATGGCATTAAAATTCGGTTAGTTTCAGTACCATCAGAAGGTTTATTCCGTAGTCAATCAGCAGAATATCAGGAAAGTGTTCTTCCTAAAGGATCAAAGATTTTCGGTCTGACAGCCGGTTTACCTGTAAACTTACTTGGTTTAGTAGGTGCTAACGGTAAAATCTGGGGATTAGAGTCTTTTGGATTCTCTGCACCATATAAAGTACTGGACGAAAAACTTGGATTCACAGGTCTAAACGTTTATAATCAGGTAAAAGCAATGCTTTAAAGAATAGAAACAAGGTAAGGAATAATAAGTAAGCAATTTGTTTAATTAATATTCCTTACTTTTTCTATTTTCCTTACTCCTTAGTTCTTAAATTCTTGCTCCTGTAAAATGGATATAATATCTATCATAATAATTGGTATTGGGCTTGCTATGGATTGCTTTGCAGTATCCATCAGTAAAGGAATTTGTTTGCAAAAATTTAATTTTGCTCATACATTCAGAATGGCTTTTCTTTTCGGTTTTTTTCAGGCTATGATGCCACTGATAGGATTTTTAGCCGGAAAAACTTTCATCCATGAAATGAACAGTTATGACCATTGGATAGCTTTTGGCTTATTGGGTATTATTGGTGCTAAAATGCTAATTGAAGGTCTTAAGCCAATTGATCCTGACTGTGATATAACTCCAAACCCATTTACATGGAAGGTTCTTTTTCCATTGGCTATCGCCACCAGTATCGATGCGCTAGCTACCGGAATTGTGTTTGTCCCCTACCCTGCTTTGATTTGGATTGCGATTTCCATAATTGGCGGTATAAGTATTATTTTCTCATTTATCGGAATGGCTATAGGTATTCATTTCGGTAAACGTTTTCATTTTAATGTTGAAATTTTAGGTGGTTTCATTTTGATAGGTATCGGAATTAAAATCTTAATTGAACATCTATTTATTTAAGTTTCAAAGAAATCCAACAATAGTAGTTAATCCTTACTCAGTTGATAATAAGCGGGTTGGTTATTCTGTAAGTTTTTCAATTTAGCAAACTCTGGTAATAAAAATATGCTTCAACATTGCAGTTCAGTGTTAACGCATTTCTTTTAAACTTCCTTCATTAGATAGCGTCCACTTCGTCGGGTACGTTGAGTTAGCAGAATCGTTCTTCCATCGGTAGTTTTCTGAACAATCTCATCTGTTATTCCCCTGATAGTCAACAGTTCCAGATTCTCGTTATAATTTACTTTAAATTCATTTCCTAGTTCATCAAGAGCTCCGGCCAAATAACGTGTATTATCAACACACACCGAGATACTGATAGCTGAGCTTTGAATAAGTGATATTTTGAGACGATGTTTGTTCATAATTACAAATGCCTTCGATAGACTTTCTTCCAGCACAAATGAAAAATCGCGCGGACGAACAGTTATCAATACCTGATTTTTTCGCAAAATCAACACAGGCACATCGATTGGCTTTTCAGTTGTGGCTTTAATTACCGAACCTGCTTCAGACGGACTTCCAAACGGTCGGACATAAAGCGGAATATGTTTATTCTCAAGTGGCTTAATTGTTTTTGGGTGAATAATTTGGGCTCCACTATAAGCCAGTTCTACCGCATCTAAATATGTCAACTCAGGGATATGAACCGTATTTTCAAACAAACGCGGATCGGCATTCAAAATACCCGGAACATCTTTCCAAATGGATACACTTTCAGCATCAAGCAGATTACCCACAACCGCTGCTGTATAATCCGAACCTTCGCGTCCAAGGGTTGTGGGGTCGCCATTAATGTTGGCACCAATAAAGCCCTGTCCGATGTAAATCCGATTTTTACTGAAATCAGCAGCTTTTTGTAACCGAATCTGTGAGTCATTCATCTTTACATTGGCCTCCCGGAAGTTACTATCGGTAACAAGCAAGTTACGCATATCGAGCCATTCATTCTGAATATCACACTCATTTAAATAAGCCGAAATGATACGGGTGGAAATCAGTTCTCCATACGAAACCAAGTGGTCGTACCAACGGTCGTAATCATCACCCACTCCTTCGGATATAGCCTTTTTCAACTCATCAAAAAGTGGTTTTACTGCGTTTTTTCCATTCTCAGAAATACTGAATAATTCCGAAATGATATCATTGTGATACGATTCCACTTCAGCAAGTTTTTCCAATGAAGCTTTATGATTCGCTTTCATAAACTCTTCAAGCACAAGCTCCATGGCATTAGTGGTTTTTCCCATTGCCGAAATAACAATAAAAAGTGGATCTGTTACATCCGATACAATTTTTACTATATTTTTTATCCCTTCTGCCGAGCGAACTGATGCGCCACCGAATTTATAGACTTTCATATTAGTTGATTTATTGATTCGTTGATTCGTTTATTGGGCTGATTAATAAGCTAGTTAATATATTTAACTAAATACACCTACTCTACCCAATCAACTAAATCAACTATTGTATTACTTTTACTGCCACTAACTTATCATAACGTTCACCCCACGGACGATGATAAACATAAACTGTGTATTCATTTCCGGTTTGCCAAAAACTTCCCTCTACATGTTCTGCCGAAGCTTTACGCTCACCTTTAGGTAAAAACCAGTATTGATAGTTATATCCACCCTGTTTGAGCAATACGGTTTGCACATAACTCTCTGTTTTTCCATCGTATTTCATGCGTACTGCATCATTCAGCAAGTTGTAATTAAATTCACCACCAAGATACAGTTGTCCATCGAAAAATGGATGATGAGTTGGTAAATTAAAATGTACCAACATATAATCCGCTCCGATATTATCGTCAACAGTAGCATTTTGCAAATTGATAACAAATTTACCGTTTACATCCATATCTGAAGAATATATATGCGAACTTTGTACTTTGTTATTATTCAGAAAAACATCGTAATGAGGAGTTGAATAGCGAATATCAGCCACACCTTCACCGGCAGCATAAACTGAGGAAATATCGAAACGGTGATATTCATATCCACCTTCGAAAATCAGGGCTTTGTTGTTGATGTAATTTAGTTTCGAACCTGTCAGATAAGTAGGTTGAAGATCAGTCACCTGATTGTCAATACGATTATTCTGGCGTACAACCACTTTAATTTCCTGATTAGCATCGCGCACTGAATAACCATTCAACCCTACTTCAAAATCGAGTTGTTGTAAGCTCCCATTCAATTCTGTATCAGTGTTTCCACGTATATTTCCAGTTATTGCAATGTGAGTTTCCACAATAGAAAAACATGCTTGAGCTATCGGTTTATCAATTTCATTATCTTCATAAATCTGAACCACGTAATTTCCGGAAACCTTAAAGCTCATATCGCTATTGGGCAACAGAAACCGGTAATGGGTGTAAAGGAAAGTAGTATTAACCGACGTTGAAATGTCAGTTATTGCAGACGTTGTGAAACCACTAAGATATTCGGTAGAATTAAGATCAGAAACGTTCCAATCCGCATTACAATGAAGTATCTTATAGCTGTATGAATGTGCTCCATGTGACATTTCATCGAAACTCACTTCCAAAATATCCTGCCCATTTAACTCCATAACGGGCAAACTAAATTTCGCTCCTACCAATCCGGCTTGCAAAGTTTTTATCGCAGGAGTAAAAATTTGTGTCCGATAACTTATTTGTGCATGTGCTACAAAAAAAGAAAACACAAAAACAGAAAGCAAAGTTTTTTTCATCGGGGATTTTTTACTGAAATCATTATACAAAAATAAGGAATTTAAGTCAATAACGAAATTTGAAGCACTAAATTGTACAAAAACTCACATCATTCCTGATTCCAGAATCGAGTAGGAAGTGAGCGATTAGTTCGCTCACTGTCCTCTCACACCACCGTACGTACCGTTCGGTATACGGCGGTTTCTTAATTTACACACGAACAGAGCGATAATAAGATGAGAAAAATAAGTAACCAGCCTTTTGAA
>CAIUTB010000132.1 GCA_903901975.1 uncultured Bacteroidales bacterium
CTCTGCGAAATTCTCCAAAATGTAGAATCTCTGTTTCCTGTCTCACTCTGATTGCATCTTCTTTATTTATAAAATAACCTAAATGTTTTATTGATCCATTAACATTAATTCTTGAATGCCATTTTTGATTAGCTTTGTTAAATGTAACTCCAGCGCATCCAGAAGTATTGTTTTTTTTAATTGATACATTTTGTTGATTTTCTGAGTCAGTTGCGAATCTTAAATTAGATAAATGATTTTTTGTTTTATCACCATTGATATGATCTACATTCGGCTTATTATCTGGATTTTCTAAAAATGCATTTGCGACCAATCGGTGGATTGTTTTATTTGAGCTATCACCATCTGAGCATAAACAAACTTTTAAATAACCATTACAAGTTCCGGGTTTCAAAATACGACCAGATTTAACATTTTTAACATTTCCGAAATTTGAAATTTGATAATTTGAAAACCCATTAATATTAACGTAAATTTCTTCCATTATATATTTTATTATATTAATTACTTTTTAAGCCTTTTTATTTAATTTTATTTATCTCTTAATATGTGGAGGGTTTTTCAAAAGACATTAAATTAGCCTTTCCAATATTCGGACCAGCAACACCTTTTAGGCTCAGTTGAAGATTGTAATTTTGCATATTAGCCATATTGACGCCTCCATACGTTTTTAGAGTAACTGTGATAATTCCAGACTGCGGAAAATCCATTGTAAAATTGACATTATCATTGTTGTTACAATTGTAATATGAGCAATTCAAAGCAGCAATAGCGTTTGTAACTGCTGGGTAAATCATAGCTATATTAGATGATGAAGATCCGCCTTCAAATATATCAGTTTTACCAAAATTGAGTCCAATAAACCCTACATCCGTAAGCACTGTTCCAGCAACTGCAAGACCACCTGGCAGATATGCATTAGATCTAAAATTACAACTGACTTCAAATTTACTATATTTGTGAGGTAGTATAGTGTTCCAATTAACATTATAAGTAACTGCATTGAGATTTGCATTATTGACAACATAAGGGCCTACTGAACAAAGGTTAAATACAAAAATTTCTTCACTCATTTATTATATATTAATACAAAAGAAATTAATATATGAAAATTTATAACAATTTATTTTAATGAAAATTAGCACGTAAATCATTAACTGGGGTTTTTATTGATTTTTCTAATGCATTTCTGACAGCGTGAGTTCCATTGACTGCATCACTCACATAATTTCCAAGACCTAAATAATCAGCAGTGGGCTTGATAAATGATCCAACACGCATTACAGAATTATCAAATTTTCTTGCAGTATTATCGATTTTACGAAACATTTTCCCATCATTTCCTACCTTGTTAAAAAGTTTTGATGAATTACCAAGTTTATTAAACAGCATTTCTATATATATATTATGGGAAAGATAATATATTTACAAACAAATTATATTAAAAATTAATGAATACATCATCTTAAAACTTGGCTGATAATATTCCGTCTTGTAAGACCAAAATCATATCCATTTGCCCGAAGAAATCAATAGTTGAAGTCCAACCATTTCCACCATTACCATTTCCACCAGTTTGATCTCCCTGAATGACACTCGCAGTGAAATACACTTGAGAATTGAGAGTACTAATCCCACTTAAGATTGTATCAGATCTATTTGAGAATGATTGTAATTCTAAACCAATTGCAAAAGCATTATTATGAGAAGTTAATATCAGTTTAGGATCTCCAGATCCAGCCATTGGTTGCCATCCCTGTATAGCAGCATTTTGTGTAATGACATTATATTGTTGAGAACCCAAAGTTGTATTTCCAATGGTAGCAGATAGAGCGTGGAATGCTTTTAATAATTCAGCAAATCCTTCAGCACCATTTCCGGTATTTGTATTTAGTAAATATACTGGTTTATTCGGATACATCGATGACCCAATTCTCCAATAATAACTTGCAAAATTTAAATTTACTGAGGAGCTTTTTGTATATCCACAAGTAGCAGTTGCACCATTTACGAATCCAGAAGTTGGTCTAAATCTTGCAAAAACAGCAGTGAGCGAAGCACATCGAAATGGAACTAAAACGGTAATCTCACCGGCGGTTGTTCCAACAATAGATGTTGATGATTGTCTATAAGTAGTTGTTGAAATATATTCTTGCTCACCTTGTTGTAATGGAGCATCTAATGCATCATCGCTAAGTTCAACATAACATACATCGAATTCAGCATTTATGATTTGCCAATTTGGTCCAATATTTGCAGCAGAGGCACCAGCAGTCCCAGAAACGAGAGGGTCTTGTTGTGCTGCAAGATAAAATTCACATCTAATTGGAGCATTTAATTTTCCGACTGGCATCATTTTGCTTGCATTTACACCAACTACACCGGATAAAACAGGTAAGCAAAATGTATAAGGAATTGAACCACCGATAGCATTGGTAGCAGCTAAACTCATACCACTTCTATCGCCGGGTCTTTGGGTCTCAGTATTTAATGGTGTGAATGCTGGAACAGCTACACCAGCACCCACTTGCGCCATTGTCGAACTTACAACATTAGAAAGATTATTTGAACCGATCATTGAACTTAATCCTGCTTTATCAGATTGTGTGAGTTGTGTGTCAATTAAAAAATTAGCAAGCTGTCCATATTCTGATATTGTTTCAAGTAAATTACTCGAGTTATAAACATCTAAACGTTGGATAAAAGAATAAGCTGTATTTTCAATATAAATTCCTCCCGCAGCATTTGCTGCGCAACCAGCACCAGCAGCACACTGAACTTGAACTGAAAATTTAATAAAACTCTGAGATTGATCGAGCCAAGTTCCTCGTCTTCCAGTAGGTAATTCAAAAATCATTTGTTGGCCTGGTTGAAAAGTAGAAGCATTGAGTGGAGGAACAGAGATGCGATAGCTTCTGCTTTTAGGTGCGCTTGGTTTTAAACCTAACATCATATCGGAGGTTAAAGCTTGATGAACTGGTAAAAGAATAGCTGAAGGATCGGACATTTTCTATATATATATATTATGTTAGATAAAAAAAATAAATAAACTTATGTCATATTTCATTTACTATATTATTATAAATATCCGATAAGTTATCAACAGTTTTAACAATTTCTTTAATGACATCAATTTGAAGAGTAATAGTCCAATCGACATTATTGAAATCTATATAATTATTATTTGGATCCTGAATTTGTATGTTTAAACTTGATAATTCATGATTTCTAAAGACACTTTTAAAATTTGTGTAATTATTATAATAAATAAAACCACCTTGAATTGTAGATACAGGAACTGAGCAAATTGTAGAAACACATCCTTTAGAAATACTATCAGCATTAGCGAGATTAAATGTTGACGACGCTATATTTATTTTTGTCAAACCACCAAACGAGACTGAAAATGGTGCTAAAAGATTATTTCCTGAACTTGTATATTGACTACCAGATGAGAATCCAATGATTGAAAAAATACTGTTGACACTATCTGATAATGTAAATTGACCGCCAGAATAACCAAAAGTAAATTTATTAGTGATATTATTGAAAGCAACAGCCCAAGATGGTCCCATATATGATTGAAAAGTTGAAATAAATGTATTTGCATTATAATTGCCAAAAGGAAATTGATAAATTGTTGAAGTTGATCCAACAGTAATTGTAAATGTATTATTAGTTGTATTGATTAGATACCAACTGACGGGTATTTGTGCATTTACCAACTCAAGACGCATTTCAATAGCATCTTTACTCAATTTTAATATATCTTGGAAAAAGAAAGTGCAATTTGATTTTTTGGATCCATTTAAATATATCGATGCTGTATTGCTATTTAAATAAATTTGTTGTGAATAAATTGTTTGATAATTAATTAGATTTTTCGCCATTATATACTGTTGATTTACATTTTATTTCTATATTTTCTCCAATAATATGTTTGCCTCGATCAAACATTTCTTCAATTAATTTATTTTGTAAATCTTTCTTTTGTTGTAATGCCATATCTATAGCATTTTGACGATCCTCATCTGAATATTCAACTCTGGCAGTCGCTTCCAAGACGTCATAATAGTAGTCAGGTAGTCGACCAATTTTACCTTTAAAAAATGATGCATTTCCGATAGTTTTATTGCAAGGTTTGAAATTGTCGAGATTATTTGTATCAATTCTTTTTGTAATAAACATTTATTATATATTATTCCTTTAGAAAATAATATTGATAAAAATAAAATCTATAGTTAATTATATATGGAAGATATTAAAGAATCTAAAGACATCGAAGAAGTTTCAGCGGATGAAGGAATTCAAAAAACTAAAGGAGGCAAAGTCAGACAACCGTATGTATTAACTGACGCAAGGAAATTACAATTTGATAAAGCTCGTTTAGTGAGACAATCCAATATTGAAAGCAAAAAAAAGATTCAAGAAGAAAAAGATGAAATCTACAATAATATCAAGAAGGATTTAGAGAGAAAGAAAGATAAGAAAAATTCTAAAAAAAAGAAAAATGAAATCAAAAAATTAATCGAGGAAGTAGAAAGTTCATCTGATGAAGAGATAGTCATTAAAAAAGTTAAACCTCCTAAGAAAAAAATAATTTATGTCGAATCAGA
>CAIUTB010000133.1 GCA_903901975.1 uncultured Bacteroidales bacterium
TTCAAAAGGCTGGTTACTTATTTTTCTCATCTTATTATCGCTCTGTTCGTGTGTAAATTAAGAAACCGCCGTATACCGAACGGTACGTACGGTGGTGTGAGAGGACAGTGAGCGAACTAATCGCTCACTTCCTACTCGATTATTCCATTCTTAATTCATCAAGGTCTGTAATCCGATTGTTCGAGCATTTTCTGGTAATTGTTCTCGTTCATCAAATCGCGCAGACTCACATTTGTATTTTTACGCATATAGCTTTCCACAATCTGTAGTCCTATCCAGGCACCCAGTCTTCCGGGTGAGTCCTGAGAAATTGTGGCTGTAAAGGGTGCATCGTTCATATATTTCTTGATAAGCATCACATCGGTTGAGAATAGGTGCTGCTGATCAATTATAGCCGCCCAGATTTGTTTTTCGTTGGTCTTACACCATTTCATTTGGTCAGCGCTGTAACCGATAATTCCTTCGGGTTTTTGGTTGGGCATAAAAACAGACATAAGATATAAAACTTTTCCACGGAAAAGCATATTATCGAGTAAGCGGTATTTAGTACTATTCATAGGAAACATCCTAAACAAGGTCGTCGATACCAAATCCGTTGTCAAACATTCACGACGCATATTCTTTATTGTGTATTCATAAGTCAATCCTTTATAGGCTGGATAATCACTTCCAAGATAATAATCGGTACCCACCGCAATAAATTGATTATTCATCATGACGGATCGGTTGAAACCTGAAACAAAAAAATAAACTTCGGGCAATTTTACTTCCGGAAAATAATAATGGATATTTGTATATGCATCTGATAACTCTTTTTCAATATCCCTAACATCGGTAAAAGTCTGCAAGGCCTTCTGATTAACCGGAGCAAATGTTTTGTTGGTCAGGAACTTATAAAATAAACATCTAACCGCAACGCTATCTTTTGAAGTGGTATCCAATACATCGGAAACAAAAACGGGCAAAAAACTGCGATAACGGGAATATAAACTATCCACTCCGGCATTCATTTTCAAGGTATCGATAGCCAACAAGTCTTTATCGAATCGATGAATCTTCACTTCAACCCGATTTTTATTGGTATCAATCTCGAAACGGTTTTTTTTATTGCAAGATGTAAATATAAGGATTAGTCCCAGTAGGGAAAGTAATTGAAAACTTGATTTCATTTGCTGTGTCTGAATTTATTGTAAGAAAAAAAGCGCAAAGCGAAATTTTACATTTGCATTTTGCGCTTTAAATCATATCGCTATTTTAGTTATTATTTTTTTGTCGTGACGGCTTTTTGTTGTTCACGCTGCATTTTTTCCAACCGATCCATAAACCCGGATTTCTTAGCCGGTTTTTTGCTGTTAATGTTACGTTTTGCGTGCAGTTGAGCCAGAATTTTCTTTTCGTCCACAGTTGCACGAATCACATAAGTCTGAATAATTGAGATCAAAGTTGCAATGAAATAATAATAGCTCAAACCAGAAGCGTAGCTGTTGAACATAAACAGGAACATCAACGGCATCAGATACATCATCCATTTCATCATCGCACCGCCGGGCTGATCGGCAGTAGTGGTATTTGCCATATTCAGCTTCGTATAAACAATATTGGTTACGGTCATCAACAAACAGAACAAACTGACGTGATTTCCGAAACCAAAAGGAATACTGAAAGGCAAAGTCATGATTGAATCATAAGTCGACAAGTCGGTTGCCCACAGGAAACTTTGCTGACGCAATTCAATGGCGGCAGGGAAGAAACTGAACATAGCAAACAGTAAAGGCATTTGTAATAAGGACGGCACACAGCCAGCCAACGGACTCACTCCCACTTTGCTGTATAAATCCATCGTCGCCTTCTGGCGTTCGGCAGCTTTATCTGCAGGTATTTTGGCGTGAATCTCGTCGATTTCGGGTTTCAGTACCCGCATTTTGGCACTCGAAACGTATGATTTATAAGTTAATGGGAATAAAACGACTTTGATTACCAGGGTCAATAGCAAAATAATCAACCCGAAATTTGTAAAATACTTGCTGAAAAAATTGAACATTTCGATAATGACATACTGATTTATCCAGCCAAAAATACCCCAACCCAGTGGAATCAACTTATTCAGTTTTAATTCTGAGTCAGCACTAACACCCTTATCGTAAGCTGCCAGTACTTTAAATTGATTTGGACCAAAAAACCAGCGGAAAGTAGTTGGTGTTTTTCCGGTTGGGTCAAACGGAACTGTCACTTCGGCCGAATAGGATTTCAGGTAACCTGAATTTTCATTTTCCAGTGTACTTTTCAATGATGTGGAATTCAAAGCATCGTCGGCAATCAAAATGCTACTAAAGAACTGATCCTTAAAAGCCACCCATTTAACTTTATTAGTTACTTTCTTTTCATCATTTTTGCTTTCGCTCAATTTTTCAATATCATCTGCCACATATTTGAATTCAATGGAAGAATAACGGTCTTCGAATTTACGGCCTCTTTCCTGTTGACGAACCCGTACATTCCACTGCATATCCAGCGAATTAGTTCCGGCAGGCATCACGGCATTCATTCCATTGGCTTTTATACCAAAGCTAAGCATATAATTATCGGCCGGTAAGGTATAGGCAAAATCCATATAAGCCGCACCCGATGTTTTTAAGCGCAAAAGCAATGTCTGGTTGCCTTTTGCATCTTTTATAATCCCCGAAATTTGTTCGAAATAGAGATTAGAGCTATTCAGAACCCGGTTATTGTTGGTAACCAGGGTGAATCCCATATTACTTTCCTGGTCATTGAATAAAATTAAAGGCAAGGTTTTGTCCAATGAATCACGTTTGCTGTATTTCTTTAGCTGAGCCGAATAAACACGACCTCCTTTGTTTGAGAATGTGAGTTTAACCAGATTATTTTCAAGCGTGAAGAATTTCTGTTCGCCTTTAGCTGAAGCTCCAAAATCGCCATAAGCATCGGTTGACGTAGCTTTCGATGTATCTTTAGCAGCTACAGAATCTTTTGACACAGCACCATTAGGCAGTTTTCGTGCCATTTCGGCTTTGCTTTGTTCAACTAACGCTATTGAGTCGTTGTATCGTTTTATTTTGGCCTGCTCAGCTTCGTTTGGTTTGTTTAGTTGATAAAATCCTAACACAATCAACGCAATCAGCACAAACCCAAAAATCGTATTTTTATCCATATTAATTAATTTTCAATTATTCAATTTTCAATTACCAATTATCTCATTGGCACATTATCACATTAGCATATTGGCACATTAGCATATTGGCACATTTCTATTTCTCTATTGCCGCTTTCATAAAACTAATAAACAGCGGATGCGGATTTACCACCGTACTGCTATATTCAGGGTGAAACTGAACTCCGATATACCATTTATGCGAAGTCAGTTCGATAATTTCCACCAAATCCGACTCAACGTTCATTCCACTGCAAAGCATTCCGTTTTTTTCAAATTCATCTTTGAATGCATTATTAAATTCGTAGCGATGACGGTGACGCTCACTGATATTTTCTTTTTTATAAATGTCGAACACTTTCGAACCTTTTTTCAATTTACATTTGAAAGCTCCCAATCGCATACTTCCGCCTAAATCCAGAATATTTTTTTGTTCATCCATAATATCCACCACGTTATGAGTGGTGTTTGGATCAATTTCGGTACTGTTGGCGTCAGCATAATGCAACACATTACGTGCAAACTCGATAGACATAGTCTGCATTCCCATACAAATACCCAAACAAGGAATATTGTTTTCGCGGGCATACTGAAGCGCAATAAACTTACCATCCATTCCGCGTTGGCCAAATCCCGGAGCAACAACAATGCCATTTACTTTTTGAAGCTTTTTCACTACATTTTCTTCTGTCAATTTGTCAGACAAAATAAGTTCGAGCTTCAGTTTTTTATTATTATAGGCACTTGCGTGAAGCAACGATTCGATAATCGATTTGTACGCATCGGGCAACTGCACGTATTTTCCGACGATGGCAATATGAACTTCCTCGGTTGCATTTTCAAGTTTTTCGACAAAAGCAGTCCATTTTTCCATATCCGCTTCCGGCGTTTTTGTCAGGTCGAAACCCATTTTTGTCAATACCACTTCATCCAGTTTTTCCTGTTGCATATTCAGCGGAACACGGTAAATGGTGGGTACATCGATTGATTGCATAACCGCCGATTGTTCCACATTACAAAATAAAGCTACTTTTTTACGGATATCAGCCGAAATATTATGCTCGGTACGCAACACCAGAATATCGGCCTGAACACCTTGTTCCTGCAATGCTTTTACCGAGTGTTGAGTTGGTTTTGTTTTAAGTTCTTTGGCAGCGGCCAGATAGGGAACATAAGTGAGGTGAATGATCAGGCAGTTTTTGCCCAGTTCCCATTTCAGCTGACGTACGCTTTCGATATATGGTAAGGATTCGATATCACCCACTGTTCCACCCAACTCAGTAATTACAAAGTCGAAATCGCCTTTGTTTCCGAGCAGTTTGATATTGCGTTTGATTTCATCGGTAATGTGAGGGATTATCTGAACGGTTTTTCCCAGATAATCGCCGCGACGTTCTTTATTGATAACGTTCTGGTAGATTCGTCCGGTAGTTACGTTATTGGCTTTGTGGGTTTCAACGCCCAAGAAGCGTTCGTAGTGACCGAGATCCAGGTCAGCTTCGTGACCATCCACCGTCACATAACATTCGCCATGTTCGTAAGGATTCAGCGTTCCGGGATCGATGTTGATATAGGGATCGAGTTTTTGGTTAGTCACTCTAAAACCGCGTGCCTGTAAGAGTTTCCCAAGGGATGCGGCAATAATTCCTTTGCCAAGCGATGAAGTAACTCCACCTGTAACGAAAATGTACTTTGTATCTTTCACCTTAAATTCTTACTTAAAATTACTGTCTTTGAGTTCGTATTTTTAAGTCCGCAAAGTTCGGAAAAAAAACTGAATAACGAAAGAGCAAATCCGAAATTAATAAATTTATATAAATTACTACAAATGAGGGAGTAAGAGGGTTCAATTTTTGTTCTAAACGATATCGACCCCGTCGCTCAAAGCGACGGGGTCGGTATAAAGACAGTTTTAGCAAGACTTCAAGTAGTGCTTACACTAAAACTTGTATTGGCTCACTTTGCAAAAGGCCGCTACCGGGTTTCTTATGCTAAATTTTAGCCATTAATCTTTTACACAGCGGACAGAAAAACCTGCTTTTTTATTGTAGTAAGCTTTAGCAACAATAACATTATTGGTTGGAATTCCTCTATACCAAGCCGGATTCACATCAAATTGAGTAGAACTCCACCAATTGGTTCTATACATTAAATCACTGACCGGAAATGCACCACTCATATCTCTTCCACCACCTCCCAGCGCAGTAAAACCGGTTTCATTCGTAGCACCTGTATTGGGAGTAATCCAATGCGTTAATCCTGTTTCTTTTAATTTCCCACCTGCAGCAGTTTCACCTCCCAAATATGTTGTTAATGTTGTCCATTCGGCATCCGATGGCACATGCCACCCGGTTGGTGTTATATTTCTGACATCGGTTGCAGCATACCAGTTGTAAAGGTGACCGAAAGTTGTACCATTACTTGTATTATTTCCATGATCACACCAGGCACTCGTTGCCAAAACTGACCAATCCGCATCAACAGTAACATTAGGTATGGCTGTAGTTCCATCGCGGAAATGGGTGGTTCTCAAATTTTCAGCCATCCATGTTTGTGTTCCGATTTTTACTATCGGGTAGTAATTTCCATCAGCATCCTTGCACTCAGCAAACTCAAAATTAACATTTTTACTGCTGGTTGGTACATCTGCCACAACCGTAGCATTATTTCCCGAAATTCCTTTGTAAAGCAATTGGTCACCGCTGGAATACGGCATGGGTGTTATAGCAGTTTTGCTTTTTTGACGAACAGAAGCCACTATGTTCGTATTATCCAAAAAAGCAATTTCGGTTTTACCTTCATAGTTCTTTTGTTGTACCGTTTTGGCAGAATAAGTATATCCGGGTCCGGTTACTTTAATAATATAAACTCCTTTCGATAAAGATAAAAGAAATGAATTTTTGCCTTCCAGTAAATTCAGACTTAAATCAGCCAGTTTTTTAGCATCAATACTATACACATTGATTTGTGTAATTCCGGCTTGTTTTGCATAAAATGACAAAGTGGATTTAGCTTGTATAAGATTAGGGTAAATACTTATTTTTTCAGAGTTAGCACCCAACTGATTAACTGCATTTATAGCATCGCTAAGATTCAGGGTATTACCCGAAGGAACAGTAACTGTTGTGCCTTTGGTAAGATTTTGTACGATTACAGAACCTACGCTGGAACTTGCGCCAGATCCGCTAAAGGTAATACTGTAATCCAAAGCAGAGGAATTTAATGTTCCTAATAACAACAAAAACAGAGTCGTAAAAACTGCAGAGAAAAGCGTGTTTTTTGTTTTCATGATTGTATTTTTAAGGGTTAATACTTAAAATATATCGTTTGATTATCTTATTTCACGCGTAAATAATTGTTTTTTTACATAGCTAATCAGCTCTTTTTCATCGTGTTAAAAACAGACAACAAATTTATAAATAATTTCTCAAATAAATGCAATAAATGGATATCATTCCACGAGTTTTAGTCGAAAAGGAGAAGAATCGGTATTATTTCAGTGAAAACTATCAGAAAAATTACAGTACTCTCTCTATCATCCTATACTCTTAATTATCATAACATTTTAGGTATTCTGCTTCTTTTCCATCTAATTATTCTATATTTGTTGCATAAATAAAACAACGCATCAAACGAAGCTATTATGCAACGAAACTCTTTTCCCCGCTATATCATTATTTCAGGTTTGCTCCTGCAAGCTCTTATTGTATCGGCAGCCGTTCCTTCCGGTTATTATTACTTTGTCAAAAACAAGAAAAAAGCCGAGTTGAAAACCGCTATTCATACTTATTGTGGTCCGATGAAGGAATTTGAATATGGTGGTGGTGCCGGATTTACCTGGGAAGGGTTTTTCAGTACCGACCGTCGTGCCGATTCTACAGTGATTGATATGTATTCCAACACCGTTCGGAAATTCTCCGGATTCAGTGCCATTTCGGGAATGCATATTGAGCACTCTTTCCCCAAAAGCTGGTGGGGCGCCTATCCCAATGGCGCTTACAAAGATTTATTTCATCTTTATCCGGCAGATGCTTCGGCCAACGAATCGAAAAATAATCTGCCGCTTGGCGAAGTTACGGGTACACCAGGCTTTGATAATGGAGTAACCAAAACAGGAAAAAATGGTTTTGAAACAGCCTATACAGATAATTGTTTTGAACCTGCCGACGAATACAAAGGTGATTTTGCACGCTCGTATTTTTATATTGCTTCGGTTTATGAGAATCTGGCACCGCTTATGCAGTCACCCATGACCTATACTAATAATACTTATCCGTTTTTTAAACCCTGGGCTATTGATTTATTGCTGAAATGGAATAAACAAGATCCGGTAAGTGCCAAGGAGCTGACACGCATTGAAGCGGTTTACAATTTACAGGGCAACCGCAATCCGTTTATCGATTATCCCAATCTGGCAGAGTATATCTGGGGAAAAGATACGCTGAACATTTTCCCTTTCCCTACAGAAACGGAGCCATTTCTGGTAGCTCCTCGACGGGGAAACACAATTGATTTTGGAGTGATACTTCAAAATGATACCCGTTCGCAGAATTTGCATATTCAGGGTGTAAATATCAGTTCGGATATTAGCGTAAAAATTAAAAACAATACTCTTTCATTTTCTGTTTCTGCTTCAGTTATTTCCGCTTCGGTGGCTCTAAACGGCACTGATGTTTCAGTGAAATTCACTCCATCTGCGCCGGGTTCGGTGCGTGACACCCTGTTGATTGAAGGAGGTGGATTAACGGAATCATTACGCATTCCATTAAAAGCATTGGCTTCGGCCGATTTCATAACACTTGAACCAACTGACATTACTCCCGTGGGAGGCACCTTGCAATGGATATCCGATCCGCTGGCTACACAATATCGGTTGAATGTTTATCAGGGAGACCTGCAGGCCGGTGATTTAATTATTTCGACATACGTGGATGGAAGCAGTTGGAATAAGGCACTTGAATTATACAATGGAACCGGTAAAACTATTGATTTGTCGCACTATTCACTTCAAAAACAATCCAATGGCGCTGGCTATTTCGGATCAACATTAAGACTAGCCGGAACTTTGGATAATGCTAAAAGTTATGTTATCGCGCATAAACTGGCAGCTGCCGATTTACAAGCAAAGGCACAATTGGTTACCGATTCAATCCTACAATTCAATGGAAATGATGCCGTACAGTTAGTTCGCAGCGGTGTAACCATTGATATGGTGGGACCAGCTTATGCAGGTGCCGATGTGATTTGGGGTTATCAGCTAACTTTGCAACGGAAACCAAGCGTTACACATCCGGTTTCCAGTTTTAATCAGGCTGAATGGACTACACTTCCAAATGATTCATATGCCATGCTTGGTTCTCACCCCATGACACTGGGCTCCTCAAGCAGTTACATTTTACAAAATTCCTTTGTCGGTTTAAATACAAGTTATTCGATTCAAAATTTAATTCCAAATGGAACGTACACCTACAGCGTTGAATCCATGCGTTCAGGAGTTATTGCACCGGCTATAAACACGATGCAGTTGCATACTTCGGCACTGGATATTCCTGAAATTTCAGATGCAACAGATGTTCAGTCCAGCCAGTTTAGGGCTAACTGGGGAGCATCGCCTTATGCTTCGGGTTATTTGCTGAACCTGTATAAAGTCAGCGGACAGGCCGATACCACAGAAGTGGAAGGATTTGCCAATGTTGGATCGAACGGAACACCACTACCAACGGGATGGACTGGAAATGCAAGTGCAACTTATAGCACTGCAACAAGTACGGGCATTGCCATTCCTTCAATCAATCTGAAACTAAATGAATGGCTTCAGACTAAGGCTTACTCACATCCGGTTTCAAAGTTTACGTACATGTACCGAATTGCCTCCACCAGTACCGGTTCGTCACTTATTTTAGATGGATTGAGTAATAATTCGTGGGTTAGATTAGATAGTATTCCCTATAAAAATACGACCAAAACTTATCCGGTTTATACTTTTACCAAAGACCAGGGAATGTCTGCATTCCGTTTTAAATACAATAAAGTGGGAAGTGGAAACCTTGCCATTGATGATGTTTCGGCCACATACGGAAATCAGGACACGGTTTATGTTCAAAAAAATGTTCCTGTTGCTACAAACTCAATTTTGGTATCAGGCTTAACTGAAAATACCCAGTATTATTATGGGGTTCGTGCCACCCTGGGTTCGTCGGTTTCAGGAGTTTCCGAAACCATTGGAGCGCATACACTGGTAAAGACCAAAGTGGCAGATTTAAATGCAAATGCCATCCGAATTCTAGCCAATAAAGAACAGCTTAGCATTTCCGGCTTGCATGGCGATGAAACGATTCAGATTTATTCGCTTACAGGCATTTGTCTATTTCAAACTAAAGCAAGTTCAACCAATCTGGATATCGCATTCCGCATTCAGGGAATCTTTATTGTAAAAGTTCAGAATGCGGGTTATCGGTTTACAGGAAAAGTTATTCACTAATTCAATATTCCTCTCCGGCGACAAACTTACGAATAAACAGATTGCGGAATTCGAGGGGCTTTCCTTCGTTTTGGAAACCAATAAAACCCTTATTTACGGTTAGTTCAGTTACATAGTTTTGTAACTCATCATTCACATAGGCTTTCAGGGTATTGCCTTTACAAATGATTCGCATCCTGTTCCATTCACCAAGCGGTTTTTCGTTCGAAACTTTCATTTTTGGCACGGTAAACTTCACAGAATCTTTGCACTCCTTTGCCCAAAGTCCGTTCATGCAAATAATATCACCGGCTGCATCGGCTTTTTGCTGTACCTGATAACAAACCGGCCAAACCGTATCTTTAGGCTGAATATGTACTAATACACCACTGTTTGCCTGTACTTTTGTCCAACGATATTCAAGTCTTAATTCATAATTACTGTATTCGCCTTTGGTTCGTAAATAGCCACTTGATTCGCCGGAAATACTCAGAACGCCCATATCCATCTTGAACACCTTTGATGCATCAACGTTCTTATCTTTCAGAATATATACCCAGTTTGCAAAATCAGGTTTATAGAAATAGGAGCGGTGTCCATCGGTTCTCACAATGGGTTTAACTGCAAATGCATTGAAAGCAATTATCAACAAAAATAGAGTAAATAACGATTTGAGTGTAGTTTTCATGGAATTAATCTTTTTAGTTTTCTATTGTGACAAATGTGGTTTAGAATATTCATAAGAAAGTCAAAAATAGCAAATAACTTTCAGCCAACGATTATTCAAGCTAAAAATTTGAGGAAAATTGACAGAAAGCCTATCAATGCAATGATTGGTGAAAAGAAAACCAATTGGCTGATGAAACTCCAACCACTAAGTTTGAGGTAGAAAAACAAGGATAACCGACCTGAACGTTTATTCAGTGTAAGCTCCCGGAGTTGTGCCAAATCATAATCCAGCAAAAATTCCTTTTCAATAGCTAGTCTTGCAATACCTCTATCGGTATGACCCTTTCGAAAAGCTTGCAATACAGTGCAGGGATGCACCCATAGCCCCCAACCCATAGTCCATAATGGAAAAATCAGTATCGGGAAATTCTTCAGAAATCCGGTGGATATTTCCCATGAGGCAATAAATATTTCGCCCTTCCATGTTGTATCCTGTTCGTTCAGAATATGCTCCAAATCATGAACATACAACATTCGTTTTCGCCACGGAAAGTTCGGCAAAGTCAAAGAAAAAAGGGGAAGTGGCACCACAAAAGTTTTGTCATTCACACCCCCTTCGGCAGGAATATTATATTGATGGTAAAATTGGTCTAACTGTTCGCGTAATGTCATAACGGAAGCTGACTGGCAGCTGCTTTATCGAGGTAAAATGCAACTTTAGAGGATTGAATATACGAAGCCGGATACTGTTCAAAGCCCGATTCATGTTGAATTATTTGTCGTAACACCGAAGATTTCGACGAACCTGTAATCAGAAAAACTACCTGAACGGCTGCGTTAATAATATTTCCGCTAAGAGTAATCCGTTTCTGACCGCTACTGGGATGCACCGCAACCGCAACCGTCGTTTCAGCTTGTAATAAACTTAAATTGTCAGGAAAAATTGATGCGGTATGGCCGTCGTCGCCCATACCAAGCAATACCAAATCAAATTTCGGCAAACCATTAACCATAGCTAATTGAACTTCAAGCAAAGTGCTATAACGTACGGCTTCTTTTTGCGGGTCAGCATCGCCTATCATACGGAAAATATTGGCAACGGGAATCGGAACCTGTTTCAACAGGTTTTCGTAGGTCATACCAAAATTACTTTCAGCATGAGTCGGGGGAACACATCGTTCATCCACCCAAAATAAACGAATAATATTCCAGGGCATAGAATCAATATAGTCCTTAGCAAGTAGCTGAAACAACAATTTTGGCGTAGATCCACCCGACAAAGCAATATTGTAAGGAAGCGATAGTTTCTCTTTCTCATTCGCTTTGGTCAACATCAATTCAGCCACAGCATGAGCAGTAGCTTCCGGGGTGTCGTATATGTGAAGTTGTGCAGTCATTTTTGGTTGGTTGGGTTGATTATGTTGAATGGTTGATTCTGTAGATAAAGTTAATCAGTTTATTGCTGAATAAGGTAATTGGTTGAAAGTATTTCTTAATTAAAAATTTACAGTTATTCGAATCAACCATTCAACTTTATCAACTAATTAACTATTTTCCAGCGATTATTCCGTTTTAAACTTCTTAAATGGTGCCCGCCATTTCAATTCTTTATTATTAAACAAGGCATTGGCTTCTTTTGGTCCCCAGGTATTGGCTTCGTAGAAATACAGTGGGATATCGTGATTTGTTTGCCATGCATGAATGATTGGATCAACAAATTTCCAGCTCGCTTTTACAGCATCAGCACGTGCAAAAAGTGTGGAATCACCTATCATGCAGTCTAATAACAGACGTTCATAAGCCTCAGATATTTTCTTCGATGCTAAATCTGAATAATGGAAAGCCATATTCACATTTTGAACTTTATAACCTGCACCCGGAATTTTCATTCCAAAATCAACCGCCACACCGGCATCGGGACTAATCCGAAGTATTATCATATTGGTAGATTGCGCCACACAACGTTGTTTGAAAAGCTGATGGGGAGCCGGTTTTAAATGAAGTACCACTTCGGTGACCCGCTCCGGTAAACATTTTCCGGTACGAATATAAAACGGAACTTCACTCCAGCGCCAGTTATCCACAAACAGACGCATCGCCACAAAAGTCTCGGTTTTGGAATTCGGTTTCACATCTTTTTCCTGACGATAGCCTTTTTGAATCTGTTCGTCAACCAAAGTTTCGATGTATTGCCCGCGAACCACGTTTTGAGCAACCTCGTCAGACTTTAATGCCCGTAAGGATTGAAGTACCTTAACGCTCTCATTTCGAATGGACTCTGAATCGAAAATCGAAGGGGGTTCCATGGCCACCACTGCCAATACCTGCAGCAAGTGATTCTGAATCATATCCCGCATGGTTCCTGAAGAATCGTAATAACCACCACGATTTCCTACTCCGATTTTTTCTGAAGCCGTAATTTCAATCCGATCCACATATTTACGGTTCCAGATTGGCTCAAAAAAACCATTCGAAAACCGTGTTACCATAATGTTTTGAACGGTTTCTTTGCCCAGATAATGGTCAATACGGTAAATTTGTTCTTCGTTAAAACCACTCCGTAGCTTTTTGTCCAGATCCACTGCGGTATCGTAACTGTAACCAAATGGTTTTTCAACAATGATGCGTTTCCAGCCATCGATTTCTGAATTTAAATCATATTTAATCAAATTAGCTGCTACCACTTCGTAAAGAAAAGGCGGTATAGAAAAATAGTAAATAATATTTTTAGGTAGGTCAAGACTTTTAGAAAGTTTAGCTATATATTTTTTTAGCAAACCAAAATCTTCTTCCGTCTGATTATTAACCTTTTGATAATAAACATGTTCCAGAAAAATATTCAGCTTTTCGGGATTTTCTGTTGCACCGGCTTTGGCAAATTCCATCATCGAATTCCGAACATCAACGCGGTTTACTTCCTCGGTTTTTTTCTGACTTCCTGCACCTATTACCGCAAACTGCTCCGGTAATAAATTATCCAGATAAAGCTGGAAAATTGCCGGCAATAATTTTCGTTTTGCCAAATCACCATTCGAACCAAAGATGACAAGTATCTGATTTTCAATCGAGCTTTTGTGAGTTGACTTTTTTTCTAATTCTCCCATTTCAAAATGTATTTATTTGTCCGTTATAACAGTTAAAGGCGGAAAACGTTCAAAAGTAAATTATTTTTACGGAATTACAAAACGGATGAACAGTTGATGTTAATTCAATTTTGGAACGATCAATTATAATATTTCGAAAAGCAGGTACAACAATGTTATAAATTGAACTTCTGTATTGGTTTAAAATACAGAATAACAATATATTAAAATAGTTTTGTACATTGCAACACTTCAATTTTTTGTAATTTATTTTGTCGACTAAATCCAAATACCCTTGTCATTTCGTCTAATTACTAAATCAATTAAAACCCGAAACAAACCAATAACAATTAACAAATTTATAAATTAAAACCTTTATTAAAATGAAAAAGCTAATTATTTCAATCGCATTGGTTTTGTCGGCATTCATCGCCAACGGACAAAACATTACAGGAAAATGGAATGGTAAGTTGAATCTTCGCGGTCGCGAACTTACCATAGTATTCAATCTAAAACAAACAGCAAATGGATTAGTTGCCTCAATGGACAGCCCCGATCAAAAAGTGTTTGATTTAGCTACTACAGCTGCTGTTTTTGAACAGTATTGCTTGAAAATTAAAATTGAAAATGCCGGAATTCAATACGAAGGCACACTCAATCAGTACAACCAGATCGTGGGAAATCTTACTCAATCGGGAGAAGTATTTTCACTCAATTTATCTAATCCACGTATTAGTAAATCAAAAGAAATGAACTACGAACCTAATTTGGCATTATTTAAATTTTCGATTGATCCGCAAGCTGTTTTATCCGATATTATTGATTAAAATGTGTTTCAGTAAACTCACTTTATAGTCTTATCTTAAGAAAATAGATCTGTTGTTTCCGTAAGTATGTATTAAGCTTAATTTCAGGTGTTGAATACTTAATTTCAACACCTGAGTTTTTTATAAAACAATATCTCATCCTTGCCCTAACGCAGAGCCGTGAATATCATTTACAACTTTGCGTTTCTTTCTGACCTTCTGTTAAATTAGCAGAGCGACGCTTACATATTTTGGTGTAGACAGTTGGTTTATTAAAACTTTTTTGCAATTTTGTTGTTCGAAATATTCAAATTTGAACTCTATTAAGTCATGGCTATAATAAATAAATCCTTAAGCATCAAGTCGATTACTCTCAAAAATCGCATCGGAATGTCACCGATGTGTCAGTATTCGGCTACTGATGGTTTCGCAAGCGACTGGCACTTTGTTCATTATGGTACCCGTGCTGTGGGTGGAGTAGGTTTAATTTTGGTGGAAGCAACAGCTGTGACACCCGATGGACGAATTACTCCCTGCGATTTGGGATTATGGAAAGATGAGCAAATTGCTGAATTAAAGAGAATTACCGAATTTATTCATAAACACGGTGCTGTTGCGGGAATACAGATTGCACACGCTGGCCGAAAAGCATCGCACCGAGTTCCATCCGATGGTGGAAAGCAAATCTTAGTGAAAGAAGGCGGATGGATGACAGTTGCACCATCGGCTATTCCCTTTGATTCCGACGAACAAGCACCCCTTGAATTGACAATTCAAGCCATACAAACTATAATTGAAGAGTTTAAAACAGCGGCTTTCAGAGCTAAATATGCCGGTTTCAAAGTACTGGAAATTCACGCCGCACACGGTTATCTGATACACGAATTCCTTTCACCCCTAACTAACCAACGCACCGACGAATATGGCGGAAGTTTCGAAAACCGAATTCGGTTGATTTCCGAAATTGTGGCTGCGGTAAAAACGGTTTGGCCGGATGATTTACCACTTTTCGTGCGCTTATCGGCTACTGATTGGGCTGAAAATGGTTGGAATTTGGAAGAAACGGTTAAACTTGCTTTTATTCTTAAAAATGCCGGAGTAGATTTAATTGACTGTTCTTCGGGGGGAAATATTATTGATCAGAAAATTGAAATAGGTTCGGGTTACCAGGTTCATTTTGCTGAGGCAGTTCGCAAAACCGGGATTCTTACTTCCGCAGTCGGATTAATTACTTCTGAAGAACAAATTAACGCTATTTTGCAAGACGGAAAGGCGGATATGGTTCTTCTGGCTCGTGAATTGTTACGAAACCCCTATTTTGTATTGAAAACAGAAGGTTCAGAATGGCCGGAGCAGTATTTGAGAGCAAAATAAGTTTCAACTACAAAAACTCGCGTCAACTGATTATCTAAAAAAAACCAATCAAACCACGGAAGAAGTATCGAAAATGCCTTAAATTTTGACATTTTTAGTTCACAATCTGACATACTATCAATTAATTACAAAAAATTGCTATCTCGACATAGCAATTTTAGAATATTGCTGTATCTTTGTATCGTTTTTCAACCCGAAAAAATCTGCCACTCCGAATTTTACAAAATAGTTAGAAAAAAATATATTTCTTTGCCCTTTAAAAGAGCTTGGGAATAATTCATTAATTATGAATCTGCTTGACCAAATAATGGCCCGTGCAAAGGCCAATCCGCAACGTATCGTGCTGCCCGAAGGCACAGAAATCCGCACTCTGAAAGCTGCGGATATTATCCTGAAAGAAAAAGCTGCCAAACTGATTCTCATTGGGAATTCATCTGAAATTCACCGCTTGGCTGTGGAAAATAAGCTCACTCATATTTTAGAAGCAACAATCATCGATCCGGAAACCGATGCCAAAATGCCCGTGTATGCCAGCCTGCTTTTCGAATTGCGTAAAAGCAAGGGAATGACCTCAGAACAAGCCGCTAAACTGGCAAAAGATCCATTGTTTCTTGCTTGCCTGATGATTAAAAACGGGGATGCCGATGGTGAATTGGCCGGAGCTGAAAATACAACCGGAAATGTACTTCGTCCGGCTTTCCAAATTGTAAAAACCTTGCCCGGTATTAAAGTGGTTTCCGGAGCAATTCTAATGTTTACTCCAACAAAACAATACGGTGAAAACGGCTTATTGCTTTTTGCCGACTGTGCAGTGAATCCTAACCCAACTGCCGAAGAACTGGCACAAATTGCTGTTTGTACAGCCGATACGGCACGTCAAATTTGTGAGTATGAACCACGTGTGGCTATGCTGAGTTTCTCGTCGAAAGGAAGTGCTAAACATGAACTGGTGGACAAAGTGGTAGAAGCTACCCGCATGGCAAAAGAAATGGCACCTGAATTAATGATTGATGGTGAACTTCAGGCTGATGCCGCACTCGTTCCTGAAATCGGTCAAAGTAAAGCTCCCGGAAGTAAAATTGCCGGACATGCTAATGTATTGGTTTTCCCCGATTTACAAGCCGGAAATATCGGTTACAAAATGGTGGAACGCTTTTCAGGTGCACAGGCTGTAGGTCCTATTTTACAAGGAATGGCAGCACCTATCAACGATTTGTCACGTGGTTGTTCAGTAGATGATATCGTTCGGATGATTACTATTACAGCAAATCAGGCAATGAAATAATATATAGCGGCAAACAGCAAGCGGTAAACGGCAAGATATTCGCCACATTACTTACTGCTTACTGCTTGCTGCTTACCTCTAAATATAAAAACATGGCAGAAGAAATTATTGAAGCAATTGAACGCTATGGCCTAAGCAAGCGTAATCGGAAACGGACTTTGTTTTCTCGAATTGGTGTGGTAGGTTGCGGAAAGGAAGGAAGCCTCATTGCAACTACAGCTGCTTTTAGCGGTATGGAAGTGGTTTTTCTTGAAGTTAACGAGGAAGGTATTGCCACTGCCTACAAACGAATTGAAGCGAAACTCGACAAAAAAATTTCGAACTGGGGATTGACCGAGAATGAGAAAAAGGTGATAATGGGCAGAATTACCGGAACCAGTAATTATGAAGATTTCAGCGGTTGCGATTTTGTAATTGAAGCCATTCGTTATCACGACAATACAGGTGTGCGACGAATTGCTCAACGAAAAGAAGTATTTAAGGAACTGGAAAGGGTATTATCGGTGAGTGCCATTATTGCTTCGAATGTTTCGACTGTAATTGTAACTGACTTAGCTGCAGAACTGGAACATACCGACCGTTGTATCGGACTTCACTTCTTATCCAATGTGCCTGATTCACAAATCATTGAAATTGTTCCCGGATTAAATACTTCCAACGAGACCTTTGAGAAAGTATGTCAGTTTGCCCGCATGATAAACTACGATTATATTCCGGTTATGGAATCGTCGGGTTTGGTAAGTATCCGAATGTTTTTGATACAATTGAACGAAGCCTGTGGCATTTTGATGGAAGGAATTTCGAGTGTGGAAGATATTGACAAAGTGTTGACCGTTGGTTTTGGTCACCGTCAGGGAGTATTCCGTACAGCCGATCAAATGGGCATTGAGAAAATTGTACGCCTGCTCGAAAACTTATGGGACGAATACGGTAGCCTGAAATACAAACCATCACCGGTTATTTTACGTCTTTTCCGTGCTAAACACTTTGGAGTAAGCACAAACAGAGGTTTTTACACTTACGATGAACAAGGTAACATACTAAAATAAGGAGGAACAGAAACATGAACATATTAGTTTTGAACTGTGGAAGTTCGTCTGTAAAATACAAATTGCTCGATATGGCGAGCAATGAAGAACTGGGTACCGGTGGCGTTGAAAAAATTGGGATGAAGGGATCATTTCTTAAACACATTCGGCGGGACGGTCAGAAAGTGATTCTGAAAGGTGAAATTTTGGAACATCAACTTGCTATTGAATACATTTTGGGAGTATTGACAAGCGAAAAGCACGGTGCAATCAAGTCATTGGAGGAAATCGATGCCGTTGGTCATCGCGTTGTTCACGGTGGTGAAAAATTCAATTCCAGTGTACTTATTACCGACGAAGTGATTCAAAGGATTGTAGAATGCATCGACATTGCGCCACTTCATAATCCACCTAATCTGGCGGGTATTTATGCCATCAATGAACTTCTTCCCTCAGTTCCACAGGTGGCTGTTTTTGATACGGCTTTTCACCAAACTATGCCTGATTATGCCTATATGTATGGAATTCCCTATTCCTTATACACCAAATATGGCATTCGTCGTTATGGTTTTCATGGAACCAGTCATCGCTATGTGTCGAAACGTGCGTGCGAATTCCTTGGAATGGATTACTCTAATACCAAAATGATAACTGCCCATATTGGAAATGGTGCTTCGGTTTGTGCTATCCAAAATGGAAAATCAGTGGATACTTCTATGGGGTTTACTCCGGTTGAAGGACTGATGATGGGAACTCGCTCGGGCGATATTGATTTGGGTATTGTGACTTTCCTGATGGAAAAAGAAATGATTGGTGCATCCTACGTCTCCACACTTTTCAATAAACACAGTGGTGTCCTTGGTGTATCGGGCATTTCGTCCGATATGCGTGATATCGAAAATGCCATTAAAGATGGAAATGAACGAGCCAGACTGGCACTGGATATGTACGAATACCGCATCAAAAAATATATAGGATCTTATACAGCGGCTTTGAATGGTATTGATGTGCTTGTATTCACCGGTGGTGTGGGCGAAAATCAAACAAAATCACGCCAGAAAATATGTGAAAGTTTAGCGTTTATGGGTGTTGAAATTGATAAAGAATTGAATGCTGTTTCACGGGGGAAAGAAGTTTTGTTAAGTACTCCGAATTCAAAAGTGAAGGTGGTGATTATTCCTACCGACGAGGAATTTATGATTGCAAAAGATACGCTGGAAATAGTAGAAAAAAAATAGAATTGATATTAATTTTGAAAAGCGTTACTCCAATTGGGGAAACGTTTTTTTTAATTTATTCTTGTTTAAGATTAAAATCTTACCGATACAGTTGCCCGAAAGGAACGCCCCGGCATAGGAAACCAACGAACTATTTCGTAATTTGAATCCAACAAATTAAGCACTTCCACATTGGCATGAATCAAATAATGCTTTGTTTTAAAATCCTTGTTCACTGAAATGCTGTGGTCGGCATAAGCGGGAAGGCTATTTTCAGCATAATTCTGATTTACGGCATATCGTTTCCCTGACCATAAAAGTGAATAGCTGAGGTCAATCCACGGTGTTTCTATTCCTATTCTTCCAGAGCCGGAAATTCGGGGTGTGTACGGAATTTGATTATTGTAATCCCGGGCTGATGGATCAGTAACAATTAATGCCCGCTGATAGCTGTAATTCGCTCCAAGCAGGATCCCCAGTTTTTTCGATGGTTGTATGGTGGTTTCAGCTGTCAGGTCAATTCCGTCAATTGCCACCTTTCCATAATTCAAAATAGTCCAGAAAAAAGTATCCTTATTCGGGTAGGCTACTATTTTGTCAATCACATCATTATGATAAATATCGGCAGTAATTGAGATCAATTTTAAAGACTTTTCAATTGATTTTGAATAGGTTAACCCCAGATTATACTGATTTGTTTTTTCAGGCTTAATATTGCGGTTACCTACCTGCGAATAATATAAATCATTGAACGAAGGCAAACGAAAAATATTTTTATAGAACATCCTAACCCGAAAATCTTCTGTTACAAAAGGCTTGACTGACAAACTAATATATGGCGATAGTTGTGGTGGATTATTGGTTGCAGAGCCTGATTTTACAGTTTCATTTACAACGGTTGAGAGTAAACTTGCTGTTGCTAACATCTGATTTGTAACATATTTTGCTGCCACTGCCGTAAGCCATGAATATCGCGTAGGAAAAACAAAATTGGCTAAATCAGAAGATAGTGAGGATATAGAACCATCGGTGGAAGCCGAAAATGACAGATTCTCAAAAGCCCGAAAAAGGACTGAACCCGAAGCATAATATTCCGTCTGCTCGTATGAATTTTCAAGTTTCCCTTCCGAATTTTGGTAAGTCGGATCTAAATAACGCAAATAACCACTGTTGAATTTAGCATTGGTTTGGAACAACCACGATTTCGAAAACTCTTTTTCATAATGTGCTTGTGTGAAGAAAGTATGGTCCCAAATACGTTGTTTTGAAGAGCTTTCAGCATTATATAATATCGTAGCTCCGGGTAAACCCCGTTCCGATTGGTAAAAATATACTTTGATATAAGCCGTTTCATTTTGTGAGAAATTGCTGTATACTGTTCCTTCGAGCCGAAGATTCTGAACATCCGTATTCTGACGGATTTCGTTGGAAACGTTTGAGCCATTATAAAGCGTATAGGGATATTTTCCATCCGCCGAGAGCCATTCACCACTAAAAGTTGCTGACACCTTTTTACTTATTTCTCCTTCCAGTGTCAGGGCTTGATTTAGGAAACCAAACGAACCGGCTTTCAGAGAAATTTTGCCATTTATTTTTTTGGAATTACTAAATTTGGGAGTCAAAGTTTTAATATTTAACACCGAAGCAGATGCAAAAAGTCGAGCCGGTTGAAAAATATTATCGCTTTGTCCGCTATTAAGCGAAAGAATATCCACATTTTCGAGCGAAAATCGCCCCAAATCAATTTGTCCGGTTTGACAGTCAGTTAGTGTAATGCCATCATAACTCACTGCAGTGTGGTTTCCACCCAAACTTCGAACAGAAATTGTTTTCAAACCACCTATTCCACCATAATCCTTTACGGTTACCCCCGAAAAATACTTCAATGCATCCGACACCTGAAGTACATGGAGTTGTTCGATGATTTTGGCAGAAAGGATTTGAAGCGGTGTTGTAGAACGAACTTCTGAATTCAGGTATTTTTCACTGATGGTAACCTCTTGAATGCTATGAGATTGTATTGTGTCAAAAGCCGGTGCTATTTGACTGTATAGTGGCGATAGAAGACAAAAACTCCCCAAAAATATTGTTGGAATAAAATGAATGAATAAAGCGTAAAAAAACGATTTCATTGAGTGCTTCCTCAAAAATTAGCAATAAATTTCTACCCAAAAGAAGAAAAAATAAAGCTACAAAGGTACTATTTTTGATTTTGATATTCTACTTTTTGAAAATGTCAATTTTCGAAAACTCATTTTCAGATTGATTTTTCGTATCTTTGTGGTCTTAAAACTAAAATATTTTTATGGCAAGTTTTGGTAAATGGATAGGAGGCGGTTTGGGTTGGGCATTTGGTGGTCCGATTGGGGCTTTAATAGGCTATGCAGTTGGTTCTATGTTTGATAATTCTTCAGTTCATGTATCTGGTAATACTTTAGGTCCTGCTAATACATCCGAAGGTGATTTCAAAATGAGTTTACTTGTATTGATGGCTTGTATAATGAAAGCCGATGGGCGAATAATGAAAGCCGAGTTGGATGTTGCTAAAAAATTTATGGTAGCAAATTTTGGGGAACAAGGTGCTCTGGAAGCGCTGCAGATATTAAAAAATCTCCTAAATCAACCCATTGATGAAACGCAGGTGGCTATGCAGGTGAACCAATATATGAATTATTCATCTAAATTGGAATTGCTTCACTTGCTTTTCGATATAGCGTATGCTGATGGCGTAATTCACCCTTCAGAATTGGCTGCCATTCAGCGTATTTCTGGCATATTCTTAATTGACCGACTTGATTTTGAATCGTTGAAAGCACCATATCTGAAACAGGTTGACCGTGACTGGGCTTATAAATCGCTCGAAATTGAACCTACGGCTACTAACGAAGAAATCAAAAAAGCATATCGCCGAATGGCAAAAAAGTATCATCCCGATTTGGTGAACGATTTAGGCGAAGAAGTTAAAAAATCAGCTACCGAAAAATTCCGATCGATTAATGAGGCGTATGAAAGTCTGAAAAAACAAAGGGGAATGAATTAATTTATGATTGACTTATGGAACACAACTTATATATTTACAACACATTAAGCCGCAAAAAAGAACAATTTGTTCCGCTTCACGACAACAAAGTGGGCATGTATGTTTGCGGTCCTACGGTTTATGGTGATGCGCATTTGGGACATGCACGGCCGGCCATTACTTTTGATATTGTTTTCCGTTATTTGAAACAGTTGGGTTACAAGGTTCGATATGTGCGCAACATTACCGACGTAGGTCATCTGGAGAATGATGCCGATAGTGGCGAGGATAAAATTGCCAAAAAAGCCCGTTTGGATGAACTGGAACCCATGGAAGTGGTTCAGTATTACGTAAACCGCTACCACAAAGCGATGGAAGTGTTAAACGTATTGCATCCAAGCATTGAACCTCAGGCTTCCGGACATATTATGGAGCAAATTGAGTTTGTTCAGAAAATTCTGGATGCAGGTTTTGCCTATGAGAGTGCAGGTTCTGTTTATTTCGACGTTGAAAAATATGATAAGAAATATAATTACGGCAAATTATCGGGCAGAAATATTGAAGATATGCTGGAAAGCACCCGTGACTTAGACGGACAATCTGAAAAACGCCGCAGTATAGATTTTGCACTTTGGAAAAAAGCATCACCCGAACATATTATGCATTGGAAAGCGCCCTGGAGTGAAGGTTTTCCGGGTTGGCATCTCGAATGTTCGGCAATGGGAACGAAATACCTGGGTGAGGAATTTGATATTCACGGTGGCGGAATGGACTTAATGTTTCCTCATCATGAGTGCGAAATTGCCCAGAACAAGGCCGGTTTGGGTAAAGATTCAGTTAAATACTGGATGCATAATAATATGATTACCATTGGTGGTCAAAAAATGGGTAAATCGCTGGGAAATTTCATAAACTTAGAAGAATTTTTCAGCGGAAATCACAAATTACTTACCCAGTCATTCAGCCCAATGACGGTTCGTTTCTTTATTCTTCAGGCGCATTATCGCAGCACGGTTGATTTCAGCAGTTCAGCGCTGGAAGCATCGGAAAAAGGCTTAAGTCGTTTGATGGAAGGATATGCACGATTGCAAAAACTCTTATCTTCAACAACTTCAAGCGTTGAAACTTTCGGACTTCGTGCTAAATGCGAGGAAGCTATGAACGACGACCTGAATACGCCAATTGTGATTTCATATTTATTTGACGCATTGCGTGCTATCAATTTGGTTCACGATGGAAAAGAAACTATTTCGGCGACTGATTTAGTTGAATTGAAATCGGTTTTTACAACTTTTATTGAAGAAATTCTGGGCCTAAAATCCGAAATGGAAGCTTCAGCAGGTAACGAAGCTTACACAAAAGCTATTGATTTACTATTGAATATGCGTTTGGAAGCCAAACAAAATAAAGACTGGGCAACCAGCGATAAAATCCGCAATGAACTGACTGCTTTTGGTTTTGAAATAAAAGATACCAAAGATGGATTTGAGTGGAACATATAAAACTAAGAAACTAAGAAACTATGGAAACTACCAGACAACAAAAAATATCGAGGATGTTGCAGAAAGAGCTAGGAGAAATCTTTTTGTTGTACGCCCGTGAATTACAGGGCACTTTAATAACCGTTAGCAATGTGCGAATTAGTCCCGATTTGGGCATAGCACGCACCTATTTGAGCATTTTCCCAAGTAATAAATCTGCCGGGGTGTTGGCTAAAGTATTGGAAGACAAGAACTCAATTCGATTCGATTTGGGTAAACGTGTTCGTCACCAGTTGCGCATTGTGCCGGAACTATATTTCCACGTTGACGATTCGCTGGATTACCTCGAAAATATTGACAATTTACTGAAAAGTGATCCACCATCACCCCTTAAAGAAGGTGAAGTGATTGAATTGGACTAAGCTCCGAACATTACAATGTCGAATCAAAATACTGAAAGCAACAGATTTTCCGGACTTTCCTTTTCATTCAGGATTGCCCGTCGTTATTTGTTTTCCAAAAAGTCACATAACGCCATTAATATCATTTCAGGTATTTCTGCAGCCGGTGTGGCAATCGGAACAATGGCGCTTGTATGTGTTTTGTCTGTTTTTAATGGGTTTGAATCTCTTATCAGCAATATGTTTTCGTCCTTTGATCCGGATTTGAAAATTACGCTGACTCACGGTAAAACATTTGATGTAAACTCAAAGGAATTCAATGAGTTGCGAAAGCTGAAATCGGTAGCAGTGTTTACTGAAATAATTGAAGAAAATGCTTTGCTGCGTTTCAAGGATAAGCAAATGCCGGCAACTATCAAAGGTGTTGACAAAAACTTTGTAAAAATGACACGCATCGACAGCATCATGTACGATGGCAAATTTCAGCTATTCGACGGAGCTTTTCAGCGGGCAGTTCCCGGTATCGGAGTGGCTGGTACGCTTGGACTAGGAGCACATTTTATCGATCCGCTTTATATTTATGCGCCAAAGCGAAGTTCTAAAATTAATCTGGTACGCCCCGAAAATAGTTTTAATCAGGTGGGAGCATTTGTTTCAGGTATTTTTTCAGTCAAACAGTTGCAGTACGACGATCATTATGTACTGGTTTCCATCGATTTAGCGCGTGATTTGTTTGAATATGAAAAAACCAAAGTTTCGTCGGTTGAATTAAAACTGGCAAAAGGAACGAATCAGTCTGATGTTCAAAAAGAAATTCAAACTCTTATTGGTGAGAAATTTCAGCTAAAAAATCGCTACGAGCAACAAGTAAGTTTTTTCAAAATTATGAAAATTGAAAAATGGATTACCTATCTTATTCTCTGTTTTATACTTTTAATAGCCAGCTTTAATATTATTGGTTCTTTGTCTATGTTGATAATTGACAAAAAAGCCGACATCTATACCTTGAAAAATTTAGGAGCAGATAATCTACTGATAAAACGTATTTTTTTGTTCGAAGGTTGGATGATTTCAGGTGTGGGAGCGTTGGTAGGAATTGCGCTGGGAGCTGTATTATGCTTATTGCAACAGTATTTCGGATTGCTCAAACTTGGTACAGGTTATGTAGTTGATGCCTATCCGGTGGTTACCAACTTATTAGATTTGCTACTTGTTTTCGGTACGGTAATTTTGATGGGATTTTTGGCAGCCTATTATCCGGTTCGCTATATTCGTCCAAAGGATAATTTGAACGAATAATTTATGTGTATTTATCAATGAATGAACAACATAATCGTTAGTTTTTCGTTATTGAAAAATAAGATTTTACAGAAAATGAAAAAACAGCTTTTGATACTTAGCATACTTGGTATTTTGCTAGCTTCCTGTGTGGGCGGTCAGCTAAATCCGCAATATGTTTACAACACAAATCCTTCCTATGCCTGGGCTTATGCTGAATTTTACGGACCTTATTATAAGACCGAAAACGGTAATTTAAATAATGTAATTTCACTTTCTCTCTTTTCCGATTCTTTAGAACTTAATAAGATTGGAAATCTCGTTGGAACTGGGCAATATCTATTTTTGGAAGATGTTTTTGTTGCTAAAACTGACACTTTTCTTCCGGAAGGTACGTACACAATTAATGATAGCGGTTTAGCATTTTCGGTTGCACCCGGCAAAAATGATACAATTGATAAACAGGTATATACTATCGGTGCAAACATTTCATACTACGAAGGAAACACGGCCATGTCGACTCAAAAACTGGTTACCGGAGGAAACTTTACGGTTTCGAGAACACTAGATCATTATTCGATTATTTTCAATTTAAAAACATCCGATAAGAAAGATTTAAAGGGGACTTTTACTGCAGTTTTACCACATATCAACCAATCAGTTGCTTCTTTGAAAAATAATGCCCGAAAGCGCCTTATTTACTACCCAAAATAATTCAACAGACTCACTTTTTTGCGTGAATTAAGCTAATCATGCAATTTTTTCTGCACAAATAATTTCGGAAATTAAAAATAAAACGTATCTTTGCAGCCGCTTTAAGAGAAAAGCGCCCTTTTAGTTGACAGTTGTAGCGAAACTAGCTCAGTTGATAGAGCATGTCCTTGCCCCTAAGGAATGAACACGAAAACGACCTTGGCAAGGGCTTAATGAAATAATGTTTTTATTAATTACGAAAAATTTTGCGAAAGTAGCTCAATTGGTAGAGCGCGACCTTGCCCCTAAGGAATGAA
>CAIUTB010000134.1 GCA_903901975.1 uncultured Bacteroidales bacterium
ATTAAGCGCATTGAGCTGGATAATGATATTGCACTTCAGATGGAATCCACACCACCACCTGCACCCGGAGAAGCAAAACTCGTTGCTCCGGAATATTTCAACAACGATCCCTTTAAAACGAATCAGGTCTAATTCCCGGATTCAAAATTATAACCCAATCTAAACTTTTTTTAATGCGAATAGGACTACTCTCGATTTCGTTTCTTTTGTTGACTTTAAGCCTGTTTGCACAAAGGGGGTATTATGATGCTCCGTATAAGCGTCACGAAGCAGAAACCGGAACACTGACCAGCGCTACAACTCTTCCCCGTTCGTTTAAACAAGCTGATTTACAGAGTGAGGCATCCGATCAGGTTTGTGTCAATCTTTTTAATGCAAATTCGGCTGTGGAATGGACTATGACTCAGGCGGCCGATGGATTGGTGTTGCGATACAGCGTACCGGATGGACAAAGTGGAACGCTTGGTGTGTATAACAACGGAACCAAAGTAAGTACCTTGTCGTTGGCTTCCAACTGGTCATGGCAGTATTTGTGGAGCGATGGTAATTCCAACAATGTAGGAGTGGTCAATCAGAATCCGCGTATGCGGTTTGATGAAGTCAGACTGAAACTTTCTTCTGCAGTGCCATTGAATGGGAAACTCAAATTGGTTCGTGAAACAGGAAATGTCAGCATTGATTTTGTCGAAATGGAATTAATTCCAACTTTGAAAACTGCACCTGTAGGTTCTGTAACTTACTCAGGTGATGGTAGTACCTTACAAACTTTTATTGATGCCAATCCGGGTAAAACCATTTTTCTTCCGGCCGGAATCTATAATGTAAACCGAAAACTCTGGTTTGGAGTAGACAATACGAAATTAATGGGAGCAGGTATGTGGTACACCCAGATTAATTTTACATATTACAGTACAACCGGAGTAACCAATGAAGGCGGATTATATGCCGATGCAGTAAATGTCGGTTTTTCAGACCTTTATCTTACAACAGTTCGAAATTCCAGAACTTATTCTTATAAAGCCATTAATGGAGTTTACACTTCAGGTTCAATCATTGAAAATGTGTGGGCGGAACATTTTGAAGCCGGGGCATGGATAGCGCAGTATTATTTTTCGGCAACACCTTACACCGATGGATTAATTATTCGAAATTGTCGTTTCCGTAACAATTATGCTGATGGAGTAAATCTGTGTAAAGGTACACGGAACACTTTGGTGGAACATTGCAGTTTCCGAAATAACGGGGATGACGATATGGCCATCTGGTCGGCTGACGGACTGGAATGTCAGAATAATACTTTTCAATACAGCACATCCGAAAATTGCTGGCGGGCATCGGGTTGTGCCATTTACGGAGGTTACAACAACAAAGCCAATAACCTGTACATCAAGGATAATCTGGAAGTGGGATTGCGTGTGAATAACTGTTTTGCCGGAGTAGCATTTAATAATGCCGGATTGCATCAATTTACGGACATAACCATTGATGGTTGCTCCACCTTTAATGATTTATTTAATAATCCGGTAGGAGCCATTGACCTGGTTTGCAGTAATAAAGCCGGTACTCAGGTAAAAAATGTACTGTTCAACAAAATTGATATACTTGATTCCAGAAATGATGCTGTTTTTTTTAGCAAAATTGCCGGTGATGGATTTTACAATATTGCCTTTCAGAATATAACGATAAACGGTACAGGCCTGGAATATCCGAACAATAATGTGAATAGTCTGACGAATAAGCGCGGGTATGATATCCTTTTTAGTGGAATCCCGGCCGGGAATGCCACTTATTGCAGTATGAGTTATTCAAACCGGGGAGGAAATGCTTTGTCAGACGTGGATACAACTGCCAAAGGCACATTAAGCTGGAGTCAGTTAACCGGATGTAACACCGTTTCAGCTGTAATAGTAGCAGACGAAAAACAACAGATTGAGGTTGCAGGTAATCTTATAAAATTATCCGGATTAATAGCTAATGATATTATATCCGTCTATAACCTTCTTGGAATGAATGTGATTTCAAAATCAGCAAAAAATAATACTGAATCAATACAGTTAGAACATGAAGGAATCTATATTGTGGCGATCAACGAATCAAAACTCAGAAAGAAAATTTTAATACGAAATAAAAATTAATAAACTATCTAATATTCCCAAAAATGAAAAAAATAATACTCTTATTCTGCTTTATGGCAGGTTTAATAAATTTGAATGCTCAGACTTTAGCACAAAGTTTTCTTTTTGACTTTGGTCCGGTAACAGGTACAAATGGAGATGAATTTACAGCTGCTGATGCCAATGGAAATTATTGGAATAACATAAGTAATGGAACTGGAGGCAATGGAGTAACTACAAATACCTCATTTTCAGCCTTAAAAAACAGTGCAAATACAGCATCAACTTATGCTTTGACAGTAACTGTAGCAGGATTTGTCACAAATGGAAAAGCAAATGGAGGTTTACGATCACCTTACGCCTCGCAATTTACTACCGGCGGTAGTGATACTGATTTAGCGATAGGAACTGCTACTGAAGATTTTTGGTATACACCATCGACCAGTACTCCGGCATTTAAAATCTCCGGATTAAATCCAAATAAACGCTATAAGTTTAAAATCTTTGGGACACGTAATGGTGCCGTAGCCAGAACCGCTCAATATAGCATAGTGGGAGCTGCCACTACGGTGGGCACTTTAAATAATTCTTCAGTTGCAGGATTGGGTGGAACAGTTTATACACCGTCCACCTATGCATCTGATGGAGATAATAGTTATAAGCTAACAAGTCAAACAGGATACACTACTGCAACTACTTATTATGGAAACAATAGCAGCACGTATGTTACTGGTCTTATTTCTCCCTTAAATGTATCAGGATCAGGTCAGTTTACTTTAACCCTGGCATCTACCATTAGTGGACAAAATGCTTTTATAAATTGTATGAAGTTGGAGGAATACAAAGGTACCCAAAGCATTACATTTAATTCATTGCCATCCAAAACTGCAAGCGATGGGGATTTTTCACCCGGTGCAACTGCCAGTTCTGGTCTTACTGTTTCTTATGCAAGCACGAATACTTCCGTTGCAACCATTATAAGTGGTCAGATTCATATTGTTGGAGTCGGAACAACTACCATTAGCGCCTCACAAGCCGGTGATGCAACCTACGATGCTGCAACCAATGCTACTCAAACACTTACTGTGACCACTGCTTTACTTACAGCACAAACGATTACTTTCGATCCATTATCAGCAAAAACTGTTGGTGATGCTAACTTTGATCTTAGTGCAACTGCCAGTTCAAATTTAGCGGTTGCGTATAACAGTTCTAACACAAGTGTGGCTACTATTTCGGGAAGCACTGTTACTATCGTTGGTGCAGGAACGACCGATATTACCGCATCTCAGGCAGGTGACGAAACCTATGCAGCTGCAAGTAATAAAATACAGACCTTGACGGTAACAAAAAAAATTCAAACTATAACTTTTAATAGTTTGGATACTAAAACGGATGCCGATGTTCCCTTTTCTATTTCAGCTTCAAGTACATCCAATTTAGCTGTAAGTTTTGCCAGTTCGAATAGTAATGTAGCATTGATTTCGGGAAATACCATTAGCATTGTGGGAGCAGGTACTACAACTATCACAGCCTCTCAGGCTGGCGATGCTACCTACGCTTCTGCAAGTGTTCCACAAACTCTTACTGTAAGTTCATACCTGACATTCAAACAAAGTATTTTCTTTGATTTTGGTCCAAAAGATGGTACAAACGGAGATGAAACCACAGGTGCTGATAGCAATGGAAATTACTGGAATAATATCTCTACGGCAACAGGTAGCAGTGCAGTGCCACTTAATACGCCTTTCCCCGGTTTACTAAATTCTGCAAACCTAAATTCAGGTTATTCATTGTCTTTCACAAACACCGGATTTATAACCAACGGGAAAGCAAACGGTGGTCTATTGAGTCCGTATGCTTCACAATTTGGAACTAACAGCGAACTGGCTATAGCCTCGGCAACCGAAGATTATATCTATACCGGCTCAACCACGAATGGCCCTGTAATAACATTCTCAGGACTTAATCCTGCGAAGAAATACAAATTCAAGATTTTTGGTTGCAGAAACTCGAATTCGGATCGTGCCGGACAATACACCCTTCAGGGGGCCGGTGCAGCTACGGTTGGAACAATTCAATCCTCAACAGTTACAGGTTTAGGTGGCACGGTTTATATTGATGCAGCAACTTCGTATCCAACAAATCTAAATGTGGGCTATACCTTAACTTCTTCGGGTTCAAATACACAAGCAGTTACTTATTATGGTAATAATTCCACGGTATTTACCAGTGGACTAATTCAGCCTGATGGTAGCGGAGTGATTACCTTAACCACTATCACAACAACACCTACACAGGCTTTTGCATACATTAACTGTATGAAGATGGAAGAATATAGCGCCCCACAAGTGGATGCCAGCTCCATATCAGTTTCAGGAAGTAACATTACAACTTCCGGTTCAACTTCCCAACTGACTGTTGTATATACTCCATCTAATGCCACAGCACAGACAATTTCATGGATGGTTGATGACACAAGCATTGCGACAATCAATTCAAACGGATTACTAACTCCATTGAAAAATGGAACAGTTACGATTACGGCCTCATTCTTGCAAAATGCTACTACCATCAGCGGAACAAAACAGATAACCATCACGAATCAGATTAATGTTCTGTATATTTCAGGAACAGCAACATCCAATGGTGATAATCAGGCTAGTGCACTTCAAATGAATGCAACTGTTGGTATCAATGGAAGTATTACAAGCGGTGAATATGAACTGGCTACAACCTTAAATGCATCGGGAACACTCAAATTCTATGCATCTCAAACCGATGTCAGTGCAGCTGTTTATGGTGCGGGAGTAAGTACAGGAACTGTTTTGGCAGGTGGTTCAGCCATCACAGCGGGCGTTTCAGGTTCAGTATTGATTCGGGTTTATCTGGCAACGAATACTTACAAAATTTATCCGATAAATTCCCTGAAGATTTCGCAAATGGGTTCTTCCGTATCGTATGGTACCGGAGCAACAGCCAATCACGGCTATGCCTATCTTTTCACACAGTTACTTAATCAGCGATATAACAGCAGCCTTGGTGCAAACTGGACTGTTTCTAATATTTCGGTCCCGGGAAATTCAACCGTCGATGTGTTGAATCGTTGGGATAATGACTTGCTGAACGACGACAGCAAATACGTTGTCTATGCTTTGTCATTGGGTAACGAAGGAATTGTGGGTGGAGGCCAAGCCATTTACGATCAGTTTAAAAACAATATGTTGTTATTAATCAGCAAAGCCAAATCGGTTGGCAAAATTCCCATCGTTTCGAATTGCTATGTACGAGCCGATTTTAGTTCTGCGGAATACAACTTTACAAAGCAAATAGACCTTCTGATTCATCAATGGGATGTGGCAAGTATCAACCTATTGGGAGGTATTGATGATGGTACAGGTAAATGGCCCGTTTCTCCGCTAAATTATCAAGCGGATGTCAATCACCCAAATGATGCCGGACATGCTGAATTGATGTACACGATCGTTCCCTCACTTTATGATGCTATTCTGGCAGGAAAAGCACAACCAACGAAGCAAGGAAACACCTATTTGAATTTAGGGAAGGCGCTAACAACCGATGTGCTTAACTTTAGTCCGGATAATACAGTTCATTCATTTACAACAACATTTGACATCAAAACCAGCACGTCCGGAGTTATCAGTACATTCAGCCAGAGTTCGGCTACCGGAACGTTGCGGATTGAACCTTCAGGAGTTGTTTCATATACATCACCCACTGGTGTTACAATTACCGGCGCAACAACCGTAACCGATGGTCAGTGGCATAAAATAACCCTGACTCATTATTATGCCTGGGGGAAAACACTGCTCTATACTGATAATGCACTATCGGGCAATATAACTGAGAAACTTACGCCGACAACTTTCGTCCTGAATAACGTTAATTCGCCGGATAATATCGCGTATCGTGAATGGATGTTCTACCGTGCCGGAATGAATGCCGATGAAATTTCGGCTTTGAATTCAGGGAATATGTTGAAATCGAGTCTGGAAATGTATTCACCACTCGATGGCTTGAGTGTTATTTCGGGCGATCCCTATGTGAATCTGGCTCAGAGCACCGCTAAGGTTCAACGAACTTCTATTGCGACTGCTAATCAGTCATTTACAGGTTCAACTGGAATAATCGTTTATCCGAATCCGGCTAAAACTAACATAACTGTTGTCGGACTTAAAACGAGTGAGAAATACGACTCCACAGTATATGGTGTGGATGGAAAAATTGCGTTAAAGAATAGTTCGCTGACTAACAATCAGTTGGATATATCTGCCCTTCGACCCGGCTTTTATTTCCTCTCTATCAATAACAATAAAACGCACGAAAATTTCAACTTGAATTTTATTAAACTCTAATTTTAGCAAACTTTAAAATAGCGGTTTTTTGTTAGAAACTTACACTTTCTAAACTATCAAATTTTTGTTAATGACGATGAAAAAACACACAGGAATAATTATTTTAGCTTTATTGTTATGCTTTCCTTTTTGGGCAAATGCAACAACAATTGCCAGTCCTACCATCACCATCAACCCGAGTACTATTCTGTTGGATCAGTCTAATACATGGACATTTGACTTTAGTGGCAGTTCTTTAACAGGTACTGAAAATCTGGTTATCTATTTTTGGCAACCCACCACCCATGCATCGGTAGCTTTGACAAATTTAGGTGGTAAAAAGTGGTCGCTCACCTTTACCCCTACTACATTCTTTAGCCTGTCAATGGCACAGATTGCCGCAAATATAAATCAGTTTTATTATAATATTCAAGATGGCAAAGGAGGCGTAACCGGAACGCTTCATTCTACATTTAGCACACCTGTTGCAACTACAGCTCTCATCAGTGTGAGTACTATTCCGACCGGAAATTTTGCTCTGGATCAGCCTGTTACATGGACTTTTGACCTGACAGGTTCGGGCTTCACAGCCGGAATGGATTTGTATATGTGGGCATGGTCGCCATCAAATCCTGATGCGGCAAATTACACAAATTCATCAGCTTTTGCAAAGCTAACTTACGTGAGCGGAATGATCTGGTCGAAAACCATTACAGCTACCAGCTATTTTGGCAAAACGGTAGCCGAAATCCAGGCATCGGTAGGATTCTGGATGAAGATTAAAGATTTGACCGGAAAAATTGAAACGGCAACATTCAATCCGGCGAATGTGGATGCAACTTCAATAACTATTTCCGGAGCGGATATTACAAGTCCGGCCGCCTCATCGCAAATGAGCATAGTGTATACGCCATCATCTGCAACGCAAAAAATTATCAACTGGTCGGTGGACGATACAAGCATTGCCACCATCAGTTCAACCGGATTATTGACAGCCTTAAAAAATGGCGTTGTTACAGTGACAGCCTCATTTATACAAAACAGTCAGACTATTAGTGCCAATAAGCAGATTTCAATCACAAATCAGCTTAGCGAACTTTTTGTTTCAGGAACTGCTACTACCAATGGCGACAATCAGGCCACAGCTCTTCAAATGAATCAAGCCAGGGATGTTTCGGGAATTATGCCCGGAGTGTTTGAACTTTCGACAACACTTCATGCTGCCGGAACACTCAAATTCTATGCTTCACGAACCGATTTAAATACGCCGACTTTTGGTGCAGGTGCAACAACGGGAACGCTTGCCGGCAATGCTGCCGGAATTGATCCTGCAGAATCCGGTCAGGTATTGATTAGGGTCTATTTGAGTACAAATACCTATAAAATTTACCCAATCGACACGATGAAAATTTCGATGATGGGTTCTTCGGTTGCTTTCGGTTATGGTGCTACATTGAATCATGGATATGCATACCAATACAATCAACTTTTACAACAACGTTTTGCAAATAACATTGGATTGAATTGGGCATTATCCAATATTTCGATAGGTGGAAATACAACGGTCGATTTATTAAACCGCTGGGATACTGACTTATTAAACGATGGAAGTAAATATGTTATTTATGCCCTTTCACTCGCCAACGAAGGAGTACTCTCAACCGGCCAGGTGGCTTACGATCAGTTTAAAAAGAATTTGCTCATACTTATCGATAAGGCGAAATCGGTTGGAAAAATCCCCATTATTGCCAATAATTATTCCAATTTTTACTATAATTCAACGCATTATGCATTTATTAATCAAATTAATTTAGTGATTAATGAGTTGGATTTAGCAAGCATTAACCTGCTTGGAAACATTGACGACGGAACCGGTAAATGGCCAACTTCTCCAATTAATTATCAGTTTGACACGGCACACCCCAATGATGCCGGCCATGCCGAAATGACACTGGCTATTGTGCCTTCGCTATTTGATGCCCTTCAGGCAAAAAAGCCCCAGCCTCAAAAACAAAACGGAACGTATCTAAGCATGGGAAAAAGTGTTACAACCGATAAACTTTCGTTCAGCCCCGAAAATCTGGCGCATTCGTTTACGCTGGTTATTGATATTAAAACAAGTTTAAGTGGCACCATTACTTCATTCAAACAAGGTTCGACCTATGGAAATGTACTAATTGCACCTACAACCGGCTATATATCATACACTTCGCCAACCGGTGGCACAATAACCGGAGCTGCGGTTGTAAATGATGGACAATGGCACAAAATAACCCTGACGCATTATTATGCCTGGGGACAAACCATTTTGTACAGCGACAATACTGAAGCAGGTAGAATAAGCGAAAAACTGACTGCTAGCGATTTTTACCTGAACGATGACAACGCTCCCGCTACCATCGATTACCGAAATTGGATGTTTTATCGTGCCGGAATGAATGTCGGCGAAATTGCAGCGTTAAATGCTGATAAAATGCTGAAATCCAGTCTGGAAATGTATTCGCCGCTCGATGGACAAAAACTGCTGTCGGGTGACACATTAATCAATCTGGCTCAAAGCACGAATAAAATTCAACGGATTTCAATTGCAACTGGCAACCAATCACTCCCGATAGTAAAAGTAATTAGCATTTTTCCAAATCCGACTACAGATAAAATTAGAATTGATGGATTGAAAATGATTGAAAACTATGCTTGCACTGTTTACTGTGTAGATGGGAAAGCTGTCATAAAAAACTATTTTCTGGCAAACAATCAATTGGATGTGGCAGTGCTTCGACCCGGATATTATTTTCTCTCTTTAAATAACAGGGATACACGCGAAAATTTCAATTTTAATTTCATCAAGAAATAAAAAAAGGGCTATGTATGTAGCCCTTTATAATTTAGCGCAATAAAACTTACAATAAAATCATCAGAATGAAAAAATCATCAATCCTGTTCTTGTTCATCGTTTCTTGTTGGCTTTTTACTCCGGTTTCGTTTTCCCAAACTCCCATAGCGGTTGGTTCGGGCAGTTATGCATCCTCCATTCCATCTGCGCCCACCGAATACTGGGCAGGTGATGTGGTGAATATCAAACAGTTTCACGATACGGTCACTTTCTTTGCTCTCGACAATCTGAAAGCACCTTTTCCAACCAATAAATGGTGGTCGGGGCTGCTTTTCAAAAACAATATTACCCGATCGTTCAACATCTGGGCGCATCCACTTTGTCTCACGGTGGAGAAATATGGCCTTGGTTTTCACTACGCCACCGAATGGACCGGAATAGCCGGAGCGTACAACGAAACCATGTCGATGATTAACCCCACTCCGCTTCAGATTAGCGGAAATGGTTTTGCTCCGGTGGTTCAGAAAGTAAAATCGTGGAGCGACTGGACCATGTCATTCAGGGTTATACAAAGCGATACCAAATACATCGATGTAACCATAGGTCACGGATTACCAACCTGTTGGGTGGAATATCAGGGAATTGATCTGCCTCAAATCACGGTTTCAAATGCTTCATTTTTTGATGATAATGGCAGTGTTATTTCCTTCCCATACAGCGGAAATCATATCGGAATTTTTTATGATGGAAGATATTACGGACTTTTCGCTCCGAATGGCACCACTTTTTCAAACTCCAATGGAACGATAAGTATGGCCATGACTGCTTCCAAAAAGTTCATTGCTGTATCGGCTTTAACCACCAAAAATCGTCTGGGTTTTTTTGCTCAATATGCCTATGCTGTGCCCAGAAACAGTCAGATGGACTGGACTTACGATGCTGAAGCCGGAAAAGTAAATACAACCTGGAATCTGACCACCGAATGTTTACAGGGAACGGAACACAGCATTATTCAGGGTTGGATTCCGCATCATTACCGCAACAGCACCAATGCGTTCAGCTTTACCGGCGATGAGTATGTTACCGCTCGTGGTAAACTGAAATGTGCTGTTGGAACAAGTTTTCAGATTGGTTACCAGTACAACGGAGCATTGACGAGCCTGCCGGCTCCCGAATCGAACAAATTTGACCGAAGCCGCATGTTGAATTATCTGAATGATTTTTCGCAATGGCAGTGGGATTTTAATTCGGAAACTTACGCCGGAGGAAAACAGGTAGCCATGTTTGCCCGTCAACTCAGTATGGCAAAAACAATGAACAGTCCGGTGGCAAGCACGCTGAAGGCCAAAGTAAAAACCGAACTTCAGAATTTTCTGACTTATACGCCCGGCGAATCTTCAAAGTATTTTGCTTATTCCGATAAATTTGGCGGATTGATTGGCATTAACTGCGGTTTTGGATCGCATCGCTTCAACGACCACCATTTTCACTACGGATATTACGTATATTCGGCCGGAATTCTGAGTCAGTACGATTCGGAATTTGCCACCAATTATGGCGAAATGGCCAAAACCGTGGCAAAAGATTATGCCAACTGGGATCGCACCGACATGCGTTTTCCTGTGTTGCGCATGTTCGATATATGGGAAGGACACTCAGATGCCTGTGGCTACGATGTTGACTCGAACAGCGGTCAGAACCAGGAATCCAGTTCCGAAGCCATGATGTCATGGTCGGGCGTTATTTCATTGGGCAACTCATTGAACGATAACAATATGACCGCCACCGGCGTGATGGGTTATTGCATGGAAAGTGCTGCGGTAAATGAGTATTGGTTTAACCGCAACGGTGATAATTATCCGGCAGCTTACAGCAATAAAATGTCGGCCATTACCTGGGGAAGCATGATTCAGTATATCACCTATTTTGGCCCGGAACCTATTTTTGTTCACGGCATTCAGTATATTCCTGTGTTGCCATCGTCGTATTATCTGGTAAAAGATTCGGCTGCTGCCCGTAAAGAATGTGATTATCTGATTTCCAATTCGGCCAACAATTCAGTTTATACCAATTTAAAAACCCGCGACAGCTGGGGAACCGAATGGGCTTGCGAGGTGATGAAATACCGCTCCATGTTCGACCCCGACTGGTCCATCAGTTGGTACGAAG
>CAIUTB010000135.1 GCA_903901975.1 uncultured Bacteroidales bacterium
AGCCACTTATCCAACTACATTGAAAAATACCATTGTTCACAATAATGACATGACGTTTATTCCAAAAACCGGATCTACATATAGTTTAGGAAATGCTGGTGCGGTAACAAATTATGCAGCTGCTAATTCACAGTCCGATTCTGTTATCAATTGTACAATTGCTTATAATAAAGGAATAAAAATAGGTTGTGCCGGTTTAAAGATTGGTATTCAATTCAATAATTTCCAATATCCTTATGTAAAAATATTTAATAATGTGTGTTATAATAATGCCGTAGATGGATCAATTGGCACAATGGGAAATTTGACATTGTCGGCAGGTGCTGCAACATTATTGGCTGGTGGAATTCAGATTGCAAATAATTATGCAAATGGTGGAGCAGATCAAATTGTTGAAAACTCAACTATAGTTACTGGCAATGTTAAGGATATGGCAACTGACAATAACGATGCTACCAAAGGTGCAAAATTTATTTCACCAACTACAGTTACAGGTTATAATGCTGCACTTGCTGCTTCGAAATGGACTATCGGAACTGGTTCGTATCTTATCGCAAAAGGAATAGTTACAACTAATAAATATGACAAAGCAGGCGTAATATTTGCAACGACTCCATCGGTAGGCGCTTATGAGGGCGGAGATGTGGTTATACCAACATCCGGTACTCAAAATATTTCATTGACAACTTCATTAAAATCATTGACAGTGAATCCGGGTGCAAAACTGACTTTGAACAATAATGTTTTTCTTACTGTAGGATCGTTAAACCTACTAAGTGATGCAACCAACGGTACTGGAACTTTTGTTGACCAGAATGCCAACGGTGGTTTAACGGTAACCGGAACAAGTACAGTTAATCAATCTTTACAGGCTGCCAGTGCCTTGAGAACCTGGTATATTACGCCGCCCGTTGCTTCTGCCACACCAACACCGGCATTGACTATTATTAAATATTTCGATGAAACGATAAATACCGGTACCGCAACCGATAACTGGGTAACTGCAACAACAATGCTTGCCCAAAAAGGCTATCAGGTAGTTCCCGTTAGCGGAAATGATATTTCATTCACAGGTACCTTGAACAATGGAAATCAAAATATTACATTAAGCAGCAGAACCGGAACAGCTAATTATGCCGGATTCAATTTAATTGGTAATCCCTATCCATCCTATCTCGATTGGAGTTTAGTTACTGCCAATACTGCCAATGCTGCGTTAATGCGTTCAACTACCATGTGGTATAGAACAAAATCTTCTGGTGTATATAATTTCTGGACAGTGAATGGTGCTGGTGTGGGTTCTCCAAGCAACGCAAGTTCTAAAATTCCACCCATGCAAGCATTTTGGGTCAGAGCCAATGCCGGTGGCGGAACCCTGGCTTTGACCAATGCCATGCGTACTCATGCTCCTGCCAGCGATTTATTATTAAAAACACCAGCAGCGAAAAACAACACAGCTAAGACACTCGTTCGTTTGCAGGTAAGCAATGGAACGAATACCGACGAAGCTGTACTCTATGTCAGTGGAAATGCCTCCAATGGAATGGATACCTATGATTCGCCTAAAATGAGCAATAATAATGTTGCCATACCCGAAATTTACACAACCGTTGGTACAGAACAACTGGTTATCAATGCTATGAATACTCTTCCATTGGATACTCCCATTGGGTTGGGATTTGTAGCCGGCAATGCCAGTTCATTTAGTCTTACTGCCAACCAGATCAGCAATCTTCCTGCAGGTGTGAAAGTAATTCTAAAGGATAATGTAACCAGCACAGAAACCGATCTGACTGATGGTATTTCGACTTATCGATTTAATCCGGTGGCAACCAGTTCCGACCGCTTTAGTGTCATTTTCCGTTCGTCAGGAGCTGTTACAAATGTTGAAACTACTCTGGATAATAACCTGATTGTTTATAGCAATGCCCCTCAACAGCTAACAGTAATTTGTAATGATAAAATTCAGGTTGGTTCAATGCTTTCAGTTTACAACGCGATCGGTCAAAAACTGCTGAGTCAACCATTGACCAGTACAAGTACTCAAATTACCGGAAAATTTAACCCAGGAGTTTATATGTTGAAAGTGAATAACACAACAAAGAAAGTTATTATCAATTAACTATAAAAAAAAGAAAGACATGAAAACAATAATTGATAAACGAGACTATTCTCAACCAGAAATAACGCATGTAGAACTTGACAATGAAATCTCGTTGGCATTGGAATCGAATCCGGCTCCCGGACCTAATGAAGTTATGAATAATGCTCCTGAACACTTCAATAATGATCCGTTTAAAGCGAATTTGACGTAAGTTTGTTATTCAATCTCATTAATTTAAAAAGAAAGGATGTTTGGTATTATAGTCAAACATCCTTTCTTTTTTAACTAGCATATTTTTCATTTAATTTGAACACGAAAATAACTTTTGGTAATTGCAAACTTTGTTTAAATTTAAACGAATCCGGGTTTACTGGTTGAATTATTTCCACTTGTTGAACGGATTATATCATTGGAAAAAGAAATTGTCCCAGAATGGAGATGTTTAACATATATTAATAGATGGGAATCATTCAGTATACTGAACAAGAGTCACAAAAATAAGACAAATCATGAATAAAGACCTTACTGAAACCAGTAGAAAACTAAACTTATCCATACCCTTAAAATTAGAAACTGCCAGAGATTCTTACGCAACAATATTAAAACTTGGTGGTAAATCCAAAGACCAAATAGGGGAAATGCTGGGACATTCCAACTCGGTGCTAACCGAACATTACTTAACTGTATAAAATGAATTAAAAATTTTCCGTATTTCCCAAAAAATTCAAAACACGCCAGGTTTTGAGGAAAATTATGAGAAATGTCATTTAAATTTAAACGGGATGAAGGAAAAGAACTTCCTGACAGGTGACAGGAAGTTGGGAAAAAGCAAATAAAAAAAACAGTCTTAAAATATTAATTTTTTACTTTTCTGATTTGATAATTTTAAAATTATACAAATATTCATTAGTTTGGACACTTACAAAATAAACCCCCTGATTTACTGACGAATAAAATGAATACTCTTTTTGTTCCAGTTTTCCGGAAAGTAGAGTCTTAAGAAGCGTTCCCTTCACATCATATAAATTTACAGTTGCATTCGTATTCATTCCTGACCGCAAAGTAATCATACTTCCGCTGCTGAAAACTTTTAATTTTTCATTGTCCATTGCAGTTTGAGTTCCGGTTGTATTTAATCGGCGGGTTTTGATATTGTCAATATAGCAAACGTATTCTGTTTGTAATGTTACCCCCGAATTATAAGTTGGCATGATGGCAATACCAAGTACGCCGGTTGATAAGGTTGTGAGATTAGCTGCACTAAACTTCGATTTGTCAATCAGCACTTTATAATTATACCAATCACCTATTTGTGTAAAAGGAACTACTGCGCCGCTAAAGGTTAGTGCCACGCCTGCATCTTCCCGGCTATCTTGCGTGGTATTGAAATAAGTCAAAAGTTTTACATGAATTTCCTGAGTGGTTGCCGGAGTTGAACTATAGGTAGTATTCACCGCTTTTCCTACAATATTAGCCGACTGATAAATATCGAAACTGAGGGTATCAATATCGTCAATATTCAAAGGGGCAGAGAACTTAAATTTGAGACCATACCAACGTGCTTCAAGCGAACTGTAACGAAGCACTTTTGTAGAACTATTTTTGCTATTTATGAGTGGATTATCAACTACGTTATGTGAATAACTCCATCTTGGAAAATAGGTGACACTCGTACTGTTACCGAAGCGAAAATAATAAGGTGTTGAATCAAAAGTCTCAAAGTTGCCTGTAAATGTGTTTTGTGCTATGTTTATCTGGCAACAAAAGAATATAATCAAAAACGTTGTTAAAATATTTTTCATTTCAATCTAATTTGTCGATTCAAAAATTACAGAACAAAAATAGTCATTTGTATTGTAATAAATTATATTATAAAATACATATTAATCCAAAATTGATTATTCGGAAAATAATTACATACTTTGTGGAAGATATAAGTAGTTATTAATTATAAGATATGGATACTTTTGTTCAGCAATTAATGAATAAAGGTATTTTGTTTTGTTCTGATGAATGCTTTAATACATTTAATTGTACAAAATAATTTTACACGGTATGAATAAGTTACAGAAAATCATTCTCGCTATCGTTCTCGCATTAGGAAGCATTTTTTCAAGCAGCTTGCAAGCACAAGCTAATATTGACCGTATGTTCCCTAATCTGGTTTTAACCCGTGAACAATACAATAAATGGAAACTGGCTATTGATTCTACTACGACTTCGGATGGAAAAACAGCTTTCGATAGTTTTGTTCGTTTGTTGTCAATAACAACAATTCGGGATGATGTCACTCCTTCGCCGGTTACATCCTTGTCCGTAAGCGGTGCAAGTACTATTGTTTCGAGCGATATGCAAAGAATGTATGCACTCTGTTTATATTATGCATTCACCCAAAGCGATGTTTATCTGGCTAAAGCTAAAGAGTTTTATTTGGCATGGGCTGCAGTGAATACAGCAGTAAAAGAGAATTCCCCTGGCGAAACAATTTATAATCCGGGCATTGAAGGCTATTCTATTATTCGAAATTGTATAGATTCAACATCCAGAGTTGCTATTGATGCATGGATGAGAAAAAGAGCTGCTGTGGCATCAGCTGATGGTGTACGCACGAATAACTGGCAAACAATTAGGCTCCAGTTTCTGCTTTATTATGGATTGCTTTTAAATGATGCAAGCATACTCACTAAATTTTCAGGTGGATACGATCCTTTTATACCTATTAATCTATATCCAAATGGAACTTCCATTGATTTATTGGGTAGAGATGCTTTTGCTTACCACGCTTACGATCTTCTCTTTTTTGCAAAAATACTTAAGGCAGAAGCTTGTTATTATGGCTTTGCCAAAGCAGACTCGATGTATGCAAAAGAATATCAGTGGGGCTCATCCATAAAGAAATCAGTTGATTTTTGGAAACCATATCTGTTATATCCTACAAAGTACTCGCATATTGAATTCTTGGAAACTGAGTATACGCCTGACATTGCGTCTCACCCCTCTGAATATAATAAACCATACAATCCGTCGGGTACAATTTATGTGGTGGATGAAATGTATCTCCTAGATCAGGACTTATTTCAAGCAATAAAATTATACCGTGGAAATACAAAAACTGCCACTTTAGCACTTTGGTTGAGTGCATTAAGATGGAACTAGCCAATTCCCAATCTGCAAATTATTCAAACCTCAATTAACTGTTTTCTAAAAATGAATAAATCACTTATAATCACATTACTATCATTTGCTTTAATTTGCTCGAATGCAGTAATGATGAAGACCTATGCACAAACAAACTTTGTTTCGGGAGTAGTTAAAGACGAAAAAGGAGAAACATTGATAGGCGTCAGTATTTTGGTGAAAGGTACTAAAACAGCATCTGTAAGCGATATTGATGGTAAATTTTCCGTATCCGCTTCATCAAAATCAACACTTGTATTCTCGTATGTGGGATATATAACGAAGGAACTTCAATTGATTGAAGGTCAGAATAAGTATATCATTTCCATGTTAGAAAACACACAATCGTTGGATGAGGTCGTTGTTGTAGGCTACGGAACACAGAGAAAACAGACAGTAACAGGTTCTATCAGTACCGTAAAAAGTGCTGAACTTACAGATATCCCTGTATCGAACATGAATAATGCATTATCCGGGAAATTACCGGGATTAATCACCATTCAACCTTCAGGTCAACCGGGAGATGATGTTGCTACAATCTATGTTCGGGGACAATCGACCTGGGTAGATTCGAGTCCGCTCATTATTGTTGATGGTGTTGAACGTCAAAGTTTTGCTCAAATCAATGCGAATGAAGTTGAAAGCATCTCGGTTTTAAAAGATGCTTCTTCAACTGCAGTTTACGGAGTTAGAGGTGCAAATGGGGTTATACTTATTACTACTAAAAGAGGAACAGAAGGTAAACCGAAAGTTAGTCTTTCGGTAAATTATGGATTACAAACACCTACCAAAATACCACAATTTCTGGACTCTTACCATCAACTATTATTAAAGAAACAGGCTTATATTAATGATGGCCAGGACCCACTTGTAATGGCTCCCACTTTGTTGTCTGACCAAGCATTGGCAGGTTTCCAAGCTGGAACAGATCCATACAAATATCCGAATGTTAATTGGTATAATGCAATGACTAAGAACTCATCGCCTGAACAACAATATAATTTGAATATATCAGGTGGTACAAAATCGATTAAATATTTTGTTTCTTTGGGATATTTGAGTCAGTCGGGAATGTTTAAATATACCGATTTGCAAAAAGAGTATAATCCCGATACATACTACAGTCGGTTTAATTTCAGAAGTAATCTTGATATTGTAATTGATAAATATCAGACACTAACAACCAATATCAGTGGTAGGGTTGAAGAAAAAAATGCATTTCCGGGGGTAAGTAATTTAATTCAGTCGCTGATAGCAAAACCTCCTTATCTGAACCCGATATTTAATCCTGATGGAAGTATTTCTGCTTTACAAGGAAATGGAAATCCGTTGACAAAAATTGCCTACTCCGGATTTGATAATACTAAAACCAACAATTATGATTTGGTAGGATTACTTCATAACGACTTGAGTTTTATTACAAAAGGACTGGCTTTTGATGCTTCAGTTTCGTACACCAGCACTGTAGGCACAACTAAATCATATACTGATGGTATTGATACCTATTACTATTCACCGACGACAGGCAGATACGATCAGATTACCGAAAGCTCACCATTTACGTATGCCGGCGAAGGTTCAGCCTCAGCATTCCGTCGAGAAGGCATACAGCTGAAATTGTATTATACTAAAAGCATAGCTAAAAATGATATTAAAGCAACTTTAGTTTATAATCAACAAAAAGATTATAATGGAATTTCAATTCCCAGTGTGTTGATGGGATATGCCGGTCGTGTGGAATATGCTTATTCAAGCAAGTATCTGGCAGAAGTAAATTTGGGTTATAACGGGTCAGAAAATTTTGCAAAAGGACATCGTTTCGGGTTTTTTCCGGCTTTCTCTGTTGGTTATGTTTTGAGTGAAGAAAAATTTATGCTGCCACTTAATTCAGTAATTCCTTATCTGAAAATCAGAGGTTCGATGGGATTGGTAGGTAACGATAAAATAGGTTCTAATGCTCGGTTTTTATATCAGGGATTATATTCCACAATGGGAGCTTCACAGTATTACGATTTTGGCACAAATAATCCTACCAGCACGGGTGGAATTGTTGAATCGAGAAGTGAGAATCTGGACTTAACCTGGGAGACTTCGTTAAAACAGAATATCGGTATTGATGGTCATCTATTTGGGGGAAATTTATTGTCATTCAGCATTGATTTGTTTTCGGAACATAGAACGAATATTCTTATGGCTGCCCGGTCGCTTCTGCAGACCACCGGAATTGCATCACCTATTTACAATATTGGCGAAACAAAAAACTGGGGATATGAAATTGAACTGACCCATCGTAACAAGATAGGTTCATTTGAGTATTTTTTAAAAGGAAACTTAAGTTTTGCACATAATACAATAATAAATTATGATGATCCGGGCAAAACACCCGACTATCAAAAGTATGCTGGTTATCGGATAGGTCAGTTCAGGGGCTATCAGGTTTTAGGATTTTTTCTAAGTCAGGATGATATAAATAAATCGCCCAGTCAGTCTGCTTTGGGAGGTCCAATAATTCCAGGTGATTTAAAATACCTTGATTATAACAAGGATAATGTGATTGATGATAAAGATATAATTCCAATCGGTTATTCCAATGTTCCTGAAATTACCTATGCTGTTACACCCGGTTTTTCGTGGAAAGGTTTTGATTTCTCGGTCATGTTTCAGGGAGCAGCTAATTCGTCCGTCTATTTTACATCCAATGCCGGATTTGAATTTGGTGGAGCAGCGGGTGGTGGACAAGTTTCTGCTATACAGCAAGACTACTGGACTCCTACTAATTTAGATGCCAGATACCCGTCATTACATATTGTTACAAAACACAGCAATAAAAATATCAACACCTTCTTTTTGAAAAAAGGAGATTATTTACGATTGAAAACACTTCAATTAGGATATGCCATCCCGAAATCAGTTTGTAAATTCCTGCATGTCGAAACATTGCGTGTTTTTGCCAGTGGAAGCAATTTGTACACCTGGTCGGCATTGGACAACTTTGATCCGGAAGTAATTAATCAGAGTGGAGAGGTATATCCTCAGCAAACAGTTTATAACTTTGGTATCAATCTTAATTTCTAAATGAGTATGAAAAAGTTTATTATAGCATTGGCATTTTTTCTGTCTATTCTGACCATGCCATCTTGTGTCGATATATTCAATGAAAATTTATTGGAACAGACACCGGAGCAGGATTTGACCTTTGACAAGATATTTACCGATTACGAACAATTTAAAAAATATGCGGATTATTCCTATTCCTATATGCCTTGTCATCTGGGCAGAATGTGGAACTCCCTGAATTGTGCCATATCAGATGAAGCTGAAGGATTAGGCGTAAACCAGTGTTCAACGGTTTTTAATAACGGCTCGTGGAATGGTGCCACGGTTGCTATGGATGGAACTCCGTCATCAAATGCAGCTCTAGAACTTGGAGAATTGTGGAAAAAACTTTATGCCGGGATAAGGCAGGTCAATGTGTCTTTGGATAATATGGATAAAGTAACCAATTTCCCTTCGACAGAAATAAAAAACAGGTATCGTGGAGAAATGCTGTTTCTTAGAGGATATTTTTATTTTGAACTGATTAAACGCTGGGGTGGTGTCCCAATCTTTGACAAATCTGTTGATTTAAAAACTGATAATCTGGATTTGCCCAGAAGTAGTTATGATGAATGTGTTGTATTTATTGTTAAAGATTGTGATGAAGCTGCCGGTTTATTAGCTCCCATTCAAAGTATTGATAATGGTCGTGCAACACAGGGATCTGCTCTGGCTTTAAAATCAAGAACCCTTTTATATGCAGCCCGTCCCTTAAATAATCCCTTAAATAATCCTGAAAAATGGCAGGCTGCCTCAGATGCAGCAAAAGCTGTTATGGATTTAAATCAATACACTTTATACAGCGATTATGTGAATATGTTTTTTCAGCCAATTTGTTCTGAAATTATAATGAATCGGCCACGTCCGGCCCTTAATTTTGAACAAGGAGCTACAGATAATTCTAATTTTTTAGTGCGATTTATTGTTCCGCAAGGTTACAATGGCTGGATGGGAACAGCAGTTACTCAAAATTTTGTAGATATGTATGAAGACAGCAAGGGTTATCCTATAACTGATGCAAAAACAAATTACGATCCAAATAATCCCTACCTAAACCGTGATCCACGTTTCAATATGACTATTTTATATAATAATCGTAGCTGGTACGACCGGAATATGGAATTTTACGTTAATGGGCGTGATTGGGGTGAAACCTATAATAATCCTTTCAGTTATGGCATTGCAAAATTCTGGAAAGAGTCACATCAACGCTATCATAATACTACTGAATATCTGAATTATATTGTTTTTCGGTATGCCGAAATATTATTGAATTATGCTGAAGCTCAAAATGAGCTAAATGGTCCAAATGATGCTGTTCGGGAAGCCACATCCGAAGTTCGGGCACGGGTTGGTCAGGTTCCTATTCCGGTGGATATTTCAACTACAAAAGAAACTATGCGTGAACGAATAAAAAATGAACGTGCTATTGAATTTTGCTTTGAAGAACAACGATGGTATGATGTCCTGAGCTGGGATGAAGGTGTGAAATACTTTAACCGAACAATTACAGCTATGCGGATTAATAAAGTTGGAACCGCTTTTACCTATAAGATATACGATTATGAAAACAGGGTTTTTAAATCGTATATGCACCGTTATCCGTTACCCAATGTTGAAATCTATAAAAGCAAGTATCTTATTCAAAATGAGGGGTGGTAATTTATTCGTACTTACTTCAATACTAAAAAAATGCCAATATGATAAATACGTTTCAACATAAAATTTGCAGCTTGCTTACGCTGTTTTTATTTCCTTTAATTTCATTGAGTGCACTTGCGCAGAATGACTCTATTATTGCTAAAACAAAGCAAACAACAAAAGTTGCAATCGCCTATAGCATTGTTCCATTCGATAATATTTCGTCAGCCGTTTCAACGATTGACGCCTCAACCATTCAGAAAAACGCTGTAACAACCATCGAAGAGTCATTAAACGGAACCCTTCCCGGTTTATATTCCATAAAAAATGGCGGTGATGATTTTGGTGCCCGAAATTATGACTTCTATGTTCGGGGCAAAGCAACCACCGGTTCTGCTACTCCATTAATATTGATTGACGATGTGGAGGGAAATATCAATTTAATCGACTACAACGAGGTTGAAAGTGTTACAGTTCTTAAAGATGCAGCGGCCTTGGCCATCTATGGTATGCGTGGCGCAAATGCTGTAATTTTAATTAAAACGAAACGAGGGTTTGAGTCCAAAAATGTGATTGGTTTGGATTTTCGTGTAGGACTACAAACTCCTGAAAAAATAAGATCAACCCTAAATGCTTACGATTATACAACTTTATATAACGAGGCATTGACAAATGATGGTAGTATAGGTATTTACAATCCTGCTGTTTATAAAAATAACTCAAATCTATATCAGTATCCGGATGTAAACTATGCCAATTTATTTTTAAAAAATCAATCATTGACACAACAGTATAATTTTACTGCACGGGGAGGGAGTAAAACAGCTCAATATTTTTTCCTGGTTGGTTATACAAAGTTGGATGGTTTGTTTAACCTTCCTAACAATTCTCCCGGGATAAATCAAAAGGCTTATGAGCGTTATAATTTCCGTTCGAATATTGATGTGGATTTAGGCTCCGGATTTAAAATGAGTGTTGATGTTTTGGCTGCATTTGACTATACCCGATCACCGTGGATAGGTGCTAGTTATGATGCTAATGCTTCTTCCAATTACTTATTTAACAGTTTGATTAGCACTCCGGCTAATGCTTTTCCCATCACAAATCCGGATGGTTCGTTAGCTGGTACTTCCACCTACAGGGATAATCCACAAGGCATTCTATTAAGAGGATTACGAACAGATGAACACAAACAATTAACTTCAAAGGTTAATCTGTCAAAAGATTTAAGCTTTATTACCAAGGGTTTAAAAGCAAATCTCATGTATCATTTTGAGAATTATAATGCTTCTTACAAAGCAAAATATAAATCCTTTGCTGTTTATCAACTTGACTCGGCATCCAATACCTATAGCAAATATGGAACGGATGACACAAAATCAACCACGGCTGGTGGACAAGTTTCATATTATAGAGATAATAATTTTCTTGCAAGCTTGAACTATGAAAGACGTTTTGATAATCACGATGTAAATGCGGTTGTTTTATATAATCAAATCAGGTCAAATGCCGGTGGGGATGTTCCTGACCATGTCTATCAGGGAGTTTCCGGTCGGTTGATTTATGGTTATCAGAAACGATATCTAGCAGAATTAGTTGCTTCATATCAGGGGTCGAATAATTATCAATCCGGTAAACGATATGGATTTTTTCCAGCAGTTGCTGTTTCATGGGTTGCATCAGAGGAAAAATTTATTCAACGATTGAAATTTGTCGATTATTTTAAAATCCGTGCTTCTTATGGATTGAACGGTAATGACCAAACAGGAGGAAATCGTTTTGCTTATCGACAAGCCTGGTATGCCGGTTCGGGTTATGGTTTCGGAAATCCTAATGCAACAAGCGATGGATCATACGAGGGAACACTTGCCAACACAAATGCTACCTGGGAGAAATCGTATAAGGCCGATTTGGGAATTGATTTCAAAACGATGAAAGGTGATTTATCCCTGACAGCCGATGTCTTTTATGAAAGAAGAGAAGATATAATGGTTGATCAGGCCAATGTTGTTCCTTCACTAATCGGAATTTCGCTACCATTAATAAATGGTGGTACAATTGAGAATAAAGGTATTGAAGCATCTTTAAATTATTCAAAGAAGATTGGCGAAATTGGTATTAATCTGGGTGGAAATTTCCTTTTTGCACAAAATAAAATTATTGATTTAAAAGAACTTCCCTATCAGTATAGTTGGTTGTATCAGAAAGGAAATTCAATAGATACACGTTATGGGTTTGTAGCAACCGGAATTTATAATACAGCGGCTGATTTAATCAATGCACCTGCTTCGGCCTACAAATCTGTAGTTGGTTTAGGAGATATCCGGTACGTAAATCAGAATCCAACAGATGATCAGGTAATAAATGAGCTTGATAAAGTTGCGATTGGAAATGCTTTTCCGCAAATTACTTACGGTGTTAATCTCGGAGTGACTTATAAGAGTTTTGATTTGAGTTGTCATGCTGAAGGTACTGCCATGTCAACAATTAATGTTCGTCCCGGCAACTTCACTGTATATGCACTAAACAATCGTTGGACAAGCGAAACGAGTAACGATAATTATCCTAAATTAAGTATAAGTGATACTCACAACACACAAACTTCTACGTTTTGGCAGGAATCCGGCGATTTTTTCAGAATCAGCTCTGTTGAACTTGGTTATGTTTTCCCAACTTCCTGGGCAAAAAAACTGGCATTATCAAGTATCCGATTATATATAAATGCTAATAATTTGGCAACATTCTTTTCGGAACGGGAAGGACGTGATCCAGAGGCTTTACCCGCTGGCTTCAGTGAATATCCGCTTTTAAAAACATACATGATAGGTTTATCCGTAAAATTATAATCTATTTAAAGACTTTGAAAAAATGAAAACTTTACAATATATTTTTAGTTTATTTTTGATTGCTCTGAGTCTGGCTTCGTGTGAAAGCACACTCGATCCAGCAAAAGATGGTACCTTGACTGAGAATGACATTTGGACAAACACCAGACGCTCATTTGGAATATTGAATAATAGCTATACCAATTTAATAGGTAATTATAACCGTATTTCAAATGCTATGCTAGCTGCAGGTTGTGACGAAGCTGTTCATGCTGACCCGGTAAATGCTATAAAAGGATTTAATGATGGTTCATGGAGTAAGTATAATCTGGTTGAAAATGTGTGGGATAATTGCTTTGATGGTATCCGCAAAGCTAATCTGTTTTTGGAAAATGCAGATAGTATTAAATTGCCAAAACGGGCAACAACCCTTGGAACAGACTCTACCATCTCGGCAACAATTAATAGAATGAAAGGGGAAGCCCGTTTCATGCGTGCTTATTTTTACTTTGAACTGGTACGTCGATATGGCGGTGTTCCGGTTCTGACTAAAACTCTTACAGTGGATGAAGCTGCTTTGGTTGAACGACAGTCGACTGACAGTTGCTTTCATTTTATATTTATCGATTGTGATTCAGCTATTGTCCGTCTTCCTGCAACTTACGCTGGAACAAAACCAGGTTTTGATGATGTAAAAGATTTGGGTCATGCCACATCATGGGCAGCAAAAGCTATGAAAGCACGTGCACAGCTTTATTATGCCAGTCCACTGTTTAATCCAAACAACCTGAAAACCCGTTGGCAAAATGCATATTTAACTGCTCAGGATATTATCAAGAAAGGACCATTCGGGCTGAATAGCATAAATTCAGGGGGAAATATGACAAATCTTTTTGTCCCAAACTCAGCATTGGCATTATATAACAAAGAAATTATTTTTACCACTAGTTATACAGCCAATACCACTACTGAATCGCTCAACACTCCAATATCTTACGGCGGCTCTGGTTTAACTTGTCCAACTCAAAATTTGGTTGATGCTTTTGGTATGAAAAACGGTAAAGCAATTACAACTACTGGTTCCGGCTATAATGCTTCTTCACCATTCACAAACCGTGACCCGAGATTGGATATGACTGTACTGAAAAATGGGGATGTACTGAACATCAACGATAAATCGGCTGTCATTGAAACATTCACCGGAGGAAAAGATGCAGCTGAAACATATCCGACAGCCACAAAGACCGGATATTATCTGGCAAAATTTGTGGTTCAGGGATCAGTTTCGACCACACCTATAGCAGTTTGGGACGGACGTACGGTAAATACGACTAAAACAAAAATAATTTTCCGTTTGCCCGAGATCATGTACATTTTTTGTGAAGCATACAACGAGTTTAATTCCACACCAAGTACCGATGTATATGTGTACCTGGAGAATATTATGAAACGCTCGGGTGTTTCGCTTACCGGTGGAGCATTGCCCAATATGACTCAGACTACCATGCGTAATTTTATCCGAAATGAACGACGAGTTGAATTGGCTTTCGAAGAACATCGTTTCTTTGATATCCGCCGCTGGCGATTAATGGATGATCCTGTTGAAAAGGCTAATTATCTAAATATAAGAGGATTGAGAATAATAAAAGATGCCACTACCGGAAGTTTGACATATCAAACAGTCACAGTTCAACAGCGGGTTTGGGACGATAAAATGTATTTCTTCCCGATACCCCAATCGGAAATTCTGAAATCAAAGAAACTTACTCAAAACACGGGTTGGTAATCTTTCGCACAAAACAATACACAAAACTGGAAAAAAAGCTACCCTTTGCTATTTTCTTTTGCTGTAATTTTGCTGAGTAATTTAAAATAAAACATAAAGTAAACCCATAAATTATTGTATTATGAATAGATTTAAACTCTTTATTTTTGCATTAACAGTTGTTTTATCGGCTAATGCAACTGTATATTATGTTAGTCCGGATGGTGATGGCACTAACGGTCTTTCCTGGTCAACAGCATTCAAAACATTGCTGGATGCACAAAAAAGCGTGGCATCACCTTGTGACGTTTGGGTAAAACAAGCTATTTACAATGTGACAGATACTACATTGACAATGTATAGCGGTGTAAATGTCTATGGAGGATTTTTAGGAAATGAAACCAGTTTAAGTGCTCGTAGTAAAAATGCAGCTCTCACGGTGTTGAATGGAAACAAAAAGCGCAGAGTATTGAGTGCATCTACTGCTTTGACCATAGAAACGATTTGGGATGGATTCACGATTCAAAATGGAAGTTATGCAAACGCCGGGGGAGTTTCATTACTGAAAAATTCGACTTTGCAGAATTGTATTGTTCAGAATTGTAAAAATACAACCAACAGTGGCGGTGGAGTATATATGGCAACGGCAACTATGGATTCAGTAAAGTTAATAAATTGTGTGATTAAAAACAATATTGTTTATTACAATGGAACCTCAACTTCTCCTGCTGGTGGTGGAGGCGTATATGTGCTTCCGGGTTCATTTACAGCTGTAATAAGGGGTTGTACGATTACCGGTAATGTGGTCGATGGCGAAAGTTTCTCCGGAGCAAAAATGTATGGTGGTGGTGTTTTCCTTTGCGATGGTTCTATTTACAATTGTGTTATCAGCAAAAATAAAGCAACCAGTCTTGATCCGGGAACAGGTGCATTGACCGTTACCGGGAATGTACATGCCGGTGGTATTATGATTATGCCAGGAGCTACAACTGCTGAAATAGTTGTAAATGGCTGTAAAATTACCAACAACATGACTGATGTTGGTCAGGGTGGTGGTATGAGAATTGATCCATACTGGACAGGAACTGCTGTTTCAGGGAAAGTGAGAATATTAAACTCAGTTGTGACTAATAACTTTAGTCGCATGGCTGGTGGTGGGATTATGTGTGACTCGCAGAATGCTTCATCAACTATTGATTATTATTTTGAGAATTGTATTTTTGGAAATAACGAAACACAATTAAGTCAGGGTGGAGGAGTATTTATCAATAATAAAACACCTACAACCGTGCGTTTTGCTAATTGTAATATTGTAAATAACCGCATGGACACTTACAACTACGGTGGTGCTGGAATCTACTTTAACAATATTGCCTGTGACATTACAAACTGTCTTTTCTGGGGAAATTTGAATGCAGGTACAGCTCCATTGAAACATCACCTTAGAACTGCCGGTGTATCAGGTAACAGTTTCATTTATTGTGCTTTTGATTCAAGATACAGAGAATTAGAAGTCTCTCCAACAGCTTATCCTGCAATATTGGATGGGAAAGTAAGTCTGGCATTGGCAAATACAGGAACAGACTCAGTTTATGTGAAATTTGTAAACCCAACGACATTCACAGGCACTGCTAAGACATTAACAGATTCATTAGCAATTACGAATGCAAACTGGGCTATTTCTGGAACATCAGCATGTGTTGATGCCGGTGCAACAATTCGTACGTTGACAAATGATATTATTGGCATAGCTCGTCCGCTTGGAAATGGCTATGATATAGGCGCTTATGAATTTGATGTAACTGCCGGTGTGAAAAATGTAGTAGAAAGCAAATCGGTAGCTTATGGAGTTTCAGGTGGATTAATATTAAAAAATATTGATAATGAAACCGAAGCTACGATATATAACCTTATAGGGTCAATGCTTAGAAAAGTGAAACTAACCAACGGTGACAACAGAATTGAGCTTCCTGCTAATCAACTATATCTTATAAAATCAGGAAAATTGTCTGTAAAAGTATTGGTTATATAGAATTAGTATTTGATGTAAAACTGTGCAGTGCTGACTTTCGGACAGCCACTGCGCAGTTTTTTTATGTTAGTTTTCTGAATAAAAAGAGAAAATGAAGATTACAGAACTCTTGTACAACCGGTAAACCCTGATTGGATTAATTTGTTCAGTTCTGTTACTTCTTGCTGATATTGTGCTCTTTCTCCACAATATATTAGCTCTTTCAGGGGATATTTATCAACAATTCGAGAGAGTAAAATACTCATTGGAGGCACCTCCTTCAATTTACTGTATTCCTGATAAGTAAAACTTAGAAAAGCCACATTTTCATTAATTCCTCTGTTATCCAGCAAGTAACAATATGAAAGTTGTATTGGTATGGAAAAAATCCCCTGATAATAAATATCAGATGGGTCGGGGTATGAAATGATTTTAGTTCGTTCCTCGTTCATAATTACCGGAACGAGCTTATTGTAATTATTCGTCTTATAAATAATACCGTTTACACAAACAATATAGCCCAATTTCGACTTAGTCTTATCGTTCTCACAAACTCATCTCCTGATAAATTTACCCGTTTTTATTTCCCCATCGGTTTCAATTCTAAGCAAATAAGTACCAGCGCTAAGTTCCTTAATCGGTACTGCAATTTCCAGTTTACTTTCAGGCTTAAAGTACAATAACTGTCTTCCTGAAATATCGAAGATTGTTACGTTTTTGATTGTTTTATCCGATTTGAGTTGAATATAATCCAGAGCAGGATTCGGATACAATTCCATATTTGTAGATTGAATTGGTTGTGACAACGCACTCAAATTATCCACCAAAGCAAAAATGATAGTTGCCGAATCGGATGGTGCAATTTCTTTCCAGGTATTACTTGTACTATAATAGCACACATCCACAGAATAGGTACTTGGATTCAGATTAATTATTCCGCTGAAATTGACAGTAAGTTCCTGACCTTTCTCAATGGTTACATTTTGATTGCCTAATGTAGCAATAATACTCCCACCATTTTTGGGATATATATTTGCGACCATTCTGTTATCGAAATAACCATCTGTGTTTTTGATATGTGCGGTCAAAACAGCATTATTTTTATCTACTTTCGGTTGATTGTCGAACGAAATGATATGAGTCAATACAAGATTAGTTATTCCTGTTGGTGTTGGCAGGACTTTTATCGGTAGTGAGCGGAGAATGGCATTCGTTGTTCCATTTGACCGAATATTCAATGAATCGTACAAAATATTCACATGGTAATTTCCGGTGGCAACAGTTACATTTCCACTGAAATCAATATTTTTTGTTACACCAGCGGCAATATTGATGGGTTGAGATGAAATGGTCTGAGTCACATCAGCCAAAGAGTCTGATTGTAGAATAACGGTAAAAGTGGAATTATATTCGCCACCCGTATTAGTGATATTTACACTCACACGTCCGGTCTTGTTCAGATAATAATTGTTCGGAATACTGAGCGAATTTACATTAAATTGAGGATATGCATCTCTGGTTGTGTAAAATTTCAGTTTAGTGTCTGTTACAGTAAGATTTACATAATCAGTTGTTCCAATTTTTTGACGTACTTTTTGCCAAACATTTTCCTCGGTGGCACGATAAATTGCATATAATTTATATTCTCCTACTGCTATGGTTGTTGGCATTGTAACTGTTGAAAAGCTAAAAGTAGTCCAACCGCTACCACTCAACAGCCGTGAAACACTTACATTCTTAAGTATCTGTACTAATGCATTATTATTGTCATATAATGCCAATGCCACGTATCCGCCAAAAGTATTGATGCCGTTATTATACAGGTTTTGAAGATTCATGGTGAAAGCTGTTGTACGATCAATAGAATCAGTCACGCTGCTGTATAATTTACCGGAACATAAACGATACGATGAAACAGATGTCGTGTTGGGTTTTTGTATTCCGGTAGTAATACCCTGACTGGCATTGTATCCACCTGCAGTTCCACCAATACCCTGATCGGCAGGATTTAGTACCGAGAGTTCAAAATATCCATTTGATGAGCCACCCCAGCCCCAGTTGAAATGGAATAATCCGTTAGCATCATACCCATCGCACACAAACAGGTGACCACCAGTGGTAGCTTGTCCATCGTACAAAACAGGACGGGAAGCGTTGAGTTCAGTTTTAATGATATCAGCCCATTCAGGCTTTGAATAATAATCTCGTTGAAAGAACTGGATATTTGAATCGTAATTGAAATAAGTTATTAGTGATTTGGCCATGGTAAAAGAAGATGCACTGCTTGATTTTCCATAGTCCATATTTACCGAAACACCGCAAGAATACATCAGGTTTGCCACTGCATTTTTCTGAATATCTGTGCTTGTTGAATTATAATAATCTGACATGTTTGCCCAATCGTAGCTTGTCGCGGAAAAATCTACTGTAAGTGGGACATTAAGCGTTTTGCTCGTATAGTTTTTTAATCCAAGTCCCGTCAGAGGCCAACTGTGATACTTCATCACCTGAGCCATTCCGGTAGCAACACAACCGGTAACACACCTGGTAGTAGCATCAAACATTGGGCATAAGTTGTTGTATGGTGAACCTTGATTCCATTTTATGCCGACTAATAGTGGTGCTATACTTGTTGCAAATGAAGAATTATTTGATTCTTCATTTTTTGATTTCATTATAGGAATGGCAGTTACTGGAAGATTATCGAGGTTTTGTAATTCTGTCTCATAAAACGCAAGCCAGCTTTTCATATTCTCCGGAATATAGGTAGCATCAAAACAACCTTCATCGGCATAGCCCAAAATATCTTTTGCACGGTCATTCCCTGAAACAATAACATATCCGTTATTTTCACCTATATTGTATACATAAAAAAGTGGCGAAACCGTTTTGGTGCTTGAATATACCAACCTAAGCTTTCTGATAGTTCCAGGCGCCCTCATTAATGAGCTTCCTGAAAGTTTAATAAACGAACCTGCCAGATTTACAGCATCGCTTTCAGTCCTGTTTTTCGAATATCCGAAGGAAAGTAAAATAATTAATAATCCGGCAAGGATGGTGGCTTTTCTCATGAATACATTTATTTTAGTTCAATTGCAAACCTACTTTTACGATATTCCAATTAATCGAGTTGTAATTATCACAAAATTACCCATATTTAATTTAGTTAGGGGTAATCAATTTTCCATATTTTTGTATGTTTTCTTCTGACTTAAAAATAACTTTTATATTGTTTTGTTTTTGGACTTACTACTTGTTGATTATAAATATTTTACTCTGTTTTACATCCCTCATACAAAACTGTACACAAATTTGGAAGAATGAATACCATGAGCAATGTTTTTTCAATCTATTTTTGTTTCGTGAAATTTACCCACAAGTAAAAAGATTAAAACAACTTTTAAAATAATTAGTATGAAAAGATTTAAACTTCTTCTTTTAGTATCAGTATTTGTTGGATTTGCTAATGCAACGGTTTATTATGTGAGTTCTTCGGGAGACAATACTGATGGTTTAACTTGGACAACAGCCTATGCTTCTCCAACTGCTGCATTAGCAGGAACACCTGTTGCCGGTGATGAAGTGTGGGTTAAACAGGGAACTTATGTTTCTGCAGCAACTTTAAGTTGGAAAACAGGCATTAATTTCTATGGAGGATTTGTTGGAAATGAAACTCTTCGTACTCAACGTAGTACAGATGCGACACTTACTATTTTGGAAGGAAACAGAACAAACCGTGTTTTAAATGCTCCATCCATGGCTTCACCTACAACCTGGAGCGGTTTTACTGTTCAGAAAGGTAAAACAACAACCGGTGCCGGTGCTTTTCTTCAGAAAAATGCAATTCTTGATAATTGTATTATTCAATATAACAGTGCAACCAATAGTGGTGGTGCTATATATATACAGGGTCTTACATCAGATGCCGATTCTATAAAAGTATTGAATTGTATTATACGAGCTGATACTGCTGCCTTTGCAGGTGCAGGCAAATACGGTGGTGGAGGTATTTATATCAAAGCAGGATCATGGAAAGGTATTGTTAGGGGTTGTACAATTGATGGAAACGTGGTAGACGGAATTGCAAATGTAAGTTCCGATATTGATGGAGCTGGTGTTTATGTAGGCGATGGAACGTTGGACAATTGCATAATAAAAAACAATTTAGCAACCAGCAAAAATGCCACAACAAAAGCAGTTACAATTACTGGTAAATGTCAGGGTGGTGGACTTATGATTATGCCTCAGACTACAGCCAATCCAATTGTTGTGAAGAATTGTAGCATTACTGGTAACAGTTCTCAGACATCACAGGGTGGCGGTATTGCGATTGATCCACTTTGGACATCAGCTTTAATTGCTGCTCCGATTAATATTTCAAAAACGATAATAAATAACAATTTTGCCTATAAAAGTGGCGGTGGTATTATGGCTGATGGACAGTTTGCAACTTCAACCTCTTCTTATAAATTCGAAAATTGTGTAATCTCAAATAACAGGACTCAAACAGGACAGGGTGGAGCAGCATTTGTGAATAATATTGCCGCTTACAGTGGAACGGTTAGTTTTACAAATTGTCATATTGTAAACAACAGAATGTGTGTTTATAATTATGGTGGTGGAGGATTCTATTATAATAATATTCCTGCGGTAATTAAAAACTGTGTGTTCTGGGGAAATCTGAATGCCGGTACTTCACCATTGAAACATCATATCAGAACTGCCGGGGTTGATGGTAATCAGATACTGAATTGTGCGTTTGACACACGTTTCCTGACAGCTGATGTCTATACCACAACAACTCTGACAGGAACGGTAACTGTTGAACTTTCAAATACCGGTTCGGATGTAGGAAAATTATACCCAGCCTTTGTAACTCCAACAAACTTTACAGGCAATGTGGTTACAACTGCAGTTGATTCATTGGCAATGATCACCAACGCTAACTGGGGAATAACGTCAGCTTCAGCTTGTTTGAATGCAGGTACAACTACTGCAGCAACTACGGATATTACAGGTTTGGCTCGTCCACAAGGAAGTGCTTATGATATTGGTGCATACGAACTAGCATATTATTACACAACTACTATCACATTTAATACGGGTGGTACCGTAAATAGTTACACTTCTGGTGCTGTTGATTCTCAGTTACAGGGAAAACAACTGACATTTACCATAACTCCGAATCCTGGAAAAGGAATTCAGTCGATACTTTATAATGGTACTGAAGTGAAAACTCAACTTACAAATTTACTTGGTTCAAGTGTTTACTATGGAGGTAATTACACAGCACCGGCATTAAGTGCTAATTCAACATTGGTTGTAGTATTTGAAATTGATCCTACTACTGGATTAAATCCGGTAGAGAATGAGTTTCAATATATCTCAGCAAACAAAAAATTAGAAGTGCGTGGTTTAGTTTCAGGTTCAGAAGTATCAATATATACAGTTGCCGGACTTAAAATGGCAACCAGAACCGCAAGTTCTTCAACTGAAACTTTTGACTTGCCTCAGGGAATTTATCTCGTGAAAGCTGTCAATACTATTAAAAAGGTTGTTGTGCCCTAATATATTACTTTCCTAATTTACCCATTGTATTCTGCAAATAATATCGTGTTATTTGTCTGATTACAATGGGTTTATTTTTTATTTTATTTGTACCTTTACGACAAAAAATTATACAACAACAATTAAATACAGAATGGTATGACTAAAAGAAACGTTCGCCATAAAAGCTTATTACTTCTTCCTTTTTTTGTTTTTTGTATTCAAATTTCAACTGCAAAAATAAATAATACAGTTACTGGTAATCAAGATCGTGCATACTGGGTCTCACTGCTCGATAAAATTGCTTCACCGGCTTTGTCCAATCTAAGCAAAAATGAGCTGCATAAAAATATGCCGGTAGAATACAGTCCTATTTGGGACGGACGTGATAAGGAAGTGGCTTATCTGGAATGTTTTGGACGGTTAGTTGCCGGAATAGCTCCATTTCTGGCACTTCCACCCGATGGAACTCCCGAAAGTAAAATACGGGAACGGTTGCTGGTGCAAACACAGCAAAGTATAACACAGGGATTTAATCCCGAAAGTACAGATTATTTGTTCAAAGCGTCAAAAACCGCACAAACTCTGGTTGATGCTGCCTATATTGCACAAGCTTTATTAGCTGCGCCAGCAGTATTGTGGCAGCCACTCGATTCAGTCACCAAAACACGGATTATTCACGAATTTGTAAAAATACGACAAATCAAACCGTTCAATAGCAACTGGTTATTATTTGCAGCCATGGTGGAGACTTTTCTGCTTCAGGTTGGTGAAAAACCCGACGAGGCTAGAATTGACAATGCCATTGATAAAATAAATGAGTGGTATGTGGGTGACGGTTGGTACAGCGATGGTCCAAAATTTCATTTCGACTATTACAACGGTTACGTTATTCATCCTATGTTGGTGGAGGTGTTGCGGGTAAATCTTGCTCATGGCCGGCGTAGTGCGAAAGAGTACGAACTGGCTTATAAACGGATGCAACGCTACGGGGCGTTTCAGGAAAGGTATATTTCGCCCGAAGGAACTTATCCGGTCTTTGGGCGTTCCTCAACGTATCGTGTTGGTGCTTTTCAGCCTCTTGTGAAACTCGCACTAGATCATAAACTACCGGAAGATATAAAACCTGCTCAGGTGCGTTGTGCGTTAACAGCCGTTATGAAAAATATGTTCATTCCATCCACTTTCCGACCAGGTAACTGGCTTACTCTGGGCTTGGTTGGCGACAAACAGGAGAATCTGGCAGATTACTACTCCAACACCGGCAGTATGTACCTGACGTCACTCGTGTTTTTATCGCTGGGCTTACCTGCAGCCGATGAGTTTTGGTCGGCTCCGAATGCAGAATGGACACAGAAAAAGGCCTGGAGCGGAAAGAAGTTTTCAAAAGATTATGCGGTTGATTATTAAAAAAATAAATGTCATGAAAAGATTCATTTTAGCCACTTTCTTTGTTGGCTTATTGCTGAATATCTCTGCTCAAAAAACAACTACAAAAGTTTTTTGGAAAGAGGACTTCTCTTCAGGAAAAATTCCAGAAGGCTGGAAATCAGTAGCCCTTAACGACAGTAGCTCCAACTGGTTTTTTACCGATCAACCTTATCCCGGTTCGCCCGGACGAAATTATCAGGCACCGCCAATTGCTTCAGCCAGTCGTGGTTATCACATGCAAATTGCACCCGGCGTTCGCGTAGGTAAGAATATCCGCAAATGGAAAAAAGCGAATATCCAGCCCAATGCCTATATCCAAACCTGTGGCATTGACTGCTCTGCTAAAAAATCGGTGGTGCTGAAATTCCAACAAAACTTTTTTTGGGGCGAATGGGAACAGCCCGGGCTGGTTTCAGGACTTATTGTGGCGGTTAGTAACAACGAAAAAGATTGGAAAGAGTACGATGTCAGGAATAATATCGCCCCGGCTTCCGATTGTCCAAACCCAATGAACGTGGAATTGAATATTACGGCTGTTGCTGCCGGTCAAAAGACGGTTTATATTCGATTCTGGTGGCGAAATATGTATCAATGGTATTGGATGGTTGACGATATACAACTCTCGGAGGCATTCGATTCCGATGTGCAGGCTTTGGATATTGTTTCTCACAAAAAAGAGGGCAATGTGTTCGGTCAGCATGACGATATGAAATTTCGTGTTGTAAACCTGAGTTCCAAACCACTTAGCCAAAACATAAATTGCTATTTACAGCTCGATAAACGTCCGTTGATGAAGGTTACCATACCAGCAACCACTAAAAAACCAATCGGAATTATTGATACCATTGCAGTGGATTTTCCAAATCTGAATTTGACTGACATTGGTATTCATAAAGTAAGATTTTATACTGATTTGGAAAACGATTTGCGCCGTTCAAACGATACATTATCGATGGAACTGTACTCCAAGGCCTGCGAATTGGGGAATATTATTGACTTTAAAATGAACGGAGATGAGTTTCAGATTTCATGCCATCAGGCCAAACTGAAAGTACAGCTTTTACGCAACGATATGTTTCGTATTTGGCTGGCCTACAATGGTGTTTTTAGTAATCCGGCCGGCAACGATATTATTATCAATGCTCCCAATACTTTAATAGACAAAAAGCTTACAGATGAAGGTGATTATTACCTGATAAAAACACCCGAAATGGCTATCAGAACCTATAAAATGCCTTTGAGATTTGCATTGTATAGGGCTGACAATAGCTCGTTGATTTGGGAAGAAGCCAAAGGGATTACGTATGGAAAACAAACCGTCCAATACCTGAAACGAGGCAGTGACGAACAGTTTTTTGGTGGTGGAATGCAAAATGGGCGATTCTCGCATCGTGGAAAAACGATTAAAATGACTATTGATTATAATTGGGAAAATGGCGGAAATCCAAATCCGGAAACCTTTTATATGAGCACCAATGGCTATGGAGCTGTTCGGAATACCTACGCCACCGGGGCTTACTCGTTTAACGATACGCTCAAGTTGACGCATGACGAAAGCCGTTTTGATTGCTATTATTTTGTGGGCAATTCGCTGAAAGAAACGCTGAGCGATTTTACTGACTTAACCGGCAAACCGTTTCTAATGTCCCGTTGGGCATTGGGTATGGGCGATTCCAATTGTTACAACCGTGGAGCAAAATCGGGAAAAACGATTGGTTCTACAACTAGCGGTCATGATGGTTTGACACCGAGCGTTATTAACATTATTGCCGACAACTATGTGGATTATAAGATGCCACGGGGCTGGATTTTGCCCAATGATGGGTATGGGTGCGGATATACGGCATTAGACTCGGTGGTACGTGAACTTAAAAAGCGGGGCTTTTACACCGGCCTGTGGACTGAAAACGGCGTGGAGAAAATTGCCCGGGAAGTAGGCGAATATGGCACACGCCTTTGTAAACTGGATGTTGCCTGGGTGGGTCCCGGTTTTAAATTTGCGTTGGACGGAGCTAAAATGGCCTACGAAGGTATCGAGAAAAACAGCGACGCGCGTGGCTTTGTGTGGACGGTGTGCGGCTGGACAGGTTCGCACCGAAACTCTGTGTTGTGGACCGGCGACCAAAGCGGAAGCTGGAATTATATTCGCTGGCACATTCCAACGGTTATTGGTTCAGGACTTTCGGCACAGAATTGTGCTACGGGTGATGTAGATGGTATTTTTGGCGGAAGTGATTCTACTTACACCCGCGACCTCCAATGGAAATGCTTTACGCCGGTGTTTATGTCGATGTCCGGCTGGGCAACGAACAATAAAAACGGCATTAAAGACAAGCAGCCCTGGCTTTTTGGCGAACCATTTACGTCCATTAACCGTAAATACCTGCAATTGAAACAACGTTTGACGCCTTATATGTACACCCTCTGTAACGAAGCTTATCAAACAGGCACACCTGCTGTACGTGGGTTGGTGCTTGAATATCCTACTGACACAGTGACGTATAGCGATGCCACTAAGTATGAATTTTTACTTGGAAAAGATTTACTGGTGGCTCCGGTATATAAGTCGGAGGATAAACGGGACAGCATTTATTTACCTGAAGGAAACTGGATAGATTTCTGGGATGGGACAACTTTTACAGGCAAAACAATGCTGCGAAACTATTGTGCACTATTGGACAGATTGCCTCTCTTTGTCAGGGCAGGAACCATTCTTCCAATGTACCAGCCTATGATGTACGATTGGGAACGACCAACTGACACACTGACTTTGCAAGTTTATCCTTCCGGAATATCTTCGTTTATAATGTACGAAGACGATGGAATAACCCGCGAGCACCGTCAGGGAAAGTATGCCACAACAAAATTTGAATCGGTTGTTGCTGAATCGGGAGGACTGAAATTAAACATTAATGCAGCAAGAGGTGATTTCAACGGACGGCTTAAAGAACGAACTTATCTGGTTGATATTCATACGAGTGTTAGTCCAAAAGAAATAATTTTCAACGACCGTAATCTTAGAAAAGTCAAAAATAAAGAAGCTATTGCAAAGGCGTTATACGGTTGGTATTATGATCCGTCTAATGAACATGGAATTATTCATATCAAAACATCAAAAGTTTCAACTAACAAGGAGTCTGAACTTGTAATAAAGTAAAAAGAGTTGACTGTTTCAAACAAAATAAAAGCGACGAAAGATTGTGTTTTTCGTCGCTTTTATTCATTGGTTACCCTTCATTTTCATCCGACTCTTCTTCCACCTCTTTATTAGCAAAAGCAGGATTATTTGCTTTACGGTAATTAAGTGGTGAGATTCCGAATAATTCCTTGAAGCACTTACTAAAATAACGAGGCGTGTTGAATCCAAGTCTATAAGTGATATCCGATATGTTCAGTTCATTCTCTGTCGTTAGCAAAGTTGCAGCAGTTTTTAGCCTGATATTCAGAATAAAATCATTCGGAGTCATACCAATAATACCTTTCAGTTTCAGGTACAGTTTACTTCGTCCCAATGCCATTTCCTGTGCAAAAATAGTTACGTCAAAGTCATAATCGTCGAGGTGTTTCATCACAATTTCTGTAGCTTTATTCAGCAAGTCCTGATCCATTTTGTTGGTAGCAATGGAAATTGGTGCATTGTCGGTTTGCTTTGAAAAACGATCCTGCATTCGTTTACGGCTTATAACCAAATTGTTACAGCGGCTTATCAGCATTTTTACATTGAATGGCTTGGTAATATAATCATCTGCACCCACCATCAAGCCTTCCAGGTTCAGTTCTTCCGACGAATCGGCTGTCAGCAAAACAATCGGAATATGTGAGGTTTCGAAGTTTGTTTTCAGCTTCATACACATTTCTTTACCGGACATCCTAGGCATCATCACGTCACTCAACACAATGTCTGGCTGCAGCTCTTTTACTTTTTCCAGTCCATCCAGTCCATCAATGGCCGTTTCCACATGATAAATTGGTGAGAAAATATCAGAAAGGAAATGCAACATTTCTTCGTTGTCCTCCACAATCAGAATGGTTGAATTCAGCTTCTGTGTTTCAGTATCTGATTCTTCTTTGATAGATTCAATAAAGAAATTATCGGGGAAACTTGTATTTTTGATGTAATCTACATCCGATTCGGAACTCGATTCTTTTTCTTTTGTAGTAAATTGATCGCTACCGGTTAAGAGCGAAACGCGGAACATGGTGCCTGCATCTTCTTTTTTCTCGGCAACAATAGTTCCGTGATGTAATTCTACAATTCCTTTCGAAAGGGCTAGTCCGATGCCTGTTCCATACGAACCCGAAGAATGATCGATCTGATTTTTGGCCTGGTAAAAACGGTCGAAAATCTTCGGCAAATCGTCTTCAGAAATACCAATGCCGGAGTCGATGACACTAATTCGTACTGTATTTGAAAGTTTTTCTATTTTTATGGTAATCGAACTGTTATTCTGAGAGTATTTGAATGCATTGGAAATCAGGTTATAAAAAACTTTCTGCAACTGTACAGGGTCATACCAAAGCAGGATGTTTTTCTCAACAGTAAAAAATGTGTATTCAATTTTGCGTGAAGCTGCCAGATCATTAAAGGACAGGTAGATATTTTTGACAAATTCGACTATGTTCTGATTACTCACTTTAAGCGACAGTAATTCATGTTCTTGCTTTCTGAAGTCGAGCAATTCGGTAATTAAAATTCGCAAATGAGTGGCATTTTTATAAATTTTTGATAAGCGATTATAAATAGATGGTGTGATATTATCCATTTGTGTCATTGACTCAATCTGTCCGATTATCAAGGTTAGAGGTGTGCGGAATTCGTGGGATATATTGGTGAAAAACTGTAGTTTTGCCTGATTTAATTCTTTGATATGGTCATTTTCTTTGATTTCATATTCCAACGAAGTTTGCAACAGAATTTTTGATTTGTTGAACGAAATAATCCACCAAATGGCACCACCGATAAGTAACAAATAAATAATATAAGCAATATTAGACGCGTAAAATGGTGGCGAAACTCGCAGCTGTAATTCAATTTCTTTTGGTTTTACATTCGAACTGTTTGGAAGCACCTCTCGAACATGAAGCACGTAACTTCCCGGACTTAAATTGGAGTACTTAATGCTTTGTTCGGCCACCGGCATCCACTTGTCTTCAAAACCAACCAACTTATATTCGAAAGCCGTTTTATTAGCTTTTATATAATTGGAAGTTGCAAATTTTATAGTGATATTTGTCTGGTCATAGCTTAATTTAAGCTTATTCAAATATGGCATGCTAGTCAACAAAATACCTGTTTTATCTGTTGGTCTGATGAGTTGATTATTGACATAAATATCGGAGAAAAAGAGGTTATAGTCCTTCTGATTGGAATTAATCTGATTTTCAAAAAACGAGGCCATACCGTTAGTTCCGCCAACAAATATTTCCCCGTTACGGGTTACGTATACCCCACACCCAAAGTTAATCATTTCCAATGGAAGTCCGTGCGATTTATCCAGACTATAGGTTTTATTGCTTTCCGGATCAAACAGATTCACGCCTTTGTTTGTTAGCAAGACGATATACCCGTAATTTGTTTCGGTAATGTCGTAGATAAAGTCCGACAATAAACCGTTTTGCTCAACATTATAACAGCGGAAATTATCTGTTTGAGGCAAGTATTCATAAAGCCCGGAACCTTTAGTGGCAAATAAGATTTTTCCTTTCTTATTCTCATAAATTCGTGTAATGGTATGTCGGCCAATTGAAGCTGTTTTTTCGAAAGCGTGAGAATACGATTTAAGTTTCTTATTTATAAGATTATAGCATTTTACACCACCGTCTGTTTGCGCCAGCCACAGATTTTGCTTTGAGTCCACCAACAGGGTAGTTATGTCGCTGCCTATTATACTCTCTATCTTCGCGTTATCGAAAAATGGCACAACAGTTTCGGTGTTCAAATTCAACTGCACAATTCCTTTTTGCGTCAGAATAATAAGATTTTCTTTGTATGGACAAAGTGCTTCAATAACATCATTGGGCAAATGTTGTGAAGTACGGGTAGAAAGTTGGTTGAAACGATGTCTTTTGCTATCGTAAATGGACACACCGCCCATGTGAGTCCCTATGTAAAGTTTCTCGTTTTGAGGATTATACCAAATGCATTTCAGGTTGTTATGCGAAATACTGTTTGCTCCATCAGCTTTAAATGCTTGAAAAGTTTTGGTTCGTCGGTCATAATAATTAAGTCCGCCACCTTCGGTGCAAATCCATAGATTACCGGCTTTATCTTCAGTCATTTTGCCAACAAACGGAAAATTAATATTTTTGGGGCTACTGACATTGGGATAATAATAGGTGTAAATATTGGCTTCGGGATTGTAGTAATTAATTCCTCCGTAATATGTGCCAATCCAGATAGTCCCTTGTCTGTCTTTAAAAAGTGCATAAATGGATGTGTGCGAAAGGTCAGTTGGTTTATCTCCCGTTTTTTTGAAGTTTACAATAACACTGCTTTCAGGAGTTAGTCGATCAAGACCCATAAAAGTTGCTATCCAAATCTGACCAAAGTTATCTTCGCAGAAATCGCGTATTATGTTGCTGGATAAAGAATTTGAGGAAGCTCCATTCTGAAAGTAATGTTCTATCAATCCTGACCAGTTTACCTTAAATACCCCATTTTCGGCCGTTCCAACCCAAATATTCTTTTTAGAATCTTCGTAAATGGCTGTAATTTTAAAATTAGGAATAATCACATTAAATATCTTATTGTCATCCAATAAGCAAAGTCCATTTTCAGTTCCTACATACAGTTTATTGTTGCTTGCTTCAAAGAGTCGTGTAACCGGATATTTATCACTTACTTTGAAAAAGTCAGTACCTTTTCTTTTTGTATAATCGTACTGGATAATTTTATTTTCAGCCGCATACCAGAGATTTTTCTTACCCTGACCTAAAGCACGGCACTTGTTATTGATAAGCGTGAACTTATCAGCCATAATATCAAACGAAACCAGATGTTTATATCCACATAGTAAGTATAAATGTCCTTTATTATCTCCCGAAATCTTATTAATTATATTACTTGTCAAACCAAATTGATCGTTTTCCGTTGCCCGGAACACTTCAATGTCTCTTCCGTCATAGCGGTTCAATCCCTCAGCAGTTCCGAACCACATGTAGCCAAGTTCATCCTGATAAACAGACATTACTGAAATTTGGGACAGACCATTTGCAGCTCCGAGATGTTCAAAATTTATTTCCTGAGCAGAAATCGATAAAAAGCCACACAAAACGAGTAGCAATGACAATAGATGTTTCATGGTTTCAATGTATTTTTTACAAAAATAGTGGATGTTCAGCTATTTATTGTGTATATTCTTCCGTATTATAGCCAAATATGTACGAGTATAAATTTTGACAGATAGTTATTGTCTTAATAATGAGTACGTAAACTAATTACATAATTTGGTGACAAAATAGGAAAAATTTAGCACAATGAGTGTGACTTAATCAATATACATTTGTAACAGAAAAATTTTAAGAATACTAAGATTATGAATAGGAGCTTTTTTTTGATACTTTGCACAGTAGCATGGATGAGTTGTGCAGCGCAAGAGAACAAATTTATTGATGAGAATATTTCGTTTGCTAAAACTCAAAGCTTGCAGATATTGAAAGTTTCTCCCGATGTAACTCAATACCCAAGAACTACAGATAAAAGTGGTGCCATAAAGTATACCGATATGTACGACTGGACAAGCGGATTTTTTGCGGGTAATCTGTGGTATTTATTTGACTATTCAAAAGATGAATACTGGAAGAAAGAAGCCGTACAATGGACAGAATCGTTAGAATCCCTGAAAAACTTTACTAAACATCACGACCTTGGCTTTATGATGTATTGTTCTTACGGAAATGCATACCGTCTTACCCACAATGCCCAATATAAAGAAGTCCTCATTAAATCCGCCGAATCACTCTGCACACGCTTCAATCCTAAAACCGCTTGTATCAAGTCGTGGAACTACCGTCGTTCGTTAGACCGGAAATCGGAATGGTTTTACCCGGTAATTATCGATAATATGATGAATCTGGAATTACTATTTTTTGCATCAAAAGAATCTGGCAATCCAAAATATAAAAATATTGCCATTACACATGCCGAAACGACCTTGAAAAATCATTTCCGACCCGATTTCAGCACCTATCACGTGGTGAATTACGATACGATAACCGGAGCAGTTCTTAATCGTGGCGCAGCACAAGGTTATACTGATGCTTCAACCTGGGCACGTGGTCAGGCATGGGCCATTTACGGATTCACTATGGTTTACCGCGAAACGAAAAAAACTGAATTTTTAAATGCAGCCATGAAAGCAGCCGATTTTTATTTGAATAGCAAAAATTTACCCAACGATTTGGTTCCATACTGGGATTTAAATGTAACAGACTCGACATTTAAACCGGCGTGGAAAAATATCAGTAAACAATCACTTTTGCAGCGGGATGCCTCTGCTGCTGCAATAATTTCGTCTGCACTTTTTGAACTATGTCAATATGCCGGAGATAAAGGTATCAGTTATAAAAAGGCGGCAAAAACGATCTTGGAAAGTCTATCTAAATCGTACAGATACTCGCCGGGTTCTAACAGCTTTTTTTTGCTGAAACATAATGTGGGAAGTTTCCCTAATAATGATGAAATAGATGTACCTTTGATCTATGCAGATTATTATTATCTTGAAGCACTATTGCGCTTTAAAAGCTTGTCAAAAAACTAAGAAACAGTTTAAAGTTTAAAAATGAAAGATCGTAAGCTACTATTTTCTATTTTGTTTATTGCCTGTTTTTCAGTTTGTAATCAATGGGTTACTCCCGAAAACCTTCAACCTACTTTTAATATTAGTGATTATAATCTCGTTTGGCAGGACGAGTTTGATGGTGCCACGCTGAATACTGCTAAATGGAATTATCGTGCCGAAAATACAATACGAAATTATGCTACTGTTTCCCGAAATACAATTGTGTTGGATGGTCAGGGTCATGTAGTTATTAGTGTCACAAAAGATATAAACGGAACGTATTATGTTGGAGAACTCGGAACTCAGGGTATATTTGAAACTACTTATGGCTATTTTGAATGCAGAGCAAAAATGAATTCCCAATTAGGTCCGCATGTAGCTTTTTGGTTGCAATCGCCCACAATGAGTAATGTTGGTGATCCTGCCATTAACGGCACTGAAATAGATGTTTTTGAATACCACCGCAAAACTCCTACCAGTCTCTATCATAATTTGCATTGGGACGGATATGGAACATATCATCAGACGATTGGAACACAGTTTATCTGGTCGGGAATTGATACCGGTTATCACACATTTGGATTGCTATGGACAAGTACTTCTTATACATTTTACGTGGATGGAGTTCAAACCTGGCAAACCACTACGGCTGTCTCACAACGAAGTGAATACATGATACTTTCAACTGAACTTACCGGTTGGGGTGGCACTTTTACTTCAAGCACCTTTCCAGATAATTTCACAGTAGATTATGTTCGTGTCTATAAACCAAAGGATGTAAGCACAGCAACAACTAATCCATTGACTTCAACCTCCTTGAAAGTTCATCCTAATTTGGTCAGAAGTGGTGATCTGGTAACAATCTCAGCATCAAAAACTGCAGAGAAATCAATCGTAAATATCTATACAGCAGCAGGAAGTTTACTTAGAAATTTTGATGTTACACCTGATATGAATTCACAAATTAAGATGAATACCGCAGGAATGACAAGTGGTATTTACATTCTCAGATGTAATAATCAGGTTGGAAAACTGGTTATCGAGTAAATAATTATTCGTAAATTATTTTTAATTAATTGAATATGAGAAAAATAGTATTATTGATTTGTGTATCGTTACTGACTGTTACCGTAATATTTTCTCAGAAACATATTTTTTCCTTCAATAAAACGGATTTTCATCTTGATGGAAAGCCTTTTCAGATTATCAGTGCTGAAATTCACCCAGGGCGAGTACCACAAATGTATTGGCATCACCGGATTCAGATGGCAAAAGCGATGGGATGCAACACCATTGCTGTTTATGTATTTTGGAATTATCTGGAGGAAACTCCCGGTGTGTTTGATTTCAAAACTGAAAACCGCAATATCGCTCAGTTTATCAAATTCTGTCAGGAAGAAGGTATGTGGGTATTATTGCGTCCGGGTCCTTATGTGTGTGGTGAATGGGATTTGGGTGGGTTGCCATCATGGTTACTCAAAATTCCCGATATAAAACTGCGCTGTATGGATGAACGCTATCTCATCGCTGTAAAAAGATATGTTGCAGCATTGAGTAAAGAGCTAAAACCATTGTTATGCAGCAATGGAGGTCCCATTCTGATGGTTCAGGTAGAGAATGAATACGGCAGCTATGGAAATGACAGACTATACGTGAAAACACTTCATGACTTATGGCTGAAAAATGGGGTTGATGTGCCATTTTACACCGCAGACGGTGCAACACCACACATGTTGGAAGCCGGCAGTTTGCCGGGGTGTGCCATTGGTCTTGACAGCGGAACCAATGATGCTGACTTTAATGAAGCCACAAAATGCAATCCGAATGTTCCTGTTTTTAGCAGTGAAACATATCCCGGCTGGCTCACGCATTGGAAAGAACAATTTGCAAAACCCGATACAGCTGCCTTACTGAAAGAAGTTAGATATCTGCTTGAAAATAAGAAGTCTGTCAATTTCTATGTCATTCACGGCGGTACAAACTTTGGCTTTTGGGCGGGTGCAAATGCATTTAGCCCAACACAATATCAACCGGATTTGACAAGCTACGATTATGATGCACCAATAAACGAACAAGGACAGCCAACCCCCAAATATTTTGCTTTGCGAAAGCTGATAAGTCAGTATGTCAGCTACAATATTCCCTATGTCCCAAAATCGCCTGAGGCAATCGAAATTCCTGAATTTCAACTACAATCCCTTACAAGTATTTGGAATAATCTGTCCAAACCACTGCTTTCGGCACAACCGAAACCAATGGAAATGCTCGATCAGGCAAGCGGCTTTGTGCTTTACCGCACCCGACTTATTGGTCATAAAAGTGGCAACCTGACGATTACCGAACCGCATGACTTTGCGTTGGTACTGCTGAATGGTCAATTGGTGGATACTATTTACCGCGATGGTGGAAGGTGGACAATAAAATTACCCAAAACAAATGTAAAAGAACCGGTGCTGGATATTCTGGTGGAAGGAATGGGACGCATCAATTTTGCCCAATATATGATTGATCGAAAGGGGATTACAGACAGGGTAAGCCTGAACGGAATGACTTTGATGAATTGGGAAATATTCTCATTGCCCATGACTGAAAAGTATATCACAAGCCTGCAATCAAATACTCAAAACCAACACGACGGAGTATTTTTCAGCGGAAAATTCAATGTGGAGAAACCTGCCGATACTTACCTGGATATGAGCAATTATGGAAAAGGTGTGGTATGGGTAAACGGACATAATCTGGGGCGTTACTGGAAAGTTGGTCCGCAAAAAAGATTGTATTGCCCTGCCAACTTTATGCTGAAAGGCGAAAATAAGGTAACTGTGCTGGACTTGCTAAATAGCGAACCAAAATCTCTGAAAGGCTTGAAAACACTGGAATAATATCTGAATTAAACGTTGAACCAATGAGAAAAATACAGATAATTTTAATCTTCATATCATTACTTATTGCTGCCAAAAGTGTTGGACAGGCTCAGCGAAATTTACTTCAAAACATTGCTTCGAAATGTTCTGACGCACAATTATTGAATAAAGACTTTAAACCCTACGCTTCCTACCACGACCGAGAATTCTGGAACTCATTACCCCCCGAGATAAAAGAAAAATGTATTTCAGCAGCTGAAAAAAGTAGCACCTATGTTTTTGGAACCGTTTCGTTGACCTCATTTCTCGATTATAAACGAAGCGGAAGCAGAGCTGAAAGCGAAAAATACTACAATGACCGTAATGATAATCTCCGTAACCTCGTGCTTGGCGAACTGGTTGAAGGAAAAGGGCGCTTTATGGATGCCATTCTTAATGCCAGTTGGTCTGTTTGTGAGCAAACCTATTGGGGAGTTTCTGCTCATCTCGCTGCTCAAAAAGCGGGCATTGGAGTTCCGGATGTAAATGAACCGACAATTGATTTGGTTTCGGGCGAAATGGCTAATTTACTTGCATGGACATACTACTTTTTTCATGCTGAATTTGATAAAACTTCGCCATTAATTAATCAACGAATCAAGCAGGAAGTAGATCGAAAAATAATTCAGCCCTATCTGGTACGCAACGATTTTTGGTGGCAAGCTACCAAACCGGGAGTTATGGTGAATAACTGGAATCCGTGGTGCAATTTCAATGTGCTGACGGCTGCGCTGTTGACTTCAGACGATTATGAATTGAAAGTAAGATTATTGCGCAAAACCATGACATCCGTCGATCAGTTTATCAATTATTATAAAAATGATGGTGGTTGCGAAGAAGGACCAACGTATTGGGATCATGCAGCCGGTAAAATGCTTGAATACCTGGAACTTGTGAAAAAGTCTTCGGGTGGAAATGTGGATATATTCGGCAATGAGCTGATAAAACGCATGGGAAAATACATTGCCACAGCCTATATTGGCGACAGCTATTATCTCAATTTTGCAGATGCAATGGCTGTAAACAAAGGACTTCCTGATATTGTCTATCGCTATGGAAAAGCTATTAACGATAAAGGGTTGATGAATTTTGGTGTTTATCTGGTTCAGCAAATCAGCCCAATGCCCGAAGTTGGAGGCACCTTGGATATGTCGTTGCAAAAATACCTGATTTGGAATGAGATGAAAAACTGTAAAGCTGAACTTGCTCTTCCTGATCATTTTTGGCTGGACGGATTGGAAGTTGCCGGAGCTCGAAGCAAAGAAGGTTCTACAAGTGGATTTTTCTTTGGCGCTAAAGGTGGGTATAATGACGAAAGTCATAACCATAACGATGTAGGCTCATTTGTCCTTTATTATAATGCCGACCCGATATTAATTGATGCCGGAGTAGGTACTTATACGGCAAAAACCTTTAGTTCAAAACGTTACGAGTTGTGGAATATGCAGTCGGCTTACCATAATGTGCCCATGATAAACGGCTTTCAACAAAAAGACGGCAAAAAATACAAAGCCACTCAGGTAAATTTCAGCAACACAAAATCAACGTCAAGTTTCAGTTTAAATATCGCCAAAGCCTATCCTGAAGCCGCAAAATGCAAGTCGTGGATACGCAGCTATAGTTTCGACCGAAAATCAGGGCTGACTATAAACGACCGATTTGAATTGGATTCAGCAGTTAATTACAACCAAATCAATCTTTTGGTTGCCGGCAGCATAAAGGAAGTATCGAAAGGCAAACTCTTGCTTTCGGGCAAAAAAGAAAAACTGGTTTTAAAGTACAACCCCATGCAATTTAGCTATCAAATTGAGGAAATTGTATTGGATGACCCCCGATTATCGAATGTTTGGGGAAAAAGTATTTTCCGTTTATCATTCACTGCCAACGACAAAGCGCTGAAAGGAGAATATCAGCTGAATATAATAGCTGATATCAACTAAAAACCTCCCGGTTATATATCTGAAAAGTCTTGTTGAGCAAGACTTATAGCCCCACTCCTCTTCAAGATAAACCTATAACTGTTTATCACCAAACTCATTCCTTAATAAATTCCAATCACACAAAAATGGATATAAAAATGGAAAAATAAGGCACTTTATCCATTATTTATACTCCTATTTTTGCCATACTAATTTAAAAGAAATCAAATCATGAAAAAAATTACATTATTGATTATTTGTGTGTTGGGCTTTATACTTGGGTCTAATGCTGGAACTGTTTATTATGTAAGCTCAACTGCGACGTTAGGGTTACAGAATGGTTCGTCCTGGGATAATGCTTTTTTAAGCCCTGCTGCAGCAATTGCCAGTGCAACACCTGTTTCCGGGGATGAATTCTGGGTGAAGCAAGGGACTTACGTTCTAACTGCTCAATTATCATGGGAAACCGGTCAAAGTTTTTATGGTGGCTTCGTTGGTACAGAGACTCTTCGAAGTCAACGAAGTACGGATGCAACATTGACAATTTTAGATGGAAATAATTTATACCGGGTTTTAAATGCTCCATCTATGGCATCGCCTACAACCTGGGATGGTTTTACTATACAGAATGGTGCTCAAGCTACTGGCGCAGGTGCATTTCTTCAGAAAAATGCAATTTTAAGTAACTGTATTTTTCAAAATAATAAAGCAGTAAATGTAACATCACCTTATGTTGCAGCAGGTGGTGCAATTTATATTCAAGGATTAGCAGGAGATGCTGATTCTATCAAAGTTCTAAACTGTACGATTAAAACTAATTCTGTAAAATCAGCAGCTGTTGCTTCAAATTATTGTGGAGGCGGTGGAATTTATATCAAACCCGGTTCTATTAAAGCTGTAGTTAGAGGATGTACCATAGATTCAAATATAGCAGATGGTTTGGGTACCGCTAATGCAATTGTATCTGGTGGAGGTATATATATGTGTGATGGCATCATTGATAACTGTACTATCAAAAATAATACTGCAACCAATGCAAATCCCACAACATTTGTACTTACAAATGCAAAAAACCAAGCAGGTGGTATATTTATAATGCCTCAGGCTTCTACAAATACAATTGTAAAAAATACTACAATTTCAGGAAATTCTGCTCCCACTTACGTTGGCGGAGGTATTGCAATTGACCCATTATATACAACCACAGTTGTAACTGCGAAAACAAGTATTTTAAATTGTACTATAGTTAATAATTCTACCTGGGGTGCAGGTGGAGGTGCTATTACGGCTGCAGGAAATGCAACCTCAACTTCAGAATATGCATTTAACAATTGTATAGTTACAAATAATGAATCGAGTAGTGTTGCTGCAGGTGGAGGTGGTATATTTGTAAATAATGTTGCTGGCACATCTATTGCTAAGTTTATAAACTGTACAGTTGTTAACAATAAAATGTTGACTACAAATTATGGAGGTGCAGGAGTATTTTATAACAATATAGCTGCAGATATTACAAATTGTGTTTTTTGGGGAAATGGCAGTGTTGGAGCATTAGCACCCTACAATGTAAGGGTTAAAAATACACTCACCACAAACAAATTGATTAATTGCGCTTTTGATAGTCATTTTAACGAATTAGAAGTTTCCCCTGTTGCTACACCAGCTGATCTTACTGGTAAAGTAATTGTAGATGTAAATAATACAGGTTCAACTGGTGGTACATTATATGCTAATTTCACAAGTCCTACGAATTTTATAGGCAAAGTGGTTACAGCGGGAGATGTTACTTCATTTGCTAGTGCTGATTGGTCTATTGCATCAACATCAGCTTGCAAAGATGCCGGAACTACAGTTGCTTCAGTAACTACCGATATACTTGGAACTCCACGTCCACAAGGAGGGGTTTATGATATAGGTGCTTATGAAGTAAAAACTATTCCTATTCTTGATGCTACTACTGCTGCAAGTTCAATTACTTCAAGTTCAGCTTCGAGTGGAGGTAATATTACTGCTAATGGTGGTGCAAGTGTTTCTGCACGTGGTGTATGTTGGAATCAGTCTATTAATCCAACAATATCTAGTGCTCACACCACTAATGGAACAGGAAATGGAAGTTTCACAAGTAGTTTTTCAGGGCTTCAACCAAATAAAACTTACTATGTAAGAGCTTATGCAACCAATAGTGTCGGAACAGGTTATGGTGCGCAAATAAGTTTTACAACACTTCTTGGAACTCCAGATATAACATTCAGTACTCCAACATCTGTTAGTAAATCTTATGGAGATGCTAAGTTTACAAATACAGCAGGAAGCAGCAACTCTGCTGGTGCTATAACTTACAGTAGCGGGAATACAAGTGTCGCAACGGTCGATGCATCAACCGGAGAAGTTACTATTCTAACCTCAGGTTCAGCAGTAATTACCGCTAATATTGCAGCCAATGGAGACTATAATTCAGGTTTATCAACGTATACTGTAAATGTTTCACGTGCATCACAAACCATTACATTTGGAATGCAGGTCAATAAAAATGTAGGTGATGCCGATTTCAGTCCTGCTACCGTCAGTTCGGGCTTGACCGTTTCGTACAGCAGTACCAATACGGCAGCAGTAAGCATTGATGGTACTACGGGATGGATTCACATTGTTGCTCCGGGAACAACTACTATTACTGCCTCTCAAGCCGGAAATGGGAATTATAATGCAGCCAGCAGTGTGGATCAAAGTCTAACGGTGAATTCGTCAACTATAACCGTTTCGTCAAACAGTAATATCTCAACATTATCTCCAACTTCGGCTATCGATCTAACTGTTTCGGCTGGCTATGAATTAACCGTTAATGCCGATGCAAATGTGAAATCTATCACTGTTGCCCCGGGAGCAAAATTGACTTTAAATAACACAAGTGTGCTTACTTCCACAAATGGAATTACACTTCAAAATACCGCTTCCGGTACAGCCTCTTTTGTGGATAGTCGTACTGCAGATAATCCTTCGGTCCTAGCCGGTATAGTACAACAAGACATTACCGAAACCAATCGGAACTGGTATGTGGCTGTACCTGTTTCAGGAAAATCTGCTTCCGATATTACACTTTCAGCTGCAAAAATTATAAAACGCAACGAAGGATTTTCAAGTTGGGATGATGTAAGTGGTTCTCTAACTGCAGGTGTCGGTTATATAGCTGTGGCTTCAACTAATTCAGGAACCACAAGCTGGTCGTTGAATGGCAACCTGAACAGTGGTAAAGTGGAAGTGCCTGTAACAAATTCAGGAGCAAGTTCAACTGGTTATAATTTGTTGGGCAATCCTTATCCCTCGTACCTTAACTGGGAACAAGTACTAAATTTGAATGCTACCAACGCCTCACTTCTGCAATCCACTATTTGGTATCGAACAGCAACTTTCAATAACGGCCTGAGCAAATTTGATTATAGCTTCAATACCTATAATTCCACCGGAAGAATGAGTATACCAGCCAGCACAACGGGTTATATTCCACCTATGCAGGCATTTTGGGTTCTTGCTGGCAGCGCCGGAACAGTAACATTTACCAATGCCATGCGTTCGCATGGCGATGGAGCAAGCAATAAACTCAAAGCACCAAGTCTAAATCAGCAACAAATCCTTCGTTTGCAGGTATCTAATGCTGTAAACAGTGATGAAACCTTAGTGTATTTCAACCCGAATGCTTCAAACGCTTATGATAATTTTGATTCTCCCAAAATGTCGAACAATATAGCTTCTATTCCTGAAATATTTACCATGGTAGGAACGGAAAAATTGGTTATCAACGGAATGAATAGTGTCATACCTAATCAGGAAATTCCACTCGGTTTCAGCACCGGACAATCCAATACATTCACTATTAAAGCCACTGAAATAAGTAATTTTAATGATGGTACTCAAATCTTTTTAAAAGACAGTCAGACAAATAATGAATGGAATTTGACGGATGGTTCGGCATATAACTTCAGTTCAGATATTTCAAGTTCTAATACCAGTCGTTTTAGTGTGATTTTCAAAGCAGCGTCAATCACTACCGGTATTATAAATAGTAAAGGTGCTTCCAATTCAATCCTGATCTATCGGAATGTCAACAATCTGATTAGCATAAATTGTGTAAATGGTATTGTAGGAGAAGCCAGCGTGAGTGTTTATAACGCAGTGGGTCAGAAATTAGCTGAACAAGCATTACAGAGTTCAATAACCATTTTAAGCAGATCATTTACTCCAGGAGTTTACCTTGTAAGTGTTAGGGCTAATGCTAAAAGTTGCACTCAAAAAGTAGTTATCAATTAATACCCTAAAACACACAGACAATGAAAGCACAAAATAAAATGAACCGATTGTATGAATCGCCACTGATTGAGCGGATAGAATTGGATAACGAAATAGCTCTCCAATTGGAATCCACACCACCACCGGCACCGGGTGAAGCGAAACTAAATGCTCCTGAACATTTCAACAACGACCCGTTTAAGACGAATCAGGTCTGAAATGAATTATTCGGTTTACTC
>CAIUTB010000136.1 GCA_903901975.1 uncultured Bacteroidales bacterium
CAAAGACAGGGAGAATTTTACAGCAAATTATCTTACACCGGCCATTGAGGGTGGTTTTCTTGAACTTTCTTTTCCCAGTGTACCCAATCATCCTCAACAGACCTATCGTTTAACTCTAAAGGGTCAGGATTTGAAAAACTCCCTGGATAAAATATAGTCTGATGATAATTCGTAATATTATATTAACTATGCAAACACAAAAATTGAATAATTGCTTTGAGAACCAACGGTAAGTGCAGCTAAACTTAGTGAAATTAAGGTCACAGAGTTACACAGAGGAAACACAAAGTTACACAGAGTAAAATTTAAGTACAACTTCTTGTTCAAACTTTGAGAACCAATAGGACTAAAGGAAGGATAGAACATTCAAAAGACTCAAGTGAACATTCTAAAAGCTTGGGTGAACATTCTAAAAGCTTGGGTGGACGTTCTAAACACTAAAGTGAACATTCTAAAAGCTTGGGTGAACGCTCTAAAGGCTAAAGTGAACATTCTAAAGGCTTGGGTAAGTATTCTAAAAGCTTGGGTAGATATTCTAAAAGGCAAGTAACGAGTTATAAACGATTAGTAGAGAATTCTGACTAAATAAATAATTGAATAAATAATTGAATATGGAAAGCAGAGCTTTCCTTTTAGCACCGACGAAGCGACAGACGCTTCCGATAAGCCGGAATGTAGCATTCGCCGAACTTAAGAAGGACGCTTCCGTCAAGCCGGAATGTAGCATACGCCGAACAGAGACGCTACGCCGAACTAAGACTACGCCGAACCAGGGATAGAAGGTAGAGAAGTGGTTGGTATTACTAAACAGTTGAAATAAGATCAATCTTTAATCACAAACCACTATTTTCAGTTATGGAAAAAGGAAACTCAATAAAGCTTTTCGAAGATAGAAAAATCCGTTCGATATGGAACGAAGAGGAAGAAGAATGGTATTTCTCCATAGTAGATGTAATTTGTGTACTTACTGATAGCGCCAACCCTACCGATTATTTAAAAAAGTTGAGAAAGCGTGATACCTTGCTTGGCGATTACATAGGGACAAATTGTCCCCAGGTAGCTATGACTACTGAAACAGGGAAACAGCGTAAAACTTTGGCTGCCAATACTACACAAGCTTTTCGTATTATCCAATCAATCCCGTCAAAAAAAGCTGAGCCTTTCAAACTGTGGTTAGCCGAAGTGGCTAAACAACGCCTGGATCAAATGCAAGATCCCGAATTGTCTATAGATCAGGCAATGACTGATTACAAACGTTTGGGTTACTCCGACAATTGGATAAACCAACGTTTGAAAAGTATTGAAATTCGTAAGGACTTAACCGATTCACCCTGTTGGATGATTTGCTATCCCACAGGGTAAATGGAAACGACTTGGATTGCAAGAAGGTATTGAGTTTGCTACTTTAACTGATATTATTTATAAAACATGGGCAGATAAAACAACCAAAGAATATAAAAAATTCAAAGGATTGAAAAAAGAAAATCTTCGCGATAATATGACCAATAAAGAATTGGTTCTCAATATGCTTGCCGAACTGTCTACCAAAGAAATATCAGCTGTTAGCAACCCCGAATCGTTTCCGGAACATGAAAATGTAGCAAGGCGTGGAGGCAATATAGCTAAAGAAGCGCGATTGAAATTAGAAGCCGAAACAGGTAAAAAAGTGGTCAGCCCCCTAAACGCAAAAGGCATTCATTCTATTGAAAATAAGAAAGATAATAAATAACGAGTTCTAAACGATAGCTAAAGGATTCTAAAAGGCAAGTAACGAGTTCTAAACGATTAGTAGAGAATTCTGACGAAATAAATAATTGAATAATAAACAAATATGGAAAGCAGAGCTTTCCTATCCCGATAAACCGGGACAAGCTTAACCCGACGAAGCGAAAGACGCTTCCGACAAGCCGGAATGTAGCATTCGCCGAACCCGAGGAGGACGCTACGCCGAACAGAGGTGAACGTTCTAAAAGAACAAGTAAGGAGTTCTAAACGATTAGTAGAGAATTCTAACGAAATAAATAATTGAATAATAAACAAATATGGAAAGCAGAGCTTTCCTTTTAGCACCGACGAAGCGACAGACGCTTCCGACAAGCCGGAATGTAGCATTCGCCGAACAGAGATTTGATGGGTATGTATCATTTATTGCCAAAACACAATTAATTGACCATTATAAACATACATTGGGAGCTGTAAATATATCAGGACAACTGATGGTTATAAATACAAATTCGGCTTTAAAATTAATTGATAAGTATTTTAAAAAATAAAATCATGAGAAAGATAAAAAAAGATTCTATTGAAATTGATTTTTTTGTAGATTCAAGACCACTTACTAACGATGAACAGATAGTAATAAGTCAATATATCAAATTGGATAAACTAAAAAAATCAACTGCAACGAATAAAAGACACCATAAGGTTTCAATGTGAGTTTTATATTTGTAAATTAAGATTTTACGCGTCAAACCGTGAAAGAAACGGTTGGACGCTACGTGGAACTGGGGTGATTTTACCGAACATAAGGACAATAATATTAATCGAATAGAAAATTTTATGATATTTCACGGAGGATATACAGAGATTCGCTTACCTGAAATTATAAATGGAAGATATGCTAAAGATTTTGGTGTCGGTTTTTATTGCACTGAATTGAAAGAACAAGCTGTTCGTTGGGCCAGACGTTTTGATACTCCGGTTATTAGCATGTATGATTTTAAGCATGATACAACTTTGAGAGAACTTGTTTTTTCAGAAATGACCGAACCCTGGCTTGAATTTGTGGTAAACAGTAGGGCAGGGGTTGAACATGATTATGATATAGTAAGCGGACCAATGGCAAATGACCAGATATACAATTATATTTCCGATTATATCAACGGAGTACTTACAAAAGAACAATTCTGGGTGCTGGCAAAATTTAAACATCCTACACACCAGATATGTTTTTGTACTGAAAATGCGCTTAAATGTCTGACTTTTATCAAATCTGAAGACTATGACAGGTAGAGAGCCGAAAGAAAGCAATGATATTTTTTTTGTTTGCAGCCTTATAGAACATATTGCACGACTGACAAAAAATCACCGTTCGGTAGTGGTTAATGCACTCGGTAGGGATAATTTGGAACATATTTTCAACTTAGCCGATATTTATCACTCCGAAAACCTGGAAAAAGTGAGCGAGGAACTCATAAAAAACAACAAAATTGAAATAGGTCATTTCGATAATGTGGTTACAGCCATTTATTCTATACCTACAATTTGGGATATTGGCAAGGTTTATAAACGACTGATTATGGATATTATTAATAACCGGAATACTCCTGATCCTATTGGAGTGCTGATAGAGGTATATAATTCATGGATTTCACGCAAAATTGAAGATTTGAATAGCAGTTTGTATTTCGAAAATCCGGATTATATTTTCCAGTCATATTTAACTGGTGATGTTTTGGCTTAAAATGACCGTCTGACCGCTATTCGGGGTCAAACGGATGGAGGAAGAATTAAGAATTTTACGCGTCAAACCGTGAAAGAAACGGTTGGATCCTGACAATTTTTCACTGAAATAAATGTTTGAAAATCATTTTTTTTTGTATATTTGTATAGAGATATTTAATCCCTGAATAAATGAGAACACCCGAAATAAAAGAATTTATTCTGCAACATAGCAACCTATTTTGGTACATACCACAAGATAAAAAAGTGGATATAAGTGATGAGTTACTTGTGGAAACGTTACTTAATTATGGCACTCTCAATGAATATAAGGATCTGGAAAAGCTGATGGGAATTAAAGAAATATCCAGCGTTTTCAAGGGCATCAAAGGAAGAAAAAAATTGAATTACTATCCAGAAGTTTATAATTTTTTTTATCAGTATTTTAAAAAACATGCATAAAGAAATTCTTAACATTAATCAGATAGGATTATTGCCCTTACTTAAGGATTTCAAACGCGAGTTTTATTTAGTGGGCGGTACTGCCATAGCTTTGCATATAGGTCATCGGCGTTCTATTGATTTTGATTTGTTTAAGCCAAAAAGTTTTAATGCTAAAAAAATTATTACAAAGTTAGATACACACCATCTTAAATACAAGGTTACCCGAAATGTATCGGAACAACTGAATCTGATTATATCGGATGTAAAATTTACTTTTTTTGAATACCCTTTCCCTGTAAAACCGGAAATCAAGTTTGAAGAGTATATAAAAATGCCATCATTATTGGATTTGGCGGCCATGAAAGCTTATGCCCTGGGAAGACGTTCGAAATGGAAAGATTATGTGGATTTATACTTTATTCTTAAGAATCATTATTCAGTGATGCAAATTGCTCAAAAGGCAGATGAAATTTTCGGACAACTGTTTTCCGAAAAATTGTTTCGGGCTCAGCTTTGCTATTTTAAAGATATCGACTATGCTGAGGAAGTTGAATATTTAATTCAAGCTGTTTCTGATTCTGAACTGAAGAATTTTTTAACTGAACAAGCTACTGATATTTTATAATGATTGGTATTATAACGAAGTGGAGAATTTTAAATGAATGGCAAAGCATTCTAAAGTCACTGAACGTGCAGATATATATTAGCTAGATAGATTAAATGTCACGGTTTACAAAACCGCGCCAGCGGGCGTGAAGATTGGTATTCGCATTTTCAAAACACGCCGGGACTTACAAATTTGCATAGATACATTTCGCAAGCTAATAAACAAATTTCCGGACGAAAAGAATTTTCATCACCTTCAAAGATTGTCGCTGAATTAACTCTTGGTTTTTGGGTAACACTTTTGAATAGTGAATATGAAAAAATTCTTTGGAAAGATTTACGGCTTGCTTTTCCCAATATGCCTAAAGCTATAAGGCAACGAAAAAATATTTCAGCGCCACTTAATAGATTTAGAACTTTTAGAAACAGAGTATTTCATCATGAACCTATTTGTTGGAATTTGGCGAAAATTATCGAAATACATAACGAGATGATTCTTGTAATGGGCTGGATAAACAGTGATATCCCAACATGGATAATGCATTTTGATAGAGTTACTAGTATTGTGAATAAAATAGAGAACGAAATGGGTTGGGGAAAAAAATATGTACAGCGAGTAACCTGAATCAAATTTGTAATATCAAATCTGCAATATTTTATTAACTTTGCACCTTCAAAAACGCGTCAAACCATGAAAGACCTGCCTGCCGTAGGCAAGAACGGGCAAAAATCGATTCAAAGAAATAGAAAAAAAACTATATTTCTTTGTTAGAAACAAAAAACCAATAAGCCCTCGTTGCAAACGAGGGGGAGAAGGGTCTAAACGATAGCTAAAGCATTATAAAAGGCAAGTAACGAGTTCTAAACGATTAGTAGAGAATTCTGACGAAATAAATAATTGAATAAATAATTGAATATGGAAAGCAGAGCTTTCCTACTAACCCGACGAAGCGAAAGACGCTTCGCCGAACCCGTGGAGGACGCTACGCCGAACAGAGACGCTACGCCTAACAGAGACTACGCCGAACCAGGGACAAGCTTAACCCGACGAAGCGACAGACGCTTCGCCGAACCGGGACGCTTCGCCGAACTGAAAACGAGACGCTACGCCGAACAGAGGAACAGTAGACGCTACGCCGAACTGAGAATCATTAATTTCTAAATATTATAATATTTGATAAATTATGAAACGAATTGTATTTCTATTTCTTTTCATTTTTATTTTAAGCTTTAAATTCGGAACTGTTTACGGATATAAAATTGTTGTATTAGGTTCATCAACGGCTGCTGGATCCGGGCCAAAAGATATCAGCAATGCCTGGGTTAACCGATACAGAACCTTTGTGCAATCTATTAATCCTTTAAACACGGTTGTTAATTTAGCTGTTGGAGGATATACCACATATCATATAATGCCGACCGGTAATAAAACCCCAAATGGAAGATATTACCCAGATACAATAAGAAATATCACAAAAGCACTAAGCCTTAATCCACAAGCGATTATCATTAATATGCCGACAAATGATATTGCAAATGGATATTCAACTATTGAATACATGTCAAATTTTGCAGTAATAGTTGCTTTAGCCAGTCAGGCAAATATTCCTGTTTGGATTACTACCTCACAACCACGAAACTTAGCAACTAATTTGCGAGATTCTTTAATACTTATAAAAAGTAAAATTAATGATACCTACCAGGAAAAAGCCATTGATTTCTGGACTACAATTGCCAATCCGGACGGAACAATAAATAAGTTATATGATTCCGGAGATGGCATTCATTTAAATGATAATGGTCATGCTATTCTCTTTCAACGGGTTGTAAATGCTCACATCCTTGATATTACTTCAGATCGGAATGATAATGCTGATACATTGTATCCAACAATTTTTGTTAGTTCAAAAGGAAGTAATGTAACTCTTTCATTCGATATGAATCGAATAGCTGATAGTAAGTTTGCAATTTATAATCTACTTGGACAACAGATTTATAATACCAGTTTTAAAACATCTAACATCGGATTTAATCTCATTCAAACAACTATTAAAGACCCAGGAGTTTATTTCGCCATATTAAGTTATGGCAAGACCAATGTAGCTGTTAAATTCGTGAAATAGGATTCTATTTAAATTCAGCGAATTTTAATTGATAAAGCATAAATGTATTTTTAATTTGGACATGATTTCAGTAGAAGTTACTGCTTAGCTATGACACATTTCACAAACAAAACAGTTTTATATAAATTATACTTCAATCTAATTCACCTCATTTATTCAAAAAATTAAACCGTACATAATCCACACTCTAAAAGATCGAACAGCAATCATGTAAGTAATAAGAATAATATAATGTCGTATTTATTTGGTAATATCACAAAAATGTAGTATATTTGTCTCATAATGAGATATATAATACTGAAAACAGAAGAAATAGAAGCATTGGAATTGCTACTAAAAACGAGTAGTAATA
>CAIUTB010000137.1 GCA_903901975.1 uncultured Bacteroidales bacterium
ACCAAGTGTTCCTATCCGCCTGATGGTGGGCTGCCTGATATTAAAACACATGTATAATCTTGGTGATGATCGCATTCCTGAGTTTTGGGTACGCGATGTTTACTTTCAGCATTTCTGCGGTGGGGTATTTTTCGAGCATAACTTCCCTTTTGACCCGAGTGACTTCGTTCATTTTCGTAATCGTGTAGGCGAGGAAGGAATAGGTAAAATATTTGCTTACAGTGTAAAACTGCACGGGGATACTGTAGCAAAGAAATCGAAATTTGTTTTGTCCGACACCACAGTACAGGAAAACAATACGAGCTTTCCAACAGATGCCAAATTGTGTAAAAAGGTGATTGACCAATGCAATAAAATAGCCGATAAAGAAGGGATTACGCAAAGGCAACGTTATACTCGCGAAAGCAAACAATTAGTGCGTGACACATACAACGGCAAGCATCCTAAACGTGCCAAAAAGTCAAGAAAAGCAAAGAAGAGGTTGAAAACGATAGCCAATACCCAATTACGGGAACTGGAACGCAAAATGAGTGAAGAGCAGAAAATGCAGTATGCAAAAGACTTTAATCTCTACAATCGTGCTGTCAACCAACAAAAAAATGATAAAGACAAGACTTACAGCCTTCACAAACCGTTTACACGTTGTATAGCCAAGGGCAAACCACATAAGCAGTATGAGTTTGGTAACAAGGTGGGGTTGATTACCACTGGCAAAAAAAAGGAAAAAATCATCACCGCCATCATGGCTTTTACAGAAAACATCTACGATGGACACACGATAGAACCACTTCTTAATCAAATGGACTACAATGAGCTAAAACTACCTGAAGAATTGATTTACGATCGTGGTGGTAAAGGAAAAACAGAGATTAACGGAATAAAAATCAGCACACCAAACAAACCAAAAGCCAACGATACAGCATACCAAAAACAACAAAAACGTAAAAGATTCAGGGCTCGAGCAGGTATTGAACCAATTATTGGACATCTGAAAAGTGATTTCCGAATGGCACAGAATTATCTCTTAGGTGAAAAAGGCATACAAATCAATGCGTTCATGGCTGCAACAGCCTGGAATTTGAAGAAAATGATGCAAAAACTCAAAGAAGAATTTTTGCACATTATTTTTAGAGTACTTTTTCGGCAATTTTTTATTTTAATAGTGGCCCGAAAAATGACTTATTAAGGAGCGACTACTTATGTGTTCGGTTTAGTTCCCCTGTTGTCTTACAGCATAATCTTTCTGAATCTTCCTCCATACAAATTCATTCGCATCAATCGCCTTCTTTAGCGCCTTATTCGTATTCTGAAGTTTTTCCTCACTATTTAAATCTAGTAAATCACATAAAAACACCATTCGCTTAATCATTATTACTAAATATCGCCCCAATGATAAGCTCGTTTTTATTTACTTTGTAAAATTATTGCCGGTAATTTAAAAACAATGAGAATAGTGATTCGCGCTGCCACTGCCCCCGAATCAATTCCGCCGCTGAGGGCAACCCCCACAGGAACATCCGAACGAACGATTAATTCACTCACTTTTTCGAGTTCAGCGTGACCCGCAATTTTTTCTTTTAAAAAGTATTCCACCGCTTTCACGTCGTG
>CAIUTB010000138.1 GCA_903901975.1 uncultured Bacteroidales bacterium
TAATGTGCCAATTACTTAGCACATTGACTAATTGGCATATTGGCAAATTAGTGTGGGCAGTGAAGGATTCGAACCTCCGAAGTCGAAAGACAGCTGAGTTACAGTCAGCCCCAGTTGGCCACTTTGGTAACTGCCCAAATTTCTAAAAAAGCAATGCAAAGATACATTTAAAAATCGTGACTACCAAACAATATTAGCCATTTTTACGGCTGTTGTAGCAGCTTCTACACCTTTATTTCCATGTTTACCATCGGCACGATCTAAAGCTTGTTGCATAGTGTTGGTGGTAATAACTCCAAAAATTACCGGACAAGTTTTATCCCGTAGATTCAATTCGGTAACACCTGCTGTTACGCTTTGGCACACATAATCAAAATGAGGGGTATCGCCCTGAATTACACATCCTAAGGTAATAACAGCAGAACATGATTTTCCGTTAGATTTTGAAGTTTGAAGTTGTTTAGCAGCATAGGTTAATTCGAAAGTACCCGGAACATGAATAACCTGAATATTTTCCGGCTTCACGCCCACCAATTCAAGAGTCTCAATAGCACCTCGTAGCATGGCGTGGGTAATCTGAGGATTCCAGTCAGCCACAACAATTGAATAAAATTGGTTAGATACCAATTCCTTATCCGGCATTAGCTCTGCATTATATTGTGAAAGATTTTGATATTGTGTTGCCATAATTTTTTTTTGGGTTTTGGGTGTTGTACTTGTACTTAGGTTGAAATTTAAAAAAGCTACTTCAATTAAATTGAAGCAGCTTTTCTTTATTTTACATTGAAAGAGTTATTTTTGAACACGTGCAATATACTTGTCAATATCAGAAGCTTCGGAGCTTTTTGGATATTTTACTTTTATTTTAGCATATGCCTTTTCAGCTTTTTCAGGTTCTGTTAGTGATTCATAAATCAATCCTGCTTTTTTCAGATAAATCGGGCTTAAAACTGCATTATCCTTATCGGCTGCCTTTTCAAAATAACTGATTGCTTTTGAATTTTCGTTCAAGTTCACATAACAATCACCGGTTAAGCCAATTACGGTTACTGAGAAATAATTATCATCGCTGCTAAATTGAGAAAGATATTTGATTGCATTCTCGTATTGACCTAATTTGTAATAACAGATCCCGGCATATGCACCGGCAAGTTTTCCCGAAGGGGTAATGCTGTATTCAGAAGCAATTTCTTTAAATCCCATTGTTTGAACACCTTTACCTTCAAGAGCCACCCGGAAAGAATCAGTAGCAAAAGCTGCCTGAGCTTTAGATATTTCATTTTGTGCCGCAATTTCTCGCTTATCAAGATAAAAGTTTTTAAACGACATTATAACTAACACAACAAGAATAACAATACCAACAGCACTTAGTATTTGTTTCTGATATTTTTCAATAAATGCCTCAGTACTTGTCAGCGCATGTTGAACGTTTTCCAATTCGTGGTGTTCCTTTTCCTCTTTTTTAGCCATAAGATTGTATTTTTGAGTCTTTTGTTAATTCGGTTTTTCGAATAGAATTGCAAAAGTAGATATTTTCTTTTAGATTACGAAATTTTAGAAGCTTTTTTTACAAATGACTTGCTGTTGGGATTTTCAACCAAAAAAAATCAACTTAAATCTTAATATTTAACCTAATATATGATTGCATACTGAATATTATATAAATTTATGCTGTATCTTTGTGTCAAAGAAAAACGAACCGCATTGTTCTGAGATTGGAAAACTCAACGTTAAAAAATTAACGAGTAGTGGCTGGTTTTTAATGGCGGGCTGCGCCTTCGGGTATCCAATGTGGACGGCAGA
>CAIUTB010000139.1 GCA_903901975.1 uncultured Bacteroidales bacterium
AGTCATATATTATATATAAATCATATATTACTGATATATTGGTATTTAGCACACACATATTGCATATTTAATTTGTTTCATAAATGAAGATTCCCATATGTGATTTGATTTACATTTGTAATATTTTAGCTCGAGAATATCATTACATCCTGCAATCATTTAACTTATCCTTTTGTGAAATATCTTTATATGATTGTGAATTGACAGCAGTATTACATAAGTGAAACCGTACATTTATAAATTAATTCATCTATTGAAGTTTGATCAATCCTATTTACTCTTGTTTGAAGGTTGTAATGAAGTATTGTTATTATTCTAATCACATTCAAAAATAAAGTCAAAAATAATCATCTTCAACCCCACTTTGAAAAAATATGTATATTAATTTTCAGAATATAGATTAATAATAATGATTAAATTCTACATATTTTGTTCTAAGACAGATCATTACATGTATTTTGTACTTCTGAGAATTGAAAATTTCCTGTTTTATGATATATTGTTCGGATAATTATCATTTTGGCGCAATAAAAAAGAGTCCGAAACTTAGTTTCGAACTCTTCATTAAAATATAAATGTGTTGATTAATCCTCTGATAACGGAGCAAAACCTGCCAATTCCTGGTCAACTAATATACGTCCACAATATTCACATACAATGATTTTTTTGCGTAGACGAATATCTAACTGACGTTGCGCCGGAATTTTATTAAAACAACCACCACAAGCATCACGTTGCACATAAACAACTGCTAAGCCATTGCGGGCATTCTTACGGATACGTTTGAAGGCTGTAACGAGTCGTGGTTCAATAAGCGATTCAATTTCTTTAGCATGTTCGCGAAGCTTTTCTTCTTCTTGTTTCGTTTCAGCTACGATTTCATTCAACTCACCTTTCTTTTGATCCAAATCAAGTTTTCGTTCTGATAATTGATCGGCTGACGTTTTTTGGTCAGCTTGTTTAGCTTCCTGAGCTGATGAAAATTCACGAATGCGTTTTTCACATAATTCGATTTCAAGTGTTTGAAATTCAATCTCCTTTGACAAATTATCGTACTCACGATTGTTGCGAACATTATCCTGTTGCTCTTTGTAACGGGTGATCTTCATACGTGCCTCTTCGATTTCAATCTTTTTGCTGGCAATTATTGCAATGATATTTGCAATTTCAGATTCAAAATTTTCCATACGGGTATTCAGACCGATAATTTCGTCTTCCAAATCCTGTACTTCAAGGGGAAGTTCACCACGTAAAATTTTGATTTCATCTATCTGAGAAACCGCTTTCTGAAGTTCATAGAGTGCCTTTAGCTTATCCTCAACGGTAATTTCTTTTTCTGCTTTTAAGTCTGTAGCCATATTGATTACAAATAATTTATGGGGTTGGTTTTACTGTCTGAAATTTGGACTGCAAATGTAGGCATTTTTTTTGAAATTATCTCAAAAAAAATGTCTTTTGTGAACTGTTCACTTTCAAAATGTCCAATATCGGCAATCAAAATACGATTTTCAGCCTCGAAGTACTCATGATATTTAAAATCACCTGAAATATAGATATCTGCATTTGCAGAAATGGCATCGGTCAGCAACGAACTACCGGAACCTCCACACAGAGCAACAGTCTTTATTTTCTTGTTCAAAAAGTTAGTGTGACGAATAGCAGGAGTTTTGAAAATTGATTTTATTCGGTTCAAAAATACCAATTCATCTTCTGCTTCTTCCAATTCAGCTACTATGCCTGCTCCTACCTGATTCCAATCATTTTCAAGTGAAATGAAATCGTAAGCCGGTTCTTCATAAGGATGATATTTTAGTAGAGCTTCAAGCACCTTAAATTTGAGATATTCTGGCAAAATAACTTCTATACATGTTTCAGGTTCTGAATGTAATTCAGCGATATTTCCTACAAAAGGTTGCGCTTTTTCGTTGGCTTTAAATGTTCCGATTCCTTCAACATTAAAGCTACATGATTCGTAATTACCTATTTGCCCTGCACCAGCTTGAAATAAAGCATCACGTACCGCAAATGAATGAATTTTAGGAACATAGCATATAAGTTTCAACAAATTATTTTGTTTCGGTTGTAAAATCCGAAGATTTTTCAATCCTATTTTTTCAGCCATTTTTCCACTTACTCCCGATAAGACATTGTCTAAATTGGTATGAGCTGCATAAATAGCAATATCATGCTTAATTGCTTTCTGTACACAACGTTGAACTTCATTTTGACCGATAAGTCGCTTTAGTCCAGTGAAAATAAGCGGATGGTGTGAAATTATCAGGTTGCATTTTTTTTGAATAGCCTCTTCAATTACCACTTCAGTAATATCAATGCAAACTAAGACTGATGTAACTTCCATTTGAGAATCACCCACAAGGAGTCCGGCATTGTCATAGCTTTCCTGCAATGCCAATGGAGCAACTTCTTCGATAAGTTCACAAATTGATTTTACGAACATAAAAACCTAATCCAAAATATTTAATTTTTAACTATTCAGCTGCAACTTCATCCTTTTCTTCTGCAATGAAATCAGTTATCTGAGCATTTATAAGAATATTGTACCAGTTAATCAATTTGCGGATATCACTTGGATAAACACGGTCACGATCATAATCTGGTAAAATTTCAGCCATATAGTTTCGAAGTTTATCGTTATCGGCTTTTGAATCTACAGAGCAAACTGCTCCATTTTCTTTGGTTTTCACTATTTCAAGTACCTGACCTAATGGAATTTCAGTTGATTCAGAAAAAATAGCGATATCGCCCAATGATACAACTTTATCTTTTGTATAAGCCGGAATGCGTTTCCCATCAATTAACGATTCAACAATCAACATATTTTTGCCTTGCGACACCAATTTGAAAAGACCGGGTTTACCGGTTAAGGATAAGATTTCTTTCAACATAATTTATTCAATTCATAATTTATAAATAATAAATAATAATTCAAGACCAAGCTTAAACTGATTATTTATGAATCTACTGATTTTTAAAATTCAAGACTACAAATATACTATCAATTCTTTATTTTTTACGAATAAACTATTATAAATTTAGTCAGTTCTTTCAGGCTAATTCTTCCTTCATAAATAGCTTTTCCGGTAATGACGGCAGGTACAGCAGACTCATGAAGCATTTCTATATCACGAATGGAACTTACTCCACCGCTTGCAATAAGATATAATTCGGGTTGTGCGACGAGTATTTTTTTATAAAGTTCTAAAGCCGGTCCCTGAAGCATACCGTCTTTACTGATATCGGTACAAATTACTTTATTGATTCCTTTCTCAATATAGCTTTTAATAAACGGAAGTAATTCTAAATCAGTAGTTTCAAGCCAACCACTAACGGCAATTTTCTCACCCTTTACATCAGCACCCAGAATAATTTTATCAGAACCAAATTTCGATATCCAGGAAGAAAAAACGTCCGGATTTTTAACTGCTATACTCCCACCCGTTACCATACTTGCACCACATTCAAAAACTATTCGCAAGTCTTCATCTGTTTTTAAACCTCCTCCAAAGTCGACAATTAAGTCAGTCCCTGAAGTAATTTTCTCCAACACCTTGTGATTGACTATATGGTGTGCTTTTGCTCCATCTAAGTCTACCAAATGCAACCTGCGAATACCTGCATCAGCAAACATTTTAGCTACTTCAAGCGGATTTTCGTTGTAAATAATTTTCTGTGTATAATCGCCTTGTGAAAGGCGAACACATTTTCCTTCAATTAGATCTATAGCGGGAATTATTTCTATCACTGATTTAGCGATTAAGTTTTATGTTTCGAAAAGCGAAACAAAAGTACAAAAAATACAGGAATAAGACAAATGAGAATCTTATAAATTTAAACGTTAATTGTTTGAGACATAATGTAATAATTATCAATTAAATCAGTCATGAAATATGTATAACTTTTACTATCAAATTCAGCAAAAAATAAATAATTATTTATATATTTGTATAGACATAAGTCAAAAACAATTAGCTGATATTCAATACTATAAATCATCAATAATTGTATTATATAACATTTCGGAATTTTATTATGAAACATTTTTGGGGAATTATTTTCCTTTTTCTGACTATTTCAACTTCAGTTGCTCAAACAAAAAAGAAAGTAGAAGCTTATAAAATTACAAGTCCGCTTAACATTGATGGAAAACTGGATGAAGCTGCTTATTCATATTGCGCACCGGCAAAAGATTTTGTTCAGATTCAGCCTTATAATGGGAAACCATCGCCACAACCTTCTGAGGTTTACTTTTTTTACGATCAAAGTGCTATCTATGTAGGTGCAAAGCTTTATGACAGTCACCCGGACAGCATTTTCAATTACCTTACCGAACGTGACAATACAGGTATGTC
>CAIUTB010000140.1 GCA_903901975.1 uncultured Bacteroidales bacterium
ATTTATTAAATACAAACATTATTAAGAAAAACCTATAAATTTGTAACCGCTATTAAGCTTGAAAATAGTAGCTCGGGCTCAGTCTTGTGTGGGTGGTCAATTTCATCCGGAGAAGACTGGTCATTTTGACCGGAATATCCATTGGAACTTTATTTGAAGGGCTTTATGTATACGACCCTAAATATCAACAAGTCGTAAAGTCATTGTTGAGTAGAAAATCTGTTTTTTCATTAGTTATAATTGATAATTCACATTATTTGGTTGGGTGTACTGATGGTTTATATATTATTAGTTTTACTAAAGATAGTTTCGCCATTGAAAAACTTAATACAAATAATCAAATAAAAGGTCCTATTTTTTCTATTACGAATAAGGCGGATAAAATTTGGATTGGTACTGGAACTGGATTTGCGAGTTTTACATTATCTTCCGATTTTAAAACAACTCAAATCAAAAACTATACTACACAGTTGTTGGTAAATCCTAAGTCCCAAAATACAATCCGTAAAGTAAAATATGATCTGAAAAGAAATTGTGTCTGGATTGGTGGAGAAACCAGCGGTTTAGTAAAAGCTACATTAGATAAGGATTTTAATATTAAGAGTTTTGTGTCGATAAATAAAACTTTTAATATCGGTTCAAATAACAATTATATAAGTGATATTTATATTGACACTGAAAACAATTGTTGGGTAGCTTCACGGGGTGGACTTATCCATTTACAGTTTTCTAACACCGATAAAATTGTTAATGTATCTGTTTTAACCACAGAAAATGGACTTCCAAGCAATCTGGTGCAATCAATACAAAGCGACAAGAATGGAAATTTATGGTTAGGTACAATTCGGGGGCTCGTAAGATTTAATAAAAAGACACATGAAATTATCAATTATGATATAAACGATGGTATTCAGGATTATGAGTTTTCTGAACATTCATCGTATGTGGATTCTAACGGCACAATGTTTTTTAGTGGAATAAATGGAGTGTCCGAATTTTCGCCAAACAAAATGCGATACGATAATTTTGTAGAACCTGTGGTGATTAGCGAAGTTATAATCAATGGAGAAAATGCAAAAAATCGCGTAATAAGTATGCCTACTTTAGCGTATAATGATAATAATATTAAATTTAATTTCATTTCGCTTAATTATATCAATCCCTTGAAATGCAAATATGCTTACATGCTTGTAGGGTATGATAAAGATTGGATATACACCTCGGCTGAATTTAAAAAGGCTGAATATTCAAATTTACCAAGTGGGAAATATGTATTTAAAGTAAAATCAACCAACGAAGATGGTATTTGGAGTTCGAATTATACTTCACTTCACTTTGATATATCACCTTCATTCTGGTTTTCATTTCCTGGTTTTCTATTGTACTTTTTAATGCTTACATTAATAGTTTTAGCAGTATCATCTATTACCCAAAAACGAGTTAAAAAAAAGCATGAAGAATTACTGGAAAAACAATATCACGAACAAATTGAAAAAATAAATCAGTCAAAGTTACAGTTCTTCATCAATATTTCTCATGAAATCAGAACCCCTTTAACCTTAATAGTATGTTCTATTGAGAAACTCATTTCAAATTTAAATTTAAATACAGAACAAGAAAAGGAAACAGAAACTATTGATCGAAATGTCAATCGCATGTTGCAACTAACCAATGAGTTGTTGGAAATTCGCAAAATTGAAACGGGTAATTATCAGTTAAATGTCAAGAACGATGATATTGTCAGTGTAATAAAAAATATCGTACAAGCCTTTGAATCGTTAGCCGAAAAACAGGAAATGAAATTATCCATTGATACATTCAATCCTGAATTTTTAATCTGGTTTGATGCAAATGCACTTGAAAAGTCACTGAGTAATCTGATTTCAAATGCAATAAAGTACACTAAAAGGAAAGGGTTGATTCAGATAAAAACTAAATTATCAACCAATAATGAATTTTTGGAGATTAGTGTAATTGACAATGGAATTGGAATTGAGCAAGAACAGTTGACAAAAATATTTGATCGGTTTTACCAACACGGTGGGAATAAAGACTCATACGAAAATGGATTTGGAATAAGACTGCATCTAACTAAGAATCTAATTGAACTTCATAAAGGATCAATTTCTGTAACCAGCGAAATAAATAAAGGTTCTGTATTTACAATAAGTTTACCTTTGAATGAGTATGTTTACTCTGCCAATGATAAAGCTGATAAAGTAATTTGGAAAACAGACTTTAATGCAACCTACTATGGTATAGAAAATCAAGAATCAGAAACTGATGTTGAAATTTTAACTGCTGAAAACATTGAAGATGCTGATCCTGAAAAATTCACCATTCTCTACATAGATGATAATAAAGAACTTCTTGATAATATTGGTAATTATTTATCCGAAACATATAATGTAATTACCGCTACAAATGGGAAAATTGGCTTAGAAAAAGCAACATTTTTTCAACCTGATGTAATAATTAGTGACATCGTTATGCCTGTAATGGATGGTTTTGAATTATGTAGTCTCATAAAAACAGATATAAATACTTCGCATATTCCTGTAATACTATTAACTGCCAGAGGCGATTCGGACAGCCAGTACAAAGGTATCCAAATAGGAGCAGATTACTTTATTCCTAAACCATTTAATGTAAAACTCCTCACACTCACAATTAAAAACCTTATTGAATCGAGAGAAAAGCTGAGAAAGCTCTTTATTTCAAACCAATATACAAATCCGAAAGAAATAACCACAAACAGCAGAGACGAACAGTTTATGGATAAATTGTTGCAATATGTTGAAGAACATATTGGCGAAGATGATTTGAATATTAAATACATTGCAGATACTTTTGCCATGAGTCGTTCAACTTTTTTCAGAAAAATAAAAGCTATTACCGGTACTACCGGAAAAGAATTTATCGATTCAGTAAGACTTAAAAGAGCTGCCCGTTTACTTATTGAAACAGATTTGAATATCTCAGAAATAGCCTATGATATTGGTCATTCAAATCCCCAATATTTTTCAAAATGGTTCAAGGCTTTTTATAAAATATCTCCAACAGAGTATATGGCTAAATATAAAAAATAACACCTCATTGGTAAATATCATAAAAAACTTATAAGGTATTATTATTCAAATAATTAATTGAATTTTATTGATTAATCACTCAATTTACTTTTAAAGCAGTTTTTTGTTTTCTTTAATTAAGTATTTGTTAAGTTATATTCTTAAAACTTCAATAATCAAACTCAGTAGCAGCATCCATGGGAATCCAACGATTGCACCCTTTGAAAAAATAGCTAATATTCTGGAAATTGATTTGGCTGAATTATTTACTAAACCGGTTGGAGAAAATGTTATTTCTGGCTATCTTGAATTCAATAGGGAGATTCATAAAATTGAATCAATCTCGGATGTTCAGAGTTTTGTAGAAATACAAATACATGATAACGTGTAATTGTACATTGCGCGTATATTTTTTTTAAGTTCCTTATCTAGTTTATAAATAAGAGTATCAGTAATTTTGTCAAGTCTAACATCTCCCCAAATTTTCTTTATAATGTCATTATTTGATCTATATTTCTGTATAGTTTTTAATTCTAGCCGGACTTCCTTTTTTATACATTCATTTATAAAATCATAAAAACTTTGTTTATCTTTGCCCTCTGAAATATTTTTTGGTTCTTTAAACGTAAAGAACTTTCCGGGTGTTTCTTCGTATTTGCACGTTGTTCCAGTTCGTGAAGTTTGGAATTGATTAAGTTGTTTACCGTTGCAGCTTGCGGATGTTTATTGCTAACGTTTTCTCTTTGATCATCCCAGTATTGAAGGTATGTGTAAGCACCGGTGCCAATGTATTGATAGCGGCGATCGAAATAACATTCTATTAAAATCTCAGTTTTAGCTAAACTGTTTGGTTTTAGCTTAATAACAAGTTTGAATTGCATAATACTAAAGGTTTTAATGAAAATTTAACGATGTACATTTTCCAATTTTTGTACATTCAGAAAACCCTGTACAAATCGTGTACAAATAGAGTATTTTATATTCATATATATACAGATTTGTATTTATTGAATTTATTAAATATATTGTAAATCAGATATTTAGTATTTTATATACTTATTTATATTGCGGCAGTAGCTCAGTTGGTAGAGCATCAGCTTCCCAAGCTGAGGGTCACGAGTTCGAGTCTCGCTTGCCGCTCAAGAAACATTCAATTTCTACAGATAATTATGTGGAAAGACTTCTTCTATTTTTCGAAAGGACAGCGAATGGGTATTATCATTTTGATAGTGCTTATTTTAATGTCTTTAGCAGTAAATTACTTACTACCGGTTTTCTTTCCTGTAACACAAAAGGATGGAACTGCATTTCTTAGCGAAGTAGAGAAATTCAAAAAATCGTTGGTTTCACTTGACAGTTTACGGCAATTGGAATGGCAACATCAAAATGATGAGCGTCAACGTCAGTATAAGCAAAATTCGATTAGCTTTCCTGCGAAAAATAAACCAGGATCCTACACGCTTTCTTCATTTGATCCCAACTTAATTGATTCGGCAGCTTTAGTCCACTTGGGTTTAAAACCTTTTATTTCAGGTAATATACTGAAATATCGGAAAGCAGGTGGGCGGTTTAAAACGAAAGAAGAATTTGGGAAAGTATACGGCATTCAGCCCGAAAAATTCAAGGAACTTGAGCCTTATATTGCCATTGCTGAAATCAAACCTGTACTGAACGAAAAACCGATAAAACGAACCGATATAATTGTCGATTTGAATTCAGCAGACACTACGCTTTTGATGCAGGTAAAAGGAATAGGGCGTGGTTATGCAAAAGGGATTGTGCGATTTCGTCAGCAAACGGGTGGTTTTGTATCGTTGGATCAACTAAGTGAGATTTGGGGAATGAAACCCGAAAACCTGGAGCGTATTCGCCCTTTTTGTAAAGTAAATGTGGATTTGGTTCAGAAAATAAAGGTAAATAGCGCGAGTGCCGAACGCTTTAAAAGTCATCCCTACTTTAATTTCTATCAGGCCAAAGCTTTATATGAACTTCGGCGGAAGAAGGGCAAAATCAAAGATATCAATGAATTAAAAGAATTGTCAGAATTCAGCCCGGAATCTGTTCTACGATTAAAACCCTATCTGAATTTTGAATAATTTCAGGGTATGACCTGAAAATTTAAACCATACTGGCATTATTTTTGTTATAATAATACTGATAAACTCTTTATTTTTAATCGGTTAAATCTAAAATCCGGACTTATGAAAACAAATATTAAATTTCTTTTAATTGCTGTTCTATTGCCTTTTTTTATGGCCTGTGAAGATCATCAGAATAATAACGATTTGAATAATTATGAGCTGGATATCGCTACGGTTCAAAACCCATACAACGAAACGTCCTTCTTCTTCCGCTTGGATAATAAAAAACTGATGTGGGTGGATGAAAGTAATTTTTCGGGCTATGCACCAAAAGATGGACAGCGCATTGTTGCCAACTATACCCTGCTTGCTGACAAACGGGCAACACACCTTTACGATTACGATGTAAGATTGAATGATGTCTACGAAGTTCTGACAAAGGGCATTTTCAATGTAAGTAAAGCTACTCAGGACAGCATTGGGAACGATTCAATAAGTATTGACGATATGTGGATTGGCAGCGACTATCTGAATGTTCAGTTTAGCTATCCGGGTTATAACAAAACTCACTTTATAAATCTGGTAAATGATACTTCCAAGGTATTTACTGACGGAAAGATTCACCTATATTTTAGGCATAATTCGAATGTAGATTCTCCGGTATACCTAAGAAGCGGCATTGTTTCGTTCAATATCAAATCACTTCAAACGGGAGCTTCCGGCACCTTGCTAAATCTGGTAATTCATGTAAATATACCCAATCAGGCTGCTGAAAAAACCTACGATGTACCCTATGACTTTAGTTTGACTGCTCTGGCCCCAAAACGAGTATTTCCAACGCTGATTCAACAAAAGTTCTATTGATTTGAATCTTTAAATTTAAAAACAAAAACCCATTTTCAATGTTGAGAATGGGTTTTTGTTTGAGAAGAATATTTATACATAATAAATGAACTTTGAGTCGATTAAATTCATTATATTTGTTCATACTTAAAAATGAAATATTGAAAACAATAACAGGAAATATAGTCGATGTGATATCGAAAACCATTACTAAGGGAAAAGTTCTTTTTGAAAATGGGAAAATAACAGCAATTGAAGCCTGTGATGAGGTTGAAAATCAGTATATTATTCCTGGTTTTGTAGATGCACATATACATATCGAAAGCTCGATGATGCTACCTTCGGAATTTGCCCGATACAGTGTTATTCACGGAACGGTGGCTTGTGTCTGTGATCCACACGAAATAGCCAATGTGTGTGGCATTGAGGGAATTGATTATATGATTGAGAACGGTCGTCATTCGCCCATGAAATTTTACTTTGGAGCACCTTCGTGTGTTCCATCAACACATTTCGAAACTTCGGGAGCTGAATTAGATGCCGATGCCGTGGAGAAATTATTGTTGCGCGATGATATCTATTTTCTGGCTGAAATGATGAATTTTCCGGGCGTAATTCATAAAAATAAGCAGGTTCATGCTAAATTAGATGCTGCTAAACGGATAGGAAAACCCATTGATGGTCATGCACCTGAATTGAAAGGGGATGACTTGATAGCATATGCAGCCGGTGGAATAAGCACCGACCACGAATGTATGACCCTTGCGGAAGCGGAAGCAAAAATTGCATTGGGAATGACCATACAAATTAGGGAGGGAAGTGCTGCTAAGAATTTTGATGATTTATTGCCCTTACTTATTAAGTACCCTGACAAAATAATGTTTTGTTCAGATGATAAGCATCCGGATGATTTGCTGAAAAATGGACATATCAATGCCCTGGCAAGGCGGGCTGTGGCTGCAGGTTATGATCCGATTGCTGTATTGCGGATTTGTTCCTTGACGCCGATCAGACATTATAAACTGGATGTTGGTTTGTTGCAGTCAGGAGATGATGCTGATTTTGTGGTACTAAACAACCTGATTGATTTTGAAGTAAAAGCCACTTATATCGAGGGCGAAAAAGTTTCGGAGAATGGAAATCCAACTTTTCCCCGATTCATTCCAACAAACCTTATCAATCAGTTTAACGCTAAGAAAATAACCCTAGAACAGCTAAAGGTAATTCCCACAGGAAATTTTCTGAAAGTAATAAATGTTGATGATGGGCAGCTATTTACCCACGAGATCCTTTGCCAACCGAAAATAGAAGGCAATAATGTAATTTCTGATATTGATAATGATGTATTGAAGTTGGTAGTTTATAACCGATACCAACCATCAGAACCGGCAATCGGATTTATCAAAAATATCGGTTTAAAGCGGGGTGCATTGGCTTCGACCGTAGCTCACGATAGTCACAATATTGTGGCAGTGGGAACTTCGGATGTTGAAATCGTTTCGGCCATTAATCAGATTATCGACAGCCGTGGTGGAATTCTGGCGTGTGTAGGTGATAAAACCTGTTTGTTATCTTTGCCGATAGGTGGTTTGTTGTCGGATATTGAAGGTCATATCATAGCCGAGCGCTACGAAGAGGTGGATGCCATGGCCAAAGAACTGGGTTCAACGCTTAGTGCACCTTTTATGACAGTGGCTTTTATGTCATTACTTGTAATTCCGGAACTGAAACTGGGTGACAGAGGCTTATTTGACGGACGAAATTTTAAATTTGTAGAGCTAATGGAATAAGTTCAATGCCGAACAGCTTTATTCGTAAGTTTGGATTTGATAATAAAATAAAAGACCGCAAGCGGTCTTTTATTTTATTATCAAATTCTCGATTAATCTATTTTCAAAGCTTTTTTGATCAGTATGGGTATTTCAATTGGAAGACGTGCAACCGGAACACCAATGGCTTCAAAAGCTGCAATTTTTTCTTCAGCGGTTCCGCTACCACTTGAAATTATAGCACCTGCATGTCCCATACGTTTACCAGCAGGAGCAGATTGTCCCGCAATAAAGGCTACAACTGGTTTAGTTACATGCTCTTTAATGAACTGAGCTGCACGCTCCTCGGCATCACCACCAATTTCGCCTATCAACACAATAGCTTCAGTTTCAGGATCATCCTGAAATAGTTGAAGTAATTCCTGATAATACAAACCTGAAACCGGATCACCACCGATTCCCACGCAGGTACTTTGACCAAGTCCGGCCTGAGTAAGCAGACTAACCATCAAATAAGTCAGCGTACCACTACGGCTCATCAATCCAACGTTCCCTTTTTTGAATATATTTCCCGGAAGAATTCCTACAAGTGCTTCATCCGGTGTAATTAATCCCGGACAGTTTGCACCAATCAGTTTTACACCTTTCTTTTTTAAATAAGCTGTTGCTTTTACCATATCGAGGGTTGGAACTCCTTCTGAAATGCAGATAACGAGTTCAACACCGGCATCGCCGGCTTCCATAATTGCATCGCCGGCCAATGCTGCGGGAACAAAAATAATAGAAGTGTTTGCCCCGGTAGCTTTCACGGCAGCTTCAACGGTATTAAAAACCGGAATGCCATCCACAATCAGTCCACCTTTACCCGGTGAAACTCCGGCAACAATATTGGTTCCGTATTCTTTCATTTTGGCGGTGTGGAAACTACCATCACGCCCTGTCATTCCCTGAACAAGTAATTTTGTATTTTTATTGACTAATATGCTCATTTTTATTTGTAAGTTAATTGGTTGATTTGTTCATTAATTTGATTTGTTCATTAATTTGAGTGAGTTGATTGGGTTGATTGCTGATTTATTTATAGCTTAATCAAAATTCATATAATATCAAACTTAATAAAGCTATTCAACAGATTCAACCTTTAAACTAACTTACAAGTTTTGCCAAACGAATTGCTTCCTGAGCAGCTTCACTCAACGATTTTACAGTTGGTAAATTGTAATCGCTAATGATCTTCAATCCTTCTTCGGCGTTAGTTCCCGATAACCGAATTACAATAGGAATAGTCACTTTCATTTGATCCAACGCTGAAACTAAACCACGTGCAACATCATCGCAACGGGTAATTCCACCAAAGATATTAATCATAATTACTTTTACATTCTTATCGGAAAGCAATAAATTCATGGCATCAATTACCTTTTGTGGACTTGAACTGCCACCAATATCAAGGAAATTTGCCGGATTGCCACCATAATGTTTAATTACATCCATCGACGCCATTGCCAGACCGGCACCATTCACCATACAACCAATATCACCTTCGAGACGGATATAAGTCAAGCCACTTTCATTGGCAGCAATCTCTTTCTTTTCATCCTCTGTCGGCTCATTTAATGCCTCAATATCGGCATGACGGTACAATGCGTTATCATCAAAATTCATTTTGCCATCCAATGCCAGCAGTTTACCCGCGTCAGTCACTACCAATGGATTGATTTCGACCAATGAAGCGTCAGTATCTAAAAATATTTGATATAATTTTTGAAACAAATCAGCTGCCTGTTTCACTAACGAAAAATCGTTAAATAGTGAAAATGCTATTTTACGAGCAAAAAATGGCGACATACCCAAATCAGGGTCAATCGCAAATTTGTGAATAGCATCCGGGTTATCCTTAGCTACCTCTTCAATTTCCACACCGCCTTCGGCACTTCCCATAAATACAACCGATTTTGTGTTACGGTCGATGGTTAACCCAACGTAAAATTCGGAATTAAACTTTACTCCTTCAGCCACCAGTACTTTTTCTACGGTGTAACCTTTAATGTCCATTCCCAGAATCTGATCAGCCGCTTCACGAGCTGCATCGATCGTGCGAGCTAGTTTTACTCCACCTGCTTTTCCTCTTCCGCCTGCCAACACTTGTGCTTTAACAACAACCGGTAAGCCTAATTTTTCAGCTGCACTGCAAACTTCTTCTGTTGTGTAACATACAATTTCTTTTGTTACCGGAATTGAATAATGCGAAAAAATCTCTTTTGCTTGGTATTCGTGAATCTTCATTTGTTAATAATTTATTTTTTTTAGCAGTCAACAACATCTTTCCGGTTTGAACAGAAACATTTCATTGAATAATTTTTATTTGAGATAAAAAATTGTGGAATGTTTTAATTTCGAAGCCCAAACTTACAAATTTTTTATCAAATCCAAACAATGTGAGCTTGTTAAATCTACAACCTTTGCACAAATTATGATTTCATGTGCTGTTTATTAGTGGAAATTAACTATGTTGCAGATTTGGACAAAGTTCAAACCTGTAATTTTGACATTTTATTCATAGATTTTTTAGTTCTTGAACATCTAATCATTTTTGATTTGCGAAATCAATTCTGTATATTTGTCAGTCAAAATTAAACCATAGCTCCAAAACTAAGTCAACATTGTAGAATTTCAACTGATGATAAAAAGATGAGTGTTTCGGAACAGGAATTATTAAATCTGCTCAAACAGCCTAAAAAACGCAGTGAAGCATTTTCCGGGTTGGTTCGCACCTATCAGGAGCGTCTCTATTGGCACATTCGTAAAATGCTGCTTTCACACGAAGATTCGAACGACGTATTGCAAAATACCTTTATGAAAGCCTGGAACGGGCTGGAAGGTTTTCGTGCTGAATCGCAAATTTCGACCTGGCTTTATCGCATTGCAACGAACGAAACACTTACTTTTTTGGCTAACAAACGGATGCGGAATACCAATTCACTGGATGACGTGGAAGATGGTCTGTTGTTCAATCTGAGAGCTGATAGTTATTTTAATGGAGACGAACTTCAACTCAGGTTACAAGAAGCCATACGTACTTTACCAGAAAAACAGCGTTTAGTTTTCAATATGAAATATTTTGATGATATAACGTACGAGGAAATGGAAGCTATTCTGGGAACGTCTGTCGGAGCGTTGAAAGCTTCGTACCATTATGCGGTAAAAAAAATTGAGAAGTTCTTTCATGATGAAAAGTAATAACCGAACATTTTATAGTTAATAAATATACTCGAATTTAAACCAAAACAAAAATAATCAGTCTAAGTAATATATGAAAACAGACAATAAAATATCAGTTCAAGAAATAGATAAGGCATTGCCTTTCAGCGTTCCTGAAAACTATTTCAATGATTTTGCAGCTCAAATTGACAAACAAATTGGCTACAAAAAAGTGACTGTGCGCTTTATCAGACCTTGGATGTATGCAGCAGCTGTATTTATAGGAATCGTGCTAATGGGTCAGGTGTTTTACATTTCAAACCGCCAAAAGAACCTTACTGCAGAAAATTATGAAACCTATGTCATGGCTCAGGTTGACGAATCATCTGTTGTAGATTATTACGTAAACGAACCTTCAAAATAAATCATCATAAACCACACGCCCAATGAAAACGATCAAACATAAACTGCTTTTATTTTTGGCATTTTTCTCTCTTGTTTTGTCAGCACAAGAAAATAAACCTTTCCCCAGAGTGGAAGATATGCATAACCGTAAATGGCAGTTTATTGTTGAGAAAACCAAACTGACGCCAGCTGAAGCTGATGCTGTTCAGCCTGTTTTTATGGAATACGAAAAGTCACTATGGGCTTTTCATGCGAAAAATGGAGAGTTTTTTCATTCTATGAAAAATAAAATGAAAGACCAGAATGTAAATTACTCAGAAATCAACGACCGATATGTAGAAATGGGTATGAATCAGGCACAAATGTTTAAAAATTATCATCTAAAACTCCGTAAATTATTGCCATCCGAAACACTTTTTCGATATTATAGAGTCGAAAGAGAGTTCAAGCGAGAGTTGCTTCAAGATCTGAAAAACCATCCAAAGCAAGGGAAAAGACCTCAAAATCAAGACATTGAATAATTTTCGACCAAATCAACCCCTTGGGTTGGTTTAAAATAAAAAAAACACTATCTTTGCAGACCGAAAAACAAGGTTCGTTGGCCGAGTGGCTAGGCACCGGTCTGCAAAACCGATTACGGCGGTTCGAATCCGCCACGAACCTCATTGAAACCTTCTTAGCGCTGTAATTAAAATCCGGCAACTAAGAAGGTTTTCTTTTTTTCAATCGTTTGCGGATATAATTTAGAAAGTTTAGCAATATAACGATTTGTTTAATGAATCAATAATTAAATTTGTAACGAAATACTCATTACAAATATTATGAAAGTAAAGTTCAGCATTCATTTTAAAACAAACTGGGGACAGTCTCTGGTTTTGTTTATACATACTTCGCCCGATACAACACAAAGCGTGATTATGAGTTGTAGCGATAAATCGCTGTGGACAGCCGAAGTCAATCTCGATTCAAACTTATCCGGAATTTCATATCAGTATTCTTTGCTTAATGCTGATAAATCTTCGGTTAATGAGTACGGCGGTATTCGTCAGGTTCAGTTTCAGGTAGCGAAGGAGACTATTTCAATCAAAGATTACTGGCGTGCTTCGTATGGCGACAGTCCATTTATAAGTGCTGCCTTTTCAGATTGTTTTTTTAAACGGGAAGCACAACTACCGCCCGTTACAAAACAGAGCGACAATTTATTTCTGTCTATTAATTGTCCGCAAATGGAGCCCAATCATCATTTTGCCATTGTAGGAAATCAGGAAGCACTTGGCAACTGGGATGTTTCACGTAAAGTAAAACTGAATGAAGCTGGATATCCTCTTTGGAATATTGCCCTTGACGCCACCAAAATAAAATTTCCGATTGAATACAAATACCTCATTGTTGATACCGCAACTGAGGAAGTACTGGCATGGGGTGGCGGTCCAAACCGATTAGTAGAAAAAGCTGATAAACAAGCGCTTACCATTGTAAATGATGAACATTTTATCCGAACCATTCCTTCATGGAAAGGAGCTGGAGTGGCCATCCCTGTATTTTCGCTCCGCAGCGAAGAGAGTTTTGGTAGCGGTGAATTCTACGATTTAAAAAAGATGGTGGACTGGGCAAAGCGTACCGGACAACATATTATTCAGACCCTGCCCATTAACGACACAATTTTGTATCATACCAATTACGACTCCTATCCCTACAATGCCGTTTCGGTATATGCACTTCATCCTATTTATTTGCATTTGGAAAAAGTTGGAACACTGAAAACCAAAAAACTTAAGGATTATTTCGAAGCTAAAAAGCTGGAATTGAATGCTAAAACGTTTTCTGATTATCAGAACGTGATGAGTGCAAAATGGGAGTATTTTAAAATTGTATATCCAAATGAAAGTGCTGCTGTATTTAGTTCTTCTGAATATAAAAAATTCTTCGAAGCCAACAAAGAGTGGCTTGTTCCCTATGCTGCTTTTTCGTATTTGCGTGACCTAAACGGCACACCTGAATTTGGAAAATGGCCAAAACACATCAATTATAACAAAGCTGAAATAGAAGAACTGACTTCGTCTGACAAATCACATTACAATGAAATAGCAATCTTTTATTTTCTTCAATATCATCTCCATAAACAGTTGGTTGAAGTGCATGATTATGCCCGTGCCAAGGGAATTGCCATTAAAGGTGATATCCCGATTGGAGTAAGTCCGCGGAGTGTGGATGCGTGGGTTGAACCTGATTTATTCAATACCAACGTGCAGGCGGGTGCGCCTCCGGATGATTTTTCGGCTACCGGTCAAAACTGGGGTTTTCCGACCTATAACTGGGAAGGGATGGAGAAAAACGGCTACCAATGGTGGCGGAAACGTTTCCAGAAACTCGCCGAATACTTTGATGCTTATCGTATTGATCATATTTTAGGTTTTTTCCGTATATGGGAAATTCCGGTGGATGCTGTATGGGGTTTGACAGGTAGTTTTCATCCGGCATTGCCATTTACCCGCCATGACCTCGAAGCAAAAGGATTGTGGTGGGACGAAAATCGATTTCTAAAACCTTATCTGAAAGAACATGTGCTCTACGCCACTTTCGGTAAATATACCGACGATGTGATTCGTGAATATCTGTTGCAGGACGGTTGGCAAAATTATAAATTCAAACCTGAATTTAACACTCAGAAAAAAATTGAAGCGCATTTTGCATCGTTGGGTTACAATTTCGGAAACAAAGAAGTATTGATTCGTGACGGCTTATATATGCTTCATTGTGAAGTGCTTTTTGTTCGTGATTCACGCGACTCAAAGAAATTCCATCCGCGCATTTCAATGCAGAGTTCGGCTACCTTCCGTGACCTGCCGGATGAAATGCGCCGCTTGCTAGACCGTATTTACGTTGATTATTTCTATCACCGTCATACTGAATTCTGGAAACAACAGGCTTTGAAAAAGTTACCGGCTTTGATTTCGTCGACCAATATGCTCGTTTGCGGAGAAGATTTGGGTATGGTACCCGATTCAGTGCCCGATGTTATGAACGCGTTGGAAATTGTGAGTCTGGAAATTCAGCGTATGCCCAAAAAACCGAATACCGAATTTGCCTTGCCGGCCGATGCTCCTTACCGATCAGTTTGTACTACCGGAACACACGACATGAACCCTTTACGAGCCTGGTGGGAAGAAGATCACGCCATTTCACAACGCTATTATAATCAGGTTCTTGGAATGCAGGGGCCTGCACCCCTTGAATGTCAAACCTGGATTATCGAACGAATTATTCAGCAACACCTCGATTCTAAAGCGATGTTGATTATTTTGCCGTGGCAGGATTGGATTGCCATTGATGCCGGATTGCGTCACGAACATCCATTCGCTGAGCGTATAAATGTACCGAGCAATCCACGTAATTTCTGGTGCTATCGCATGCATATTACCTTAGAACAATTGCTGTCTGAAGACCGATTTAATGACAAAGTGAGGGAAATGATTTCGACCTCAGGTCGTTAATTGACAGTTTACAATTGATAGTTTACAATTAAATAAAAAAACAAAATACAGTATAAAACTCCCGACAATGGGGAAGCAAATTAACAATTAATTGATTTATCTGTCAATCAACCAATAACCGAACCATGAGCGATCAACGTTACAATTTAAGAGGAGTTTCAGCATCGAAAGAAGATGTACATAATGCCATCAAGAACATTGACAAAGGATTGTATCCGAATGCATTTTGTAAAATTATTCCTGATTTTCTCGGGAATGACCCTGATTATTGCAACATTATGCATGCCGATGGTGCCGGAACTAAATCGTCCTTAGCATATATTTACTGGCGCGAAACGGGTGATATTTCGGTATGGAAAGGTATTGCTCAGGATGCACTGATTATGAATATCGACGACTTACTGTGCATTGGAGCAACCGATAATATTTTACTTTCATCGACCATAGGTCGCAATAAGAATCTGATTCCGGGAGAAGTGATTTCGGCCATAATAAACGGCACCAATGAGTTGGTGACCGAACTTGCTGAAATGGGCGTGAACATCTACCCTACCGGTGGCGAAACTGCTGATGTGGGCGATATTGTGCGAACCATTATTGTCGACAGCACCGTGACCTGCCGTATGAAACGCTCTGATGTTATTGACAATGCAAACATTATGCCCGGCGATGTGATTGTTGGACTTTCGTCCAGCGGGCAGGCCACCTACGAAAAAGAATACAACGGCGGTATGGGCAGCAATGGTCTGACTTCGGCACGCCACGATGTCTTTGCGAATTATCTGGCTGTAAAATATCCCGAAAGTTACAATCCGGAAATACCGCTAGATTTGGCTTACTCGGGTTCGTGTATGTTAACAGACGAGATAGAAGGCTTAGGTATTAATGCCGGGAAACTGGTTCTCTCCCCTACCCGTACCTATGCGCCGGTGGTAAAAAAATTGCTGGCGGAAATGCGTCCGAACATTCACGGCATGGTTCATTGTTCCGGTGGTGCACAAACCAAAATCCTTCATTTTGTGGACAAGTTGAAAGTGCTAAAAAACAATCTTTTCCCCGTTCCACCTTTGTTTCAACTGATACAAAAAGAGTCAAAAACCGACTGGAAAGAGATGTACAAGGTATTCAATATGGGTCACCGGCTGGAAGTTTATCTTCCTGCTGAATTTGCTCAACAAGTGATTGAAATATCAAAATCCTTTAATATTGATGCTCAAATCATAGGTTACTGCGAAGCTTCCGACAAAAAAGAACTGCTGATTGAAAGCGAATTTGGAAGGTTTGAGTATTGATAAAAAAAGCTGAAATAAATTTCAGCTTTTTTTATTCTTTATATTTCCCCGCCAGTTTGAGTTGAGCAATGAATTTAGCCCATGCTGCTTCACGCTTCTGAAAGTTTAAAAACCGTAGGGTATTAGTTTCGATACTGCTTATATGGGCAGGATAGCCATCGGCAAAGTAATACTTCCCATCCTGCAAGTTGTGATTCAGCACCAAATCATTTACCATGGAAGACATAATATCAGAAGTCACCCTGAAAGCAAACAGCGAGTCAGTACCCGAATAACAGCTTAGCTTCTGACAGGCATTCACTCTGCTCACCGCAGCCGAATCGCTGAAACTTAATTCGCCTGTATGTCCATTTACCCAATTGATGTTATCGGCAGTAAAAACAACTGTATCTTTCAGCATAGAAGAATACATAGGAATTCCCCTGAAGGTGATTCGCGAAGCGATAATTTCTTTTGTGTCGCACGAAGGGAGAAAAATCAGTTGCAACAACAAGGCTGAGTAAAATAATACTCGTTTCATACTATATCTTTGATTTTCATCTCTGCAAATATAGATATTCAGTATGAAATCAGTATGGTTTATATTGAAATATTTCGTCTTAAATGCCAACATTTACCCACAAATCGTTTTTTCTCTTTACTTTTGTGTCACAAAGTTCTTTTAAACCGAAAAACATGCAATTCAAAATAATTCTTCCTCTACTTATATTTCCTTTTCTGGTGCTGTCCGCAACCAATCCTGTTGATACTTTTGTGCAAAATCCGCTGCTCGAAAATGCCAATATCAGTCTGTTGGTCAAAGATCTGAAAACAAACGAGACACTTTATCAATATCGCCCCACGAATCTGATCACACCTGCTTCCACTATGAAGTTGCTAACCACGGCGACCATATTGGAGCTTTTCGGTCCGGAGTTTCGTTTCGAAACCCGACTGGAAATTGACGGCACCATCTGCAAAGACAGTACACTGAACGGTAACTTGTATATACGCGGTGGTGGTGACCCGACCTTAGGCTCAGAAAAACTCGGAGAAAAAGACCTTTTGCCACGCTGGGTGCAAGCAATTAAGCAAGCCGGTATCAACAAAATAACCGGACGAATCATGGCCGACGAATCTATTTTTGAGGATCAGGTACTCAATCCCAAATGGACGTGGGAAGATATAGGAAACTACTATGCTCCCGGTATTCACGGCATTTCGTATATGGATAACACTTATCGGATGGTGTTCCGTTCGGGCCAGATTGGCACCACACCCGAGATACTGCGTGTTGAACCCGAAATTCCGGGACTGGAAGTAGATAACCACTTGTTAAGCACTTCCACCGACCACGACAAAGCCTATTTCTATGGCGCACCCTATTCGTTAGACCGCAGCGTTTACGGCGAAATACCTGCCAACAAAGCTGAGTTCACCGTAAAAGGCGATATTCCCAATCCGGCATTGCTGTTGGCGCGCCATCTGCATAAAAAGCTTTCCGAAAGTGGCGTGAAAATAAATGATTTCGCTGTGGTTCGGCCCATTCCTGCTAACAGTAAACATATTTACAGATATTATTCTCCGGCGCTGAAAGACATCATTAGCGAAACCAATCTGAAAAGTAATAATCACTTTGCCGAATATCTATTTAAGTATATCAGCACAAAAAACAATTCTATCGGAAGCACCAACGCATCCATTTCGGCCATCCGTAAACATTGGAAAGCGCTTGGGCTACCCATGGACCAATTGAATCAGTATGATGGCTGTGGTTTATCACCTTGCGATGCTGTTTCAGCTACATTTTTCGTAGAATTGCTCACCTATATGCGAACCAAAAGCCAAAATGCCGAATATTTCTATAAAAGCCTACCGGTTTCGGGCGGTCGTGGTACCCTGTCAACTTTATTGCAAAATACACCTTTAGAAGGAAAAGTACACGCGAAAAGCGGAACGATTGAAAATGTGAAATGTTATGCCGGCTACATTGAACTGCAAGACCGCACCCTGGTTTTTTCCATTATGGTAAATCACTCCAATGGAAGCTCGCATGAAGTAGTGAAGGAAATGGAAAAATTTCTGTTACAAATAGCACACTAAATTCCCCAAAAGAGGGAAATATTCTTTCCCTTTGGAGGAGCTTCGGTGAGGAGATATAAAACGGTCTATAACTGAAGAGAAAATCAGAAAACAGCCCCTATCTGAATGATTTCTCAATATATTAGAGATTATATAAGTTCTTTCGTTTTGATAATAGTACGCTGATGGAACATACCGACCTGTCGGTATGTTCCATCAGCGTTCCATTTCTTTGTTTTAAAATATTTAATTCAATATATCAGATACTTACAACTTGTATAATGCCTATTGTAACCAAAATCTCTGAATTGTTTTTGAAAATAGAGTGACAGTTAAGTTTCTTCTTTTGTTTAGACCATATTTGTCTTAAACGGATCATTATTAAAGTATTCCGGAGTATTCAGTTTTGATTCACCCGGTGCCGGTGGTGGTGTAGATTCCAATTGCAGAGAAATTTCATTATCCAGTTCAATACACTCAACTACAGGAGCTGAGTACTTTAGTTTTTTTGTGTTCATATTATCAGATTTTAAGCGGTTTAATTATTAAGTGATTATTTTTTGAATTCAGAACTTATCACCTTTTGGGGCAATAAGCTCTGAATTTGCAAACAAAACAACACTTCTTCTTAGTTATAAAGACATAATCAATCAATAATTACTTTTCTGGTTATCGTATTTCCGGCATTACTAAGGGTTACCAAATATACACCGGCCTGAAGCGAAATTCCCAACGAAGCATTTGCCCGGGTAAGGTTTCTCGACATGATTTTCTGACCAATAGCATTATAAATTGCGACCGAACTGTTCTCACTTAAGTTTCCGTTCACAATTATCTGACCATTGGCATTGGTCGAAATCCAAAAACTACTATTATCTGTTGGATTAATTCCGGTAGTTATCGAAGGTGCATGGAATAGCAGTGCAAAACGGTTGGTATTATTAGTTGTTGCATTCGAGCTGAATACATACGTGCTTCCATCGCTCAAGTCGCTAATTAGGGGATTGTTGACATCAGCATAATCTTTCAGAATGACCTTTGTGCCTGCATTGAAATTGCTCAACTGTGAGGCTTTGATACTAAAGTTGGTGCCTGCTTGTCCTGTTGTAAACCCAAGCGGGATTTCGGTGTCGTAAGGAATAGCAGTCATTCCGTTGATAACCAGATTTTCGTTGCTTACCGTTGTATAGATCTCAGGAATGGCTGCGTTTGCATTACTCATTTTTTGTGAATCGTATGCATCCAATCCATTCGAAGCATTCGGGTTGAACAAAACAATGGCTTCATCAGAATTCACGCCATTCGATACCTGCAAATACAGAACTGATTGATTTGCATTACTGACCTCCTTTATCCTGAATTTATTGGTCGATACATCGTTATGAGAACGCATGGCATTGGTAAGTGCCAATGTTCCTGAAGTACCGGATGATACCTTAACCCAAAAAGCCTGCATCGGTGGTATATATTGAGTTACTACGGTGGCATTATTTGTTCCAACACCCGATGTGGCATTGTAAGTATCAAATTCGTAAACGCTTCCGTTTTTAGTGCGATACCACATACTTGGATCAACATTCGTTGCTGCTGCACTTACGGCTACCCAATCGAGATAAGATGGATAAGGATTACCTACCAGATTATAACCTGCAAAAGCCTGACTTGCTGTAAGTGTTAAGACAGGAACGCTATTCAATCCGGTAGTTATATTACCGGTATTTAATGTTCCTCCGCTAAAAGTTACTCCTTTAGTGGCTACTACCAGCGTTGTATCTACATTGGCAACATATCCTTTGGTTACAGCCAACGAAGTGCTATTATTTGTAATTTGAGGCCAGTTGAGTGTCAGGGAACTTCCATTGGTTTCGTCATAGGAATACAATTTATTTATATTCGAAGCTCCTGCAGCATTAAATACCGAACTGCTTGCACCCGATACCGGACTGGAAATATACCAGTTTCGAGCGGTGGTAAGGTATTGCTGAACATTACTTGTACCGCTTACTGTAAATCCACCATTTGCATTTGCATCAACAAAGGTCCCTGTTCCATTGGCGTTTGAACTATTAATATTAAAATTCCCGGTAACTGCCAAGGTTGAACCAGAGTTTATGCTAAGTTTGCCTCCCGAATTGATTGTCAATGAGGAGGAAGTGGCATTGGCAGCAATGTTGATTAAATGTGAATTTAAAATGCTTACAGAAGCAGCCGATGATGTGGGCACATAAGTGACATCTGCAAATGTAGAATTATCTTTGGACGATTGCCAGGAACTTACATCCGCCCAATTACCTGATCCTTTTGATTGGAAATATGCTACTTCCCAAGCTCCCATAGTAGGTGAAGTTGTTCGGTTTGTTGAAGCATAGTCAGTTGAAATACCCGTTCCGCTAACTCCAAGTAAACCAGAATCAGTGGCTCTATAATCTGTTGCTACAGCAGTACCAGCTGTAATGGCTGCAGCTCCGGTAAATGCAGGATTAACTATTTGACTATGATCATCCTGAGGAGTAGCTAGTATGTGTTTATCGAGTTTATCAGAACCACCATAACTTCCTAAAACACCGCCTGTTCCAGATGCATAGTAATCGTTATAATCACAATTGAATGTACCACCGGTAGCTGGTGCTGCAGTGAATAATGCATAATGTTTTACACTTCCACCTGTACGGGCATTGAAGATGATATTATTTTTAATGTTTTTATTGTAGGTTGACCCATTGTTACTTCTCAAACCGTAAGACATAGCACCTGCACCTGCAGGATGAGTTCCAGAAAGATAAATGGTATTGTGATAAATATTGGTGGTAGAAGCCCCTTGAGCATTAACCTCCATTATACCTACAAATTGAGTTGGGGTATTATCTCCCAGACTGATGATATTATTGGAATAAGTAGAAGTTACCGAGGCAGTAGCGTTAGAAGCGTTATCAATTGCTATGCCCTTTACAAGTCCTGAACCGGTACTGTTTGGAAGGGTTAATTTACTGATATAATTAGCATTAACAGTAGTAGTGCCATTTTCAATTTTAATTCCGATATTTCCCGCACCCGCACTAGAAGTCGCTGAACCGCAGATAATATTGGCAACAGTATTCCCTGTTACCGTATTTGTTCCTGTATTTGCAACCCGAATGCCATATACAACATTATCGATAACGTTAGCTAAAGTGATACTGCCTGCCGTACTTAAGCTACCAACGGTATTACCTGTGACTGTATTTGTTCCGGTGGTTACACCATTAATAAGTACATTGCTCCAAATACCATAAACGTTCGCTTTATTCGTATTAGTTGTAATAGAACCAATGGTATTGCTGCTACAATCCACCGTGCCACCACCGGAATTTGAAATATTAAACCCATAAAGACTTCCGCCAGCAGTTGGTGTAAGGCTAATAGAACCTGTAGAAGCATCTCCAACGATATTGCCGGTAGCAGATATACCAACTCCCACTATGGCAATACAATTAAAAGCATTTGTTGCTGCAGTTCCATTCGTCCAGTTAATATTTTTAATGAAATTATTCTGTACATAGAGTGTGGAGGCATTTGCCTGTCCGGGATTTGTAGCAGCAGTAGCAGCAATCCCATTAAAACCATTATCATACCCTCCTGTTTTTGTCAAAGTACCACCACATTGAGTGGAAGAACCACCAATATAGTTGCCAGAAATGGTATGACCGGTAGAAGCTCCAACTTCAATCATTGTTTTATTAAGATTACTACCAGTTACTCCTGATGCTGTAGCAAAAGTACCCGTTTCGTAGAAGCTATTTCCCGAAATTGTCCAGTTAGAATTGAAAGCCACCAATCGTACCGCACGAGAACATAACAAGGTCGACATGCAATTTGAAAAATCATTGTTGCTAATGGTATTGTTGGCGTTGTCAAGTAAACCACCACCTGAATAAATAGAGATTTGAGGTCTATTTGCATCGGCAGCATTGGTAATCAGGTTATGGTCGATGGTATTGAAGCTATTGCCATTAGAAGCAAAATTAATCGTTGCCTGATAATCAACATTGGATGACCCTTTTATTGTACAATACTTTACCGTGTTATACGTTGAACCGCCATCGAACCGTATGGTGTTGGCACTACCCAACGCAGCCCCGCCAGTATTGCTGATTGTCAAATCACGCGTGGAACCGTTTAAACTTCCATCAATGTTATGTAGCCTACCATCAATGGTTACATTATTTACTCCAGTCAACTGAACAAGAATAGCACCTAAATTACCACCAATGGTTTTTCCGGTTACGGTAGGATAGATATTGACTGAAGAATAACTAGCTGTACCAGCATAATTGTATAGGGATGCAACAAGTGCAGATGCGCCGCTACCACCCCACCCACTGGGTATAGAAATAGTTGGAGTTGCAGTGTACCCACTTCCAGGGCGACATGTGGCAATGGTAAGTGCCACACCAGCAGGAGTTACTCCGGGAGCTACTGCAACAGTAGGAACTATTTTTACAGACAAAGCGGCACCAGCACCCGGACTTCCACCGCTGAATGTAGCTATCGGACCATAGCCCGAACCACCATTGGTCATTGTAAAAGAGAGATTTGCACCAGAAACTGATCCTACAGTAGCAGTAGGCGTTCCTATTGGAGCATTTGTTGGAGCATCAATTACTACTGTAATGGTTCCGGTTGAGGTGGTATAATTACCTCCGGTCATAACAATACCGGTAACCATTCCGTTTGTAACGGTTGTAATCAACGTTCCGGCAGCGCTAGATGATGCTGCACCTGTTAGTACTATTGAAACTTTTGGAGCCACAAAACCACTACCACCTACAATTGAGCCAAGAGATCTTACCCCTTTGTTCCCTCCGTTAAGTTGCGCAGCAGCTGTTTCGGTAGTACTTTCGATTATTTGAAGCGTAACTGCACCGACATAAGCGTTGCCGGTATTGGTATTGATGGCATCGAAGGCATCTTTTAATGTTGCAAAATCGGCACCTGAGCCAGTAGCACCCACTGTTTTTGTAATATCAGCTTTTGCCGTCCAGGAGAAAAGACCCAATACAAGCGTCATTGAAAGAAGTGTTTTTGATTTCATGATATTGATTTTAAGGGTGATATTTTGAATTAAGATAACTGTGACCCATTTTAAAAAACAGAATCATTGCTGTATATTAATACACAAGAGGTTAGTTTATCCCCTGCTTTCAGCAAATCATATAACAAATTGAAAATAATCTCAGCTTTTTTTAGTATATTATCAACTTGATTATTCCTTTGAAACCCGAAGGTTTTTTAAGGAGATTTTTTCAGAAACTGTTCAATGGGCGAAGTTGTCCAGATAGATTTTAAGCTGCCAAACTGAACATAATCAGCAATAAACCGGTTTCGGGTTAGCTTATTTAGAAGCTCTACAGATAAGGCAGATATTATTTCTTATAGGGTAGTGTAAAAGTTGATTATTTTTGAAAGACATGTTTAATAAGTTGGAGAGTTGGAGAAAGACATGTCAAACCTGAGAATTAAAAGTTATTTAAAATTGCAATTTCTTGTACCGTTACTGCTTTGCATATTTAATCAACTTCATTGGTCCCATCAATCCCGAAGGTTTTAAGGAACTGTCTTTGTTCAGAAACTGCTCAATGGGCGAAGTAGTCCACAAAGTTTGAATACTACCAAACTGAATATAATCACCAATAAAGCGGTTGCGGCAAACATTGGCAACGATTACTTCCAGTAGATTATTCGTTTTCAACAAATTAGTGATTGAAATATTGAAATTTGGTTGCCATAGGTAAGCAATCAATTTCCCGTTCAATTTGACTTCGGCTGTTGCGTCAATTTTTCCCAAATTTAGTACTATTGAATCTTTTGTAGTTACAAAATCTGTTGGTGCATCAAATGCGATGGTATATTTGGACTTGCCTGCAAAATACTTAATTTTTGGTTCGGCAAATTCGGTCAGTGATTTTAGTTTACTTATTTCTACCGATTGAATAGTATCGGTGTAAATTGGCGTAAAGTCTATCTTTCCTTTGAAATTCTCGATGTTGAATACCGTTGGTTGAGTTAAGGATTTGCTCAATAATTCATTTTTATTGCTAGTGAAAACATAATCGCCGGTTAACTCGCTGCTAAATTGATAGTTATTATTACTAAAACTTGCCTGTGGTATGGTTTGAACGGTATCTGACAATTGTTTTTGTGGGAATATTTGCTTCCCTAACAGCGATACCTTGCTAATGAAATTTGCTGAAGTCACGTTTTTAAACACAAAAAAGAGCGATTGAAATGGCTTGAACTTTACCGGAATTCGCAGCTGATTTTGTTCTGTTGAGAATATTGCCGGAAATGTTATGTTGCCATTTTCGGCATCCCAAATCTCGGGCGTTTTGCCTTCTATTCTAAACAGCAATTCACGGTTCAGTGTCCGATTTTGCTGATTAAATACAAAATAAACATCTTCATCACCGACTTTCTTGTGGAAATACATGATGTTTTTGGGGTCATTTTGATTGGTCGCAAAATCTGGAATGGCTTTTAACTCAGTCAACACTTTGTCGATTGGTTTCCCCCACATCACTTTTCCTTTTCCATACTGGTTGTCAATTGCCTTATTTTCAACAGATTTTCCCCAAAGGTTATCAGCCAATTGATTAAATTCTGTGGTGCTATTTTTGATGTCCTGCATTGATAACATTTCCTGTGGTTTTGGTCCGTACAGCACTAATCCATCTTTCACCAATTCGGCAATTCGTTTTAAGGTCGACCATTCCATGTTTGTTTTATCGGGTAAGGTCAAAAGTCTGTATTTCTGAATGCCACCAAACGAAAGCTTTCCATCCACGACCTTAGCTTTGTTTTTGAGCATGTCAAAGTTACACGGGTAGGCTGTAAAACCATAAGGTAGTTGATTCATAATGCTTTTATTCAACGATTGAGGGAGTTTATCGCCAATGTAAAAAACTACATCTGCCACAGGTTCTCCTTTTTGCAGAACAGACTGTACACGCGCCTGATACGTCAACCAATCTTGAGAGAATTCCCACCAGGGGTTATGGCGGTTGAAATGTGCTGCATATTTTTCTAAAGTCATTCCCGGTTTTTTATCGGTAGGTTGATGCACATTACTGTGAAGTATCATTTGATTTACTCCCGAACAAAATATCTCATCGCCAAAAGGTTTGAAATCGAACGGTGAGTCGCTGTAATTCGCAAATCCGGTATAAGCCTCAGTTCCAATAATTTTCTTATTCCCCTCAAATGCTGAGAACTGGGGGAAAATGGAGTAAGGATTGGGGCGTGGTTTGGGCTCATATTTAATGAGTTGGTCTTTATTCGGACGTGCCCAAAACTCGGTCATGGGCATATCCACATAATTGTTGGATTTGATAACGTCGAGAAATGGATATTCACCCGTATTTCCATAAATTACTTCGGCATGTAATTCTAGTTGGTTTTTGTGGCAAAGCTCCGCAAAATGTTTGTAATAATTTTCGCCAATCAAATCAGAGATGGTCAACTGAAAATCATGTAAAAAACCTTCAGAAAGTTTCGTATTTTCGACCGTTTCGCCACACAAAACCGGAATCCACGAACTGAGATTATAGCTTCGTCGTTTTTTAAATTCTTCAGGGAAACTTTTCGTCCAGTTTTGATAATAGGCTTCCCAGCTGTCGATAAGCAAGAATTTGAATGTGTTTCCAGTGAAACTGCCTGCCACTTTAATCAATTTTCCGGCAAAACTATTAAAATGCAGGTTTAAAGCAGCTGTATCCATCTTGTCACACTCCAATCCCTGACCTTCAAAATTGGCACACACATTTTTTCGTCCAGTGGTGGTATAACCAAAACGAATAATACCCCAGCGACCTTTGGGAGCTTTCCAGTTTAATATACCATCGTGAGTTACTTGATTACTTATATCAATAATTGAGTTTGCGGCAATTCCTTTCTGTGAATTTCCAGTGGTCAGCTCTAATTGAGATTCTTGTATGGCACTTACCACCTGGGTTTTTTCAAGCAAATTGGCAATTTTGGGTGAATAAGACGGACTTTCCTCCTCTTTTAGCAATTCAATTTCTCCAACTGAATAAACCTTTGGGCAATTTACACATACAAATTTAAAAAAATTTGCAGTTGTTTCAGGAAATTCCACCGTTATCATTTTGTTGATACCAACAAATGCAAGGTCTTTAATTTTGTTGTAAGTAATTCCATCAGTAGAAGTCAACAAACTAAATTGACTGTTTATGCTTGTCCTTTCCGTCTTTCGTGTCTCGCTATTATAAATAAAAGGGAAGAAAGCCACTTTATTCTTAGTCTGTAATTTTGAAAATGAGATGAGAATTGAATCACCATTTTTCAAATCAATATTACTCATTGGATTGCTGTCACTAAGCGCAGATACTTCCTGTATTTTGTTGAATTGGATGGTTGGATTGGCTTTTTTGTAGGAATTCACTGGCTCAGTAATAGGGAACGCCACAACGATTACATCGCGATAAAAATCATTTTTTGATTGGGGCTGAGGCAGCTGAGTTTTGATAGTTTTGCCACCATCAACTATGATTTTAGACCATACATATTGCTTCATTGATGATTCCGGGGTAATCCACGGACCACCACTCTGACTCCAACCTCCGCAATTGATAAAACCAATGCTAATTCCTAATCTATTGGCTTCCTGCAATGACCAGCGGAACATATCGTACCATTCGGGTGTTCCGAATTTTACTTTCTGAATATCTAACTTGACAGTACTTGCAAGCCCAATATCAAAAATAGAGGTTTGAACAATACCTTGTTGTTTCATCGATTCTAAATCCTTGGTAATACCCTCTTTGCTGATGTTTCCATTCATCCAATGCCACCAGGTATGTAGTTTGGTTGATTGAGGTGGTGTTTGGAAATCACTTTTATTTAAAGCGGTTTGAGCAGTCGCCAGATTTACACAAAAGCACAGTAAAATGAGCGAAAGTAGTAGAATGGATTTTTTCATTAGAAAACTGAGTTTTGAAGTTCTTACAAGTGAGCTGTTGAACAATTTAAGCTTTTATTTTCAAGTAATACACAAAACAAGCCTCAAACCCTTGCTCAGAGAAAAAACAATAAAAGCCTAACTATTTACAAAAAACAGATTGTTTTCTCCCGAAAAACGGAGTTGCTAGATACCTAATGACTTTCAACGCCAGTGTTTTAATATTTCATTAAAACCACAGAGCTGAACGGTTTTAACGTGATAGTGCCATTGTAAATTTTGCCATCCACACCCATATACTTCCCATCCAAGGTGATAGTTTTTAGTATTTTAGTTGGGTTCATTTCAAACCGAATGTCATTGGTATTTTTTACTGCAAAAGGAGGTTTTTTGGAGTGCGCATCCTGTTTTGAAAATGCTTGCCAATCCGCTAAGCTTTTTTCTTTCGTTCCTATGGCAGGTTGTTTTAGTTTGAATGTTGGATTATCATTTATCGGGCTTGCATAATAATTACTGTCAGCAATCCCAAAAAGTGTAATATCATCATTGAATTTTGTATGAAAAAAAATTGAATTCTGTGAAGCGGTTTTTGAAACAATTATATTTCGCCGAAAAGAGATGCCATGAATGTAATCAGCAATGACACTTGAATTTTGAAAATCCACGCCAACAGCACAATTGAAAGTGGTATTATCTTTAATCGTATTATCGTGTGCTTTGTGAAGTTTAATGCCTGAATTTCCAATATTGGCAACCGTATTATTCGTAACCACAGCATTTGAAGTATATTCATCTAAATAAATCCCTTCGGCCATTGAATGGTTACCAGGAGTTCCTGCATAATTCCCTATTGCATTGGTAATAATATTATGGTCGATAATTCGGACATCAGCACTTGGTTTACAGGTGTAAATTCCGCCACCATCATTTAGTAACAAACAAACAGAATCAATACGATTATAGCTTACAGTGGATGTACCTTTGTATTTCACAATAATTCCGCAATATCCAATATTTCTAATGTTGTTGTAACTGATCACTCCACCATTACCAGTCATATAAATACCATTTAGTCCTACGGCAGCTTTTGATTGTCCTAAAATGCGACCGATATTCGAAATTGTATTATTCGTGGTTTGTGATGCTGAACTATTATTATCAATGCCACAATTATTACAATCACGAATGGTATTATTATCAACAATGCAAGCCCGACTTCCTGCACGAAGATCTATCCCTGAGTTTCCGGCAAAAGAAATATCACAGTGCTGAACATTACAGTAGTCATTTCCACCCTGAAATTGCACAGCATTGTCTATTGAACCTGTCAAATTGAGATTTTCGAGCCTTATATAAGCCTGATTATTGTTATAAATCAAATTGTTGAGTGTGGCAACCTGAACTACCTTTGTGTGTGGGTTAACATCACCAAAGTACATATAGAATACACCTGTAGAGGGATTGTGATACCATTCACCGAAGCTTGTTAGGGTTCTTTGGTCATTCATAAAAAAATAGCCAAAATTGGCTTTCGGCTCTTGATTTGAGCCCAGATTTTTATACGACAAAACATCGCCAGAATGATTGGTTACAACGCATCTATCAATTGTCCAGTCATTTTTACGAATGACAATCTCAGCTCCAGTCCAGTTTGTTGAAGTTCCTAAATCTTTATCGCTAATTGATTTATTGGTATCGAAAGATTCAAATTTTAAATATTCATTATCCGGAAAACGTCCCATTCCCACTTGCATTCCATCAATGCTTACCATGTTGGTAAGACTATCCGATGGAATTACTTTTGAATAAATACCACTACCTTCATTTGTCCAGTTGGTAATGGTGGTAAAACCTGAAATGACAGGTTTATTGCCAGTTCCATAGGCAGTAATCGTAATAGGGTTTTCATTTGTACCGGAATTGTCAATATTAATGGTGCCGTAAAAGGTTTCACCTCTTTTAAAATTGATGGTACTACCTGCCAGAAATGACGAGAATGAAGAATTCACTTTAGCAATACTCTGCCACGGTGTAGAAATAGTCAAACCATCAGCTGAATCATTGCCAGTTGCCGACACATAATAATTAGTAGCAACAACATTGGTGGTTATTAGCAAGCTAAAGATTGTGAAAAAAAAGAAATGTGTGAAAGTGAAAAAGAATCTTTGCATTTTATTATTATCCTAAAATCAAGATATTACATTATCCTAAAATAATTCTCACTAAATTAAATCTTCATGATTTTTTTCACTTCAAAAGAACTACCGATTTCAATTCTCACAAAATACATCCCAGGGCTAAATTTAGAGGATTCCACGACTGTTTTTCCTGCCATTTTTCCGGAAAAAATTATCTGACCTATTGAATTCAGTATTTGAAAACCATGACTATTGGTGTCACCTTCAATTTCGATAGTGATTTGATTAGAAACCAGACTAGGGATTACTTTAATGATTTTTGGATCATTGACTTGTGTCACAACTGTAGGGTTATATTTTACTAATACAGCAGAAGTATAGGGTTGCAAAGTGATAGAACCGTCATAAACTTTGCTATCAGCAGTAATATACTTTCCAACCAACGGAATGGTTGACGGAGATTTTGTTGCGTTAAATTCAAACCGAATGTCATTCACATCGGTAATGCTAATGGGTGATTTTTTTGAATTTACATCCTGACCCGAAAAAGTCTGCCATTGAGCTAAAGTCTTCGTTAGTTTCGCCCCTAATGATGGTTGATAAAGCCTTAATGTAGCATTATCATCCATCGGACGTGCATAAAAATTATTATCTGCCGTTCCAAAAAGCGTAATATCATTCGCAACCGTATTAAACTCTGATGTAAATTGGATTGCCATTTTGGCAAAAAAGATATTTCTGAGCAATGATACATTCCTGATATTGGTTCCTGTGGAATTTTGAAAATAAATGCCACTAAAACAATTGTAGGTTGTATTATCAGTAATCGTAATTTCATGTGCTTTATGTAACTTTATACCGGAATAGCCACAGTAAGCCACGGTATTATTTGTAACCACCACATTTGTTGAATACTCATCTAAATAAATTCCTTCAGCAGATGAGCCGTAACCCGGAGTTCCATCGACATTACCTATCGAGTTTGTAATAATATTATGATCCAAAGTCCTAGCACCTGCATTCACAGAAGTCATATAGATAGCACCACCATCATTCAGAACCAAACAAACCGAATCTATACGATTATAGCTTACAGTTGCTGCTGCTCCTGAATGTCCTAGATAAATACCGTCATAACCTATTTGTTTGATCGTGTTGTAACTAATAAGCCCTCCATTCAACATATAAATAGCATTAACACCGAGACTTATTGATTGTCCGGGAATTAAACCTATGTTTGAAATAGTATTATTGGTAATGGTAGGAGAAGTCCCTGAAGCATGCATTCCCTGAGAATTACAATCCCGAATGCTATTATTATCGGCAATACAGTTATTTCCACCAGCTCCACCCGGACCAAATTCTATCCCTAAACTTCCGGAAAACGAAATATCACAATTTTGAACAATACAATAATTAGCATAGTATTGTAAAAATACTGCAGCGTTTATCGCACCTGTCACATTTAGATTGTCAACGGTAATATAAGGGTTTCCGCCATTATAAACCAAATTATTAAGCGTAGCAACCTGCACTACTTTGGTATTTGGGTCAATAGCACCAAAGTACATATAGAATTTACCGCTTGTTTTATTGTGGTACCATTCCCCGTAAGTTGTCAAAGTTTTTAAGTCATTCAGAATAAAATAGCCAAAGCCGGCAACAGGAGTTTGAGTTGACCCATAACTAGTATAGGTCAGAACAGTTCCTGTGTGATTTGTAACAAGGCATCTATCCAACGTCCAATTATTTTTTCGAATAGCAATTTCAGCTCCGGTCCAGTTAGTTGACGACCCCATTAATCCAAAATCGCTTATTGATATATTCGTGTTAAATGAAGAATAGGTTAAATATCCGGTATCTGGATAACGCCCCATGCCAACCTGCTTGCCATTAATGGTTACCATGTTGGTTTGAGCTTCGGAAGTAATCACTTTTGAATAAATACCACCACCTTCATTCGTCCAACCCGTAATGGTTGTAAATCCGGTAATTACTGGTTTTGCACCTGTACCATAAGCACTTATCGTGATAGGATTCCCACTTGTGCCGGATTTACCGGTTGTAAGCGTACCGTAGAAAGTATCACCTCTATTAAAATAGATTGTACTTCCTACGGGAAATGACGAGAATGAAGTATTTATTTTAGAAATGCTTTGCCAGGGAGTAGTAATAGTTAATCCATCAGCCGCATCACTGCCGGTTGCTGACACATAATAATTAGTAGCATTTATATTGTTGGTTATAAGCAAGCTACAAGCTAAAATAAGAATTGCAGCAGTAAAGGAAAGTGAGAAAGAGAGAGAGTTTTTTATATTTTTCATATTTTTAATTTTCCCTGCCCCTAACCCCCTAAAGGGGGAATAAGAGAGGTAGTTTGGAGAAGTTTGTTAGTTGATAATCATTTATTTGTGTGTACTAATCCCGATAGCTATCGGGATATTTTGGTCATTAGCTCTTTCTTGACAAGCCAAGCGGCAAAGCCTATCGTTCAAATTAACTTTACATTAGTTGCAATTGTTTGATTTTACATTCATTGATGCGTTATAACTTTATAAATTTTTTAATCCCAAAATTACTACCCTTATCAATCTTCACAAAATAGATACCTGAATTTAAGTTAGAAGAATCCACAACTGTTTTATCATAAATCTTTCCATTGAGAACAAGCTGACCGGTTGAACTCACAATTTCAAAATTATGATTTATATTATTTCCTTCAACTTCAATACTAAATTGATTGGATACTGGATTTGGATATATTTTTATACCCTTGTTGTCTGCTGGTTGACTTTCAACAGCTGTGTTGTTGTATTTTATTAATACAGCCGATGTATAAGGTTGCAAGGTGATTGAACCATCATAGATTTTGCTATCGGCAGTAATATACTTTCCTGCTAATGAAATGGTTGTCGGAGATTTTGTTACGTTATATTCAAACCGAATGTCATTTGCATTTGTAAGCGTAATGGGTGACTTTTTGGAGTGTACATCCTGAAGTGAAAATGCTTGCCAGGATGCTAAGTTCATATATTTCACACCTGATGTAGGTTGAGAAACTTTAATTATTTGATTATCATCCAACGGTCGGGCATAATAGTTACTGTCAGCTATGCCAAATAGGGTTATATTATCATCATAAGTAGTATGAAAATACAAGGCATTTTGTGAAGCAGTTTTTGGAAAAAAGATATTCCGTCTTAACGAAATGTCATGGATATAATCGGTAATGACGCTCGAATTCTGTAAATCTATACCCGTTTGACAATTGTAAGCCGTATTATCAGTTACTATATCATTGTGTGCCTTATGAAATTTATATCCTGAATTACCACTATTCGCCACTGTATTGTTCGTAACCACTACGCTTGAACTATATTCATCTAAATAAATTCCTTCTGCAGATGAACCATAGCCAGGAGTTCCACTAACATTACCTATCGCATTTGTAATGATATTATGGTCGATGATTCTCGGACTTGTGATGGTATTTGACATATAAATTCCACCGCCGTCATTGAGTACTAAACATACTGAATCGATATAATTATAAGATACGGTTGAACCTCCGGAATATCTCAAAGTGATACCATTATATCCAACTTTTCTAATTGTGTTGTAACTAATAACACCTCCATTACCGGGAAGATAAATTCCTTCGATGCCCTGTTTATAATTCGATTGTCCGGTAATAATTCCAATATTCGTGATTGTATTATTCGTTATGGTGGATAAAAAACCGTAATTACAATATATTCCATTTGAGTTACAATCCCTAATCGTATTATTATCAACAATACAGTTTGTTCCCGTGCCCAAGTCAATTCCATTATTACCACAATTCGAAATATCGCAATTCTGAATATTACAAAAATCATCAGCACTGGTCAAATATACTGCATTGTTTATGGCACCTGTTATATTGAGATTATCTACGGTAATATAATCATAACCACCACTGTTGTAAATGATATTGTTTAACAAAGCTACCTGAACTACTTTCGTGTTGGGGTCAACGGCACCAAAATACATATAAAATTTTCGGGAAACCGGATCGTGATACCATTCTCCATAGCTTGTGAGTGTTCTTTTGTCATTCATAATAAAATAGCCAAAACCTGCCGTAGCATTCGAACCAGTTCCTAAATCACTATATGTTAACAAAGTGCCGACATGACTGGTTATGGTGCCTCTATCCAGGGTCCAATTATTCTTCCGAATGGCAATGCCAGCTCCGGTCCAGTCTGGACTTGCCCCTAATTCATTATCTGTTATTGATTTATTCGTTGCGGCCGATTCATAAGATAGGAATCCGTTATCGGGATAACGACCCATTCCAACTTGTTTTCCATCCATGGTGACCATGTTGGTAAGAATAGATGTACTTATTGATTTTGAATAAATGCCACCTCCTTCATTCGTCCAACCGGATGTGATGGTTGTGAATCCGGTAATAATTGGTTTTGGCCCGGTTCCATAGGCACTAAGGGTAATAGGACTGCCACTTGTGCCCGATTTATTGATAGTAATTGTGCCATAAAAAGTATCGCCCCGGTTAAAATAGAACGTGCTTCCAGCAGCTAATAAGGAGAATGAATTATTTACTTTTGCAATGCTTTGCCACGCAGTAGCAGGTGTTAAGCCATCAGCACCATCATCACCGCTAACCGAAATATAATAATTAGTTGCATGTAGCTTGTTTGTCAGTAATAGACTTATCAATAAAATACAGAGGAATGATAACAGGGAAGTATTAAGTGAGCGTAAATTTCTTTTAGCTTTCATTTTTGCGAATTTGTGTTTGTTTTCTATTGAGAAAAAGTAAACAATAGAGATTATATAAGTTAGTCTGTTTTAAGAATGGAACGCGGATGGAACATACCGACTTGTCGGTAAACGCGGATTTAGCGGATGTAAAACGGATTATATCTCGCCTTTGGCGAGATGATTAAAAATTTGTTCTTTAAATCAGACCCGATTTATCGGGGATAAAATCCTTTTATTGATCAGTTTTTACATTTTATACCGTCAAGTCGGCATCTTCGATCAGCGCAC
>CAIUTB010000141.1 GCA_903901975.1 uncultured Bacteroidales bacterium
ATATAAACCGTGCCTACTGGTATGAACTGGTAGGCATACCTGTCATTTCGATTAGCATTTGTTCGTCGAAGATGCAGTTCAGTTTTTTGCACACCGCATGCCAGCTTGCAATATGTGTTGGCAGCGAATCAGACAAAGTTCCGTCCAGATCAAAAATCAAGGCCTGAGCCTTAGGATGTATTTCAAGTTTCATCAGTTCAATTTGAAGGTGCAATAATAGTAATTTATAAGCCATTCGCTCACCAAAATTTGATTCGTCGTAGATTCAAGTCACAAATGCGACAAATCAATTCAAAGCTGCAAAAAATATCTTAGAGGGCGTTTGAAACTTTAACTTTTCTCTTGGTCTTCGATTTATCTTATTCTGTATTAATTTGATATATTCACTGTCATACAAATCGAAGTTGCTTCCTTTAATGATATATTGTCTGATTAGCTTGTTTGTGTATTCATTCAGTCCTCTTTCCCAGGATGAATAAGGGTGTGCAAAATAGAATCCTGCATTGAGTTTATTTGAGATTAATTCATGCTGTGCAAACTCAGAACCGTTGTCCGATGTAATGGTGTGGACCGTATTCTTATAGGCAAATAGTATTCTTATGGCAGCTTTTGCAAGGCCGTCTGCCTGTTTGCCAAATTCCATCTTTTCCATCAGAAGAAAGCCTGTTTTTCGTTCGGTAATAGTCAGGATGGCACCTTTTTGGTTTTCTCCGATAATGGTATCAATCTCCCAGTCTCCGTAACGTTCTTGTGTATCTACAATAGCTGGGCGAAGCTCTATTGATACTTTATTTTTGATGTTCACCTGTTTGCCGCTAACTGGTCGTTTGCGGTGTTTTAGCTTATGCCTAGTATGTTGCCAGAGCCTTCCCCCTTCTTGTTTGTCTTGTCTGATAAACTGGTAGATCCGCTCGTGCGATACCACTGGAAGGTTGTTCAGTTCTGCAAAACCAACGATTTGCTCAGGAGACCATTGTTCTTTGGTGAGCTTTTCAACAACGAACTTCTGAACTTGTGCCGTAAATTTACGAACACGTCCAAATCGTTCCTTTCGCTCTTTAGCAAGCTGTTGGGCAAAATTGGCAGAATAAGATCCCCGTTTCATTTTGTTGCGGTTGATCTCCCTGTAAATACTGCTTTTGTCTGTGTCTAAAAGTTTGGCTATTACTTTAACTGGTGTTTTTGTTTGTAATAACACCTCGATTTGGTTCCTTTGTTCCGAGGTTAACTGTTTATTTTTCATTGCAAATCAAAAGTATTGGTTTAACCTTACCATAGGGAGCTTTCGGGCTTCCTATTCTACTTTTGTCGCATTTGCTATGCTAATTACTGTCTGTTATTGATTTCGAGAACAACTTCCTTAACGCTTCGCTGGAAGTTATTTCCCGTAATCAACAACAATGGATCATCAGCATTCTTTGAACCTATCATATTAAAAATTCGCATTTACTAATTGAATTTTGGGATGATTTATGTCTGTACGCATTCGACTCAAGTCTGTTCTTGAGGAAGAAAGGATAAAAAATGTTTGTTTAGAATTTCAAAT
>CAIUTB010000142.1 GCA_903901975.1 uncultured Bacteroidales bacterium
GACCGGAAATTTGCCGCCGGCTTCCTTCAGATTCCACCTCACGATGGACACCCTTGCCTTAAGCTAATGGTTGGCAACTGATAGCCCCCATAACGGACTTGAACCGTCAAATATACTCGTCATGCTCGGCGCACAACAAAATGAGCAAAGAAACTGAATTCTTTGCTCATTTTAGTTATAATAATTGCAATATCAATTGGCAATCAATTTTTTATGCATTGATTCATAATATTGATATGGAGTCATAAAAGTAGCATGATGTTCCGATTGTTTATAAAACTGAATGAGATTTTCAAATTTTACAAAAATTTCCTCATTCCACGTAGCAGGATGAATCTGGATAATAATATATGGTTTCTTATTGTCATTAATGTAATTTTTTTCAAAACTTTCAACATTGAAGCTTTTGAGCGATAAATAATCTATACTCAGAATAATGCGCTTATCGGTTTCCTGAATTACTCTTAACTTTGGGTCTTTCCAACCAGTATGAGTATATTGCTCTATCTTGCCGTAATGTTGCCATACATTAATTTCTGGAAAACTTTCAATAATTCCTTCAGTAATTAGCTTAGTACGATTATGTGGAGCTCCGAATGAATGGCTTGTAATATGTAAAGTGTCTGAGAAAAAATGTTGAGCCAATCTAAAATGAGTGCGTTGATAATTATAATCTGTATTGTAAAATTCCGTAATTTCACTGTTGGGTTTTAAATCGATGTGATCGTAACCATGATTCCAGAATTCAACAACCGGATAGCCATTTTTCTGCTTAATATTGGCTATTTTTTGGATTTCGGGTATAGAAGATTCATGAACATTTTTGGAAATAACTCCAATACCGGCACAAATACTATCATCAACCAGAATTTGTATAAATCGATTCCAGTTTCCTCCTACATCTCCCATATCATCAGCCTTTAAAATTACAACTAAACCATTAGGGGAATTCAATGAAACATCATCTTTGCACGAAACCAATAAACCTGACAACAAGCAAATTGATACTAAGATAGTGTTTTTAAAATTTCCGTGAAATTTAATTTGCATAGATTATCTGTTAGATATTTTGCAAATATACTGATTTTTGGAATCAACACAATTTTGTAAATCAAATTCTAAGATTTTGATAGCTAAATTAATGTTTATGAGGAAAAAAAATCAGATATGCTGGAATTATTTTAAATCCACCATAAGTTTCAGATTCAGTTGACGACCGGTAAGATAATTAGGAACTGCCCATTGAGTGTTGTTGATATCTGTCACCCAATAATATGAATTTACATTTTTAAAGTCCAGCAAATTGAATACTTCCACATTCAACCAAACACTTTTCACATGTTTCAGCCATGCTTTATTCAACACTTTATCTGTTCCGTTTACCAACACCCGAGATGCGCCGATATCGACCCGTCGGTATGCCGGAGCTCTGTTGCCCAATGCCCTGAAAGCCGTGCTGAATTTGGAGTTAAATGGAGCGGCTATAGGCAATCCATCTGACCAGATAAATTTCAACTGCATTTTATATTTGGGATTATTAGGTAAATAGTCCTGAAATAGCATCGAAAATGTGTAGCGTTGTTCACTCGGACTTGACACATAACCGGGAAAAACAGTAGAACTGGAAAGCACATTTCCAGTTGAACCGTATGTATGAGTAATATACGAATCGCCGATAATATCCTGTTTGGCATTCATCAATGACAGGTTAATCCACGAATCAGCACCGGGTACCAACTCGCCGTAAAGTTTGAAATCGACACCCGCCGTATATGCATTGGCATCATTTTTACCGGAATAAATTACACGTACATTATCAACGGTATAGGAAATAACCCGGTCAGCAAGTTTTGCATAAGCTTCGGTAGTAAACTTAAATGGTCGTCCCCATGCACGAAAATAATAGTCACCACCCAACACAAAATGCAGCGAGCGTTGTGCATGAATATTGTTGTTGAGCTTAATACGCACATTTCCTAATGCATCAGTAACTGTATCTCGAATTTCCTTGTAAAATGGTGCCTGATAATATACGCCGGTGGCAAAACGGAAGCTGAAATCGCTTTTCCAATGCGGTAGATATGATAGTGAAAAGCGTGGACTAACCAATAATTCCTTATTAAAAGTCCAGTAATTAGCTCGTAATCCGCCCGTTACCGAGAATGCTCCGGCATCGGAATTCCATTTGTACGTATCCTGAAAGAAAGCTGTTGTACGCCAGGTAGATAGCACCGTGTCGGCTTTCATATTATAGAACAGATTTAGCTGTTTATCGCTGAATGGAAGCGAATAACCAACCGAGTCGCGCCATTCCCACTCACCAATTTTATCTGAAATTATTTCATTCTGAATGTTTACACCCCATTTTAGTTTATTGTTTTCCAGGTCATATTCTCCTAAATGTGATAAATTAGAAACCGTTGCATTCAAGCGATTGCGGGCGTGTTGCTGGTATTTCCCCACTCCTAAAGATGCACCGGTTTGTTTTGTTGGATCAAGATCCATTTTCACTTCGCTCAACACATATTCACCCAAAATATCGTAAGTTTCACTTTCGTTGGTATAAAAAGTTGAAGCCAGAAAACTCAACTTCATCCCCGTTATTGGCTTGTAATTCAAGGAGAAAGCACCATATAAGGTACGAAATAAATCCTGTTCCTGACCCTCAAAATAAACCGATAACTTACGACCGGTACTATACGTTCCAAAAGATGTTTCGCGGTCTTGGGGAATAAACTGATAGGAATTTTGCGAAAAGTTACCCAAAAAAGTCAGTTCAATCTTGGAATTAAACTGATAAGTCATATAGGTCTGGTAATCAATAAATGAAGGATTGTATTCGCCTTTTGTATCGAGCGTTCCCAGCAAATAACCGTTTGTTTTATAGCGGAAGCCATGCATTTGTGTGAATTTATTTTTGGCTGTTCCTAGGTAAGCCGAAGCACCCAATAAACTCAAGGAAGCTGAAGCCTCAAATTCTGTTGGTTTCTTATATTGAATATCCAGCACGGATGACATTTTATCGCCATATTTTGCATCGTAACCTCCGGCCGAAAATGCCACATTCTGAACCATGTCTGGATTGATAAAGCTTAAGCCTTCCTGTTGACCGGCACGAATGAGTAAGGGTCGATACACTTCCAGGCCATTGACGTACACGGCATTTTCATCAAAATTTCCTCCTCGTACATTGTATTGTGAACTCAATTCATTGCTTGAACTCACTCCGGCAAAAGTAATCAACAGCGATTCTATTCCACCTGAAGTATTGGGCATAATACGTAGTTTCGAGGGATCAAGCATATCGAGCGTAGAAGTTTGCCGACGTTGCCCGATAACGTTCACTTCGGACATTTGCTTAGATAAAGCCGGAAGTTGTACTGAAATCTGAATAACCTGTTGATGTGGGTGAATAGTGTGTTTGATGGTTTGATAACCAAGCATGGAATAAACAATGACTGCGGAGTCTTTTACATTCATGTTTAACTCGTAATATCCGTTCTGATTGGTGGTTGTTCCCACTGTTGTATTTTCAAAAAAAACATTTGAAAGCTCTATTCCACGGTTATAGGAATCAATCACATAGCCATAAACACGAACTTTGGTTTGTGCCGACAAGCCTGCTGAAAAAGATAAAATAGTGAGGAAAATAAATAGTTTGTATTTCATGCAAAGAGAATGTCGGTTGTCGGGATTGTATTCAACCCAATTTTAACGTAGAAAAAGGGATTTTATTTTGAATGTTTGCTAAATTAATTACAAAGATACAACAAGGGAATTAAAAATTCATAATTGACAATTAATAATCGTCCAACTTAAATTAAAATCTATGATTTGACTGTAAAAATTACATTTAATTCCTTTAGTAAATTTTCTACGGTAGGTATTTCTCTTTCGTTCAACTCCCAACCAACTTCAGTAACCAAAATATGTGTATCAGCACCCTCAACTACCATATATCCGGCCCGAGCCAATGCTCGTAAAGTCCAGTACATGCGTGTTTTATGACCGGAAATCCAAACCTTACGCGTCATTGGATAATTGAGTGAGAAATTACCGTTAGCAGCATTAAAATAATAGGATTTGCTTTCGAAAGCATGATTAAAACTGCCGTTAAACACCAAGTCTTCAGGCACACCAAACTCAATGCCACGCTCAGAGCTGATTAACCAGATTCGATCAGCAGCCTGAAGTGCCAAATCAAGTTCGTGAGTTGAAAGCAGAATGGCCTTATCAGTTTTGTGTGCCAATCGGTGAAGCAATAACATTATTTCCACGCGATTTGGCAAATCGAGATGGGCAGTCGGTTCGTCGAGCATTATTATCGGCGTATCCTGAGCAAGTGCCTTGGCTATCATCACGCGTTGCCGCTCCCCATCGGATAATTCGTTAATATTATGATGCATTTTATGTTCCAAATGCACCATTTCTATGGCTTCATAAATAATTTTATCTTCTTCTGTCGTAATATTCCCCCACCAATTGCTGTGTGGATGCCGCCCCAAGGAAACAAGATTGTAAACCGTAGCATTTTCAATATCAACACGCTCTGTCAGAACCAATGCAATCAACAATGCTTTTTCGCGTTGCTTAAGTTTCGATATTTCCCTTTCGTCAATGCATGTTTTGCCGGCTAAAGGTTTTTGCAAACCTGTGAGTGTGCGCAACAAAGTAGATTTACCACTACCATTAGGACCAATCAAACAGACCAACTCCCCTGCCCTCAGTTCTAAATTGAGTGAAGACTGTACAACTTCAGTAGTTCCCCGGCGGGAATAACCAATTGATAAGTTTTGCGTTGTAAGAATTGACATATTATATTATGTAGAAACGCAATTCATTACGTCTCTACTATCGTTTTTTCAAAATTATCCAAATAATAATCGGTGCACCAAACAATGCACTTATGGTGTTTATTGGCAAGGTGTATGCCGGCATTTGTGAAATTATATCGCAAAACAAAATAAGTGAAGCACCACAAAGAACCGTAGCAGGCATCAGTATTTTATGACTTGATGTGCGGAAAATTCCACGGGAAATATGCGGAATAGCTACACCCACAAAGGCAATCGGTCCGGTAAAAGCAGTAATTCCACCCGCCAGTAAACCGGTGGCTATAACAATCAAAAAGCGGGTATGAATAATGGAAACACCAAGTCCGCGGGCATAATTCTCACCAAGCAACAGGCTATCCAGCCGTTTTTGTAAAAAGAAAGCCATACCCAATCCTATCAATGAAACCGGCAACAAAACCTGCATATACGTCCAGGTTACGGCACTCAAGCTACCAAATGTCCACATCACGAAAAGCTTAATAGCATCGGGATTACTGAAATTCTGCAAAACACTAACAATCGACCCGGCAATGGTTCCAAACATTAATCCGACAATGAGTAACGAAACTGCATTTTGAATTCTGAACGAAACGCCGACTACCAAAGCCAGCACAATTGAAGCACCAATAATAGCAGCCACAATCAATGCCCATCCGCTGCTCACAAATGCTACCGGAAGCATCGAAGCTGCCATCATGACTAATGCCACGCCCAGGCTTGCACCTGAACTAACGCCCAAAATATAGGGATCTGCCAAAGAATTACGAAAAAGCGTTTGCATCATTAACCCAGCCACTGATAGTGAAGCACCTGCCAAAATCGCTGTTATAGCTTTCGGCAAACGAAAATTAAGCAATATCTCTGAATTAATTCCTTCCGTTCCTTTTCCAAAGAAAACCGACAGAATCTCACGTAACGATATATGAATGCTTCCCCATGCCAAATCGGCAAGAAAAAGCCCCAACGTCAGAAACGAAAGACTGAAAAATATTATAAGGGAACGGGATTTCAATGAGTCAAATAAATTTTAAACCTAGTCTTTTACACAACGAACAGAATATCCATAGAGCTTTGTTTTGTAAAGTTGATAAACATCCGTGGAAACAATTGTCCAAAAGAAAATACTGCTACTATTATTTTCTGTTGAAGTCCACCAAAAACCTGAATCAGTTAGACCTCCAAAAGAACCACTTGAACTACGTGAGCCTCCCATAAGAGCTGTGAAACCAGCAATATCTTTTAATTTTGAAGCAGCTACCCCTTCGCCACCTAAAAAGGTCACAAGAGTTGTCCAGTCGGCATTTGTAGCTACATGCCAACCTACAGGGGCAATATTACGACTGTCATTAATAGCATTCCAATTATACAATTTTCCATATTTCAGGCCGTTAGCTTCGTCGTTATTATAATCACACCACGCACCATAGGTTGAAGTGCTCCATAATTTATCAGATTTGTTGTTTGTAATTCCCTCACCGGTACGATATCGGGTTGTTTTCAGGTTTTCAACCATCCATGTTTGAGTTCCGATAGTTACTTTGTGGTAGATATTACCATCTAAATCAGTTAATAAACTTGCAACAGTATTACCATATCCTGTACCAACACTATTAGTTGCATAAGCACGTATGTAATAGGTAGAATCAGCTGACAATCCAGTAAGTGTACTTGTAAAAGTACCTGTTCCGGTTCCATCAGATGTCTTACGATCTGCAATAGTTGGAGTTGGAGTTGTACTCCAGCAAACACCTCTTGAAATTACTGATGAACCACCATCGGAACTAATAATACCACCCGATTTCCCAGTATTCTGAGTAAGATTAGTTACATCAGTTGTTGTCATGACAGGTAGAACAACAATAACAGGTTCGGTTTTAACACAAGCGGTTAATAAGACCAGTCCGCCGATTAGCAGGGAATAAATAAATTGATTTCGTAGTTTTTTCATAAAGCTATTATTTTAAGTTTTTACCAAATAAATAAGGTATATTTTATGATTTTGTGTAAAGCCTCAAAAGTAAAAAATATTCTTTAATAAATAATTAAAATTTCTATTTTATTTTCTCAGCAAATACCAACTGATAACCAGGCAAAATTTCGGGATGTAGAATGGCAATTACATCCGAAAGCAGCAAATCTGGTCGTGCCACGGCACTTTCCCAAAAATCATTGGCTGTTGAAGGCAATAATCGTTTATTAAAATTATAAACCTGTTTCAGCTTCACAGGACGGAAATATGCATGTTTGGAATCGGCTTTCACTAGATCATCAAGTGATTTGAAGTTGCAGTTTAGCCAAACATCGGTTTCTGAGAAATTTTTAAACACAGTTTCTACATTCAGTGGCAAACTTCCGGCCGTAGTATCGTTAGCATAAAAGTAATTTGCGCCTGCATCTGCAAAGAGTTTTCCCATATAATTACAACCAGAAGGCATATACCAGGTACCTCGAAAATTAGAACCGGCCATAATGCTTGGCTTAAATTTCACTGCAGTAGCTTTGTTCTTTATTTCGTTATAACGCTTATCTACAGTACAAAAAACACTGTCAGCCTGTTTTTCTTTATCGTAAAACGCTGCCACAAATTTTATCCATTCAGCCCTTGCCAACAATGAAGTTTCCATCCATTCGTTATTGAAAATCACCGGTATTCCGGCTTGCGAAACCCGTACGGCATAGGGATCATTTTGATTATAACCGCTCATCATTACTGCATTTGGTTTCAGTTGCAGCGTTTTTTCCACGTTGATATTAAATGCATTTCCTAAATCTGATATTTTTCCCTCTCCCATCCTCTTGTTTATTTCGGCATTGTAAATAATCTCTGGCGAACATACAGCCGTAACTGTTTGCAACTCCTTTAAAAGACTAAGAAATTCGAAATGTGTAACTGATGTAGCAGCCAACGTTTTCAGGGGAATTTGCACTTTGGTCCCATTGGAAGGTGTTTTGATTTTAATGTCAGTAACCAGATAATAACGGGCATATTCCGTTCCTTTCACCCATGGACTATAAACAATAAGCTCTTTATAATCCGTAAAGTATTTAATTGCAAATCCCTTTGCGTAAGCCAGTTTAAGAGAATCTGACTTTTGCTCTTTCTCAGGCTTAGCATTTTTTGTAGTACATGAAAGAATCAGGAAAACACTGATAAATAGAAATAAAAAATGTTTCATTATTCAATATTAAAGCAAAAAACCGCTGAGATTTAACTCCGCGGTTCTTAAAAAAATTAGTTGTGAAACTCTGCGGGTTTATTTCCCGCAAAGTTACAAATATTAATCGTAAATTACCCCTAAATCCCCTAAAGAGGACTTAAAAAATCCCCCTTTAGAGGGGCAGAGGGTCTTAGTGTCCTCCTTTGGGTATATTCTGTGGCACACCTGACGATTCCGGCTCTTTTACAAACATCCAGAAAATGACCGAAGTGCTTACCAACAATCCACAGAAAATATAAAGTAATTGGTGATTCCCAGTGGCTTTAATCACATTGGCCACACCGTTGCTCATCATTTGAGGAAGCACAACTGCCAGATTGAAAACACCCATATACAAACCCATTTTAGCAGGATTTACGCGTTCGCTCATAATGGCAAATACAATAGAAATTACTGCAGACCAGCCAATACCTACAAGGAACATACCTATATAAAAATCAATTTCCAAGTGACTAAAATATGCAACATAAAAATAACCAATAGCCGAGAAAGTCAGTGCAGCAATATAGGTTTTTACACGTCCTATTTTCTTGGCTATGGATTGAAGTATCAATGGGAAAATAGCCCCAATCAGGTTCAGGATAAAGAAGCCCAGCGAAACCATATTACCAACCGTTGCACCCGAATTCTGTACTGTTCCGGTTAGTTTTTCTGCAAACCAATTAGCTGAAACACTGGTATGAATATTTGGCAAAATCTGATGTTCAATAAAGAAACCCGACAAAATAAACATACTCTGGAAAGCCACCCAGGTGAAAGAATGAGCAAGCATGATTTTCTGAAACTCATTTTTATTGGAAGGATTTTTTAAACCCTGCACTATAATGATAATTCCAATAATTACAGAATAAGCCAAAGCAGCAATCAGTACCGGATTATGCCAGAGACCCAACACTTCGGGAAAGAAATGATAGAACAAACTGAAAAAACCGAATACCAAAAAACCATACAGTGGAAAAATCTCTTTAAAAATATGCCAAACTCCGTATTTCTCTTGTGTTTCTGTCTTAGTTTGCTCTTGCTCTTTCTTTTCCTGAATAAATAAAATAGGGAAAACGGCAGTCAGAAAAACGATACCGGCAGCAATATACAACAGCATTTCATTTCCAAAAACCATGGAAAGAAAATAAGCAAATACACCGAAAAATCCTGAAATAATCTGCATCCAAACAAAACCAGAAGTACGTATTTTGCCTTCAGGAGTGAGATCGGCAATAATGGAGCGAGCCGGATTGAAGGTTACGTTGATGGATAAATCGAGGAAAAGGGCAATTACAGAAGCAATCAGAATAATGTCGGAAATCCCGGTTATATGTGAAATTCCGCGAATATGTGGCAAGGTGAGAAATGCAATAGTACTTACCAAACCACCAATCATAATAAACGGTCGGCGACGGCCACCCATAAACCAAACATTGTCGCTGAGCAAGCCCACAATAACCTGACCGAAAATTCCGGCAATTGGTCCGGCAAGCCAAACAAAAGCCACATCATGAATGTCGAGATGATATTTATTGGAAAGAATCCAGCTCAGTGCAGCAATTTGAGTGGAAAGTGCAAACCCAACCGCAGTGGCCGGCAATCCAAGCAATGCGAGAAAAGCATTGCTCATTTTTTTTTGAATGTTTAGCATGTATTTGATTTTAGATTTTATATTGAAAAAACAGAACTCTCATTTTCAAAAAAGAAATGCAATGATATTGATTTTTGATGAAAAACTGCGAATCACTCAAAATAAGAATGCTAAAATTCAACCGCAAACGTTTGCTGAAAACATAAACAAAAAAAGGACAAGTCGCGACTTGTCCTCTACTTTATTTATTTCAAACTCTTATTTATGCCTTCAATATATCCCAATACTTCGTCTCGTCCGGTACGTTTTTCGGCTGAAGTTTCAAAAATTGGTGGTAATTCTTCCCACTCTTCTGCAAGTTTTTCTTTATAGACTCGGATACTTTCCAAGCCTTTGACGTGAGAAAGTTTATCGAGTTTTGTGAACACAATGGAGAATGGAATACCGCTTTCGCCCAACCATTCCATAAATTCAAGGTCAATTTTCTGTGGCTCATGCCTACAATCAATCAGCAAAAACAAACAGGTAAGTTGCTCACGGTAAAGAATATAACTTTCGATTATATCTTTCAGTCGCTCACGGGTATTTTTTCCGGCGGTGGCGTAACCATAGCCCGGTAAATCAACCAAATGCCAGTTATTATTAATCAAAAAGTGATTGATTAACAGTGTCTTGCCTGGTTTTGATGAAGTCATTGCCAAATCCTTGCGGTTGCAAAGCATATTGATAAGCGACGATTTGCCTACGTTTGAACGTCCAATAAATGCATATTCGGGCAACTGACTTTCGGGACATTTCTTATAATCGGTGTTGCTGATTACAAATTCTGCTGTTTTAATTTCCATATTTTTACTTCGTGTTATTTACTCGCTTCGTTCATTCTATTTGCCTGAGGCGATAATTAGGGGTTGGGGCAATGAAAATATCCACATCCCAACAAAAGTGATTAATCCGTTAATCATCAACAATTCGTAGCCCAATGTATAACTGAGTAAATTTGTTGACAAAAGATTCAATCCAAAGCATAAAAACGGTGAACTAATCGCCACCAAAGGTACAACTTTATCACGAACCTGCCTTTTAGTGAACAAACCGAAAGCAAACATTCCCAAAAGCGGTCCGTAAGTATAAGCTGCTATGGTGTAAACGGCATCGATTATACTTTTGTTATTCAACGCTTTAAACACAAGCATTATCACCACAAACAACACCGACATGCCAATATGTGTGAGTTTGCGTTTACGTTCACCCATTTTCGGTTCATCATGTTTCACACCCAGAATATCCACCGAGAACGAAGTAGTAAGCGATGCCAATGCCGAATCGGAACTGGCAAAGGTGGCAGCTATAATTCCAATAACAAAAAGAAAAGTGACCGTTTCGCCTAAGTATTTCGTGGCAAACATAGGTAAAATCTCATCGGATAGAGCAGGTAAGGCAATATTATTCTGACTTGCCATCATTAACAACATAGCACCCAAAGTAAGAAAAAGCAGGTTAAGTGGCACAAAAGTAATGCCATACCAATACATATTTTTTTGAGCATCCCTCAGATTTTTACACGTTAGATTCTTTTGCATCATATCCTGATCAAGTCCGGTCATAACAATAGCGATGAAAATTCCACTGAAAAACTGTTTGAAAAAATTTTGTTTCGAATGCCAGTCATTGAAAACAAAAATATGTGCGTGTTCGGAATGATATATTTTTTGAACAAAACTACTGAGATTTAAATCCAATCGTGAAGCCACCTGCACCACCATAAGCACCAATGCCGAAATCAGACAAATGGTCTGCAAGGTATCCGTCCACACAATCGTTTTAATGCCACTTCGGTGCGTGTAAAGCCAAATCAGAAAAACAGCCACCAGAGCCGTCACTAAAAACGGAATATGCCAGGCGTCGAAAATCATATGTTGCAGAATCAGCGTTACCAGATAAAGTCTCACTCCTGAACCAATGGTGCGCGAGAGTAGAAAAAACAAAGCCCCGGTTTTATACGAATATTTGCCAAAACGTTCTTCCAGGTAAGTATAAATACTGGTTAGATTCATTTTATAATACAACGGAAGCAACACGTTGGCGATAATCAGATAACCAACAAAGAACCCAAAAACGGTCTGCATATAACTAAAATCAATGCCACGAACCATACCCGGCACAGACACAAAACTCACTCCTGAAATGGACGATCCAACCATTCCGATAGCCACCACCCACCAAGGTGATTTCTTATTCCCCAGAAAAAAAGCATCGTTATCCGTATTCTTTCGGCCTACTATATAGGAAATTAGCCATAATAGGGAAAAATAAACAGCGATAACAAGTAGTATTGAAAATCCTGACATGAGTGATATGTAATTGATTGAGCTGTCGATAAAAACCGTACAAAAATACTCAAAAACGACCAAAATGAAATGCCAACTGTAAAAATAGTTTGGAACCGGTTTTTTTTGTATTTTTGCATCCGATTAAAAAAGCTGTGACTAGTTTTGCAAATTGCAAGCTGTCACCTAAATAGAAATGAGTCAACAACAATTTTCCTCTTCGCTGCTCGAAAATGCAGTTAATGAGTTTTCGAAACTACCCGGAATTGGTCGCAAAACGTCACTCCGACTGGTTTTGCATTTACTCAAGCAATCGGAACACGAGGTAGAAATTTTTGGAAATTCATTTATTCAGTTGCGCAAAGAAATCATATATTGCAAGGTTTGTCACAATATTTCGGACACAGAACTGTGTCGCATTTGCGGAAATCCGTCTCGCGACCATGAAACAGTATGTGTAGTTGAAAACATAAAAGACGTAATGTCTATCGAAAACACACAACAATTTAGAGGATTGTATCATGTGTTGGGAGGCATTATTTCACCCATGGATGGTATTGGTCCGGCCGATTTGGAAATTGAAAGCCTGATTCAACGGGTGAAAGACGAAGAAGTGAAAGAAGTGGTTTTGGCTTTAAGCACCACGATGGAAGGTGACACAACCAACTTTTATATATTCCGTAAACTGGCTCCATTTAATATCAAAGTGACCACCATTGCACGTGGAATTGCCATTGGCGACGAGCTCGAATATGCCGACGAAGTAACCTTGGGACGATCCATTTTAAACCGAGTAGAATTTACTAATTCATTCAAATAAAAACAATAAAATATAGCATGGAAAGTATTATTAGAAGAATAAATATCGCGTATTATCTTATTTACACACTCACTATTCTGGCCACTTTCATTGGGTATTTGATTACCATGAACAGTCAGCATACGGTGGACATAAAAAGTGATTTCAGCATTACAATATCTTCATTGGTAATTATTTACATAATTGTTTCAATTCCCGGAGCATTGGCTTTATTCCACCGGAGCACTAAGAAATGGCTCGAAATTGAAGATAATTTCACCAAACTAAACAAATATGCTACCGGAGCAACCTGGCGTTTGTTGGTTATTGGTTTCGGATTGGTTTTCAGTGTAATAGCATTCTATTTTATCCGAACTCAATCCATGATTTTTTGCGCCGGTATTGCCGCCATTGCATTGATATTTTGCAAACCTACGGAATCAAAAATCACGTCAGATTTAAAACTCGACGAAACGGAAGACGACGAGAAATAATATTACAGCTAACTTTTAAACTTTCGAATTAAAAATGATTATAGCAGTAGACTTTGACGGAACCATTGTTACTCACGAATACCCAAAAATTGGGAAAGAAATTCCGTTTGCAATAGATACATTAAAACGGTTACAACAATACCCCGATTATTTACTTATCATGTGGACTGTTCGTGAAGGACTGGAATTGGATGAAGCCGTGGAGTTTTGTCGTGAAAGAGGCTTAGAATTTTATGCCGTTAACAAAAATTATCCTGAAGAATCAGATGAGCATCCTGAACCACGTAAACTGAAAGCCGATTTATTTATCGACGACCGGAATTTGGGCGGGTTGCCTGATTGGGGCGTAATTTACCGTATGATTCGAAACGGAAAATACCTGCAACCCATCTCCAATGAAATTGATCAGGAATACCAATTACCAAAGAAAGGTTTTTTTAAATCTATTTTTGGATAACTAAATTATATTTTACAAGGTGTTGCTTGAAAACGACTTAATTAAGCTTCGTGCATTGGAACCGGAAGATCTGGACCGGTTATATACATGGGAAAATAATCCTCAATTATGGGCTGTTGGTAATACGCGTAACCCTTACTCCCGCTTTGTTCTCAAGCAATATATCATTGATTCCGAAAAAGATATTTATGAAACCCATCAACTAAGGCTTATGATGGTGAATAACAAAACCGGTGAAACAGTTGGCACTGTTGATTTATTCGATTTTGATATTCACAACAGTCGCGTAGCACTGGGACTGTATGTCGATGCAGCTTTTCAGGGAAACGGCTATGCCAAAGCAGCACTTCATTTGGTGGAAGAATATGTTTTTACTTTCCTACAACTCAATCAGCTTTATTGCCATATTTCCGAAAAAAATACTGCCAGCCGACTAATGTTTGAAAAAGAGAACTATCAAACCAATGGCATTCTGAAAAACTGGATAAAAAGTCCGGAAGGTTTTGAAAATATCATTGTTTTTCAGCGATTTAGAAACTCCTGAAACATGTTCAAATATCAATATAATAACGACGGGGTTAACTTAAGAAGTCACCCCGTCGTTTATTTATAAGTCTGAATTACACTGATTAAAAGCTGACTTCACACATCACGGGAAAATGATCGGAAGGATAAGAAAAATCATTAAAGCGGTCATTTAGAACCCTGTAATCTAACACCTTCATTCTACGGTAAAAAATATAATCAATTTTCTGTTTTGAAGGAAAATTGACTGTTTTCATATCGTATCCGTTGAATGTTCCATCAGTAGGAATTGTTTTTTTAGTTGCAGAAACAACTGAATCTATCATATAATCAGTCAATGCCTGATACATGGCTGAATCTTGCGGAGACGAATTCAAATCACCTACAAAAAGTACCGGATATTTTCCCGCAATAGTTTTTATTCGATTGATAATCAATTTCGCACTTTCTATTCTGGCTATTTTTCCAATATGGTCAAAATGAGAGCAAAAGACAAAGAACTCTTTGTGTAAATTCTTATCGTACAACTTCGTCCAGACACACATTCGGCGAAAATCTGCATCCCAGCCTTTACTCATCACATCTGGTGTTTGTGACAAAAAGAAAGAACCTTTCTCTTTTGCTAGAAAACGATTAGTTCTGTAAAAAACACCAATTTGTTCACCTTTTGTGCCATCCTCACTATCTCGACCTTTACCAACATAGCTGAACTCCGGTATCAATGCTTTCAAGTCGGCTTCTTGTTTAGAACTTCCAAGTTCCTGAACTCCGAAAATATCAAAACTGTAGGCTTTTATTATCCTTGCCACATCCAATTTCCGCTTTTCCCATGCACATGCACCAGAATCTGCAGGAGTTTCCAACCGTATATTGTAGGTTGCAATACGGAAATTGAGTTTCTTTTCATTCAGTTGTGCAGATAAAGTCATAACCGAAAGAAAAGCTATCAACATTAATCCTGTCAACTTTTTCATTTAATCAATTTAAGAAACGTACACTTCCAGCAGAGTTGCTTCTGTTTCGGGAATAAGTATAAGTTCGTTGATGCAAGCTGGTATAAGAACTGTATCACCCTTTTTTACAATGGTTTTCTCGTCGCTAAATTCAATTATTAAGTTGCCTTCCAAACACATATACGTTACGAATGTATCTAATGAGCCATAATTTCGGGTGACTGCCGCATCGAAGTGAATCATATTGGTTGTGAAATAATCGCATTCAACTAAGGACGTAATTTCATTCGGTTGAATTTTATAAGCAGTTTTTGGATTTTTTGCCGCCGAAAAGTTTATCACATCCAATGCCTGTTCGGTATGCAGTTCGCGTTCATTGCCCTGATCGTCAACCCGTTTATAGTCATATATACGATAGGTAATATCACTGCTTTGTTGAATTTCGGCAACTACCACGCCTTTACCAATAGCATGAACCAACCCGGCAGGAATAAAGAACACATCGCCTTTGGCTACCGGTACTTTCTGCAACAATGTTTCAACTTCGCCGGCATCCAATGCGTCCAGGTATTCGTCGCGGGTGCAATCTTTGCTGAATCCGATTATCAGTTCAGCTCCCTTATCAGCATCCACCACATACCACATTTCGGTTTTACCGTACGAATTATGATGTTCAGCTGCCACTTCGTCGCCCGGATGTACCTGTATGGAAAGATTTTCGTTGGCATCAATCAACTTGAAGAGCAACGGAAAAGACAATCCATATTCATCAAACAGCTTATCACCAACCAATTCGCCCATGTAAATTTCAATCAACTCAGTCAGATTATTTCCAGCGAGTATTCCATTTGTTACGACAGATTCATTACCTTCATAGCCCGATAATTCCCAACTTTCGCCTAATTTATCAGTTTCAGCATGTTTTCCAAACAAAGTTGATAGTTTTGTTCCACCCCAGATTTTATCTTTCAGAATGGGTTCGAATTTTAATGGATAAAGCATATTATTGGTTAGTTTACAGTGGATTGTTGATAAAAAAAAACGAACAATTAAAAATTCACGACATGGAGAATTAATAATTGTTCATTATTACTAGCTTTTATATTGATTTGGTTATTCAGCTTGTGCCCGTTGAGCAAGATTTAGCTCCCAGGCCCAAGCACTTCGAAGGGTTTCTTCAACAGTTTCGTTGGCACTCCACCCCAACACATCATTGGCATATGTAGGATCAGCCCACACTTTTTCAATATCTCCCTCTCGACGATCGACAATACGATATGGCACTTTTACCCCTGTTACTTTTTCAAAATTCTCAATTATCTCTAATACTGATAATCCAACTCCTGTACCAAGATTGAATGTTTCAACCCGTGAAGTGGTTTTTTCGTTTAGCATACGTTGAACTGCAATAACGTGCGCTTTAGCCAAATCCACTACGTGAATATAATCACGAATACAAGAACCATCAGGCGTATTGTAGTCGTTGCCAAATACCTGCAGTTGTTTGCGTAAACCAATAGCAGTCTGAGTTACAAAAGGGAGTAGATTATTAGGAACTCCATTTGGCAGTTCACCAATTTCGGCTGAAGCATGTGCTCCAATCGGATTAAAATAACGTAGAATAATACTTTGATAGCAAGGATTGGAGTGAATGGTATCCCGAATAATTTCTTCGCCAATTTGTTTGGTATTACCATAAGGCGATAGAGCAATTTTAATTGGAGCTTCTTCAGTTACAGGCAAAATATCCGGTTGTCCGTAGACTGTACAAGAAGAGGAAAAAACAATGTTTTTAACTTTATGAATGGGCATTAATTGCAACAAATTTACGAGTGAAATCAGATTGTTTCGATAATACAACAATGGCTTTTCAACTGATTCACCTACAGCTTTAAAGGCCGCAAAGTGAATAATTGCATCAATATCATTGTATTTGTCAAACATTCTGTCCATACTTACATAATCCACACAATCTATGTTTTCAAATGCAGGCCTTATTCCCGTAATTTTTTCTATTCCATTCAATACATCAATATTTGAATTGGATAAATTATCAACTATAATAACCTCAAAACCAACATTCTGCAATTCTACAACGGTATGCGAACCAATAAAACCAGTCCCTCCGGTTACTAAAACTTTTGCCATATTCTTATTTAAATTACCAATTATTTATACAGTTTTTCGGGATATATACCCTTACGAACTAATTCATTAATCTTCAAAACTACTTGTGGACGGTCTTCGGCATAAGTCACACCAAACCATTTGGAAGGTGTATCTAGCACCTCGCAAGTAACTTTTCCTTGAACAATTAGGTTATTAACTGCTAACGGAATGTAGAATTCAGATTTGAGTTTCTGACCATTTTCTTTTAAAAATTCTTTAAAGAAATCAAACGAATAATCGAAATAATCAGGCGTAAATCCCCACATATTCATGGATACAGGAGTTTTTGGAGCCAACGAAACTTCTTCTCCTTTTTCATCGATATAAATTATAGTACCACCCTTTTCTTCAATATGCGTGCGTTCAACCACATTTTGCAACAACTGATGTTCATCAACAACGCAAACACCGCGACTTACGGCACCACTTTCGGACAATGTATTTCCAACACGATAACCAACCATGCAATACTCATTTTGCTTGCCTTCAACTTTGCGAAGGAATTCGGCCAGAATGGCAAATGATTCCTGACCATAAAAATCGTCAGCATTTATCACTGCAAAAGGTTCATTAATAACACCTTTACCCATAAGTACGGCATGATTTGTTCCCCATGGTTTTTCGCGTTCCGGATTATAGGTAGAACCTTCAGGCACATTGGTTATTTCTTGAAATACAACAGCAGTATCGACTAAATTTTTAAATTTATCTATTACTACAGCTTTAAAATCTTTCTCAAAACTCGGACGGATTACAAATACAATTTTCCCGAATCCGGCTTTGATAGCATCGTAAATCGAATAATCCATAATGGTTTCACCGTTCGGTCCAAGCCCGTCAAGTTGTTTTAATCCGCCATATCGACTTCCCATTCCGGCTGCTAGTACAAATAAAGTTGGTTTCATCAGCTTATTTTATTTTTAGATTTAGAGCCGCAAAGTTACCCAAATGTTTTGAATTGTGGAATTATTGCTTTGGCATTTTTTCAATAATGAAACAAATAATATTCAATAAGACAGTATTCGACGATGTTAAGTAGGTTTGTTGATAACTTTTAACTGGTAGGGGTTGTAATAAATGGCTCAAAAGCTTAACTTTGCAACACAAAACCAAATTTTATGCATCAATACCATTATAGAAGAATTAAAAAGAAACCAATATATAAAAAGCCATTGCTGTGGATAGTGTTGATAATTTTAGTTGCACTATCAGCAATCTTTTTCTTATATAAAAATAATCATACTAATTCAGTTCCTGTTCCAGTTTCAAAAAAAGAAATAAAACAAGATTTACCCTTAATTTACCAGCAGATAGCGAAAGTTGAAAAAATTAAACCCAATGTACCTGATTGTGATCATATACGATTTGCTAATGTTCCAATAAAACCATCTGGCAAACTAAATGACATAAACGATGTACAACTAGTACATGCGATGAAAAATGGAGTAAAAAAACCTTTTAAAACTGATAAAGAATTACTTGCTGATATTGAAAAACTCAAACGTAGATCAATTCTGCTAGAGGTTGTTGAAAATAATTTTTATCAGTTTAAAAACATCACCCATTCACAACCTTATCTGATTCCGGAAGCAATTGATATGCTGAACGAAATCGGTTACCGTTTTCAGAAGAAAATGGAAGCAAAAAAGAAAAATTATTTTAAATACCAGATAACATCACTGTTGCGTACCGAAGAAGAACAAACCAAACTTCACCACCGCAACGGAAATGCAGCTAGCCATTCCACTCACATGTACGGCACAACAGTTGATATCTCCTACAAAGATTTTTTTAATATCAAAATCAACAAAAAAGAAAGTAGTTTCGATGCCGTTCAGGCCATGACAAAAGTACTAATTGAAATGCGACAAGAATGCCGGCTTCTTTGCGTCAGAGAACGACATCAATCGTGCTTTCATATCACTGTGGTAGTATGTAAACCACAGGTTCACAAAAAATAACGAACATTTTTGTTACATCCGTACAAAAAAATGTTTTTTTGATTAACTTTGCACTCGCTTTACAATTTTTTTGTAAGCAACATCGACTTAGTAGCTCAGTTGGTAGAGCAACAGACAATTTTTAAACTGCATTATATCAATAACTTATCGTATTACGTCAAACAAAACCCGGTACAATTATACGTTGTACCGGGTTTATTCTAATTTATTGATTGTAATTTTATGGTTTAATCTTACCTATAATAACGTTAGCTAATTCAAAGCCATCAGTTATTGTTTTTACAGATGTTACTCCCTCGTAATAGCCTGAAATATGTAGTATTTCGTATGCATTATTTAGATAATTCATAAGTTTACGATCTATCTTTGAAACATTTATACGATAGTAATCAATTGATTTTCTGCCTTTTGGTGGCTTTACTTCTTTTAGTAAGAAATAACCATCCAGTGCTTTAAGAATACCATTATAGGCAATTCCACAAGCTGTTTTTACATATTTATCATCTAAATAGAAACGATCTTCTTTACCGGCTTTCTTTAATGTTTCGGTTGCGTTACTCATATACCTAACCGCTTCTTTGTGGTAGTTAGTCTTAATTTGCTTTTGTTCGTCTATACTCATCTGCTTTTGTTTTTAAATCAATGTGCAAAGATAATTACTTTTGATTATATTACAAGGTGTTTTTTTATTTCTTTGCTGCAATTTTACTTTTTGCCCGGTGTATTGAGATGCTTTTTTTCTTGTTATTCATAAATGCTGCCATTTCTTTAACGAGGCAATCCATAACCGGGAGGATGCGGGTAAAATCGGCGGGTAATAAATAAGCTGCATTATCGTACTTTTTTTGTGATAGAAAAGTGTTTTTAATGCCTTTTTTATCTTTTTTATACCGGATATATTGCTCAAAGGTACGTGCAAATATTTCATTGCGCCGAAACCAGTATTCTGATCCGCTAAACTCTTTTTCTAATCGTATGTAAGTAGCTGTTTTATTGCCTGTTTTGTCTTTACAAACATCATTCACTACTTGCATTGCCAACTGTCTTAATTTGCCACCCACCGGATCAATATACATCCGAGTAGTATCGCCACCGCTTAGGGCTGTATAGTTGCTGTTTTGGTCGACGTACATGCCAAAAAAGTAATCGAGGGCGTGTCCGTATTCGTGTGCCAAACATCCAAAACCTCGCTCTTTTGTAAGGTTAATCATAAACGTCCACGGCTCAAAGTGTGCAAGTGCTTTACTTCTGCCCCTGGCTCCAAATGCTATACCAATAGTGCCATCGCAACCGATGTTTTTAGTGCCGAGTATTTTTGCTAAGTCCTCACAACTTTCGGTTGTAGCTGTCAGAAAATCGTTACGGTCGTTATTATTTACCCAGTTTCCGTACTCAAAACCTTTGAGCTTGTATTTTTTTATAATTTCAAACTGATCTACCGTTTCGGCTGGTTTATCTGTTGTGTAACTGTTTGAACGTTTTAACGGCGTATTTTTCCAATACCTTTGCGCCCGGCCATCTTTGGAAACTTCGGCGGAACTGTCCGTTAGTTTTGTGGTAATTTGTTTTGCCATTTAATTAATCATTTATCCATTTCGGATTATGGTTGCTTTTCTTCCGGCGGTTTTTCTTTAGTGATTTACCGTAAGTTATACGACCAACATCAGCCCATTTACCATCCTTTTTAATTTGATAGGTATATTTGTATGGTTCGCGCCCTTTTGCGCTTTTCTTTTTTGCTTCAACTCCAAGCCGGGTTTCTTTGGCTGAAAGTTTGATAATTGGTTTTTTGATAATCATAGTTAGTTTAATTTTAATTGTTTGACCATAAAATCATCTCTCTCATTAATTCCGTTTACGAGCATTGGCATTACAAGCCCGGTATTTCCATTATCGGCATGGATTAATATAGCACGGCTTTCATCGCGAACACCAATTTTTACTTTTTTAGCTCCGTTGCATTTAAAAGCATTTAGCAAGTGCATTAAATTTTCAGCGTGTACACCTACTTTTGTACCTTTTACGTTCAAAATCATAAACTTACCAACATATTCAATTGATTTATAAATAACTGCATTTCCGTTTATTGTCGGTAAAATATCATCAATAACAATCCAGTCGGTTACTTCTTTTTGATCTTGCATTTTTGGCATAACGCCGTTATAATTTGGGTAACGGCCATCAATTACCTGTTTCATATTTTGTTTATGAATACCAATAATTTTTTGATCGTATTTTTTTGTCAAATCTTCCACATCCTTAATAATGATAAGTTTGTGTGCATCGGTGGCAATTAATTTTCCATCGTCAACAAATACTCCGCTTCGTTCAGGGCGCAAAGGATCAAAAACGGCTATATTGTTTAAACCAAACATTCCGGGCTTAATTTTTGCAGGCATACGCTGTACAAGCCCAAACTGAAAGCCCTCAACGTTTACCATTTTTTTTGCTTTGCCGGAAAGACTTTTACCCTCTTTGGCAAGTTCTTCAATTAATTTGCCGTAAAATTCTGGTGTGTTTTTTAATTCGCGCTTTGTAATAGCTTCGTACAAAACAATTAAACCAAGCGATTTATACTTGTCTAATTGTGATTTTTTTAAAAGTTCGTCGGCAGGAATACCAAAAGTCGATTTAAACGTTTTGCCTTTGCTACTAACCCAGATAAATTTTTTGTTTGTGATCCGGGCGCGTTCCTGTTTCATTACCAGCGGCGCGCCAGTTGGTGCCGGTGCTGCTTTCTTTGGTAGTGATCCGGTTTTTACTATTCTGCTCGTTCGTTTGGCTTTGCTTTTTTCAATAGGCAATTTGTCTGTTTTTGGATCGGGTGTTAAGCCAATTTTATAAACATAGATTTCGTTTGCTTTTTTGTATGACTGCATCCAATAAATCATCGGCTTGTAGTATTCTTCTTCCCTTAATTGGCCAATATGATAAACGCCCATTCCGGCGGTACTTTTTCCGGGTGTTAGTTTGCCGGACATTGCAACATGAGTAGTATCAATGTACTTTATATAATTTTTATAAACTTCGCCTTTGTAGGTAGTTTCAACAATCATATAATCATACTTTTGCACTTTGCGGGGTTTCAATCGAGCTGTTTTTACTATCCGGGTTGATCGCTTTTTTGCCGGTGCCGGTGTGCTGCTTTTCAACTCCTTAGCTGCCTGTTTAATAGCATCGGGAATAAAAGGCATATTGTACCGCTTCCGGGTAATGGTTTCGGTTTTAAAGCCGGCATCTTCGCGTATTTTCAGGGCGCGGGTGCTGATCGCTTTTATTTTGGTAGTTCCTTTGTTCATCTTATTGTATTAGTTTAATATACTGACTTATAAACTCTTGTACTATTTCATTATTAATACTTACTTCTGCTTCTTTATAGCTGTAATAAATTCCGCTTACTTGTGTTTTTTGTACAAGTACCATATCTCTAATTACTCTAATTGTATAACTGTAAACTCCTTTTCTTAAATTGTAAGCCCAGCCGTTTGGCAATGTTTTTATTTTTTTGAGTATTTTTTTAAGCGTTTCAATGTCGTATTTTACTTTTCGCTTTGAGAGCTTTTTTGTATTTACGATCCTTACACGATTTTTTTTAAGAGTTAGCGCATAATCATACTCTGTTTTACTTACTGTACTATAAACGCCGTTTTTTTGTTTGAGAAAATATTCCGGTACTTTTCCAGCTTCCTTTTGTTTTCGATCATGCTCATCTTGTTTGTATTGATCTGCTCTAAATGTTTGCATCCTCGAAAGGTCTTTGATTTTATTTACCATATCAAAACCGGGAACTGCACCATCGGCAACCAAAATTTCAACAAACTTTTTTTTGGTTACAACCCTACCATCTGACATCCTTACAAGTTTACCGAGTGCATTTTCAGATTTTACATCTTTGGCTTTTTTAAATGCCTGATCTCTTGTCTTTTTTGCCGGTGCCGGCGTGCTGCTTTTCAGTTCCTTTGCAGCCAGTTTAATAGCTTCGGGAATATACGGCATATTGTAGCGTTTCCGGGTGATGGTTTCGGTTTTAAAGCCTGCTTTTTCGCGGATGGATAAAGCACGATCAACTATTTTTTTGAGTTTGGTAGGCATCAGGTTATAATTTTATTGCTGTTACTACATTTTTAAACGTGCTGGATGCTTGCATTTCGCGCTTTACTTTCGCTTTTGCCGCTTCGGCTGTTTTGGCATCAACCCGCTTTGCAACCATAGCGCGACCGGATTTAGTTTTGTAAACTACGTCGTAAGTATTCATAAAATCAACTTATAAGTTTATTTTTTGTGTCGTCTGATCCGGGTATGTGCTTTTACAGTCGTGCCGCTTTTCAGTTCGCGGGCGGCCTGTTTAATAGCATCTTTCTGTTTGATCCGGTACTTTACCACTTTTACGGTAGAAGTACTGCTGCCACCGGCTTCACGTATTTTGTGAGCTAATGAATTGATAGCTTTTAATTTAATAAGCCCTTTGTTCATAATGTTAGTTTTTGTTTGAGTTTATATAGTGTGAAAATTATTAATGCAATGTAAAAAAACAGTCCTGAATACCATAAAAAGCCCTTTGTCGGTACTTCTTTTATTTCGGCTTTGCCTGGTACTAATACTTTTACCATGTACGGAATACTATCGCGCCTTACGGTTGAAAGTACCTTATACCTGAAAAATGTATCGGTTCGCTCGTTGTAAATAGTATCGCCCCGCTGATATATGTAATGATTATGTACATCTTTTACGGTGGTGGTATCATGCACCTGAAGCGTATTTGTTACCGGCACATATCGGATTACTTCCAGCGGCTTACAAGCAGTAAGCAGTAAGCAGTAAGCGGTAAACAGTAAGAAAAGAATCTTTTTCATTTCGTTATTCCCCGGTTATAAATGGTATAAAAAAAGCGGCTGCATTAAACGCCATGCCCACAATGCAAAGTGCAATACTTTGATTGGCAAAGGCAGTTCCCAGTATCATTGTGCCGGTAGCATTGCAGGCCGATGCAAGTTTTGACCAGCGGGCCGGGGTTGCTTGTTGTATTTTTGTTTTCATAGTTTTAAAAGCATTTTTCGGTTTTGGTTTGCATTGTAACTTACATGAATCCAGGTAAAATCACTTTCATTAATCAACTGATCGAAAGGAAAATGATCTTTAATCAGATTGTACATTTTTATATTTTCCGCCCGGCCATTATTCAGGTCGGCGGCTTGCCCCTTCATGTGTTGCGATGGTTTCACTGCTCCATGATTAGCGGCTTTGTTTACTTCAAAACTCCTGTAACCGCTTGTAATATGTATCGAATTTCCGTACAGTTCGCGCAAAGGTTGAAGCACCTTTATACATAATTCGGTCAGATTTTTAATTGAATCAGCATCCGGAACATTCGGCAACCCGCTGTTAGTGGTTGTAAGTTCGGCCAGTGAAAAATTTTTAGATAGTTGCATAGCTTATTATCTTTTTACCGGAATTAAACCGTGTCGATCCATTAGAATTATAATATTGTCGTGCGTTTCTTCCACACTCTTATTTATTTTTTCGAGCGAATTGAATAGCTTTTGATCTGTTTTTTGAAGTTCGTTTATTTCAATTTGCTGCGATGCAATAATTTTCGAATCATCTTGCGCCTTTTGATCCTTGCTAAAACTGCTTGTCGCCGATGATGTAAATACGGAAATTAGAACTATAATTATCCACCCTATTATTGTTTTTGTATCAAATTGAGATGTACCCATATTTATGTCAATGTATAGTATTTATTAATCTTTTTAATTATCGCTAAAAAAGGCATTTCGCATTTATATTTTTGCATTTGGGTAATCAACACATCCGATCCGGTAAAGAATACCTGCTTTTCGTTTTCGTTGGTCGAGAATTGAACTGTCAGATAGTTACCTGATTGGTTTTTACTGAAGTTCGATTTTGCCAGTGTAAAGCCATGTATTGTTATTTCAGTTCCAAGTATGTCATCCAGTTTTATTTTCTCACCCTCCAGCCGTTCATCTTCTTCGGAAATGTCGCAAAATCGCTTCATTCGGCAAGGATTGCATCGGCCACTGTCCGGGCAAAGTTTACATAATCTTCATGCGCCTGAAATTTAGCCTCATCTCCGGTGCGACGAATAGCTATTGCAAGTTCATCGTTTGCATCGTATTTCTCGCGGATAACGGCCAGCATGATTTCTTTTTTGCTGATTTCGTGCGGATAGTATTTTGAGTTATATTCAAACTCAAAGCCTTCCATTTCGGGCATTCCTTCCATTGCCGGACGTGTAAACGGTTTAATGTTCCAGCGTATCAAAAACTGTGATCTGTTTAATTTTTCAACCTGTAAGGGTTGATTACTTGAATTTCCTATCATATTTTAAATATTTAGTTGTTAGTTTGTATGTGTCTGCGTGTTTCAACCAGCCCCAGTAACTCGCCATCGATTTTATATTTTTCAACCGGCGTTTCATTTGTTGCACAATCCGCTTGCGTACAAGCGTATGCGTATGAAAAAACCGATAACCTAAAAAATCAATCCCGCGAACGTTGGTCGGGAAAACCTGATAATTTTGTTTTAATTCTAAATTTAGCTCGTTTGCCAAATAATCGTTTATTGATACTAAAATACCGTGTAAAAATTCTTTATTATCACTAAGAATAACCACGTCGTCGCAATAGCGGAAATAATAACGGCACTGTAATTGTTCTTTGCAAAAATGATCGAAATACGCTAAATAAACATTACCAAGCCATTGCGAAACATAATTGCCAATTGGAATACCATCGGCACTATCAATTATTTCATCGAGTAACTCCAATAAATCAGCATCCTTTATTTTTCGCCTTAAAATCTGCTTTAAAATATCGTGATCCACTGACGGATAATACTTTCGTATGTCGAACTTTAAGCAGTATTGCGTACCGGCTACATCTTTCAAAGCTATTTTCATTCGCCTTACTCCGTCGTGTATTCCACGTCCCGGTATTGTGCTGTAAGTATCTCTAATCAATAATTTTACCCACATTGGCAAAAGTACTTGTACAATACAGTGGTGAACAACTCTATCCGGGTAAAATGGTAATTTGTAAATTGTCCGCAATTTATCGCCCGATTGCTTTTCAAAGACTTCGTATTCGGCTGTTTTAAACTGTTTTGTTTTCAGAATTTCGCTCAATTCTGTTACATATTTTTCAAGGTCATTTTTAATTCGTTGTACTTCGCCGTAATGCCCTTTACCTTTCATGGCGGCCAACATAGCGGCTCTTACATTTTCGGCTGAATATACGGCTTCAAAAAGATTTCCGTTTCGTTTCATTCTGCTATTAAACTTGAGCGTTCGGCGTACCTACCAGCACAGTTGCATTATTTTTAATTTTTTGCCAAGCGGCAAGGTTGTTGGTTTCAGTCTTTCAAAAAAATAGCTTAGGTGTGAACTGATATTCGTATTCGCATTGCCAAGATCGTTATTCGCATTCCGAGCCGCGACTCCGTCGTTCGCGCCATTATTCAGATTGCCGCCTGCAATCACAACCCATCAACCAACAAACCTGTATTTTGTTAATTTTTTTCGTAGCAGAGGCGCGAACCGATCTTCGCACTCGCAAGGGCAAGAGCGTAATACGCATACCGAGCCGCGACCCCGCCGCTCGCGCCAATATCCAGACGGCCGCCCGCAAACACAACGCGCATATAATTCAACGTTTCATTATCCAAATAGCTCCATAAATAATCCGTTACATTGGTTGAGCTATCACCAGCAAAAGATTTTGGAAGCAATGCCACACCAAGCGAACCTTGCCAGCCAGAATCAGGCGAAGCAGGTAGATCAATGTTCATATCGGTATATTTGCTAATTATGTCAGCCTCAACCGAACTAAATAATAGTGGATTGGCAGTTAAGAAAGCTGTATTTTTCTTACCAATTCGTCCATCGAAACTACAACCATCTAAGAATTTCCAAACATGGCCGTATAAATTTTCAACCCACATAAAGCGGTTGGCAATTACGCGGCTTTCGCCATTCCAGCCTGTAGCAATATCGTCATCTGCTCCCTCTTGAGCGTTTACATAGCCGTTCATAGTGGTTAAGCCTACCGTGCGGCCTGTTTCTCGTTTTTCATGGCCATCCATCCAAGCGTGTTCAGAATAAGCCGGTAAAACTAATTGAGAATTTAAGTTTGCATAATAGATATAAAACATCGTCTGCAATAGCTGATTAGTAAAGTAATCGTAACCATGCCATCCAGTACCGCGCGCCACTGCGTAATTGTTGAATTGTCGCATATTAACGGAAGTCAATAAACTAAATCCGGTTGAGCTTTGCAGTTTGGCTGTGTCAAGGCTTGCTTCGAAGGCACCTACATATATTTCACTCCGTCCATTTCCCCAAGCAAATTTTTCGTGCAAGCGGAAGCCGCCAAGTGGCAAATTACTCATATCAAGCCCACACAGTTCGCCATCGGAATTAAAAATTTCGCGGTAATATTTGCGTGGTATGCGTACCATTATTTGTCCCACGCCCTCATCCGTTGCACCTGTAATAGTAGGATCGGCATACGTGGCCAATGTCGCACCTTCAGTGCCATCATCGTTAAGCGAAACTACCTTGCAATCTTCGAATAATTGCTCCCAGTTTTCATCGCCTACCCTCGTCATGCTGGTAGATGATAATTTTGGATTCCAGCGAACACCACACCAGCCGTTAGTACCTTCAACTGCTGCTGATAGTTCGTTTTTGGTGGCGTAATTGGTAAGTATGTTTTCTGTTATTTCACCCAGGTCGGTTTCGATTTCGGAAACGGTTTCATTGGTTGTATTTAAATCGGATTGATCGGCTTTTAC
>CAIUTB010000143.1 GCA_903901975.1 uncultured Bacteroidales bacterium
ATGAGTACCACTTTAGGTACAATAGACGCTCAAATATGGAGACAATCTTCGATTTACTCATAAGAAAGATGGTTTTAAAAGAACCTATACGGTTATAATCAATACATTAACTAGGGCGGTCTAAGCGCCTATACCAATAAACTAATTCTTGTCGAAAAATCAGTGTTTAAGACATTTGAGAGGTTTTTGTAGAGTTAAATCTTTGCACTTTAAGAAAGTTTAACTCTTGTAGTTGGCTAAATAGGCAGAATATGCGATACTGAAGAGGAATTATTGTCAGTTGTTTTCGAAAAAGCTGAAATTCACATTGCCATAATGCCGATGGTCCACAAAATTTGGATGATGCTGGAAAGTGGATTTGGATGAATGTTCGAGTACGAAAAGTCCATCAACTTTAAGTAATTTATGCTTGAAAATTAAATCGGGAATAGTGGAAATTTGATCCAGTTCGTAGGGTGGATCAGCAAAAATCATATCGAATTGAGTACGACAAGAATCTATGAACTTAAATGCGTCTGTTTTCATTAAGGTCAGATTGCTAATTTTCAATTCGTTACATACTTTACGTATAAAGTTGCAATGTCGGTCATTTTGCTCAATGCTTATTACAGTTTTGCAATCGCGCGACACAAATTCAATGCTGATACCGCCAGTTCCGGCAAACAAATCGAGCACATCAATATCTTCGAAATCAATGCGGTTATTCAGCAGATTAAACAGCCCTTCTTTCGCAAAATCGGTTGTTGGGCGTGCTGTTATATTGGCTGGTGCTGATATCCGTCGACCTTTGTATTTTCCGCTGATGATTCGCATGCTTTATATTGATATGTTGAAATTTTTACTATTTATTATTCACTTTCAGATATTTCTCCAAAATTTCTCTCAATTCGGGTTTTTCTCGGGCATTCAATAAGATTAGCGGACATTTATGCATATCAAGTTCCAGTTTATCATATACATTCAAAACAAAATAAGCGAAATCCTCTGAGGTTTGATACGTGAAACTATTGATTAGTTGCAATTTAGCTTCTTTAAATACCATAATATCGAGCCTTTTATTTCGTGTCCAGCAATAAACAGAGTGTTCAGTCTTTGATTTAATATTCTCAGTAATAAAATAACTGATATGTTGCTCAATAGCTGTATTTGGAAACAATTGGCTCATCGCTTCATGCACAATTCCCGGCACAGAAAAAATATTTACGATACCTAATTCTGGAATTTTATTGAAAAGTATACTATCTGTTTGATTTGGCTTATGTTCCAGTAATAAGAAATCAGCAGCCTCTTCAACCTTGAATAATGCGAGTGGAATAATAACGTAGGATTCAGATTCAAAAATGATTCTGGCTTTATTGAAATTGAGCTGTGTCTCCGAATTAATTAAGGTCATTAATTCTGGCAAGGACAATGTATGCAGCGTTTCAACTATTCTTTTCGTTGAGAGTAATGAATTAGATTGATCGAAAACGGACAAAGAAAATCCATCCGAATCAATTCGAATGGATAGCTCGTAAGAATTTGCCGTACTTTTTTCCATGTTTTGCTTAAGTTTTGCAAATTTAGAAAAGAAAATTCAATACTGCCCTATTTGGATTCTTTTTTCTTATATTTTCGGGTTCAGCTTAAAAGTTCTTGAATTTGTGTCGTATCTTTGTACTTTGATTCAGAAAAAAATATCGGAAACCAAGAATTTTAGATTGTTTACACTTAAAATGAGCATTTCATTTCGAACACAATATAATAAACTGATTCATTTATATCCAACGCTCTTCAACTATGGTGAGCGGAAGGAAATCAGAGCGATATTAGCCAAGTATTTTGTTAAATACCCCTTAGAAGGCACTTTGCCGGGACATACTATTTTAGATAAAATCGAAATTAGTGAAATTGTCCTGAATGAAATCGGTTTGGGTAAAGCGGCTGTTCTTAGTGTGCTATTTCACGAACTAGTAGAAAAAAAAGCTCTTACTGTTGCTGAAATTGAAAAAAAATTCAACACGCAGGTTTCTTCCATCATAAACGGGATGATGCGGGTGGAAGAACTTTATGCCCGCAATGCTTCACTGGAAACCGAGAATTTTAGAAAACTATTCCTGACTTTTGCAGAGGATGTTCGAGTGATCCTGATTATAATTGCTGAGCATTTGCAAATTATGCGAAAGCTGGATGTTTATCCCGAAGATAAGCGTCAGAATATAGCCCGTGAAGCATCATTTTTGTATGCACCTTTGGCACATCGAATGGGTTTGTATGTGGTAAAAACGGAACTTGAAGATTTGTCACTAAAGCATACCAACCGAGAAATCTACCGTGAAATTGCTCATAAACTTAATGACACCAAGCGTTCACGTGATCAGTTTATCTCCGATTTCATAACACCATTAAAGGAAAAATTGAAAGACATAGGTTGCGAATTTTCAATTAAAGGTAGAACAAAATCGATAAATTCTATTTATTCAAAAATAAAAAAACAAAACACAGCGTTCGAAAATATATATGACCTTTTTGCTATTCGGATTATTTTTGATGTGCCACTCGAAAAAGAAAAAGCAGCTTGCTGGCAGGCATATTCTATCGTTGCCGATATGTATCAACCGAATCCAAAACGCCTGCGTGACTGGCTTTCCATTCCGAAAACGAACGGATATGAAAGTCTGCACACCACAGTGTTAGGACCTGAAGGCAAATGGGTGGAAGTACAAATTCGTAGCGTCCGTATGGACGAAGTAGCTGAAAAAGGACTGGCAGCTCACTGGAAATATAAAGGTATTAAAAGTGAATCGGGGATGGACGAATGGTTGAAAAGTATTCGTGAGATTCTTGAAAATCCCGAATTGAATGCAGTAGACTTCATGGATGAATTCAAACTGAATTTATACGATAAAGAAGTATTTGTATTCACACCTAACGGTGATTTGCACAAATTACCAAAAGGAGCTACTGCACTTGATTTTGCATTTTCCATTCACTCAGGGCTAGGCAGCAAGTGTGTTGGAGCAAAGGTGAATGGCAAAAATATGCCAATAAAATATGTGCTGAACAATGGAGATCAGGTGGAAGTGCTCACATCACCCACCCAAAAGCCAAATCCGGCGTGGCTGAATGTGGTGACGACTTCAAGAGCCAAAACAAAGATTCGTCAGGCACTGAAAGAAGTCGAATTCAAAGATGCCGAAATTGGTCGGGAAACGATTATTCGTCGGTTCAAAAACTGGAAAATAGACCTGGACGATGGTAAAATTTCCCGTTTGGCTAAGAAAAAGGGATATAAGACTGTGAGCGACTTCTACCAGGAAATTGCTCATGAAAAGCTTGATATGCACGTGGTTCGCGACTTATACGTCGATCTGGACAAACCAACTGTTATTGAGCAAACTGATATACGCCGCGCTGACTCCTTTTCGAAGGATTTACAACAGGCCGATTCCGTGGGCAAATCTGATGCACTGGTTATTGGAGAAGACTTAAAAGGTGTTGATTTCAAACTCGCCAAATGTTGTAATCCAATTTTTGGGGATGATGTCTTTGGGTTCGTTTCGGTTGTTGGTGGAATCAAAATACACAAAACTGATTGTTCCAATGCTCCACAAATGATTGCTCGCTTTGGCTATCGCATTGTGAAAGCTCGTTGGTCAGGCAAATCAGTTGGTTCGCAATATCCAATCACCTTACGCATAGTTGGACACGACGATATAGGGATTGTGACAAATATTACTTCGCTCATCTCAAAGGAAAAAAACATATCGCTACGTTCTATTTCAATTGACTCTAATGCCGGTCTGTTTCAGGGAAATCTGACCATTATGGTAAACGATACAAATGAGCTGGAAGGCATTGTTAAAAAATTGAGGTTGGTGAAAGGAGTGAAAAGTGTCACAAGGAATTGACAATTTATTCATTTACGATTTACAATTTGAAAGCCAATGCTGTGAATCGAAAAATGAATTATTGAAACTGAAATTGTAAATAATTAAATTGTAAATTAAAAGATATGTTTTCAGGAATAATTGAAGAAGCAGCTCAAGTGGTTGCATTACAGAAGGATCAGGAGAATTTACACCTTAGCATGTCCTGTAGTTTTACGAATGAGTTGAAAATAGACCAAAGTGTGGCACATAATGGAGTTTGCCTCACTGTGGTTTCAAAAACAGCAGATACCTACACGGTAACAGCTATTAAAGAAACACTTGATCGTACTAATTTAGGACTGTTGGTAGTTGGAAGCAAAGTGAATCTCGAACGGAGTATGAAGATGAATGGCCGCTTGGATGGACATATTGTTCAGGGACATGTGGATCAGACAGCACTGTGTACTGAAGTTAAAGAGGCAGATGGAAGCTGGTATTTTAGGTTTGAATATCCATTCGATAAGGAAATGACAAAGCGTGGCTATATGACAGTGGATAAAGGCTCAGTTACTGTAAATGGCGTTAGTCTGACAGTTTGCAACCCAACAGATAACAGCTTTCAGGTGGCTATTATTCCTTACACCTACGAACATACTAATTTTCAAGAGATTAAAGCTGGCACTGTCGTGAATCTTGAATTTGATATTATCGGCAAATATGTTAGCCGAATGATGTCTTTTTAGACAAAATTATATTTATTCAGTCATAAATCAAACTATAATCATTGAATTTTGTTAGTATTTCGATGATTATAGTTTTACGACATGGATAAACTCCGGAAACACATAAAGGAATCTTTCTTTAATCCCATACTCCACTTTCTGCCACTGCTCCTATTTGTAGTGCTGGACGATTATTATGGAATACTTCTTGCCTGGGAGGTTTCCTTTCCATTCGCCTTGGTATTGCTGATATATATATATTTTGTCTTCAATGGTATTTTTACCTGGCATCTTATCGGTACTCTAATTTTTGTGTTAGCAAGTCTCATAGTTGCTGTAGAAACCTTCTTGCCAGTTTCTTTTATTAGCCACCAAATTGTATGTGAAACTGTTGTTCTATCATTTTTTATTGTTTTCATATTGTTTCGAAAACGGATTCAGAGACTGGTATCCAGGGTGATGTCTAACCTGATTCCAATGACAAACAATTTTGAAGAATTATACCGGGTAATTTGGTCGTTCGCATTAGTCTTATTTATATATATTACCGGGTTTCTGATAGTACAGATTGTAGGCCAAAACGTAGATACTTATCAAGAATTATTGCAATCATTGAGTGTTGCTGTTTTGTTTTTCCTTTCTGTATATGAAATCCTCAGAGTACAAATTATCCGGTCAAAATTAATCAGGGAAGAATGGTTGCCCATTGTCAATAACCAGGGCAAAATCGTTGGCAGTATACAACTTCACACCAGCTTGAATGATGAAAAAAAATATCAGCATCCAGTAATTCGTATACTTTTTGTAGATAAAGGAATGATACTGTTGACTAAGAAACAGGATGAAAATAATCCATCATCAGAAGTATGGGACAGCACTATTTCTAATCATGTTGTAATGGAAGAAACGATTGAACAGTGTGTTGACAGGACTGTTAAGTATAAACTTGATATAGATAATTTTAAATATATGCATCTTTCAACCTATTCGGTTGAATGCAAAAATGAAATTCAACATGCATTTTTGTTTGTAAGTTGCATGCAGTCTGAATATAAAGCTACTGATCTGTTTATTGAACAAGCAAAGTGGTGGACTCAATCCCAAATTGAAGAAAATATGGAATCCGGTATTTTCACGGACAATTTTAAAATTGAATATGATTTACTTAAACGCGGTGGTCTGCTTGAAACGGGAAAATGTGAATGCAATTGCAGGTTAAAGCAAGTCATTTATAATCAATCTAATGGCACAAAAAAAGAGTAATATCAATCGAATTACTCTTTTTTTGTGCTTTAGACTACCGCCTATAAACTACCAACGATTCTTCACTTTTTCATTTCATTATTATTATTCATTAAAAAAAAGTGTTGTTAGTCAATGAGTATAAGATTATTTCTATTTGGAAATCAATAGATTATAATTTTGGACGTCATTTCTTTTTAATTCCCTGAAATACAAACTCGACAATCGTATTTTTATTTTTTTCAAATTCAGAATTGATATTCTGACGGATGTATGGTACTTCGAGTCCCTTAATTGCATAAAAAATAATGGTGGAAGCTAAATCAGGGTCCATACGTTTGAAGATATTTTTCTCAATTCCTTCAACAATGATGGAACGAATCAATGCAATTTCATTAACGTCAATCTTTCTGCGTTTACGCTCCACTTCGTAAATATCGTGAAAGAAATCGGCTCGAAGTGAACCATTGCAGTTTACTACATCTTTAACAGCATCTAAATGAGTCAGGATATGATTGGTAAGTTTTATATCGGGTTCAGTTTTTAGAGCAGATACAATAGCTAATCGATCGATAATAGTACCCAACTCTTTGTCAATTACCGCTTTGTATATTTCCTCTTTGTTGTTGAAGTAGGTATATAATGTTCGACGGCCTTTTTTAGAGGCTTCGGCAATATCATTCATTGTCACATCTTTTTTGCCATTTTTTGCAAAAAGCTGACGAGCAACTTCAATTAGCATTTTTCGGGTATTTGACATAAATTAGATGTTTAAATATAATAAAAACAAGTTTGAAATGCAAAAGTAATGAAATGTTTAAAACTTCAATGTGATTTTATTCAAATAATAAATATTATACTGATTTGGACAAATCAAAACTACCAATTATGTTACGTAGAATAGATATTGGTCGATCATTGAATTCGATTATTCAGTTGCTCATGCAATAAATTTATGTTCATCACACAAGCTCAATCTGTAAGTTCAATATTGTAGTTTATTAGCCAAAATACAGGCAAAAGTTCTAGAAATTTAAGCTATTTCTTCAAAATAAATGTCGTAATTTTACAGCTCAAAGAAATTCAATGAACCGACTCAATTCTATATTAAATAATTTAAAACCCTCTGTACCGAAACAGTATTTGCTTTTTGTAGCTGCATTGGTATGGACTTTTGCTGGTGGTATGCTTCTTTTTAGGGGTTTCTCTGTGCTGAAATTCAATTCCAAGGGCATTTTGCTGGAAGAAGGAATCAGTATCGTTTTTGGGGTAATATTTTACATTTTCATGTTTTCACGTATTTCTTTGAAACATATAATTCGAATTCAGAATAATCCCATTGAACGTCCCTGTATTTTTTCATTTTTCAACTGGCGCAGTTATTTTCTGATGTCCGTAATGATAAGTGTTGGCGTTTTCGTACGGATATCAGGACTAATACCCATTGGATATCTTTCTGTTTTCTATATTGTAATGGGAACGCCTCTATTTCTTTCATCTTTGAGGTTTTATGCGTATGGTATAAAAAAACTGAAAAGGTCTTAGTATGTATTTCCGAAACTAGATATCCTACCGAACAATCCTTCCTTCATTTTTTTCAACTTCATTTCGTTAGCATATGTTTCCCAAATATCTAATTTAAACGTTAACTGATTGACTATAAAGCATGACAAAATAATAAAAAAAATTTGCTGAGAATAAAAATAATCGATCCAACATTGCAGGTATTCACACAGGAATTCTACAAATTACTTTAAATACAAAAAATGAATTTGAAAAAATCAAATTTTTAAGCTTTTACTGGACGGGATAAACAATAAAAATCGTATTTTTGTAGCTAAGCCCCAATGTAATTAACAATTCATATTCATAATTCATACTAAAGGCTTAAATTGCTAGCTTAATTTACGTTTAATACAACTCTAAATAAATGAATATCAAGATTGTAAATCATTCCAACCATTCACTTCCCGAATATGCTACCCCCCTGTCGGCAGGGATGGATTTACGTGCAAATATTGCCGAACCAATTATTCTGAAATCATTGGAACGAAAATTGATTCCAACAGGTCTGTTCATAGAATTACCCGAAGGTTATGAAGCACAAATTCGTCCACGTAGCGGGTTAGCAATAAAAAAAGGGATAACTGTGCTGAATTCGCCTGGTACGATTGATGCGGATTACCGGGGGGAAATTTGCATTATATTGGTTAACCTTTCATCAGAAGATTTTGTAATAACTGATGGAGAACGTATTTGCCAAATGATTATTGCAAAACATAGTCAGGCTAAATGGATTGAAGTGGATGAACTTAACGAAACAGACCGTGGCGCAGGTGGGTTTGGCCACACCGGGAAACATTAATCAGTTAACAGTGTACAGATTTCTGGCTTGATTATTCTGACTATCAAATTTATGTATATAATTCAATTTCTGTTTTTAGTTCTAGTATTTCCTCTTTTTTCGAACGCTGCAACCAAAAGACCGGTTGATAAGAGTCCGAAAATCATTCATTTATCTGAATCGGAACAACGCCGATTTGATTATTATGTATACGAAGGATTAAAGCAAAAGGAAAACAGACAATACGATCAGGCAATAGAAACATTTCTGCTTTGTTCGGCACTTGATTCGGTGGATTCAGGTGTGCAATCGGAGCTTGGATTACTTTACGCTGCAATTGGATTTAATGCTAATGCCATCGCATTTATGGAAAAGGCAATCAAAACTGACCCTTCGAACTGGTGGTATAATCTGCAGTTAATCAGTATGTATGCAGAATTTAAAAACTGGAAACGTTCAATCGAAATAACAGTAAATCTTCAAAAATTGTATCCAAACAAGGAAGAAGTATATACTATGCTTGCTAATTTTTACAAGGAAGTTAAGCAATATGATAAGGCAATTGCGGCTTATGAGCGACTTGAAAGTCTGGCGGGGATTAATCAGGCACTCTCGCTCGAAAAATTTCAATTGTATCTGCAACTAAACAATCAAAAAAAAGGAATTGCAGAAATTGACAAATTAGTCAACAAATATCCTGCTGAATCGCGTTATAAGGTTTTTCGAGGTGATATATACTTAGGTCAGAAAATGCCACAAAAAGCATTTGAAATTTATCAGCAGGTTATGAAGGATGACCCACAAAATGCCATTGTTTATGTTTCTCTTTCGAATTACTACAAAGCTGAAAATCAACCGGAAAAAGCAATGCAATCCATCGTAAGTGCGTTGAAAAACGAACAGTTGGATGCTGAGACTAAAGTGCAGATTCTGGGGCAATATGTTGAAAAACTGGTTCGTGACTCAACGAAACTGAGCGAAACGGAAAGTTTGTTCAAGCTGCTTGTAGACCGATATCCAATGGAAGAGCAGGTACATGGCTATTATGCCGTTTTCTTACAGGTTCAGAAACGTAATGCTGAAGCCATTTCGGAATTGGAATCGATGCTTAATATCAATTCAAAAAATGATCAAACCTGGATGCGGTTAATCCAGATTTACATGGGCGAAAAGAATTTTAGGCAAACTGTTATTGTAACCGAACGTGCTATTGAGAATTTACCAAAATTGCCGGCATGGTATTTTTACCGGGGCATTGCTGAGTTTCAACTTGAAAAATATCCCGAGGCGCTTATTTCATATAAAACCGGGCTACCGTTAATTGCTGCTGATCAATTGGATTTAAAAAGTGATTTTTATGCTCAAATTGCAGATACTTATTTTAAAGTAAGTAAAAAAGATTCAGCCTTTGCTAATTATGAGAAGTCTTTAGCCTCAAATCCAAAAAACATAATGGTAATGAATAATTACGCCTATTATCTTTCACTTGGTAAAAATGATTTAAAAAAAGCAGAACGAATGAGTGCAAAAACAGTGGAACTAGAGCCGAAGAATAGCACCTATTTGGATACCTATGCCTGGATTTTGTATCAACAAGCCAATTTTTCATTAGCCAAATATTATATCGAACGGGCGATAGACAACATGAAAAAAGAAGAAGAATCGAGCGTGATTTTAGAACATTATGGCGACATTCTGTGGATGACAAAAAATGACGATAAAGCATTGAAAATGTGGCAAAAATCGTTTGATACTGGAAATAAAACTGACGATTTGAAAAAGAAAATCGAAAATAAAGGCTGGAAGAGATGAAAGAATTAGTAGTCAGCAGTCGGCAGTCAGCAGTTTGCAGTTTGCAGTTTATGTTTAAAATATATTCTTTTGCAATTGTAGTTTTAGCAATTATTTTTTCGGGTTGTAAAACTGTGAAAAATATTTCGAAACCTGTGGTTGACAAAATACCAAATCCGGTTGTTCAGGTTATCGAACAGATTCAAAATAATCAACCACAGTTCAAAACGGCTAGCGTTAGCAAAATGGCATTGGAGCTGCAACTTGGTGAGCGCAAATTGAATGTTTCAGCTACCTGTAAAATAAAAAATGATTCGGCTCTATTTCTTTCAATTCAACCATTTTTAGGAATTGAAATGTTCAAAGCTGAATTTACAACCGACAGTATTAAGGTCTTTGATAAAATGAATATGCGTTATTATGCCACCAATTATTCGTATTTTCGTAACCGTTTTGGAGTGTCTGTTGATTTTCAAGGCTTGCAATCGCTTCTTACTGCACGTTTTTTCTGTGTAGAGCATAAAAATATTTCCAGCGATAGCTGCACGTTAATCGCATCAATGCCAACAGGAAACAATATTATCAATTTCGAAACCAAAAACATGATTCAGAAAACTGAAATTGATCAAAAAAATAGTATTCAGCAAATTACGTTAACAACAAGAAAAAGCAATTATCAATTACAAACAACATATTCCGATTATTTGCTTGAAAATGGATTCAATTTTCCACAGAAAATCAGTTTGAAAATCAGGAGTCAGAAAACCACAGCAAGTTGCGATTTCTCTATTTTGAAAGTGATTTTTAATACAGATATTAAGTTTATTCCTACAAGTTCGGAGCGTTTCACCCATGCCGATTTAGACCAATTGTTTAAAAAATAACACGATGATAAAACAAAGATTGAACCGATTCCTGATACTGGCAGTTTCTTTGATATTGGCTATTTGTAGCCTGACAGCACAATCAGTGAAAGAGTTGGAAATACAGCGCAAACAAGCACTTCAAAGGCTTGAAATAACAAGTAAAATGCTTACTGAAACCAAAAAATCACAGAAAAGTTCGTTGAATAAACTCAGTATTATTTCAAAAAATATCAATGATCGAAAAACGTTGATTAAAAATATTGGTACTGAAATTGGAAAACTCGATCAACAAATTGGACAATTAAATCAGGAAAAAGTCAGATTGGAAGGCAATCTCAAAGCATTAAAAGCCGATTATGCCCGCTTGGTTCAGGAAGCACATATCAATCGTAGTTTATATAGCAAAATTATGTTTGTACTATCTGCAAAATCTTTCGACCAATCGTACCGGCGGCTTCGTTATTTGCAGGAATACAGCGACTATCGGAAAGAACAAGTTCGCAAAATTGAAGGCGTTAAAATTCAGATCGAACAAAAAAATGACAGTCTGCAAGTACATAAAGTCACTAAAGTACAGGTAGTGAAACAAAAAGTAACTGAGACTCAAAACCTGTCAAAAGACCAACAAAAGGAAAAAGTATTATTGACAGATTTACAAAAGAAAGAGAAAAAACTTCGTGACGACTTGAAAGTTCAACAGAAAAAAGCGGCCGAACTCAATAATAAAATTGAACGTTTGATAGCCGAAGAAATCCGGAAGGCAGAAGCTAAACGTGCTGCGGCTGAGAAAAAAAGATTGGCTGAAGAACATGCAACTGAGAAAAAACAAACTGCCGAAGAAGTGAAAACACCAAAATTAAGTTCAAAAAAAGAGCAAAAGATCAGTGTTGAAGCTTCAAAATCAGTCACAAATTCGTCCGTTTCACTTTTAACTAAAGAGGAAACCTTACTTTCAGGCAATTTTGAAAAAAATCAGGGACGTTTACCATGGCCAACTTCAAATGGTTTTATCAGTGGCCATTTTGGAATTCACGAACATCCGGTTTTGAAACACGTAACTACCAACAACAAGGGAATTTACGTACAAACCCCGGTTGGTAGTTCTGCCCGTGCAGTGTTCGAAGGTATAGTTACGCAACGTTTTTCCATTCCGGGAAGCAATAATGCGGTTATTATTCAGCATGGGAATTACCGAACTGTATATGCTAATCTGACTCAAATTTTCGTTCGAGAAGGTGATCATGTTTCTGCGAAACAAGCCATTGGTAAAATTTATACTGACGACGAACGCGACAATAAAACAGAATTATATTTTCAGGTTTGGTATGGAAAAACGCTTCAAAATCCTGAAAGCTGGATAGCGAGGTAAGGCTGACCCCCAACCCCCTAAAGGGGGGCTTTTTGCGTAAGCAATAATTTTATACTTTGAGAAAAAAAAGAATATTTTTAATTCAAAACTAACTAAATATTCCCCTTTAGGGGTTAGGGCTAGATTTTTATGGATGAAATAGAAATTACACAGCAGGTTGATTATGGTGATAGCAATATTATCACCCTTGAAGGTCTCGAACACGTTCGTCGTCGCCCGGGTATGTACATTGGCAAACTTGGCGATGGATCTCATGTTGACGATGGTATATATGTGCTTTTGAAAGAAGTATTGGACAACTGTATTGACGAATACCGCATGGGCGCTGGAAAGAATATTGATGTCCGGGTAAATATGGGTCAGGTTGAAGTACGTGATTACGGACGGGGCATACCGCTGGGCAAAATGATTGAAGCCGTTTCAATAATGAATACCGGCGGGAAATACGATTCGAAAGCATTTAAAAAATCTGTTGGGCTCAATGGGGTGGGAACTAAAGCAGTAAACGCACTTTCCAGTAAATTTTGGGTACAAAGTTTTCGGGAAGGACAAAGCCGTAAAGCAGAATTTGAAAAGGGAAAGCTGGTTGGCAATTCAGAGATATTTGCAGACAATTCTGAGCGTGGTACCTATATCTATTTCGAACCGGATGATACTTTATTTGAAAACTATGTTTACAAAGACGAGTATATCGAAACCATGTTGCGGAACTATGCCTATTTAAATACGGGTTTGACAATAAACTTCAACGGAAAAAAAATCCTGTCGAAGAATGGATTAACCGATTTGTTGAATGAAAATATTACTGCTCAGGCTCTTTATCCGATTATCCACCTGAAAGGCGAAGATATTGAAATTGCATTTACGCATAGCGATCAGTACGGAGAAGAGTATTATTCTTTTGTCAATGGTCAGCATACCACACAAGGAGGTACTCATCAAAGTGCTTTCCGTGAAGCAGTGGCACGTACCATCAAAGAGTTCTATTCCAAAAATCAGGAATTGGCAGATATCCGCAATGGAATAATTGCTGCAGTTGCTATCAGCGTGGAAGAACCAATTTTTGAATCACAAACCAAAACCAAACTTGGTTCACGTGATATGGCTAAAGATGGTATCTCTGTAAATAAATTCATTTCAGATTTTCTAAAAAAAGAACTGGATAATTATCTTCATCGTAACAGTGAAACTGCCAATATATTACTCCAGAAAATTCAGGACTCTGAAAAAGAACGTAAAGCCATTGCCGGAGTTACAAAACTGGCACGTGAACGTGCAAAAAAAGTAAACCTACACAACAAAAAACTTAGGGATTGTCGGTGTCATTTCAACGATACACTTACGAAAGACGAGGCAAAAAATCTTGCAATCGAGAATTCCTGTATTTTTATTACTGAGGGTGATTCGGCAAGTGGTTCGATTACAAAAAGCCGGGATGTAAATACACAAGCTGTATTTAGTTTAAAGGGTAAACCGCTGAACAGCTACGGTTTGACAAAAAAAATAGTGTATGAAAATGAGGAATTCAATTTGCTTCAGGCAGCATTGAATATTGAAGATGGAATAGATAATTTGCGTTATAACAAAGTAATCGTTGCCACCGATGCCGACGTGGACGGAATGCATATCCGGCTATTACTCATCACCTTTTTTCTGCAATTTTTCCCAGATTTGATAAAAAAAGGGCATGTTCATATTCTACAAACGCCACTTTTTAGGGTGCGAAGCAAAAAAGAAACTTTTTATTGTTACTCGGAAGAAGAACGTTTGTCGGCCATGGTAAAAGTAGGAGCAAATCCTGAAATTACCCGATTTAAAGGACTGGGTGAAATATCGCCTGACGAATTCAAACACTTTATCGGGAAAGACATGCGACTGGATCAGGTTTCATTAAAGAAAGAAGATGCAGTTGTGGATTTACTTTCGTTCTATATGGGTAAAAATACGCCTGAACGCCAAAACTTTATTATAGATAATTTAGTGGTGGAAGAGGATGTATAAAGAATTTACGAATTATTCATTTACGATTTACAATTTGAATGCATTTTGATAAAATTAGCACTCAGGGAATAAAATATGCTGGTTCGAAATTAAAAATCATACCCTACATCAGTCAGATTCTTTCGGAATTGGACGATGTAAAGACAGTTTTAGACGGCTTTAGTGGTTCAACCCGTGTTTCTCAGGCTTTCGCCAAATTGGGATATGATACTACAGCGAATGACATCTCGGTTTGGTCAGAAGTATTTGCAACCTGTTATCTTAAATCGACAAAACCGGACCAATATTACAAGGATATTTTGGACCATTTGAATGGTATGAAAGCTTATTCCGGTTGGTTTACAGAAAATTATGGTGGTGAAATTGCCGATATTAAACGACCATTTCAAGCTAAAAATACCAGAAAACTCGATGCTATTCGGGAGGAAATTGAGATTCTGGCGCTGCCCTGGGAAGATAAATGTGTATTGTTGACGAGTTTAATTTATGCTTTAGATTCAGTTGATAGTACTCTAGGTCATTACGTAGCGTATTTATCAGACTGGTCTCCAAGATCACATAAAGATTTAAACTTAAAATTGCCAAAACGATTTCCTATCACTAGTGAAAATCACGTTATAAAAGGAGATATTTTTGATACGATTTCCAAAAATGAATTTGATTTCGTTTATTATGATCCACCATATGGTTCTAACAACGAAAAAATGCCTCCAAGTCGGGTTCGTTATAATTCATATTACCATATTTGGACAACCATAATTCAAAACGACAAACCAGAGATTTTTGGTAAAGCTAATCGCCGTGAAGATTCAAGAGACAAAAATAGCAGTTCTGTTTTTGAGGAATTTAGAAAGGATAGCGATGGACATTTTCTGGCAATGAAAGGATTAGGAAAACTAATTAGAGAAACAAAATCACATTATATTTTATTATCCTATAGCTCCGGAGGAAGAGCCACTAAGGCCGAATTAAATGATATAATTTCTGAATCAGGAAAATTGCTTCGGGCAATTGAAATTGATTACAAAAAAAATGTGATGGGAAATATGCGCTGGACGAATGAATGGATTAATAGTGATGCTAAATATCATGAATATCTTTTTTTAATGGAAAAATTCTAATCTATGTCAATTCCCTATTATTCCGAAGATGACTCGAAAGAAGTCAATCCTGACCTTTTTTTTATGAAACAAGCTCTTGTTGAAGCACAACGAGCAGGTGAGCGTGATGAAGTTCCTATTGGTGCTGTGGTGGTTTGTCAGGGACGGATTATTGCGCGTGGTCACAATCTTACCGAAACACTTACCGATGTTACTGCTCATGCCGAAATGCAGGCAATAACAGCTGCCGCTCAGTTTTTGGGAGGAAAATACCTGACCGATTGCACACTTTATGTCACCTTAGAACCTTGTGTGATGTGTGCCGGAGCATTGGGTTGGTCACAAATAAGTCGTATTGTGTATGGTGCAGAAGATGTAAAACGCGGTTTCAGACGATTTGCACCAGCTGCGCTTCACCCCAAAACCGAAGTAGTTTGGGGAGTGTTGGAAGAAGAATGCAGTAAGTTGGTGACAGAGTTTTTTAAACTGAAAAGAGGATAATGTGCTAATAAAATAATATGCTAATGTGCCAATGAAAGTAAGAATGAGGCTTTCATTGGCACATTATTTATTTTTTGCATATTGGCAAATTGATTTCAATATTTAAGATTTATCACCACAATTTCCGATTGCGTACCAATACGGTATTGCGGTCCCCAAAGTCCAAGTCCTGAAGAGACATAGTAATGTGTTTTACCTTTTTTCAAATAGCCATAACCCAATTCGTACATTCGTTTCACGAAATACTGACCCGGGAAAAACTGTCCGTTGTGTGTGTGTCCTGAAATTTGCAAATCAACATCATTTTCTTCAGCTTCGTGAAGATTATACGGCTGATGATCAAGCAAAATCCGGGGTTTTACAGTATCCAATCCTTTAACTATATTATTTAACCCTTTTCGGTTTAAGTTACTTCGATCATCACGTCCAATTACATAAAAACTGTTGTCTACTAAACTCACTTCATCCCGTAATACAGTAATTCCTGCACTTTTAAGATATTCGGCAGTAGCATTGAATGTTTCGGCATAATGCTCGTGATTTCCGTTAATAGCAAAAACACCCAGGGGAGCTTTTATACTTCGAAGTTCTTCATCCATACGTTGATTTATAACTGGAATCATAGAACGGTCAGATACATCACCGGCAAGTAAAACAATATCGGGATGCTGTTCATTAATGAGCTGAACGTATTGTTGCAGCGTGGTTTTATCAATTGTTATCCCCAAATGAATATCGCTGACAGCTACAATTTTCAGCATTTTATTTTGCAATGGCTTTTCAGAACTTAGATTAAGTGTAACGATTTCGGGATGTTTAAATTTGTAGTTTCCATAAACCAACGCAACAAAACTAACTGAAAGTGTGACAATTAAGGACCATAATCGAAAAGAAGCCATTCCAACAGGTGCGAAGCCAATAAAATAGTTCGCAATCCGAATAAGGTCAACAGCCAGAAAGCTGAGAAAAAGATAGGTGACAAGGATAATATAAGTAAACCCGCTCAGACTAATCACTTTTGCAATACTGTGGGGCAATAAATGACCGAAAATCATTCCACCCATCATACACAAAAACAAAATGATTGATAGAATCAGAAAGTATAATCGTGCTGTAGCTATTACGGAAAATGCCTGCCAACCACGTAATACGACGTAGCCATTTAATAAAGTAATTATTGAAAAAGCAATCAGTGCAAAACCTAATTTCATATTTTATTGATATTATTGAAAATTTGAATTTGTTATCGGAAATGTAAACACTCTCTGTTTAATAATGTTTAAAATAAATCTACATAAAGTGATCCTAATCAAAAATAATTCATTTTAACATAATCAATTTAAATATGAAGATTCATCAAATTAGGTAGATTTAAGTAATATAATTGCTGAAAACTTCTTATCCTAAATGATGGTATTTTTCTTCTTCTGTAGTCTTAATTCAACCTGAAATTTGTCTCTTTCAGGTCTCTCGAATTTGTTCCTATAAACAGTTTATAGTTCCCCGGTTCAGTCCCATAGCTCATATCGGCACGATGAAATGCCAGCATATCTGGAGTAATTGTAAATGTAACCACCTTACTCTCGCCCATTTTTAGAGTAATTTTCTCAAAACCTTTCAATTCTTTCACCGGTCGGGTAACACTTCCAACCAAATCGCGCACATAACACTGAACCACTTCTTCTCCTGCTACATTTCCGGTGTTGCTAACTCTTACCGAAGCTTTCAACTCGCCTTTTTCAGCCAGCTCTTTGCCGGAAAGTTTGATATCAGAATAAGCAAATGTGGTGTAACTCAACCCAAAACCAAATGGATACAGTGGATCGTTCGGACAATCGATATAGCGTGATTTATATTTCGGATTGGAAAGATAGTTAGGCCGTCCAGTATTTTTCTCATAATAATAAATCGGCACTTGTCCCAGGTTTCGGGGGAAAGTCATAGTAAGTTTACCGGAAGGATTGTATTTGCCAAAAAGAACCTGAGTGATGGCTTTTCCACCCATTGTTCCCGGAAACCATGCTTCCAGAATGCCATCTGCGAGTTCACTTTCTTTGGATAAATCAAGCGGACGACCGTTCATCAATACCAGCACGATGGGTTTATTCAGTGCTTTCAGTTTTTCGAGTAATTCGGTTTGAACTCCTGGAATATTGATGCTGGTACGACTGGTTGCTTCGCCACTCCATTCGCAGCTTTCGCCCAATACATATACTATTTTTGAAGCGCCACGGGCAGAAGATATGGCAGTAGCAAATCCACTGCGGTCGTCGCCTTGTACTTTGCAGCCTTCGGCATACGTTACATTTGCGTCACCATTATAAGCTTTAAGTTCATCTAATACAGATTTCATAAAGTTCCAGTCGCCGGCTGCTTTCCACGAACCCAATAAATCTCGGGTTGACGTGGCCAATTGACCAATAACGGCTATCTTTTCATCTTTTTTCAGAGGAAGGGTATTGTTTGAATTCTTGAGCAATACCATCGACTTTTTAGCCACATCCAACGATGCTTCGAGGTGAGCAGGCGAATAAACTTCACGTTTCTCACGGGCTTCGTTACAATAGCGGTAGGGATCGTCGAATAAACCAAGCAGAAATTTCACTTTCAGAATACGATGAACAGCCTCGTTTACAGCCTGTAAGGGCACTTCACCACTTTCAACCTGTTTTTTCAGGTATTTGTAGTACACTTCACCCTGCATATCCATATCAACACCGGCTTTGGCAGCCATTTTTCCGGCTTCAGCTTCGTTGGCCACCACACCGTGATTCAGCATTTCGTTGATGGAAGTATAATCGGTCACTACAAAACCTTTGAAATGAAGATGTTTGCGCAGAATATCTTTGAGCAGGTAAACACTTCCTGAAGCAGGAATGCCATTCAGTTCGTTGAAGGACGACATGACACTCATAGCTCCGGCATCGATAGCGGCTTTGTAAGGTGGCAAATAGGTGTCCAGAAAAACACGTTCTGACATATCGACCGTGTTATAATCACGACCGGCCAGCGGTGCGCCGTATCCTGCAAAGTGTTTTACACATGCAAGAACAGTAAGCGTGTCGGCCAGACTTTTTCCCTGAAAACCATGAACACGTGCTGCGGCAATTTTAGAACCAAGGTATGGATCTTCACCGGCACCTTCCGAAACTCGTCCCCAACGAGGTTCTACCGATATATCGCACATGGGAGCAAATGTCCAGTTGATACCTGATGCCGCAGCTTCGGCAGCCGAAACGCATGCAGATTTTTCAATGGCTTCCATATCCCACGATGCCGATTCACCGAGCGAAATGGGGAATATGGTTTTATGCCCGTGAATCACATCGTAACCAAATAATAATGGGATGTGCAACCTTGATTCTTCTACGGCAATTTTCTGAAGTTTGTGAGTGAAGGCCGCAGTGTGAGCATTGAATATATTTCCACAATTCCCTTTACGGATTTCGTCCATATATCCTTTTTTGAGTGATGGTCCGGTCACATCCCAGTCACTGCTATAAAGAACCATCTGACCAATTTCTTCGTCGAGCGTCATTAGACGCATCACCGAATCAACTTTAAAATCAATTTTCTTATCTTCTGCTGTTTGAGAATATTGACAGGAACTCATAATAATCACTGAAAATAAAATCGGAAGAAAAATATATTTCATTTATATATACTTTTGAATAACATTAAAGATTGAGATAAAATTACTCTTATAACAAAATAATTGCCCATTAAATATATTAATTAATCGAAAAATTAATTTTTAATCAGTAAAAATAATTATGAGCTTTTAAAATGTTCTCTCCAAAATACTATAAACAAAGAAAGAGAAATCCGTTTATCGAATTTCTCTTTCTTTATTTCTTTGAAGAATATCGTTATTATACACGTCTTTCCTTGATTCTTGCCTTTTTACCGGTAAGCGCACGTAAGTAATACAATTTAGCACGACGAACTTTACCACGTTTGTTGACGGTAATGCTTTCGATAAATGGTGAATCCATTGGGAAAATACGTTCCACTCCTATGTTTCCTGAAATTTTACGAACAGTAAAACGTTTTTTACCTTCGTGTCCAACAATTTTGATAACATCACCACGATATTCCTGAATACGTTCCTTGCTACCCTCAATAATACGGTAAGCAACGGTTACAGTGTCACCTGCTTTGAATTCAGGGTGTGATGTTTCGACCAAAAATGCTTGTTCTGCAACTTTAATTAAGTCCATTATAGCTCTGTGTTTAAATGAATAATATGCGCAATATTCACAGACCTTACTTATTCTGTCAGAGATTACGCTAAAATTTGGACTGCAAAATTAGTTCTTTTTTTTGAATTGACAAGGCATTTTTATAATTCAGATTGAAATAATTTCGATTTTCAGATAATTTCGCCACTCCCGATACATATCTTTGAATTAGCATCGTAAATCACACCAAATTGACCCGGTGCAATTCCCTGTAGTTTTTGAGTTGAAATCAGATGATATCCTTCCGGAGTTTTCATAATCTTTCCTTTGCTGAATTCAGGTGTATGGCGAATTTTGAATCTAATGTCAATTTCCGTTTGAGAATTGTGCCAAACATTTTCAGTAATAAAATGAAAATCACGCATCGTGAATTCATTTCCGTATTGCGTATCTACCTCAAATCCTTTTGAAGCATAAATAATATTAGCGGGGACATCTTTCTTAATGACATACCATGGACCACCTGAAAGACCAAGTCCCTTACGCTGCCCAACTGTGTGAAACCAATACCCTTTGTGTTTTCCTAATATTTTTCCGGTTTCCAGTTCGACAATTGGACCTTCCTTTTCACCCAAATAACGGCGTATAAAATCATTATAATTGACCTTTCCCAAAAAACAAATTCCCTGGCTGTCCTGACGCTTGGCACTTGGCAAATTAGCTGAATCGGCTATAGTACGTACTTCAGTTTTCATTAAATGACCAATGGGAAACATGAGCTTGGAAACCTGCAGATAATTGATCTGTGCCAAAAAATCGGTCTGGTCTTTCACCGGATCGTTGGCCGTTCCAAGATATATTTTCCCATCTTGCTCAACAGTCGTAGCATAATGGCCGGTTGCCGTTTTATCAAAATCCTTCCCAACTCGCTCCTCAAACACTCCAAATTTAATTAGTTTGTTGCACATTACATCGGGATTAGGCGTCAAACCAAGCTTAATTTTATCAATCGTGTACGAAACCACATTTTGCCAGTAATCCGCGTGCAAATCAACCACCTCGAGCTTACAGCCATATTTACGTGCAACCAGCGAAGCCATTTCGATATCTTCTTCTGAAGTACAATGCAACAATTCATCGTCATCCATCCCAATTTTGATGTAAAACAAAGTGGGTGTGTACCCTGCCTCTTTCAACAGATGAACCACCACTGAGCTATCAACACCTCCTGATAATAATGCTGCTATATTCACTCTTTAATTGGAATTAATAAACTGGAAATTAAATATAGTATTCAGCCATATCCACAATGCCGGCACGCATGGCGTACTTTGTGGCTTCGTGAACATTATTTACTTCAATTTTACGAAATATATTTTTTCGGTGTGTCATGATGGTATGTATACTAACAAAGCGTTTAACGGCAATTTCTTTAGTAGTTTTACCTAATGCCATATCTTTCAGAATTTCCTGTTCCGTGATAGTCAAAATTTGTTTCGGATTCAGATTATTATGAGATTTATTTGTATTAATCAGCATATTACTCACATAATTACAGATATACCGAATACCCTTCAAAGCATCTTTGAATGCCCTGAAAATTTCTTCTTTAGCCGAATCCTTCATTAATATGCTAAACGAGTGAGTATTATAAAGTACCGAACGTAAAAAGTCATCACTTAATTCAGCTGAAAACAAAATCCAATCAACACGTTCAAATCGTGCCTGCATGATAACCAAATCGTTTGCACTTTCAAAATCGAATAAGGTATAATCGAGAATTACCAGAGAGTCAGGAAACTCGGTAAGCAAGTCAATCAATTGGGCTTTTTCACAAGCCTCAATAATATCAAATACCTCTGGTTGGCCTTGAAACAGATAATACCAACCTGCTTTGGAAATATCCTGATTATCTGATATAATTATTTTTCTCATTTGCCACTTTCATTTGGAATCATCATATTTGGTTTGCAAAATTACGGAATATCTGAGCTTTTTCAGCATAAAAAAAAAAAAAAGACGACAAAAGTCGTCTTTTTTAATAGTTCTATGTTCTGAGATTTAATACTCCCACAAGTCTTCTTCAAAATTTAGCAACTCAGTTTCAATACGGTTTTGTTCTTTATGAATGCGGTCATAAGTCAATTCCGATTCTAATAACATACGGTTAAACATATTGCTATCACCCATAATATAGCTTGCATACAATTTCTGAGCAAAGTACTCATCGTATGTCAAACGAGCAGTTTCATTACCATTTGGAATCAGATACTGTCGGGCTAAATAGGGACGAAGTTCATCAAATGCAAACCAACAAAGTACTGACTCCTGAAAGAATTTCATAGGATTCTTTGATAGTGAATTGTCGGGGTGTAATGCATAAATCGGAGCAATAGCTATAATTTTCGAATACATACGTGAAGTATGTTTATCAAAAAATATAATTTCCTGAATCATAAATTTAAACTGATTCTTTACATAATTATAATACTGGTCACCAACAATTTTTGCCTGTTTGGTAATCGGATTAATCTGAATCAGATTATTATCCATATTATTATCATAGGCAAAAACCTTTGATAACTCATCACCCTCTAAACGCGCACTATCATTAAAAGATGGAACAATTTCCCTCGCGTTTCGCCGGTATACCGGAACGCCCTTACAAATTGCATCCAGCATAGTACGAAACAAGCTTTTGTACTGATCATTAGAGCGCATAGGAAAATAAAGCTGATAATTTTGCTTATCACGCAAATCAACAATACGGTAAACTTTCCTTGACCATACTATATCGTCCCACCGGTGATTTACATTTGCAATAGTGTCAACTAAAGCATCCATTTCTGTGGTAAGAATTCTTACATTTCCCTTTTTGTCGAAGAAAGACACCTGTTTTTCCTGAGCTAAAAGGATTCGGGGAAAAAGAGTTGTTATCAGAACCAACGAAACAATACAATATTTTTTCATATTAACAAATTTTTATTTGTATAATTTTAAATTCTAAATCTGGACCTGAATCAAGCCAAGGCTTCTTTGTTTACCATCAGGTCCCACAGCTTTAATATTTTTAAGAGTTAGAATATCACCACCTTCCAGTTTATCGATATCAGATAACATTCTGGAACTTAAGCGTGAACCGGTTGTGTTTACCGAACCGAATATAGTTACCATCGTAAATGATGTTACAGTAAAGTTCGCTTTAATAAGCTCATCCTGACCGTAACTGGCAATAACTGACACTCCTGATTTCAGTGTTCTTTTAGTCAGAACACCATCCTGAATTACCCTTGGAATATTTCCTGCATCATTATACTGAAGGAATGATTTGGGATCGGGAATATATTTTACACGATACGATCCACCTCCCATAGCTAAATCTTTTCCGTCAATTTTAGCATAAACAGAAATATTAATCTCACCATCTTGTGTTGGGCGAATGATATATTTTCCTCCTACTTTATTCATAGTTCCACCTGCGATTCGTACCGAAACATTTTCGGAGGCAACTCCGGGAACAGAAATGCTGAATTTGTTATCAATACCACGGTACACAACATTCAAATCTTCATTCGAAAGGGTTGCGGATGGATCACCAACAATATAATCACTTTTAAAAGGATATGATTTTGTATTTCCATCATTTCCCTTAATTTTGATAAAGCCTGTATAATTAAACGAACCTGATTTCGAGCAATTAACTTCATATAATCCTTTTCTTACAGACGAACCTCCGACAAAATATTCAGGAGTCAGGGTTGAATCTTTTGCAGATAAAACAACCTGTGCAGAGTACTTTCCACCTCTGATAACATATCTTGAATTAGGAACTACAAATGCTGAGATTTGATTCACTCGAAAATCCTTCATATCAGTCTGTGCTTTCAGATACTGAACAATCTCGGCTTCAGACGTACGGACATCACTTTGGTATTTAGTCAGAATCGTTACAACCGCAGAAACAGGCATCATTTCAAACATAGCATCTTCCCATGATATACCATGGGCATCGTTTGTGGAAAAAATAGTCCGATACATTTTTTGTTTACGCTCGTTTCCGTCCGAGAGTTTTACCAGATAGTCACGGTATTGATCAATTTTCTCTTTAAGTTCTTTTCCATGTCCACCTATCAAGCCATATTCTCCGGCTTTATCCAGATTGTCTTTTGCCTTTATCTGCTCAACATAAGCGCTGTCATTGGCCTCATTTTTATCAGCCAGACGAATAATTTTCCGCTTAAAATCTTCAATATATTTATAGGTTTCATCCGATTTAAGCCTTACCTGATTAGCCAGTTTAAGCCAGTCACCTACCTTAGTTGGATTTTTAGTATTCATATCCTGAAAATCAGCGTAAAGATCTTTATTTCTGGCTTCAGACGATTCAATTGTTTTATGCAAACTATTATCCACCATCGTAAATCCATTCAAAATTTCGCTCGATACATTTAATGCCAGCATAGCTGTCAGCACTAAATACATCATACCTATCATTCGTTGCCTGGGCGTTTCGGGACAATTCTTGGCTCCACTCATTGAAATTCTTCTCTTTTATTATTTCCTTTAGTTCTAAAATTTCCGTTTGCCTAGCTTAATGCATTTAACATATTACCATACACCTGATTTAAATCTGCAACCTGTTGAGCTAATTTAGTGGTACCTGTTTTGAATTTATCTGCTTCAGCTGCTGCAACCGTCGTAGCTGTTTTCATTTTCTGTACATCACCAACAATAACAGCTAATTCGTCGTTTACCGAGCGTAAACGTTCATTCTGTTGAGTCAGACCTTCTGTTTGAGCTTGTATGTTTTTCAACTGAATTTCATAAATAGAATTGATAGAAGACAGATTCTTATTAATTTCTTCTACTTTTCCAGCATACATTTTTGTATTTTTCTCTACAGCTTCCATTCCATCTGAAATACCTTTATATGAAGAGGATAACTGAGAAGTAGAACCGTTTAGTTCATCCTGAGTTTTAGCAAACTTACTTGTTGCCTGCGTTGCATTATCCATAGTCTTCACAAATTGATCTGTCGCTCCTACTACATTCGATAGTCCGCTAAACTGTTGTGCTGTTGTTGTCAGATTTTTAATGCCTTCCGACAGTTTTTTCACATCATCATCGTTGATAGTTTCAGTGTAATTCAAACCCACTGCACGCGAAACTACTCCGCTATTTTGAGTCGTTTCCTTAGCATTACCTTCTTCGAAATCATATATCTTATCCCAATCGTAATTTTTATGAGGTTTATCGAGAATGCCCAATGCAAATAAAAATGCTTCTACCGACATACCAATCCCAAGCATAAGACTGGCACCGTTAAGGTGCAAAATTTTAAACATGGCACCAATAATTACGACAGATGCTCCTAAGCTATATGCTTTAGCTAAAATGGATTGTACATCAGGTGAGTTCCACCAGAGATCAAATTTAGATTCTTTTACTGACATTTTTTCTGTTCTTTAAATTTCTTAATTATTCACCATTATATGAACGCACGCATCTAAATCCAATATATGGACGACTTTCGTTCTGATATTCGTAGGTTTTTACTCCACATTGAAGATAATAAGCTATATCTTTCCAAGAGCCACCTTTTACAACTTTGCGTTTCAATAAATCTGAATCTTCTGTTTTTGCGTTATATTGAAAACTAGGGTTCATGTCAGAAACCAAGGTGGAACTTGATTCGTTATAGGCTGTTGAAGTCCATTCTGCGACATTTCCAGCCATATCGTACAATCCATAATCATTTGGAGAGAATGATGCTACTTTCATTGTTGTAGCTCCCATATCGTCGGTATAACTACCACGCATTGGTTTAAAATTAGCCATATAACAGCCTTTGTTATCTCTTATGTAATTCCCTCCCCAAGGATACAATCCTAATTTACGACCACCTCGTGCAGCATATTCCCACTCGGCTTCAGTTGGTAAACGGTAGTCCTGAACTCCAATCTGATTTTGACTGTTATATAACTTAGTTCTCCATTGACAAAAAGCTTGTGCCTGTTCCCAGGTTACACCTACAACCGGATAGTTTGAGAATCCCGGATGCGAGAAATACATTCTCATTTTTGGATCGTTGTACGCAAACTGGAAGTCACGTAACCACATAATGGTATCAGGATAAACGTTTACGATTCTGGTAGAAATTAAATCCCTACGACTTATCAACTTTCTTTTGATCGTTGTATTTTTTATAACTCCATTCTCAACATAAGAAGTATCGATTCTAACCTCTGCATTTTTAGGATAGGCACCGGTATTTACATTGTATCGGTTTTGAGCTAAAGCTGCCTGATCATAATTTATCCATTCATACTTGTACTGAAGTTTACCCGGATTAATTTGTTTTTTTATTCCCAATGAATTATTATCTGTAAAAAAGAGTTGTTCTAAAACATTTCGGACCTCTTCGTCTTTAGAATTCCATGGAATACGCGATTTCCAGTTTAGACGAGCCACTTCTGGTACAGCTTCATCGGTTTGATTTCTCACTTTCTGACGGAACTCATCTTTTCCAGCAATAACTAACATACGTAAAGCGATTGAATCACGAACCCAATATACAAATTGTTTATATTTATCATTGGTTATTTCTGTCTCATCCATCCAAAATGCTTCCACTGTGACATTAATGGATTTATCATTGAAAGTTCCGATAGCTGACTGGTCATTTGCTCCCATTAAAAAAGAACCCCTCTTTACGAAAACCATACCATAAGGTTGAGCTTCATAAAAACTGTAATTTCCACCAAGGCCTGTTAATTCTCCGGCAGGTTTATTACAGGAAGCAATCAGGAGCGCCAGTACAATAATTATCAGATATTTTTTCATATTCGTACTATTTTATTATGTTGAAATAAAAAACGTTGGTATTAATTATTTATCAATTACTTGATTACTACAATATGCGTATGCTTTTATATTTGCTGTTACGATTTCCGAAAACATATTCGAAACTATACGACAGCATGAACTCAAAGGATCCTCCACTTACACTTAGTATCTGAGAAGTAGGCAAATCATACGAACAGCCAATCGACAAACCTTCCGAAATATTTAATCCGGCTAATATGACAACTGCATCTTCAAGTCTATATGTTAACCCACCCCAGTATTTCGAATCATATTCAGCCAGGGCACTTAAATCCCATTGCAGTGAACTGAAATCGGTTTTAATCAGTGTACTGGGTTTGATTACAAACTTTGTATCAGCTAAACTCCAGTTATATCCTCCGGTCAAAAACATTGAACCGGTTTGTTTAAATTTAGATCGGTCTCCCCAATCGACAGTCGGATTATTCAAATGCTGGTATGATAGACCGGCATAATATTTCGGGGTTGAATAATAAAGCCCTACATTCATATCGAAAGCCATACCCACCACAGCACTTTTAGGTATCTCCGGGTCGGCAGTCATATCATGATATTCACCAATAGAAATGGTATGAACACTGTCACCATGAAAGCCCAAACTCACATAACCCAATTCAATTCCGGCACTTAACACTCCCTGACCAAGCTTCCTTTTGTATGCATACTGCAAATGTAATGCCTGATTTGTAAACTGTCCTACCTTATCATCCAGAAAGATAACGCCTAAGCCTCCATAATTAACCCCTTCAATTTTCAAGGGTGAATCAATACTGAGATTAAAAGTACTACCTCCATTGGGCATTCCCAGCCACTGTATGCGCTGTTGCCCTGTTATCTGAATCATATCGCTCTCTCCCACCGCTGCAGGGTTGAATGACGAGGCATGAAACATATACTGACTCATCTGTGGATCAAACTGTGAAACTGCAGAACCTACGCAAACTAGTAATAACAATAAACTTAAAACTACTTTTTTCATAGGAACTGTTAGTAATAAATCGTTCACAACCTAAGCATTTTCAACTATTTTTCAGATTGTGTCATTAATCAAACTAAAAATTATTCAAAAAATTGTTTTAATTCTCAATTTAGTTTCTAATTCTTCACAACAGGATTCAGGCAAATTCGGTCCGATTTGTTCTTGATTCTTGATTTTCAGGCATTAATACTCTTCTTCATTGAAAAAGAAGTCTTCCTTGCTCGGATAATCAGGCCATATATCTTCTATGCTTTCATATATTTCACCTTCATCTTCAATTTCCTGCAGATTTTCAATTACCTCCAGAGGTGATCCCGAACGCATTGCATAATCAATTAACTCATCCTTGGTAGCTGGCCAAGGTGCATCCTCAATTTTTGAAGCTAATTCCAACGTCCAATACATAATTTAGCTATAATTTTTAAAATAATAAGTAAGTATAAAATTTTTCTAATTTCGTGCAAAAATAGGAATTTTTTTTATTAATCATGCGATTTCCAGCAAATTTCTTCAGCACCCGAATTGTAGGTAAAATAGCGTGATAGGGCAAAAAAATAATCAGAAAGCCTGTTAAAGTAAATAAGTATCTGAATTTCAATCAAATAAACATCATTCATATCAAAAAGACGACGTTCGGCACGCCGTGAAATTGTTCGGCAAACATGGGCCAAAGCTCCGGTTTGTGAGCCACCCGGAAGAATAAAAGAACTTAATTCAGGTAGATTTGCATCAATGCGATCAATTTCCTGCTCTATTTGGTCAATGCTATCGGGTTTTAAAATCGATTCCCTTCGCAATTCAATTTTGGTGGTATCGGTTGCCAAATAGGATCCTATGGTAAATAAATTATGTTGAATGCTTCGTAAAAAAGCAACAACTTCTATTGAAACTTCATAGGTGGTAAGGAGTCCGATAAATGAATTCAGTTCATCTACCGTACCATAAGCCTCAATTCTTAAATCATTCTTGGCGACGCGTGTTCCGCCAATTAATCCGGTTTGGCCTCCATCTCCGGTTTTAGTATATAATTTCATTGTGTTTTGCGTTTACTTGTCTACTTGTTTACTTGTTTACTTTACTCAATAACGCATTTTATAGTGGTTTTTGTTTAAATCTTTATTAAAAAAAACGATTCCCAGTTGAAATAAGTCGATGGTAGAAGTAACTTTCGGATGATTTTTTATCATTCCCCAGGCTTTTTCCATTTCCGACGACCAATAAATATCATCAACCACAATAAGTGTTTTATCGTGAATTTTGGTCATGCACTGTTCAAAATAATCGTAAATTGCAGGTAAACGGTGATTGGCATCTATAAACACAAAATCTAATCGGTCAAAACCATCAAGAACATTGGTCAATGTTTCGTCAATACTGCCGGTTTCTATCTGTATATTTTTTAAATTTAGCTTTTCGAAATTGGATTGTGCAGCGGCAGCAATTTCTAAACTTCCCTCAAGGGTCACGCATCGAATTTCCTTCGATGCTGAAGCCAAGTATGCCGTTGTTAAGCCCAATGAAGTGCCAAATTCAAGAACCCGTAGCGAATTACTGTGAAGTACCAGTTTAAAAAGCAACTGTGCATATTTAGTTGATTTGAGAGAATGTGCAGCAATAGTTGATATTTTTCGGTATTGGCTTTTCCCTGTTCCAAAATCATCAATATGTAGCAACTGATTATTCTCTCTCAATGTTTTTCTTATTTTCTCAATTTTAGGGAATATATAATACTGACTTTTATCGTATATCACAAAGCGAACCAGTTGAAATAAAAAAGGCGAATGAATGCCAAAACCTTTGGTATTTCGGGCTGTAAGTGTGTGTATAATATACTTGTATATAAAACTGATTTGCTTCATAAAGTTACAAATATATACAAAAGGATTAACCGATGCAAGACTAAAGTATCGGATTCGGAAAAATAAATACGAAAACAGTTGAAGTGTTATATATTTTAAATGTAAATTTCCTAAACAGAACAATGAATTTAGCGATTGATATCTGAAATTATATACATAATCAAATTCAAAGAAAAACTGACATCTTAAGAATAAGTCCTATAGTATTAGGATTGAAAGTGCTTCTTTAGCTGAAAAAAACCAAAAATAGTCAAGGCTCCGCTGGCAATGCCTAACCAAAGGGTATTCCCTGTTCCAATAGTATCAATATCGGGTAAATGATAGCCATTGTATTTTAAATAGTAAAAAATTATGGCAAGTACATTATTGACAAAATGTGCAGCAATTGGCAGCCATATATTGTTGCTCCAAAAAAGCAGATAACCGAAAAATGCCCCCATCAACATACGGGGCACAAAACCATAGAATTGCAGGTGAATGGCACTAAAAACGATAGCCGTTATCCAGATAGCTAATTTTACTCCTTTCCAGTCTCTTAGAATGCCTTGCAAAGCTCCACGGAAAAATAATTCTTCACTAAAAGCAGGCAATATGGCAATCAGAAATATATTAAATAGTAACCCGCTGATGGTACGAACCTGAACTAATTTCTCAGTTAGTCGGGCAGCTTCCTGCTCAGCAGTTTTCATCCAGGCTTCCATACCGGCAAAAGCTTTTGGAAGAATCAACCGTTGGTTCAGTTCGCCCAACAGATTGATAAATGGTATTAGCAAAATCATGAACAAGAAAACGAATGCAAAGTCAGTGAATTTATTTTTTTTAGTCAACCCCAGAAAAATCAAGGGCCTTTCATTCATAAAATAAGCCATTACGAATGATGGTAAGATGAAAATTCCAATGGTCGTGATAAGTTGAACCACCTTAATCATTTCAATATTTTCAGTTTTCGAGGAACTTAGGATTGCAAGCGGAGAAATAAAAAAAATAGAAAATACAATTACAGCTAAAAACACAAAAAGTTTAGTTGAAATCCGGGAATTCAGTAGACTGGCTTTGAAATAAAACATCTTTACAGTGTGTTTACAAAAAAACTCCTGCTATCTTTCGATAACAGAAGTTCTTTTTGTGTGATTGAAATAAAATCTTAGTTTCTTGGGCGAGCTTCTTTAACAACCATTGAGCGGCCATCAAATTCAGCACCGTTTAATTCTTCGATTACTTTTGCAGCAGCTGCATCGTCAGCCATTTCTACAAATGCAAATCCTTTTGATTTTCCTGTTTCGCGATCTTTGATGATTTTGCAAGATTCTACTGCACCATACTCTTCAATAACGCCCTGAAGGTCGTTTTCGCGCACTTTGTAACTTAAGTTACCTACGTAAATGTTCATAAAATAAAAATAAAAAAATTGAATAAATTGTTTTCAAGAACAGTATAGAAAACGAGGTTAAAGCAATTTCGGTCCTTGAAAAGGTGAGACGAGAATAACCATTCGAAAAAATACACTTTCTTTTCGGTACAAAGGAAAGCATTTATTTTTGATAATCAAACATTTGCTGTCAAATATTTTAAAAATTATGCACCCCTAACCCCTAAAGGGGAACTTAGTTAGTGTTATCAGTTTCAAAAAAAAAGAATTTTCAACCCAAGTTGTAAAGTAGTTATTTCTAACTCCCCTTTAGTGGTTGGGGGCTATTATCTAATTTGTCCGTCACCTTTAATTATCCATTTGTACGAACAAAGCTCTTCCAATGCCATTGGACCACGGGCATGCAATTTTTGCGTGCTGATTCCGATTTCTGCTCCCAATCCGAATTGTGCTCCATCGGTAAAAGCAGAGGAAACATTGCTGTAGACACAGGCTGCGTCCACTGTTTTTTCAAAAAGATTGATCTGAGCCTGATTTTCGCTGACAATACATTCGCTGTGTTTGGAACTGTATTTACTGATATGATCGACAGCACTTTCTATACTGTCAACTGTCTTAACAGACATTTTATAGTCGAGGAATTCAATGCCGAAACTTTCATCGCTGGCTTTTTCTAGTAAATGTGCCGGATAATTCCCATTTAATGAATTAAATGCTTTTTCATCAGCATAAATAATTACCTCTTTTTCTGCCAGTTTTTGACAAAGAGCCGCTATGTCGGTCAATCGTTTTTCGTTTATCACTAAACAGTCCAATGCATTACAAACACTTACACGGCGGGTTTTGGCATTGAAAACAATCGCTTTGCCATTTTCCAAATCGCCAAATTCATCAAAATAGGTGTGACAAATGCCCGCGCCGGTTTCAATTACCGGAATGCGTGAATTATCACGTACAAAATCAATCAGACCCTTACCACCGCGAGGAATAATCACATCCACATAGCCTACGGCATTCATCAGTTCGGCTGTGGCTTCTCTTCCGGCAGGCAAAAGTGTAACTATATTCTTATCCAACCCGAATTTTTCAAGTACAGACTGTATTACTTTTACAATGGCAGAATTGGAATTATGTGCATCTGTTCCGCCTTTCAACACACAGGCGTTTCCCGATTTCAGACAAAGCGAAAAAACATCGAAACTTACGTTGGGACGGGCTTCATAAATAATACCAACCACCCCAAACGGAACGGTTATTTTACTGATTTTCATTCCGTTCGGACGTTCGGTTGCCATCAGTTGTTTGCCCAGTGGTGAGGGCAAAGTAGCCACGTTACGGATATCGGCTGCAATTCCGGCAATACGTTCCTTACTGAGCAAAAGTCGGTCGTACATGGGATTTGCTTTATCCATAGCAGCCAGGTCTTTAGCATTTTCAACTAAAATAGATTCAGTTTGTGCGATTGCGTTATTGGCTAAAGCCAACAAAACCTGATTAATCGTTTCGTCGTTAATCAGGTTTAATGTTCGGGAAGCTTTTACAGCGTCTTCTTTCCAACTAATATCATTCATTTCTTCTGTATCTTATGGTTCCTCGTCTCCTTGTTTCCTTTTTTCCTGAATTACTTTTTCTCTTTCTGAGTGAACAATACCATTTTCACTTTGAGTTTATTCCCTATGTCAATAACACTTACCACATCCTGAAGGTTCAGGGTTTTATCGGCATGAAGTAAGACAATTAGCTCTTCGCCCTTCGATTTTTTGTGAATAAGTTGTGATAGTTGTGGTTCGATGGTTTCGAATGTAACTTCTTTTTTATCAACATAATAGCGGTGTTCTGCCGTAATCGTCAGATTGATTTGTTTTTTAACCACCTGGTTCTCAGAGGTTTTCGATTTTGGAAGCAACACACTGATAGTTGCCGGTGTAACCAACGTAGATATGATTAAGAAAAATAACAACAGGAAAAACATAATGTCGTTCAACGAAGCGGTATACACTTCGGCTGTTCTTAATTTTCGGCGTTCTATTTTCATGATTATAAACGAATTATGCTTTAGCTGCTCTTTTTTGGTTGCGAACATCTTTCAACAGATTATTCGAGTATTTATCGATATTTACGACCACTTTATCAATTCGTCCGTTGAGAATGTAATAGCCAGAGTATGCTATAATTCCAACAAAAAGTCCTGCTCCTGAGCAAATCATTTTTTGATAAAGTCCATCGGAAATGTTGGCAATGTTCAGGTCGTTTGTAACCGAAATGTTATAAAATATCTTGATAACTCCGAAAATGGTTCCTAAAAATCCAAGCATGGGAGCAATGGAAGCAGTAATTCCCAGATAATTCATTCCACGTTCCAACAGCGAAATTTGTTGACGGGCTTCACTTTGAAGCGCATCCTGAATTTCAGCATCTTCATGTCCGGCCGATTCCAGTCCGGCTGCTAATACTTTAGCATAAGCCGTTGGTTTCTCGTTACAAAATTTGATAGCTTTATCAACTTTATTGTCAGCAATCATCTCGCTGATGCGCGTAAACCAGATTGAATCAGCTTTGCCAAGTTCGTTAATTGTTATCCAGCGTTCAATAAACATATAAATGGAAAGGAAAAACAGCATAAAAAGCGGGACTAAAATCCATCCACCTTTCATCAATAGCTGAAAATAATTTTCGTTGGAAACGACTACGGCAGTTGCTGCAGAATCAGTCGGCAAGTTGGACGCAACCTGAAGTAAAACAGTTAATAAGTTCATTTTTAATTGATTTTATAGATAGTCAGTAATTTCGGATTTGTATTAAAAAATCAGAATTTTGTATCTGATTCATTTTGAACGCAAAAGTAGTTCAATTATTGAACATGAAAAATTATTGTTAGTAATAATTAACGTCGGCAATTTACAGTACAGCTGAAAATTATTCATTTTCTTACATTACAACAGTTGTGCCAAAAAATGAAATATCAAATTCGGACACAGATAATTAACTTCTTTGGCTTATTTTCCGATTCGTTTCATCCACTGATAGATTTCAGCGGCTTCGGGTGAGTTATTTTCACTCATCAAATCTCCATACAACTTGATTAGCACTTCTTTGTATCGATTTGTTTTTTCATCGTAAATAAATGCTGAATAGCGAATATCTCCAAAATCAGCCATTTGCATTTGCGGTTTTGTGATTGTTCCTTTGGAGGCAGTATAGATTTTATTGACGTAATACTTTAAAGTATCGGGAGGAATATGAGTAGTTGGAGTCTGACAAAAAGAAATATTCTTATCCATATTTATTGAGCTGATATAACCCGTCGAATCAGGTTCATACCACTCATGAAACACTTCCACCCATTTGAAAGGAAGTACATTTCCGAGTGAATCAATTAAATAACCGGAACTTTGAGGTAGCCAGGCATAGTTCAGGTAATGCATTTCGAAATAGATTTTTTGTTTCAGGGTCGGAATTTCTTCTTTGCACGAAATGAAACATAAAACTGTAAATAAAACCAGTACGTTTGTTTTCATCTTCTGTTTTTGATTAAAAAATTGCCAAAAAAATATATTTCACATGCTGCTATATATCAATAGTTTACATTCTATTTTCCGATTTGGTTTAGCAATAAATTTTCCAGTATTGCACATTTTGTCTATCTTTGTGCAGAAATTCAGTTTTAGAATCAGAACATTTTACTTTTAGCTGTGTTCTATTCTTACAACTATTAACTAATAAAACATGGGTAATAATTTATTAAAAGGAAAAAGAGGTATTGTATTTGGTGCGTTGAACGATATGTCCATCGCATGGAAAGTGGCTGAACGCGTTGTGGAAGAAGGTGCTATTATCACCTTGTCGAACACTCCACTAGCTGTACGAATGGGCACAACCAACGATTTGGCTGAAAAACTAAACGCTAAACTGATTCCTGCCGACGCTACCAGCGTGGAAGATTTGGAAACAGTTTTCAAAGAATCAATCGAAGCTTTGGGCGGAAAAATTGACTTTGTTCTTCACTCTATTGGTATGTCGCCAAACGTTCGAAAAAAACGTACCTACGATGACCTTGATTACGATATGCTGACCACCACGCTTGATATTTCAGCAATTTCATTCCACAAAATGTTACAGGTTGCCAAGAAAATGAATGCAATTAACGATTATGGTTCAGTGGTTGCACTTTCGTATATGGCTGCCCAGCGTACTGTTTTCGGTTACAACGATATGGCTGATGCCAAATCAATTCTCGAATCGATTGCACGCAGTTTTGGTTATATTTATGGTCGCGAACACAGTGTACGCGTAAATACTATTTCTCAGTCGCCAACCCCAACCACTGCCGGTAGCGGTGTAAAAGGTATGGAAGGCTTGCTCGACTTTTCAGAACGTATGTCGCCACTGGGCAATGCCACTGCAGCCGATTGCGCGGACTATTGCGTGGTTATGTTCAGCGATCTGACTCGCAAAGTGACTATGCAAAACCTTTACCACGATGGTGGATTCTCAAGCATGGCCATGAGTTACCGCGCTATGGAGCAATACAACAAGGGTTTCGACGAATTTAAAGACGAAAACGGTAAAGTTATCTACGGATAATCAAATCACTTGAATTATATGACAAGTCCTAAAAACTCAATGGTTTTTAGGACTTGTTTTTTAGGACTATCTTGTTTAGTTCCTGACAATTCGGACTGTATTATTAGCTATTCTGGCAATGTAAATACCTTTATCCAGTGTGCTAATATCTAAGGTATTTATTCCCGATTTCAAATTTTCACTGAACAATAACTTACCCAGCATCGTGTACATTTTTAGGGTTGTTGGATCATTTACTTCAATGTTCAGATTATTAGCCACCGGATTTGGAAATAGGGCTATCACATTATTTTCAATATTGTTTATGCCGGTTTTGTCTAATTGACTTTTGAGTGTTAAGTCGGCATTGGAGGCTGAGTTGTTATCAGTCAACACCACAACCGACTCGGCTAATGCTGAAGCTGTTTCAGCAACCACTTTGTAAGTATCCAGGGCAATGTTATCAAAAACATAATATCCGGCCATATCCGTAACTGTCCATGCTACTGGTTCATTGTTATTGTTGAATAAAACAACCGGCGTGTTCATGGCAATATTAGTTATCAAATTCAAGCTTGTTGAACCACTTTTAGCAAACACACTGTCCTGCAAGCTATAAGTTTCGAAGAAAATATTGCCTGAAATTTTGCCGTTTCCTTTGGCTCTAACAAATTCTCTCAAATTTATGACAATGTTTTTATTACTATCATTCAGGCTAAAATAATCAGCATTTTTAAATTTTAATTTATTAATATAGAATGTTGGCAGGAAATTTTTGTAAACTGAAAAATCAGGAATGGCATATATCGTGTATTCAGCTTTTGCTAAATTTGCAAATTTGAATAAACCGGCATTAATTGCCCCTGATGCAACCGCCTTGTAATAGCCTTTCCTGAATAATACGGCATAACCTGATTTTATCAATTCGGTTCCGGCAAGTACAGAACCAGTTAATGTAGAGGTATTATCGGCATTTAATACTTCATAACAAGTAGCAACTCCAACAGTATAACAAAGAACGGACATGGAGGAATCATTCTTTGTCAGATATCCGCCAAACCGGACTTTATCACCCGCTTTTAATTCAATTGGATAAATTGCAGTGCCCGTTGAAACAGTCCCTGAACCAGTCGTACTACCTGTGACGACAATATTGTTTTGAATTGTATACAACTGACGAATCATACTCATACCCGGATATGATATATCTTCAATGTATAATTGACCTGAACAGCCATCAATTCCTTCAACAACAACGCCGGTTTTATTCATTAAGCAGGGTGATGGAGGAGTTTGAACAATTTCGTAACAATTCACTAAATTATAACAGGGTGTGGTGAAACATTGAATATTCACTCCGTTGAATTTAACAGTAGTGCCAATCGACAGTTGTATATTATTCAGTGCATAAATATCACCCGTTGAGCTGTCTTTTATAAGTGTAGAACCATCTTTTAGTGCAAAAACAGTTCCTAATTTATCCTTATTGCAATCGGCTGGTTCTACTTCGTAACAGTTTGCTACTCCAATGGTACGACATTGGATATTTACATTAGAATCATTCTTTATCAAATATCCACCAAAGCGGACTTTAGCGCCCACGGTCAATGAAGTTGAAACTGTTCCATTGCTGTTAATAATGTTTCCTTTGATAACATATAACTGGCGGGATGAACTAATCGGAGATAGTTCCTGAATGAATAGTTGATCGGCACAACCGGCAATTCCGGAAACAACAAAACCAATTTTGTCCAACACACAGGGTGGAGGCGGAGTTTGTATAATTTCGTAACAAATCACCAAATTGTAACATGGTGTCGTCTTGCAAATTGCTTTGGCTCCACTGAATTTTATCATTGTGCCTATCGCCAGTTTTAAATTATAAATGGCATAAATGTCAGCACTTAGACTGTCTTTAATAAGCGTAGAACTATCTTTTACTGCAACCACAACACCAAGTTTATCCATAACACAAGCCGAATGGATTGTTTTAAGTAAAATACCATTGTAATAAATCTGAGTGTTTTCTTTAAGTAAACTTAAGTTCAATCTTGCCGTAAAATAGCTAACCATAGCGGTGCAAATCCGGTTCGAATTGTCGATTTTTCGCTTGCTGACATAGATTCGGCCATCAATTACAGAGTCTTTTATAAGCACAAAATCGGGACAACCATCGTTTGAGATGTAACTATAAGCTACATATACGCTATCCTTTGGAGAAGGATTTGCCGGATAAACAGCAATTGTATCCTGCACAGGTGGCATAATCTGACCATTAGCTGTTGTGAAGCTAAATATACAGACTAAAAAAAACAGCAGGATATTGAAAATACGTTTTTTCATAATTGTAATTTGTTTAGAAAAATTCTTATATAGAAAAGGAGTATAATACTGCTTTTAGTATCTATTTATCAATCTTTTACCCAAATACATATCCGACAAATCACGAAGCAAAGATAGCACATGAAATTTCGAATTGTTCAAATTTTAATATATATTTTCGTTGTCATTGTGTTAAATATTATTACTTCCCAATTGTTATTTTGCTGATTTGATGAATATTATTCATGTCAGAATAATCGTACTGATACAAACCGACCATGGGCAATTATCAGTTCGTAGGTCGAATGGCCGCAGCGATTACCCGCATGAGTGGGTAAGATAAGCAAGGCTATGAGCAACAGCACAGTAAAATACCCTACTTCGATAAAATAACTTCCATCCTCGTTATTCTATATTAGTTTCTTAAAAGCCAATAGTTCATAAAAAAGATTGGATTTTTTCAATCTTTTTTATTATGAAATTATTGTTGGGTAACTGCCAACAATTTGTCCGGTTATCACATCAACCAATAATACATAAAAGACATCGGGTACGTAGATATTCCAAACCACATGCAATTCAATTTTATCATTTTGTTGAAGTGGATAAATCATTTTTTTAGATTGAGCACTCTTCAGATTACTTTCTGTTATTTTAAATGAAGATAATTCACCGCCAATGGAATAATGAGTAACTATTTGATTTAAAAGCTGGTTTTTTGCTGATATAGAATCAAATTTGTCAACTATTGGAATATTAATTTGAGGAAACCAATTTCCAATACACCATGTCACTTTTCCATTGATAAGCATGATTGTTAAGCCTGTGCTATTGACTTCCAATCCTTTGTAAATTTGACTAGAGATTACGAAATGCCACGAAATGCTTCCATCAGATACTTTAGAAGAATCAAGACTTATAAAATTAATTTCAGAGGGGTTTTTTATTCCGGCGTATTTTGAATTTAAAGTAATAAAGGACTTTACAACCTGATATGCACTATCTTTGCTTAGATTCGGTAACTTTGATGGCCATATTCCTGAAGGATTAAAATCTGAAAAGCCAAAAAAGCCAAATGCATTCAGAGAAGAGTTTAGATTTGGGTTGTCAATCGTAAATTGAGATTGCAAATTGTTGAGCATATTCATGTCTAACTTTGAATATGTTGTCGGGTAATCGTCATTTATATAGGGACTATTTTGTTCCAAATCGCAGTTTGTAAACAAAAACGAACAAAAAAACAAATTAGCAATTAATATAATGTGCCTGATTTTCAAAGTCACTGAATTATTGTCCATTTTGTGTGATGGTTAGATGTCCGAAATAATCTCCAGACTCCAGTGTAATCAACAGTTGTCTCTGAGTTTTGTAATTATTTTTTGTGGCTTTAACAAACAGGGTATTTTTATCTCTGCGTTCAATCCTGAAGCTGTCTAGTTCAACTTTAAACATATCATTAAACCAATTCCTTTGTAAACTGTCCCGAATATACTCATTATTTATTGATACCTCGGCCATCCACCACGAGCTACCTCCGGTCTTTATGATAATCGAATCTCCGTTTGATTTAAAACTTGCTGATTTTGTGGAAAGCTGAATGTTATCAAACCACAATCCTATTGGAAATTCACAGGAACTAAGAAATACTACAAATATTATAATAATTGATTTCCTCATAATCTTTATTTGACAATTGCCAACTTGCTGATTTGATGAATATTATTCATGTCAGAATAATCGTACTGATACAAACCGTCATCGGCTATCATCATCAACGTATTGTTGAAAGGAATGACATCAAATCCATTCATACAGCTGTATTGGGCCAGCTTGTTTGCCAAGAGAGTTTCTGGTGCCGTAATTTTGTATATTTTGAGCCCATCGTCACACAAAAATAGTTTCCCTGCATCAATTCCCAGTCCTTTGGGTTCTGTCATACCGTATGAAACCAGCATTTTTGGACTCTTCACATCTTTTACGTCAACAATCATTAGTTCGTTGGTCGACTGCCCGCAGCGGTTACCCGAATGAATAGTTACATAAGCCAGATCGTTATCCACCACCACCGGATCACATCCAAAAGCATGTGAGATAGCCGATTGATATACAGGTTTTAGTGGGTCAACAACTGAATATATAAGCATTCCTGTGCTGGTGCCAAAATATAAATTGCTTTTATTACTAAAAATTGTTTCCACATTCCAACCTACATACATATTATCGGTTGCTTTTTGAGGCTTCTCACCCGTTAAGTCAAATATATTCAAATTGTTGTTGATAACGGTATATAATTTATTATCGTAAATAGTAAAACTTGCCATCGAACCGTTGATACCGGTTGTGGCGGTTCCACTATTTGTTGATGTAGGAGTTGCAAGGTCATACATCATTTCTGGCCAACCGCCTTTGAGCCAACCACCCCGATACTGACTTACCGCTTCAGTTTTTTCTTTAAGCTCCCATCCTACTATAATCCCGTTACTTCCACCTGAGTATGTTGTGTTATAATCTATTGAATATTGATTTGGAATGGTTGGCAATGCAGTCGTGAAAATCGAATCAAGTCGTCCTTTTAGCAAAGGATTCGATGGATCGCTCACGTCGAACCACACTAAATCAATATATGAATCGGCATACAGCAAACCATTTCGTATAGCCAGATCGGCATTACCCAATAATTCAATAAATCCAACCGATTGAGGATTAGCCGGATCAGTATTGTTGATAATGTGAATACCTTTCTGTGGTTCAGAGATGTACAGATAATTATTATAAAAGCACATTTTACCAATTCCACCAAGAGTGTGAAGTGTTTTACTAACCTTTACCGAGTTACGGAATGTTTCAGTAGCCATAAATATAGGTTCATTGACTTTGTAAGTCACCATTTCAGTAACTATATCATTACATGCTGTAAGGGCAAGCAATGAAATGCTGAAAAGAAAAAATAGTTTTTTCATATTGTACGTGTATTTAAGTTGTTTAGAATTTATCTACTGTTCCCATTTTACCAACAAACAGAATCACACCTGTACTTTTTTCGCGGATTACAAACAGGAAGGGTTTATTGACTTTGAATACCGGGGTTGGAGGATCAACAGGCATGGATGTAAGTCCTACACCAATAATAGTAACAGCAGCAGCTTCAGTTCCTTCTTCAGTAACTTCAATGTTGGTAATATGTTGAATTGATGATATTAATAACTGGATATCAGCTATTTTTGAAAAATCTGCCCTATCACTAAAAGCCAGATTCATGCCCATGTTTTGCAACGGATTGATTAAACTGAGATTATTTTTGTTGTTGAAGCGGGGAAGGTAAACTTCCACCTTTGTTGTTGGCATGTAACCGATAATAGAATTCCATTTGTCAACAGTCAGGTAATTCAATACATCAGCTGTTGTTTTTCCATCGCTTGGCAAAATCACTGTCATGCTGAAGGCTTTATTGCCATAAGGCATATCAAGGTACTGAGCATACGAATCGGCATTGTACGAGAAGGTGTCTTTCTGATACATCATGTTTACTTTCACAGAATTACCCAATTCATTTGTGAAGTTGGCTTCATTTGTATTGACTTTAGCAAATTTCTTGCGCCAGATACCTTTGAAATACACAGCATTAACAAGATACATAACAATATCATTTGGGATTTTGGTCAAAACCTGTGGAATCATTTTATTGGTTTTCTTTGAACACCAGTTATTTATCGTATCCACTGCCCATGCTTGTGTAAAATCGAGTTCTTTGACATAAGCTCCGAAATAATCGGTATTCACTTTCAAAAAGTCCGGTTTTACAACAAATCCGGTGCGATACCACAACGAATTGGCAATAGAGAGTTTGGTGGTTGGGTCAATGCCTGGCAGTGTTGATTGCATAATTTTGTAATAATCATTTATATCGGCAACCGACATGCCGCTCATTTTCAATGCGGTTTCCATTTCGGTTTTGGTATCGCCATTAGCACCATTCCAGGCCATTCCCAAAGCGATACTTACGCTTAATGGCGATACGAAAACATTGGTTTGGTCGGAGCTGGCAATGGTATTTTTCAGCAAATCGAATGCAAAGCTATTATCCTGACTTACCCGCTTTTGTTGTGAAGCTGAAAGTGCGATAGGCGTTGCATCTTTCGGAATCTGATAAATCGGATCGTTTTGTCCGGTGCAGGCCGGAATCAATAAGACGATGATTGATAATTTGAATAACATTTTCATGGCTTTTATAATTTAATGTGTTTGAATTTAATATGCTTGCTGACAGGTATTTTTGTCTAAAATCTGTTTGCATTTGTTTATGTAATCTTTAATAATGGTCGGGCTGTTTCCGTATTCATAGCTTACTTTGTGTGTTTCGCCATTGTTCAAAATTAGTTCGAGCCACTCGGCACCACCGTCGGCACAGTCGGGACAACCAATTACTGCCGGAAGTGCAAAAAAAGAACTTGTGGCAATATTTGTTCTGATAGAGTCCCAGGTAGTTGACTTAGTTCTTTCGGAAAAATCTTTTTGTGGAAGTATGTTCCCGTTAGAAATGCAAGAATACTTCACGGAATCGACAGTAATTGACACTTGATGTTTGCAATAACCTATACATTCACCAAACGAAGTTCCGTAGTTTAGCTGAATTATACGTTTATCCAGCTCATTGGTACAAGCCATACTCGATATCAGGATCAAAAATATCAGTGTATTTTTAGTTTTCATTTTTTTGCTGAATTTAAATCGTATCGTACTCCAAGTTCCAAACTGAACACATCCGGCTGTTTGGAACGAATGCTAACCGGCTGATCGTTATTGAAATAGTACGAGAAATTGGGTTCAAAGAAAATGCCCAGATTGGGTCTGATATTATAACTCACACCTGCTGCCGAATTTAAAGAAAGTTGAATTCCGGTAATACTAGTTACGGCTGTTGTAACCATAGTTTGAAAACTGCTGGTTTGATTTTGTTGATAAACTGAGCGTAGCCCTTTCTCAACTGTTCCACCTCCCGAAACATACACTTCCCATTGCTTTTTATTCCACAATTTTACAATTAATTTCAGCGGAATACCCAGATAATGAAGACCTAATCGGGCATCGGTGGTTACAAATCCGCTGTTCGAAAAATCGGTTTGAAGATAGGTGTAAACCAATCCGGTTTCAAGACTCAGATTTTTAGAGAAATTGTCCCTTACCTTCAATCCTACTGAAAGTGGCAGGCTGTAATGAACACTTGAGAAATTTTCAGGGGCCATAATGGCTGTATAAGTGGTCCCTGTTTTCACAATGTCATTCGAAAGTGTTGCCGGAGAAAGATTGTCCAACCCGGAAGAAGTATTGCTCCCCGAGCCCAACGAAGCGGCTAAAAGCCATCTGTTTTTAAATTTCTTCTTGATTTCTGGTTTACTTTCAGAATTTATTGTCCAAATGTCAGTCCGGTTACTGGCAATTTGTTTTTTTGAAATCGTATCGGATTTTAGCAATGAAATATCAGCAATAGCTGTATCTTTAACTTCAGCTTTCTCAGCAAGTTTTTGACTATTTAAACTTGTATCCGCTGATTGACTGACAAAATTTAGGGTGTTCGGCTGGATTGTATTTGTGTAATTATCAACTGAGGCTGAATATTTTATTTTCCCTTTTTGTGTTCTGTAGGTTGATTTTGCAGGTTTGTTAATTTCCTGAGCCACTGGTTTTGCCGGTGCAAATTGAGTTCGTTTCGATTTTGAGATTAAAGTTGTGTTATCTGAAACCGGGCGAAATGTAAACAGCAAGGCAATAACAGCCGCGGAACTTATTGGAATCCACAACCAAAGAGGCATATGGCGGCGTTTCTTCTTTTCAACTCTAACTTGAATAGCGTTCCACAAATCAGTATCAAGCGTTAACCCGTGATTTTCCAGTTTGCTCTTAACCTTCTCACTGAAAGCATCCAATTCGTTTTTGTTTTTACTGTCGATATTCATCTTTTTGAAACTAACTATTTTATTACTGCCAACTGCTACTGCCTACTTTCCTAATACCCTGACTTTTTCCTGCAAAATCTTCCTCGCTCTCATAAACTGACTTCGGGATGTATTTTCACTAATATTGAGCATTTCAGCAATTTCTGCATGGCTGTAACCTTCAAGTGCATATAGGTTAAAAACTGTTCGATATCCATTTGGCAAATTGCTTACACAGTTCATTAAGTCATCTGATGAGATTTTGTCAAGTACCGAAACATCTTCATTTTCAATCAAATAGTCCACATCATCCAGCGAGGAACTTTCCAATAATGCTTTATTCTGTCGGAGGTATTCGAGAGCCGTTGTAACAAAAATTCGCCTTATCCAACCTGCAAATGAACCGATTTCAGAAAATGTATCCGCTTTTGTAAAGATTTTAATGAAACCATCCTGCAGCAAATCCCGGGCAGTTTCACGGTCGCTCACATACCGGACGCATACACTGAACATAGCCGATGCGTATAGCTCATAGACCTGTTTTTGTGCCCAGGTTTCGCCTTTTTTGCATCCGGTAATCAGTTTTTGTTCGTCTGGATTTGCTGCTTTAATTTCCATACTTTAACTTATAGATGAAATGTTCATCCGTTTCGTTGCTTTGGTTGAAAAAGAAATTTGATATTTAACGTAAAATGCAAAATTATGAATTTTATGGCAGAGTTATGCATGAAATAAAAAGAAACGCAAAGTATTGAAAATTAATTCAACTTTGCGTTTCAAATAACGAAATTACAAGTTAACTGTTCAACTTATTTCTCCCCTTTAGGGGTCGGGGGTTTGAGCCATTTATCCAACCATTCATAAAACGTTCGTTGCCACAAAATTCCGTTTTGTGGTTTCAATACCCAATGATTTTCATCCGGGAAAATCAGCATTTCAGCCGGAACTCCACGCAACACCGCTGCGTTGAATGCCGCCATACCCTGCGAAGCCAGAATGCGATAATCTTTTTCACCGTGAATAACCAAAATCGGTGTATCCCATTTGTCTACGAATAAGTGTGGTGAATTGGCATACGATTTTTGAGCTATGGCATTGGCTTTATCCCAGTATGGACCACCCAAATCCCAATTTACAAACCACATTTCTTCTGTTTCCAGGTATTGTTGAGGCAGGTTGAACATGCCATCGTGAGCCAGAAATGCTTTGAAGCGTTTTTGGTGATGACCAGCCAGCCAGTACACCGAAAATCCACCGTAACTTGCACCCACACAGCCCAGTTTGTCCTTGTTTACATACGGTTCTTTTGCCAATGCATCGATGGCCGAGAAATAATCGAGCATATTTTGTCCACCATAATCGCCACTGATTTGTTCCAACCATTCCATTCCGAAACTTGGCAATCCGCGCCTGTTTGGTGCAACGACGATATAGCCATTCGCCGCCATTAATTGCAAATTCCAGCGATACGACCAAAACTGACTAACAGTAGATTGCGGTCCGCCTTCACAGAAAAGTAATGTCGGGTATTTTTTTGTTTTGTCGAATTTAGGCGGATAAATCACCCAGGTAAGCATTTGTTTGTGGTCGGTGGTTTCAATCCATCGTTCTTCCACTTTACCCATTTTCAGTTTAGCCAGAATATCTTTATTTTCAAATGAAAGTTCAGTTTCTGTGCCGGTTTTCGGGTCGATGGAGTATATCTCGTCCGGTTTACTCATCGAATGTTTTACTCCGATAAGTTTAGCTTTTGCTTCGGCCACATAGGAATAATCGTGAATACCTTTGGTTATTTGAGTGATTTTTTTGTCAGCAATATCAGCACGATAAATATCAGTTACAGCATGCCAGCAGCTTACAAAAAGAATCGATTTGCTATCGGCAGTCCAGGTTAGTCCTGTTGAATTTTGGTCGAAACCAACTGACAGGTCAATTTTCTCACCGCTTTGAAGATTTATAATGAATAAACGGTTTTTGTCCGCTTCATACCCATCGCGTTCCATACTTTCCCAAGCCAGCCATTTACCGTCGGGCGAGAAAGTCGGATTTTGGTCGTATCCCATCATGCCTTCGGTTTTGTTCTCCGTTTTTCCGGTCTCTAAATTATAAAAGTAAATGTCCGAATTCGTGGAAAGTGCATACTCTTTTCCTGTTTTTTTGCGGCAAGTGTAAGCTATCGTTTTTCCGTCGGCACTCCAGGCTAATTGTTCAATTCCACCCCAGGGTTTCATTGGACTCTCATAAGGTTCGCCTTTCAAAATATCTTTTTCGTTTTCAATTTTTCCGTCATTAAAATCGGCTAAAAACGGATGAGGAACAGTTTGCACCCATTCATCCCAATGCTTGTACATTAGGTCATTCACTATCAATCCACTTGCTTTAGGCAGGTCGGGATATTTATCCACAGTACGTTCACCGTATTTTACATCAGTAACGAACAACAATTTTGTTTCGTCGGGTGAGAAAACGAAATCGTTGATTTCGCCATCGCGTTTCGTGATTTGATTGCGGTCTGTGCCATCAGCTTTCATAGTCCAGAGCTGCATTGAGCCTGTTTCTGAAGACAAGAAAGCGATATGTTCACCGTCTTTCATCCACTTGGCAGCAGCCTCACGGGTGGCGGTTTTGGTAATTTGTTTTTTGTCCGAACCGTCCGCATTCATTACGAAAATCTCCGAATTCCCTTTATTTTCGGGAATGCTGTAGTACGAAACGCTATACAGAACCTGTGTGCCGTCGGGCGATACCTGTGTGCCGGCTACCCGTCCAAACGACCATAAAACTTCGGGCGTCATACGTCCATTTTCAATTTTCGGTTTTTGTTTACCAATAATAGTGCTGTCCTCCTTCGGACTGCACGATCCTGCTGCAACGGCCATTGCCATAAGCGTAATTTTAATTAAATATTTGTTCATTTTGTTTTCAGTTTATAAACGAAGCAAAAGTAGCTTATTTGAATGAAAATACAAAAACAATATTATTTTAACTCAATATATTAATATATGTTTTGTTGTGTTGTATTTTGTTTTTATCTTTACGCACTAATATTCTATTTCCATCCAAAATCAGCATAAAATTTCAACGTTCTTATTTACAGATAGATACATAAGCAAATCCTTATATGTCCTATCTGATTATTGTATTAAAAACTTAAAGAATATCGGGGTTTTCATTATTTTATGAAAATATCTGATATGATTTCTGGTTCATATTTATAAACTGAATTTGTTCGTTATTAAAATATAGAATTCAACACATTAAATTTTAAAACTAAAAGAACATGAAAAAGTTTAATTTAATCTTTCTTTATCTGATTTTTTTTCAGATTGGGCATACACAAAACATGTATGTTTTTGAAAAAGCTGGAGTTCAAAGTAATTTTACTTTGAGCAACATTCAAAAACTGACATTTTCAGTCGGCAGTATGGCTGTTAATTCAACAGCAGGGAATTCAAAGGTTTATGCACTTTCGAACATTCAAAAAGTAATTTTCAAAAGTTCCTTTTTGAACTTAAACCGGATTGGAACCGAATCGGAAAAATTATCGTTGTTCCCGAATCCAGTTAGTAATATTTTACATATCAATGATCTTCCTGAATTTGATAAAACAATTCAAATTGAAATTATTAGCATTGATGGGAAAATAATTTATCAAAACAAAATCAACAATATGTTGGATCAATTCCCTTTTGCAATTGATGTTACTTCTATTCAAAAAGGGCTTTATTTCTGTCGTTTATTTGACAATAAAATCATTGTTACAAACAAATTCATTAAAAACTAAAATAGGAGGAATTTATTATGAAAAAAGTATTTTTTCTGTTATTTACAATTTCATTGTTTTTGAAAACAATTGAAGCTCAGGACACATTGTATATTCATCAAAATGGCAACCTAGTTAAATTCGCAACTGCGAAAATTGATAGTATAACTTTTAAAACTAATGCTACAACTGACATAGATGGAAATATATATCACTACTTAATTGTTGGGACTCAAACTTGGATGGTTGAAAACCTGAGAACTACTAAATATCGGAATGGAGATCCGATTCCCGATGAAAGTGCCAACATTCATTTTGGTCAATTAATTTCTGGAGCATTCTGTAACGATGGATTATATGGAAATCTGTATAACTGGTATGCGGTAGCTGATAGTCGTAAGATAGCACCGGTAGGTTGGCATGTTGCAACTCATGAGGAATGGGATCTATTAAGAACATATCTCGGAGATAATTTTGGCCTACAATTAAAATCACAAACAGGATGGCTTCAGGATGGAAATGGAACAAACTCGAGTGGATTGAATGTTTTACCCGGAGGTTTTCGGACAGGTGAATCCAGTATCGGAAATCTTACACAAAGTGCTGACTTTTGGACAGCTACCGAATATTCGACCACTGAAGCATGGTCAAGGAAGTTTTATTATTATAGTAATGGATCAACCCGGGTTACCGATTTAAAAGCATTTGGGTTTTCTGTTCGTTGTGTGAAAGATTGAAATATAAAATAAACTATGAATTTTCTTGAAATTATTAATCGACGCGAAAGCATTCGAAGTTATGACCCGACAAAGCAAATTCCGGAGGATGTGCTTTTGTATATTCTCGAAGCCGGGCGCTTAGCACCATCGGCAGCTAATTTTCAACCCTGGCAGTTTGTGGTGGTTTCGTCGCCCGAAAAACTGGCAGCGGTTCGCTCCACTTATCCACGGGCTTGGTTTGCAGAAGCACCGCAGGTGCTTATTGTAACTGGCAATAAAGAAAAAGCATGGAAACGTGCTGATGGTTATAACAGCATTGAAACTGACCTGACTATTGCCATGGATCATTTGATTCTGGCTGCTGAAAGTCAAGGCTTGGGTACCTGTTGGATTGCTAATTTTGATTATCCCGCACTTCGTTCCGTACTTCAACTTACTGAAAATGAAGTAATTTTTGCTATGACTCCCCTTGGTTATCCGAAAACAGGTTTTGTGAAGAAAAGCCATAAACTTCGCAAACCCATTGATGATGTTGTGAAATTTATCTGACTAATCTATTTTCCAAATTTAGCCAAAAGCCCGATCAACAGTCGGGTTTTTTAATCTGAATGAATGAAATGAAAAGATTTAGCTCTTAATTAATAAATTTATGTTAATTTTTAGGATCATTTCAAACATATTTTAATATATTTGCACTGTATTCAGATTATATTTTAGACTATAACAATATATACGTTAATTTTATTTGACATATTCTTAATATTTTTGAATATATCAAAATACTCATTTTTTGTTAACTATATTTTTAGTGTTATATTGAGCTTAGTACAATTATTTGTATAATTTCATATATAACAAATCGTAAATATAATTATATTTAGTAAATTTCAGCATGAAGTTATATAACTCATATAATAAAAGACTACTTTTACCGTATATTTCACAGTATATGAAAAGAAGGACTATATGGATTTTAATCATTTTGATGCTGCTCACTTTTGTGGGGCTGATTGCATTACAAACCCGTTATGTCAGGATAAATGCTGAAATGATTGAAAATCAGTTCAATGAGAACGTTCAACGGAGTTTATTTCAAACGGTTAGTTTAGTAGAGGAAAATGAAGCTCTTGAATATCTAAGTCAGACATTACAAGGAATTGATTATAATGAAAACAATAATAAAGTATTGAGTCTTGAGGCGCAAAATATACGGTTGAAAAGTAATATTGACAGTATGGCGAAAAATCTGAAACTAACTTCAGAACAAAAGAACAGACCATCAATCAGATTATCAACCAGCCATGGGAAAGCTACAATTCAGGAAACTTCTCAGTATTTACAAGACAGATTCAAGCAAAATTTTTCGCGTTCTAAAACTATACTTGATCAGGCCGTTTTCAGATGGATAAAAGAAATTGATGAAAAAGAAATTAGCGAACGGGTAAATTTCGAAGAGCTGAATGGAATTTTAGAAAAGGTGTTGGTAAATAATGGAGTGACACTACCCTTCAGTTATTCGGTGGTAGACAAACAAGGCAAAGTTATTTATCAATGTCACAAAGACATTCACGAAAAAACACTGGGCAACAAGAGTAATATTTACACACAACGTTTCTTTCCATTAGAAGAGTCTAATAAGATTGCGTATTTGCAGGTAAATTTTCCCACAAAACAAAATTACATTTTAAATTCAATGAATTTGTTACTGCCTTCAATTGGATTAATTGCGCTGGTATTAGGAGTTTTCATTGTTGCAATCATTATTATTTTCAGGCAAAAACAGCTTAGTAACATGAAAAATGACTTTGTGAACAATATGACGCATGAGTTTAAAACGCCCATTTCGTCGATATCGTTGGCATCACAAATGCTACAGGATTCGAGCGTTGGTAAAACTCCCGAAACGTTGAAGCATATTTCAAATGTAATTCGTGACGAAACTAAGCGGTTAAGCTTTCAGGTAGAAAAGGTGCTCCAAATGGCGATTTTCGAGAAAGATAAATCGATGCTGAATTTGAATGAAATGAGGATTAACTCACTTATTTCAGACATAATAAGTAATTTCTCGCTAAAAGTTACGAGTAAAGGTGGAAAAATCACTTCAAAACTTAAAGCCGGTTACGATGTGGCATTAATAGATGAAGTACATTTCACCAACGTGATTTTCAACTTAATGGATAATGCGCTGAAATACAGCGACAAGCCATTACTTTTGACCATTGAAACATGGAATGATAAAAACAATTTAATGATTAGCATTGAAGATAACGGCATTGGCATAAATAAGGATGATTTGAAACGTATTTTTGAAAAGTTTTATCGGGTCTCAACTGGAAATCTGCATAATGTGAAGGGTTTCGGACTAGGATTAGCTTACGTAAAAAAAATAATAGTCGAGCATAAGGGAACAATCAAAGTAGAAAGTGAACTCATGATCGGTACAAAATTTACAATTACAATACCAACTTTAAAAAATTAACGATTATGACAGACGAAAAAGTGAAAATTTTGTTGTGCGAAGATGATGAAAATCTTGGCATGCTTCTCAGAGAGTATTTGCAGACTAAAGGGTATGATGCAGATTTGCAACCCGATGGTGAAGCTGGTTACAAAGCTTTTTCACGTAACAAATACGACTTATGTGTATTGGACGTGATGATGCCGAAAAAGGATGGTTTTGCTTTAGCAGCCGATATCCGATCTATGAATTCCGAAGTGCCAATTGTTTTCTTGACCGCAAAATCAATGAAAGAAGACATTTTACAGGGATTCAAATTGGGTGCTGACGATTATTTGTCAAAGCCTTTCAGCATGGAAGAATTATTGTATCGCATTGAATCAATTTTGCGACGAGTGAAAGGCAAACGGGCAAAAGATGTGGTTGTTTACCAAATCGGTGCATTCACCTTTGATGCTCAGAAACAAATTCTTATTTTCGAAGGAGAATCGAAAAAACTTACTACTAAAGAATCTGAATTACTTAATTTGTTAGCAGCAAATGCTAATAACATTCTGGAACGTAACTTTGCGTTGAAAACGATTTGGGTGGACGATAATTATTTTAATGCTCGTAGCATGGACGTGTATATCACTAAACTACGTAAATTATTGAAAGACGATCAAAATGTGGCCATTATCAATATTCATGGTAAAGGGTACAAACTGATTACTCCACAAATAAAAGAGGATTAATTATAAAAGTCCCGGGAAACTTAAACAGTTTTTCGGGATTTTTTTTTAAGAGAAATCAAACCATTTCATCCGACAGAAAATGTTCAAGTTGTTCAGGTTTCAGATTCACCGTTAATTGACCATTATGAGCATAGGAAATATGTCCGGTTTCCTCAGAAACAACTATTGCAATGGCATCCGAGTTTTCAGTAACACCCAATGCAGCACGGTGACGCAAACCCATTCGTTTAGGGATGGATTGATTTTTTGAAACAGGCAAAATACAGGCAGCAGCTTTTAGCTTACGGTTTGAAATGATCAAAGCACCATCATGTAAAGGACTGTTTTTGAAGAATATACTTTCAATAAGCCGTGAATTAATATTCGCATTCAGTTGTTCGCCTGAATGAGCATAAAAGTCGAGACTGTTATTACGGGTTAGAATAATCAACGCTCCCGTCGAACTTTTAGAAAGATTACGACAAGCCAACACCACCTGAACCAAATCAAAATCTATTTTTTCTTTTTCATTATTGCTGTTTCCAAAAAAACGTTTGAGCGAATAAAAAATGCTTCCTCTCCTTCGAGAACCAATTTTGGAAAAAAACCGTCGAATTTCATCCTGAAAAAGAACTATCAAAGCAAAAGCACCTACGCTGATAACCCGATCGAAAATTCCACCCAAAAGTTCCATTTTAAAAACATATGAAACAAGAAACCAGCATATTATAAAAGTCAAAATACCGACAAAGATATTGACAGCCCCGGTACGTTTCAAGAGTTGAAAGGTCTGATAAAGCAATATTGCTACCAGAAAAATATCAACTACATCTTTAAATCCTATTTGAAAGCCCATAATTTAGATTTTATCTTGTCAATTTTACTAATTGCAATTTACTTCCTGATTCCTAAATTCCATAAAAATTGAGACAGCTTGTTTTGCCTCCTTCACATCGTGAACACGAAGGATAGAGGCACCACCCATCAAGGCAAGCATATTCGCTCCAACTGTTGCATTCAAAGCTCCTGTAGCATCAGTCTGAAGCAGATTATACAACATCGATTTTCGGGAGAGACCTGCCAATATCGGAACTTGCAATTCCTTTAAATAATGAAGTTTATTCAAAAGTTGATAGTTTTGTTCCTGAGTTTTAGCAAATCCGAAGCCAGGATCAATAACCACATCTTTTACACCAAGTAAATGCAGCTGAGCAAGCCTTTTTTCAAGGAAAAGCAACACTTCCGAAACAAGGTTTTCATATTGTGTATTCGACTGCATTAACTGAGGACTCCCTTTTGTATGCATTAGAATATAAGCTAGCTCTAAATTGGCAATAGTTTCAAACATTAAATCGTCCAACGTGCCACCACCAATATCATTTATCATGGCAATTTTAAACTCTTTAACCACATGTCGGACTACTGCCGAACGAAAAGTATCCACTGAAATAATAGCTTCAGGATATTTCTTTAAAATTACTTCTATGCCTTCCGAAACTCTTTTAATTTCCTCATCCTGCGAAATAAAGTTAGCTCCAGGGCGCGTTGAGTAACCACCAATATCAATAATATCAACGTTTTCGGCCATCATCTTTTCAACAGCACTTAATACTGACCTGTCAGTCATAAAGCGGTTTCCTTTGTAAAAAGAATCAGGTGTGACATTTACAATACCCATAACTAAGGGAGTTGATAAATCAAACAAACGATTATTTAATTTTAATTGCAAAGATTTAAAAATCATAACATTGAACGTTTTTCAAACGCAATTGCTTGTTAATTACCTACTGCAAAAGTAAGAAAATATAGCGACAGACAGTCGAGTTTAAGAAAATATTGAAGAATTTAAGCGAAACTATACGTTTTTGATAAAAAATCTGTTATATATGCGGTATTATTTTTTTTGATTTGCCAAAAAAACATTCTGAATTGACTTTTTAAAGGAAAAAAGTACTATTTTTGCAAAGTTGTTTTTAATGCATTTTATATTTTTATATTTATTCATGCTTATTATGAAATTGGAAACTATAGCTAAATTAGCGACGATAACTTTATCGATAACCATGTTTGCCTGTGTTGGCAATTCAGACGAAGGTTATTCCCGTTTAACCGGTTGGAAATACAATGATAAGAATGGGGCTGGTTATACTGTTAAGAAAAGCTTTATAACAAGACTACCTCCCGGAATGGTAGCCATTGAAGGTGGTTCATTTACCATTGGTGAGAAAGGTGAATATATTACGAATGCACCCCGTAACAATGCTCCCCGTAGAATAACTGTCAGTTCATTTTATATGGATGAATGGGAAATTAGAAATAAAGATTGGAATGAATATGTAAACTGGATGAAAGTGGTATTTGGAAAAGCAGCTCCAAAACTGGTTCAAAAAGCATTACCTAACGTGAGCGTATGGCGTGAAGATTTGGCTTATAACGAACCTTATCTTCAAAACTACTTTACACATCCTGCCTATAATGAATATCCGGTTGTTGGAATTACATGGGAACAGGCTGTAGATTTTTGTCAATGGCGTACTGACCGTGCAAATGAACTGTCTTTGATTCAATCAGGCGTAATTCTACCGCCAGACTACTCAAAACTTGATCAACTGACTGATTTAGATTCTATTGCTAACAACTTTGTTTTCAACACTCAGAAATACTTATTGCAAGCAAACTATCAACCAGCTATTGGAAAAAATCCCAAAAAAGATTTATACGGACACAACCGAAAAGTGGATATGTCGGAAGGTATTCTTTATTCAAATTTCAGACTGCCTACTGAAGCCGAATGGGAATATGCTGCATATGCTTTGAGTCCTGATGAAAATGGAATGGTTCCCGAGGGGAAAATTTATCCATGGTCGGGCAATCAACTACGAAATTCCTCGAAAAAAAATCAAGGACGAATGATGGCTAATTACGTAAGAGGCCGTGGTGACATGATGGGAACATCTGGTAATTTAAGTATAATTGCCCAAGTCAATTCATTCTTCCCGAACGATTTTGGGTTGTATAATATGGCTGGCAACGTAAATGAGTGGGTGTTAGACGTGTACCGTGCAACTTCTTACTCCGATGTAGCCGAATACAACTCATTCAGGGGTAATGTATATTTAACTCCGGTTGTTTCTGAAACAGATGAATTGGGTAATAAAACCTTTAAAGTGGACTCGCTCGGACGTATTGCGACTGAAGTGGCTAAAGGTGACGATGTTAGAAATTTTAAGGATGGTGATGCTTCTTCACAAATTGATTTTCTGGTAAATGACTCAACAGGTTTGGCCAATTTAAAATCGAATAAAAATGATCCGACCGATATTCTACGTCCCAGAGTTACTGACAAAACCAGGGTGTATAAAGGCGGTTCATGGAAAGACCGTGCATACTGGCTAAATCCTTCTGCACGCCGCTATTTGGATCAGAATAAATCAACTAACGATATTGGTTTCCGTTGTGCTATGAGTATGACAGGTACCATGGAAAAATCGAGAAGAAGAAAATAAAACATTTATGTACAACACACAAAAGCACCTGTTTGAATCAAACAGGTGCTTTTGTATATTTTTATTACAGAATTTCTCGTTGAAAATTTGTACTTTTGTGGTCTTAAAATTAGAATCCGTATAATTAATAAAACTGTATGAATAGAACGATTATTGTTGATGCATTAAAAAGGAAAGATTTTGGTGCTGAAGTGAACATAAAAGGTTGGGTAAGAACCCGCCGTGGGAATAAAAATGTAAGTTTTATTGCACTGAATGATGGTTCGACAATTCATAATATTCAGGTAGTTGCCGATAACTCAAGCTTTGGAGATGAATTCCTAAAACCTATCACTACCGGGGCTTGTATAAGTGTCATCGGAAAACTGGTTGAATCACTCGGACAAGGCCAGGCGGTAGAAATTCAGGCCGATAAAATAGAGATTTACGGTATTGCTGATCCTGAAACTTATCCTTTGCAGAAAAAAGGCCATACTATGGAGTTTCTGCGTGAAATTGCTCATTTACGCCCGCGCACAAATACTTTTGGTGCCGTTTTCCGCATTCGACATCATATGGCTATGGCTATTCACCGCTTTTTCCACGAACGGGGATTTTTCTATTTCCATACACCCATTATTACTGCTTCTGATTGCGAGGGTGCCGGACAAATGTTTCAGGTAACAACTTTGAACTTGTACGACCTGAAGAAAGATGAAAGCGGACAGATTGATTATAGTGGCGATTTCTTTGGAAAACAAGCTAGTCTCACCGTTTCAGGCCAGCTCGAAGGCGAGTTGGCTGCCATGTCGATGGGTGCAATTTATACTTTTGGACCCACTTTTCGGGCTGAAAATTCAAATACACCACGTCATCTTTCGGAATTCTGGATGATTGAGCCGGAAGTTGCCTTCAACGAAATTGAAGAGAATATGCAACTGGCTCAGGATTTTATTCAATACTGCGTTCGTTGGGCATTGGAAAACTGTAAAGATGATTTAGAGTTTCTTACGAACATGTACGACAAAGAATTACAAGATCGACTGAACTTTGTAGTGAATAACGATTTCAAACGACTTACATATACTGAAGGAGTTAAAATTTTGGAAGAAGCTGTGGCTAAAGGACATAAATTTGAATTTCCGATTGGTTGGGGAACTGATCTACAATCGGAGCACGAACGTTACCTGGTGGAACAACATTTCAAGAAACCGGTAATTCTGACCGATTATCCAAAGGAAATTAAATCGTTCTATATGAAACAAAACGATGACGGTAAAACAGTTCGTGCTATGGATGTTTTATTCCCGAAAATTGGAGAAATCATTGGCGGTTCGCAACGAGAAGAAGATTACGATAAACTGAAAAACCGGGCAGACGAAATGGGTGTACCTACAAAAGATATTTGGTGGTATCTCGAAACCCGTAAATTCGGTACTGCACCCCATGCCGGTTTTGGACTTGGATTTGAGCGATTACTGCTTTTCGTAACCGGTATGTCAAATATACGTGACGTAATTCCATTTCCACGTACACCAAACAATGCAGACTTCTGATTTATTAATATTCAACATATATTTTGAATTTAAATTAATTACTGCTCATTTGTTGATAAATTGTGCATTTTTAGCTTAACATAATTTTGTGTCAAAAGATATTTCACTATTTTTGCCATCTCAACATTACAAATAACCCTTTTTTCAATATTATAATGGATAATATAACAAAAACCGAATTGGACAATGTAGTTGTTCGCTTCTCCGGCGATTCTGGTGACGGAATGCAGCTGACCGGAACGCTTTTTTCCAATCTTTCGGCCATACTCGGAAATGAGATTTCCACTTTTCCTGATTTTCCATCTGAGATACGTGCTCCACAAGGCACATTAGGAGGCGTATCAGGTTTTCAGGTACATTTAGGTTCAAGCAAAATATACACTCCCGGTGATGATCCGGATGTTTTGGTGGTAATGAATCCGGCAGCTTTGAAAGTAAATGCGAAATTTATAAAAAAAGGCGGGGTAATTATTTTCGATGCTGATACCTTTGATAAATCGGGTTATGACAAAGCTGGTTTTACAACTGAAAATCCATTCGAAGAACTGGCGATTTCTGACACTATTCAATTGATTCCAGCTCCACTTTCAACGCTTACTCAAAGCAGTCTGGAAGGTTTTGGATTTGACAATAAAACGGTTCTACGGAGTAAGAATATGTTTGCCCTTGGTTTGATTTGCTGGTTATTTAACCGCCCAATAGACCAGGCCATTCATTTTCTGCAAAATAAATTCGGAAAAAAGCCGACAATCTTGCAAGCCAATATAAAAGTACTTACAGATGGCTTCAATTTTGGTAACAATTTACATCTAACTGTTTCGACCTATTTTGTAGAAAAATCGCACGAAACTCCGAAAGGAAAATATGCAAGCATTAGTGGGAACAAGGCAACAGCCTGGGGTTTAATTGCAGCAGCTCAAAAAGCCGGATTGCAACTTTTCCTTGGAAGTTATCCGATTACACCTGCCACAGACATTATGCATGAGCTTACTGCCCGTAAGGATATGGGTGTAAAAGTGGTTCAGGCGGAAGACGAAATTGCCGGAATAACATCAGCTATTGGTGCCGCATTTGCCGGAAGTCTGGCTGCTACAAATACTTCTGGTCCAGGTTTAGCTCTAAAATCAGAAGCCATTGGTCTGGCTGTTATGGCTGAATTACCTTTAGTGGTGATTGACGTGATGCGTGGTGGTCCTTCAACAGGCTTACCAACCAAGACAGAACAAACTGACTTATTACAGGCACTTTACGGTCGTAACGGTGAAAGCCCCGCTGTGGTTATGGCTGCAGGAACACCCGACAACTGTTTCCATTATGCCTTTATGGCAAGTAAAATTGCATTGGAACATATGACTCCGGTTATATTACTTACCGATGCATTTATCGGAAATGGAACTTCCTTGTGGAAATTACCAAAACTAGCTGAATTGCCCGATATTAAGCCTCATTATGTAAAACCTGATATGGAAAACTACAAAGTGACCAGTCGGGATGAAAAAACAAAGGTACGATATTGGAGTGTTCCCGGAATGGAGGGTTTTGGACACAGGAATGGTGGATTAGAAAAAGATTATTATAGCGGTGCCATTTCTACCGATCCTGAAAATCATCAAAAAATGGTGGACACGCGTGAAGAAAAAATCAACAATATCAGTCAGTATATTCCTGAATTAAAAATTGAGGGTAGTACTGATGCTGATTTATTGGTTATTGGTTGGGGTGGAACTCAGGGACACCTTATGAGTGCAGTTAATTCAATGAACAAGAAAGGTAAAAAGCTGGCTTTAGCACATTTCAATTACATAAATCCACTGCCAAAAAATACGATAGAAATTATTCAAGCTTACAAAAAAGTAATCGTTTGTGAATTGAATAGTGGTCAGTTTGCGACATTCCTTCGATCGAAAGTACCTGCAGTTGAGTTCTTACAATATAATAAAGTGCAGGGACAACCATTTACCGTATCAGAATTAGAAGAACACTTCACTTCATTATTAAAATAGAACATTATTTTTACGACATATCATGGAAACTACCGAAAAAATAAGAAATCAATATACAGCCAAAGATTTTAAAAGTGATCAATATGTGCGTTGGTGTCCCGGTTGTGGCGATTTCGCCGTACTTAGTTCATTACAAAAAGTGATGGCTGACCTGGGAATTGATCCACATCAAACTGCCGTCATTTCAGGAATTGGATGTTCATCACGTTTACCATATTATATCAGCAGTTATGGTTTCCATACCATTCACGGGCGTGGAGCTGCAGTTGCTACCGGTGTAAAAGTAGCTAATCCGGAGTTGACCGTTTGGCAAATTACCGGTGACGGTGACTGTCTGGCCATTGGTGGAAATCATTTTATTCATAGTGTGCGTCGTAATGTGGATATAAATGTGTTGCTTTTTAATAATCAGATTTACGGATTGACCAAAGGACAATATTCACCAACAACAAAGAAAGGCTACGTAACCAAATCATCACCATTTGGAACAGTAGAACGTCCATTCCGTCCTGCTGAGTTGACTATGGGAGCTCGGGGAACTTTCTTCGGTCGTTTACTCGATGTGGATTTAAAGACTGCACAAATGACCATTCTTGCCGGAGCAAAACACAAAGGCACTTCCATTATCGAATGCCTTGTAAACTGCGTTATTTTCAATGATGGAGCACACGGTTGGTTAGCCGAAAGGGAATTTCGTGCCGACAGAACCATAGCATTGGAACATGGCAAACGGATGATTTTCGGTAAAGAAGGAAACAAAGGCTTAGTATTAGCTGGAATGAACCTGAAAGTAGTGACTATAGGCGAAAATGGCATTACTGAAAATGATATTTTAGTTCACGATGCCAGTTGCGAAGATACAACACTGCATATGAAACTGGCATTGATGGAAGGTCCTGAAATGCCAATCGCATTGGGAGTTATCCGCGATGTGGCTGAAGAATCGTATGATGCAGCAGTAGAAACTCAAATTGCTGAAGTTCAGGTAAAATCAAAAATAAAGACTTTCGATGAACTCATCGAAAGCCTTGAACAATGGGAAATGTAGTTAGTCGGAAGAAGCCACTAACCATTAAAGGAGAATTGATATAATTTCTATAACAAAACAACCGATACAAGCCAAGGCGAGTATCGGTTGTTTTTAAATCAATCAAGTATGAACAAACTAATTGTATTTATTGCACTCACTATGTCACTCATGAGTTATGCACAAACTACTGACGACCGTGCTTACCTGGTAAAAGTGGGCGATAGGGCTCCGGATTTCAGTATGAAACTGACCAATGGAAAAACCACGAAACTTTCTGACCTAAAAGGGAAAGTTGTTATGTTGCAGTTTACGGCAAGCTGGTGTAGCGTGTGTCGTAAAGAAATGCCTTTTATTGAACGGGATATCTGGCAAAAACATAAAGCCAACCCAAACTTTACATTGATGGCGATCGACCGTGACGAACCGCTTGAAACAGTTCTAAAATTTACAAAATCAATCCCAATAACTTATCCGATTGGTTTAGACCCAAAAGCTGATATTTTTGCCCTGTATGCTCAGCGCGAAGCAGGAATAACGCGCAATGTGATTATTGACAAGAATGGCAAAATCGTTATCCTCACCCGGTTGTATGATGAAGCTGAATTTAAGAAAATGACTGAAGAGATTGATGGATTATTGAAATAAAAAAAGTAGAGACGCAATTCATTGCGTCTCTACTTTTTTATGGGAGTTTAAAACGACTGCATATCACACAAGCGTTTGTAATAGCCGTCGAGGACTATTAAATCGTCGTGTTTGCCACGTTCTACAATCAGTCCTTCATGGAGTACACAAATTTCATCGGCACGTTTAATGGTAGACAGACGGTGAGCAACAACCAGCGTTGTTCGGTTCTTCATTAAATTTTCAAGGGCTTCCTGAACCATTTTTTCCGATTCAGTATCGAGTGCCGAAGTAGCTTCGTCCAAAATCAATATAGGTGGGTTTTTAAGTATGGCGCGTGCAATGCTCACACGCTGACGCTGACCGCCCGAAAGTTTACTTCCACGGTCACCAATCGTTGATTCATAGCCGTTTTCAGTAGCCATAATAAATTCGTGTGCATTGGCTATTTTGGCAGCCTCTATAACTTGTTCCAGTGTTGCACTTTCTACTCCAAAAGCAATATTATTGTAGAATGTATCGTTAAACAAAATAGCTTCCTGATTTACATTTCCCATTTGAGAACGAATATCGTGGGTTTTGTACTTTTTAATATTCACACCATCTATCAAAATTTCACCTTTAATGGGATCATAATAACGTGGCAATAAATCAACCAATGTTGACTTTCCTGACCCCGATTGACCTACCAGTGCAACTGTTTTACCTTTGGGAACAACCAAATTTATATCGCGCAACACCCATTCATTCTCATATTTAAAGCTCAGGTTTTTATATTCTATTTTATCGGCAAAAGTATGAATGGTTTGTGGATTTTTGGGTTCTTTTATGCTAAGTTCAGTCATAAGTATTTTGTCAACTCGGTCAAGTGAAGCCAGTCCTTTCTGAATACTGTAGGATGCTCTTGAAAGATCTTTGGAAGGTGCAATAATGCTGTAAAAAATTAGAATATAATAAATAAATTCCGGAGCACCAATGCTACTTTTATGACTTAATATTAATACTCCTCCAAACCATAGTAGTACTGCAATAACAATGGTTCCTATTAATTCGCTTACTGGATGCGCCAGATTGTAACGACGGTTGATTCGGTTGAAAGTGCGGCGAAGTTTATCATTAATTATCGCGAACCGTTTTTCCAACTTAATCTCTGCATTAAAGGCTTTTACCACCCGTAAACCTCCCAATGTTTCCTCAATTTGTGAAAGCAATTCACCATTTTGTTCCTGACCGGTAGTAGATTGTTTTTTAAGTGACTTTCCAATTTTCCCAATCAACCAACCACTAAATGGCAATAGTAACAAAACGAAAAGGGTTAGCTCCCAGCTCATCGTAAACATAACACCCAGATAAATCAATATCATGATTGGGTTTTTGAAAATCAAATCAAGTGAGCTCATAATAGAAGCCTCTACTTCGCCAACATCACCTGTCATACGCGACATAATGTCACCTTTACGCTCAGTAGTGAAGAATCCGATTGGTAAACTAATAATTTTATGATAAAGCTGAGTGCGTAAATCGCGTAATACTCCGGTGCGAATAGGAATCATAAAATAGGACCCGAGATAAGCCGTACCGACTTTCAAAGTGGTGGTAAAAATCAGGAACAATCCCATGTAAAGCAGCGCATTACCACCTCCAACACTATGAATGGTTTGATCGACCCAAAAGTAAAGATTATTTTTCAGCGCAGAAATGACTTCCTTCATTCCATCGCCCCACGACCAAACCTGATAGGTTTTTTCAACCGATTGTAATCCAAAGAGGATTTGCAAAACCGGTATTACTGCTGCAAATGAAAAGAGACTGAATACGGTGGTAAGCAGATTGAAAAACAGGCTTAAAAAAACATATTTTTTGTAGGGCGGAATAAACCGCTTGAGAAGTGTTACGAATTTGAACATTTTTTTAGTTACAAGTTACGAGTTACAAGTTACAAAACAGAACGTGAAACAAATAACAATTAATATCACCGAAGGCAAATATCTATTAATATCTTTTTAAACTCCCGTATAATTCCGTGGTGTTATGCGTCTCAATTCTTCTTTTACCGATTGGCTTACGTCAAGTGTTTCGATAAAGTCACGAATCGATTTTTCGTTTATTCCCTCGTTGGTACGGGTCAGTGCTTTTAAGGCTTCATAAGGCGAAGGATAAGCTTCACGGCGTAAAATAGTTTGAATTCCTTCGGCAACCACCGCCCAGGTATTATCCAAATCACGGTAAATAGCGGTTTCGTTCAACAAAAGTTTGCTCAGTCCTTTCAAAATACTTTGAGTAGCAATAATAGTATGAGCAAATGGCACTCCCACATTTCGTAAAACAGTGCTATCGGTCAAATCGCGCTGCAAACGCGAAATTGGCAATTTGCCGGATAAGAATTCGAAGGACGCATTGGCAATAGCCAAATTTCCTTCAGCATTTTCAAAATCAATCGGATTTACCTTGTGTGGCATGGCCGATGAACCAACTTCACCTTCTTTAATCCGTTGTTTAAAGTATTCCATCGACACATAAGTCCATATATCGCGACAAAAATCAATTAAAATCGTATTGATACGTTTCATAGCATCAAATTGGGATGCCATATTATCATAATTCGAAATTTGTGTTGTCCATTGTTCGCGCTCCAAACCAAGTTTTTCAGACAGAAATTTATTCCCGAATTCTTTCCATTTGATAGCAGGATATGCCACAGCATGAGCATTGAAATTGCCTGTTGCACCTCCAAATTTAGCCGAATTAGGTATTTGTTTTAACACGCTAAGTTGTTGGTTCATGCGATTTGCAAAAACCATAATTTCTTTTCCCAAACGGGTTGGCGATGCCGGTTGTCCGTGCGTTTTGGCAAGCATCGACACATCACGCCATTCGTCTACCATGTGAGTCAGGGCCTTCAACACTTCTTCCATTTCGGGATAATAAACATCATTCAACGCATCTTTGATGGAATATGGAATTGCTGTATTATTAATGTCCTGAGAAGTCAATCCAAAATGAATAAATTCTTTGAAAGCTTGTAAGCCCAGTGTATCAAATTTTTCTTTGATAAAATACTCAATCGCTTTTACATCATGATTGGTAACTCGCTCGATTTCTTTAACTTTCAACCCATCAGCTTCTGAGAATGCAGTATAAATTTCACGTAATTTGGAGAATACTGACGATGGAACCTGCTCTAGTTGTTTCAACGGAATTTCGCATAAGGCGATAAAATATTCAATTTCAACCAAAACCCGATAACGCATCAACGCATATTCCGAAAAATATACAGCGTATTGTTGAGTTTTAGTGCGGTACCGTCCATCAATAGGTGAAATAGCAGATAGAAGAGATAAATTCATTTTAGTTGATAATTTATAATTTACAATTTACAATTCTGCTCAATAATATAATTATTATTATCAGAATGTTGTTGTAAAAAATTTGAACTGCAAAGTTAATCATTTCTGTCGGATTAGAAAAGTTTGTGTTTGCTACTTGCAACACTGATTCTTTTTCTTTACTTTTGTTTCACAATTAAAAACGAAATCAATTTTTCTGTTTTGAAGCACAAAAGAGAATCCATTGGTATAAAACATTTTAGAAATGAGATACGTCAGAATTCACAAAGAAGGCAGGTTTATTTTAGCGTCGCTGGCTTTAATCTTGTTGTTTATTAATTTATACATTTATACCCACTTCCAATTCGGAATCTTAGCCATGCTAAACATAGTAATATCGGCATTATTATTGTTTTTCTTCGCTTATTTTTTCCGCAATCCGCCTCGCAAAGTATATATCGACGATCCAAGTCTGGTGGTTGCTCCGGCCGATGGAACAGTTGTAGTGGTTGAACCTACCGACGAACTGGAGTATTTTGGTGACCAACGCATTCAGGTCTCAATTTTTATGTCGGTTTTTAATGTTCATGCCAACTGGTATCCGATTAAAGGAACAATTATCAAATCCATTCACCACAGCGGTCGACATATGGCTGCTTTTCTGCCTAAATCCAGTCACGAAAATGAACGATCAACTGTCGTCATAGAATCGGATGGCAAAACACAGATTCTCGTTCGTCAGATTGCAGGAGCATTGGCCCGTCGGATTGTGACTTATGCTCATCAGGGTAAAAAATGCCACCTCAACGAACATCTTGGATTTATAAAATTTGGTTCACGCGTTGATTTATATTTCCCAATCGGAACAGAAATATTTGTAACAGTTGGGGAATCAACCACCGGTAACGAAACCATTATTGCCCGACTAAACGAAGATTAAATGACTTTGCAGGAAGCTCAAAAACAAGTTGACGACTGGATTAAAACTTATGGTGTCAGATACTTCGGCGAATTGACCAACATGGCCATTTTGACAGAAGAAGTGGGTGAACTGGCACGGGTAATTTCACGTACTTACGGCGAACAATCCTTCAAAAAATCGGACAAAGAAGCGAACCTTGCCGACGAAATGGCTGATGTCCTTTGGGTATTGATTTGTATGGCAAATCAAACCGGAGTGGATCTCACAGAAGCTTTTGAGAAAAACATGCAAAAGAAAACTGAGCGTGACAATACACGTCATCTGGAGAACGACAAACTCCTGAAATCTGACAACAGTCAGCAGACAACAGTCTAAAAACAAGATATTTTCAATCCAACCCTATACTGTCGACAGTAGTCTGCCGTCAGTAGTCTTAAATAAAAAAAAACATGAGTAAAATAGACGAGTTATTTAAGCAATACAATTTCAGCCTAAGCGATGACGCTGTAAAACTTAATATTCAGGAAATTCTTTCATCACGTTACGAAGAAAACAGTAATGTGGCTGTTTATAAACAATGTCTGAGCCAGATAGACCTGACTTCATTAAACGGTACAGACACACACGCTGAAATCATTTCGATGGTGGAAAAAGTGAATGGTTTCAAAGCTGAATTTCCACATTTACCAAATGTCGGTGCTATTTGTGTATATCCGGCTTTGGTGCCTGTGGTAAAAGCACATCTGACCGAGAACATTGGAATAGCAGCCGTATCGGCTGGCTTTCCTGCTTCACAAACATTCATTGAAGTAAAAGTGGCCGAAACAGCCATGTGCGTAATGGAAGGCGCTACCGAAATAGATGTCGTTATATCCATCGGTAAATTCCTTTCGGGAGATTATCTGGAAGTGTATGAGGAATTATCCGAAATTAAAGCAGCTTGTAGGGAGGCACATTTAAAAGTTATTCTTGAAACCGGTGCCTTAGTTTCAGCCTCAAATATCAAAAGAGCAGCTATTTTGGCAATGGCTTCGGGTGCTGACTTTATCAAAACTTCAACCGGTAAAATCCCTGTAGCTGCCACCTTGGAAGCAACCTACGTAATGTGTCAGGCCATAAAAGAATGGCACGAAAAAACAGGCGTAAAAGTAAGTTATAAACCTGCCGGTGGAATTGTGACTACTGAGGATGCCGTGAAGCATTATACTTTAGTAAAAGAAATTCTAGGAAATGAGTGGTTGAACAACACGATGTTCCGCTTTGGAGCAAGCCGATTGGCAAACAATTTATTAAGTTCGATAGAAGGAAAAGAACTAAGGTATTTTTGATTTATAAATTAGAGATTTATGATTGGATTATTGTCTGATTTAGTTCGTTTGTACTTTCAATTGCAAATTGTACTTCCTAAAATTGTATTCCTTTAAAAAACTCTGTTTGCAGCATATTCAGCACACAAAATAAGCGATTTCTTCACATCGCTATCGGCAAAGTCATTGAGTTCCTCAATGGCTTTGTTTTTGAATGTTTCCATTTGAGCCAAAGCATATTCTACACCCCCATTTTTTATGGCAAATTGAGTGATAGTCTGAATATTTTCAGTAGAAAAATCTTTGTTTAGCAACCAACTCAACACTTGATCTTTTTCTGCTCCGGTTGAATTCAATACTGCATAAATCAAGGGTAATGTTACTTTCCCATCGCGTATATCATTGCCGGTAGGTTTGCCAATATTTATATCATCCTGATAATCAAATATATCATCCTTTATCTGGAAACAAATTCCCAAATATTCGCCAAAATTGCGAAGGTGCTGTAAAGCTTCTTCATTTGCATTGACTGATAAACCTCCCACTTCAGAGCAAGTCGAGAACAATAAAGCTGTTTTTTTACGTATAATCGTAAAATAATTAGATTCCGTTTTCTCTGAAAATTGAGCATTTACCAACTGAAGTAATTCTCCATCGGAAAGTTGCATGCCAATCTGCGCTATAGCTTTTAAAATCCGGAGATTATCGGTGCGAGCTGCACTACCCAAGGATTTTGATAAAATATAATCGCCCGAAAGAATGGCTATTTTGTTGGTCCAACGAGCATTTACGGAGGGTTTGCCCCGACGTTCGAGCGTATCGTCAACTACATCATCGTGAATCAAACTGGCAGTATGCAAAAGTTCCAGTGAGATGGCACCATCGATGGTTGTCTCATTTACACTTCCACACAATTTTGCTGACAAAATAACCAACATGGGTCTGAGCTGTTTTCCACTCTTCTGCAACACATAATCATTCACGCTCAGGAGCAGCGGATTGTCTGTGCTTAGTGATAATGCAAATGTTTTATCAAACAAATGCATTTCATCGAGAATCGGGATTTTAATGATATCTATAAAGCTCATTTAAGCACTTGTCAAATTGTGCGATACAAAAGTAAACAATTTTGCCGTTTGATTAACCCTTTGTATTTATTTCTGTGTTTTTTTTAATTACTTTTACAGTCAAATACAAATCTATTATCAAACACTCCGAATAATTCTTTTGTTTTCACAAAATAAAATTATTCTAACTCAACTGCTTTTTTCATGAAAAAACTCTTTTTAATTGATGCTTATGCTATAATTTACCGCGCATATTATGCTTTTATACGTAATCCACGGATAAATTCAAAGGGATTGAACACTTCTGCTATTTTTGGCTTTGTTAACACACTCGAAGATGTGTTGAGGCGTGAAAAACCGACCCACATAGCTGTTGCATTCGATCCAAAAGGAAAAACTTTTCGTCACGAAGCGTATGAACTATACAAAGCACAGCGCGAAGCCACTCCCGAAGATATTCGGTTGGCAGTTCCAATTATTAAAAACCTGATTAAAGCCTATAATATTCCGGCACTCGAAGTTCCGGGTTATGAAGCCGACGATGTAATTGGAACTATGGCAAAAAAAGCAGAACAAGCAGGTTTCGAGGTATTTATGCTTACACCTGATAAAGATTACGGACAATTGGTTTCGGAACATATTTTCATGTACCGCCCCAAACATACCGGTGGATTTGAAGTGATGGGTCCCGATGAAGTAAAAAACAAGTACGAACTGGACAGTCACGAACAGGTTATTGATTTACTCGGTTTAATGGGCGATGCGTCTGATAATATTCCAGGCTGTCCCGGAGTGGGTGAAAAAACGGCTGTGAAATTGCTAAAAGAATTTGGAAGTATCGATGTATTACTGCAACGAACCGACGAATTGAAAGGCGCTTTAAAAACAAAAATCGAAGAAAATAAAGAACAAATTATTTTTTCACGGTTTTTGGCAACCATTAAAATTGATGTTCCTGTGGATTTTGACGAGAAAAGTCTTGAACTAGAACCACGCAACGAACCCGAACTGAAAGCCTTATTTGACGAATTGGAATTCCGGACTATGTCTTCCAAAATTACTACAAATCCATTTACTTCACTCCCACCCGACCAACCACAAAATACGATAACCTTTGCTAGACCAAAATCACCAGTGGGGCAAATGTCTTTATTTGATGAACCTGAAACCGAGGAACAAACTGAAGCAAAAACAACAAAACCGGTAGTTCAGACAATCCAGCAAGTCGACGAAAATTTCACAGGCCTACGATCCATCCAGAATACGCCGCACAATTATATATTAGTTGATACTAAAGTGAAACGTTCCGATTTAGTATCGAAATTATTTATGCAAAAGTCATTTTGCTTCGATACTGAAACCACCGGATTGGATATGTTTTTATCCGATCTAGTGGGAATGTCGTTCTGTTTCAAAGAAGGTGAGGCTTATTACGTTTCGCTTCCGGCTGATAAAACGGAAGCAACAGAAGTTCTGCGCGAATTTAAAGTGGTTTTCGAAAGCGAACAGATTGAAAAAATCGGACAAAATATCAAGTTCGACCTCCTTATGCTCGCTCAATATGGCATTCAGTTGAAAGGAAAATTCTTTGATACTATGATTGCACATTATCTGGTACAGCCCGAGTTGCGACATGGAATGGATTATCTGGCTGAGATTTACCTGAAATACCGTACCATTCATTACGAAGATCTGGTTGGTGCAAAAGGCAAAAATCAAATTGATATTCGTTTTGTAGATTTAGATTTATTGTGTAATTATGCGGCCGAAGATGCCGATGTAACATTCCGTTTGAAACAAATTCTTGAAAAAGAACTCAAAGAAAATGCCCTGGAAAATCTATTCTACGAAATAGAAATGCCATTACTCAAAGTACTTGCCATTATGGAACGAACCGGAGTGCGCATCGACAGCGAAGCCTTGCGCCAAAGTTCGGAAATTCTGACACAAGATATGCTCAGTCTGGAAAAAGAAATCCATACCATTGCCGGATTTGAATTCAATGTTTCGTCACCGGCACAGGTTGGAGAAATACTTTTCGACAGATTAAAACTCGACGACAAAGCCAAGAAAACCAAAACAGGACAATATTCAACCGCCGAAGATGTATTAGAAAAAATACGTTCAAAACACCCGATTATCGGCAAAATTTTAGATTATCGTGGTTTGAAAAAATTGTTGAGTACCTATATAGATGCACTTCCATTGTTAATCAGTCCGGTAACAGGCAAAGTACATACTTCCTACAATCAAACTGTAGCAGCTACGGGTCGTCTCAGTTCTACTAATCCCAACCTGCAAAACATCCCGATTCGCGATGCGCAAGGCAAGGAAATCCGCAAAGCCTTTATTCCAGACGATGGAGGTTTGTTTCTAAGTGCCGACTATTCTCAAATCGAATTACGGATCATGGCTCACCTGAGTGGCGACAAAAATATGCTCGATGCTTTCAACAGCGGACTTGACATTCATACCGCTACAGCTGCTAAAATTTACAAAATCCCTTTGGAAGAAGTTACAACGGATATGCGTCGAAAAGCCAAAACTGCTAATTTTGGTATAATCTACGGCATTTCCGTTTTCGGTTTATCCGACCGGTTAGCTATTCCTCGGGCTGAAGCCAAAGAACTGATTGAAGGTTATTTTGCCACGTATTCCGATGTAAAAAAATATATGGATAATGCCATTCAGAAAGCTAAAGAAATGGGTTATGTAGAAACCATTTTCGGACGGAAACGCTTTTTGGCAGATATTAATTCCCAAAATAGCATTGTGCGTGGATATGCAGAACGCAATGCCATCAATGCACCTATTCAGGGTTCAGCTGCCGACATTATTAAAATAGCTATGGTACACATTCAAGCACGGTTTGAAGCAGAAAAACTACAAACTAAAATGACTATGCAGGTTCACGATGAATTAAACTTTACTGTTCCAACTGCCGAAATTGAAGCAGTTAAAAAGCTAGTAGTGGAGGAAATGGAAAAGGCTATTCAACTTCAGGTGCCACTTATTGCCGATTGTGGCATTGGAGCAAACTGGTTGGAAGCACATTAACTTTTTCATTTGTAAGTTAGTGAATTAATAAATTGAGCCTTTTCAACTTAAATAGATTTTATCTAAATTTCTTTTAGTAATAACATAAAATCTCTTTGATAATTACAATTCGTAACTTTTCCAACACAATTAACTCAAAATTCATCTTCAAACTACTGGAATATTGGAAGTTATCTTAATTACAGAAATTATTCTTTAATGGCTAGTTTTCAGACAATTAACCACATATAATTAAATTAATAATTTTTAATAATGCTATTTTTCTTTAATTCATTTGTTTGATATTCTGATATTTAGCTATAATTGAATAATAATATATTGACAATTTAATTCATATTAGTTCTAAATTAGAGTTATGAATACTACAAAAGTGATAGCATTCATGAAATTTCCAATACATTTGCTGAAATTTTTCTTTAATCGATGAGAATCAACTCTAAAATACGCTACGGTTTACGCACTATCATTGAGATTGCGAACCACACTGATCCAAACGGTGTGTTGCAAAAAGATATAGCTAAAAACCAGCATATTTCGTTGAAATACTTGGATAGTATTATCTCATCGTTGAAAATTAAAGGTTTGGTTGCAAATTCAAAAGGACGTGGCAGTGGCTACATTTTGACCCGTGAGCCCAAAGACATTAGCATGTTGGACATTTACACTGCCTTTGAACAAATCATTGTTGTGGAGTGTATTAACAATATGGGCCTTTGCGACCGGAATTCACACAATTGCAAAGCTCAGAATTACTGGATGGAATTTAATATTGAATTCCGTAAAATTTTACTGAGAAAAACATTGGCACAGGTTTTACAGGAAACACATTATGAATGTAATGATGCCCTGATTGAAATGCCTATAATTAGTGCCTGATTTTGTATTTTTTTTGTTAAACAATGCTACCAATGTGATAGCATATATAATATAAATAGAAAATAAATTCAACTATAATAGATATTTTTTTCTCGTTAAATACTACTAAAACTATAGCATATATTATTAATAAAAATTCATTAAAATCAATTATGACAAAGAGAATCTTTTTACTCCCGATTATTCTGCTTACAATCAGCTTCATGTCGGGAAATGCAGTACAGGCACAAAGTCTTAAATTAAACCAAAAGACTTTCAATATGAGTATTAATGGTACAACTAATGTACACAATTTTGAAACTAAAGTAACTCAGGCAGGTGGTGACTTAGTAATATCTGACAAGAAAGTACAATCATTTTCAGTTGAAATTCCTGTAAAAGGTATTAAAAGCAACGAAAAACTGATGGACACAAAAACGTATGAAGCTTTTGATGCAGACAAGAATCCAAGAATCACTTTTAAATCTACCGATGTAAATTCATTGAAAGTCGACGGAAGTGACATCAATGTAAGTGTAACCGGAAATATGACGATTGCAGGTGTAACCAGAAAGGTAACTATAATTGCTGCTGGTAAAACTGTAAAACCGGGTGTATATGAATTTAAAGGCAGTATTCCTGTAAAAATGACAGATTATAAAATGAAGCCACCTACCGCAATGTTGGGTGTAATGAAAGTAGGTGATGATATCAAACTCAAATTTGATGTGACTTTCGAAGGAGCTGCAATAAACTAAATTTGAAAAGTAATTTTTGCTAACAATAAATATAATAAACAATTATCCACAAAAACAAAAACAAAATGAAGAAATTAATTTTAACTTTTTCTGCTGCTATAATGTTATGCAGCACAATGTTTGCACAACTTCGTGCTACAGATCAGACTGGTGTTAACGTGTTTGAAACTCCAAAAACTGATGTTCAGTTTACATGTCCAAAAGTAGAATTTGGCGGTTCAATTTCAATGCCATATATCGCATTGACAAATAGCAATGCTGTGACTAATCAAGATCCTACAAAAAACACCCAGGCATTATTCAAAAACTCTCCAAACTTTGCTTTATCAATGGCTAATTTGAACATCAATAGTTATTTGGCAGATGGAGTTACATTACAGGTAAGTTTATACCTTGCTTCAAAACATCACAATGAAACATGGGTAAAAGGTGGTTATGTTCAATTTGACAAAGTTCCGTTTATTAAACTGGATCTGTTGGATCAGATTATGAAATATACTACCATTAAAGTTGGTCAAATGGACGTAAACTACGGTGATGCTCACTACCGTCGTTCAGATGGTGGTTGTTCAATCTATAACCCATTTATGGAGAACTACATTATGGACGAATTTGCGACTGAAATTGGTGCAGAAGCAGATGTAAACTACAATGGAATTATTGGTGTTGTTGGTGTAACCAATGGAAATTTGAACCCAAGTTTGGCTTATATAGACACTACTGCAGCTGCTTTCAAATATTCAAACGGACTTCACAATCCATCATTTTTAGCTAAATTGGGTTACGACAAGCAATTAACTGATAAGTTCCGCGCTCGTATAACCGGTTCTGTTTATACAACTTCTGGTGCATTATCAAACACCTTGTTTGGTGGTGACCGTACAGGTTCTAACTACTCTGCAATTATGTATAATGCCGGTCCTGGAACAGGAACTGCATTTGGGGGTCGTTTCAACCCAGGTTTAACAGATAAATTGACTACTGTAATGGGTAACTTATTCCTTAAATACAAAGTATTGGATAATCTTGCTGTAGAATCATTTACTACAATCGAATCAGCAAAAGGACGTACTACTGCTGAAGCTACTGAACGTAGCGCAAGTCAATTTGCAGAAGATTTTATTATTCGCTTTGGTAAAGCTGAAAACTTCTTCTTGGGTGCTCGTTATAATACTGTTACTGCTGATGTAGCTGCTGCAGCAGGCGCTACAGGTTCGACTATAGCATCCACAACTATTCTTGCTCCTGCTACTGCCTATTCAATTGGAATCAGTCGCCTAGCAATAAGTGGTGGTTGGTATGTAACTAAAAACATTATGGCTAAAGTGGAGTATTCGAACCAAAAATATAGTGGCGTTCCTAACGTAAACACCATTTTGAATGGTTATGAATTCCATGGATTAAGTGCAGAAGCTGTGATTTCTTTCTAAGAAAAGCTTTTCAATATAAATTAAAAGCCGGTAAGTTAAACTTACCGGCTTTTTTGTGTGAAATTATTCAGGTTTACTAACTTATACCGATTGTACAAACACTATAGCCCAATTTCGACTTCGTCTTATCGTTCTTATTTGTTTAAGTCGTCATTACCAACAGTAGGTATATAAAATGAGTGTGGGTCATATTATAAGTCTACTGTTGGTATTTTTAATATTGATTCAGCCTGATGACAAAAAAGCCCTTTTCCATTCGGAAAAGGGCTTCTGTATAATGTATAAGAAGCAATTATGCCAGTTTGTTCACAAACACAGCTAACTTGGATTTTAAGTTGCCTGCTTTGTTTTTGTGAATGATATTACGCTTTGCCAATTTATCGAGCATTGCACTGATTTTAGGTAGCATTTCAGTTGCTACAGTTTTGTCAGTGGTCGAACGCAATTTGCGAACAGCATTACGAGCAGTTTTTGCATAATAACGATTGTGCAATTTCTTCTTGTCAGTCTGACGAATTCTTTTAATCGATGATTTGTGATTTGCCATCTCAATCTTTGTTTTTTAAATCTTTATTTGTTTGTAGTCCCTAGGGGAGTCGAACCCCTCTTTCCAGGATGAAAACCTGGCGTCCTAACCGATAGACGAAGGGACCTTTCGGTCATTGTTGCACGAGAATTGTTATCCTCAATTGCGGGTGCAAATATACGGCACTTTTTTGAATTTACAAAGGCTTTGCAGCAAATATTTCTATTTTTTCGTAAAGTCTTATTTTTCAGAGCTAAAGACTTCTACAACAAGCTAAATTAAGTCTGATTTTGAATAAATTGATCATTATATTTGCTACATTTGCACATTCAAAATGAATTTATGCAAGCCAAAACTACCGGAATAATTATTCATAAAACAAAATATAGCGATTCAGCAACCATCATAACGGTTTATACACGTGAATTTGGCCGTGTTTCTTATTTGGTGTATGGAGCGAATAAAAAAAACTCGGCAAACCGGGCAGCCTTACTTCAGCCTCTATCTATGCTGGATATGGAAGTGAAACACTCGCCGGGAAAAGATATCCAGCGCATTAAAGAAATGAGGCTCGAATATCAATTCACCGGAATTCCTTTCGATCCGGTAAAAAATGCCCTGGCATTGTTCATTTCTGAAATCCTTTTCAAATCATTACGCCAAACCGAACCGGATGAACCACTCTTTCTATTTCTTGAGAATTCCATTCAGCAATTAGACTGCTGTCAAACAGGAGTTCAGAATTTTCATCTTGTCTTCCTTCAAAAACTGACACGTTATCTTGGCTTCGAACCCTATGTGGAGGAAGGTGGAAAATATTTTGATTTGATGAACGGTGTATTTTTGCCTGAAAGGCCGCTGCATATTCATTTTCTGACACCTGAAGTAACTTTGCGATTTTCAGAACTATTGGATACTGACTACATGAATATGGACAAGTTGGTTTTGACACGCGAGAATCGCTCCGTATTGCTCAAAAACATGGTTGAATACTATAGACTTCACATCCCCGAATTTCAGAGCTTACATTCGCTGGCTGTATTGCAAAGTTTGTTTGACTAATCGGCTTTTTGGTAGATAATCAATTTTTGACCGGATTTGATTTTATTCCCTGATTTTTTGTTCCATGCTTTCAACTCTTCAACTTTACAGCCAAACTCACGTGCAATTGAATAATAAGTCTCACCTGACTTAACTTTATGAGTTAATTTATTGCCGACAGATTCTTTTTTCTTTTCTGAACCGGACACTGCTGACTTCATAGGAGCAGTTTCGGCTATTGAATTTTGAACAAGTTTCAATTTCTGACCCGGTTTTATTTTATTGGAAGTCAGATTATTGATTTTTTTCAACTCATTAAACGACAAATTATAGATATTAGCAATACTGAAAAGCGTTTCATTAGCTACAACTATATGAGTTGTTTTATTAATTACCGAATTTGTAGAAATCTGTGATGGTCCTTCAAGTTCGGGTTTTTTTTCAGTTTCTTTCGATGGGGTTGATTCAGATTTTGCAATTTCAGGTTTTGGACTTACTTTTTCAACGGAAATTATTATCAGTTTTTGTCCCACACGAACTATTCCGCTCAGGATATTATTGATTTTCTTCAACTGCTCTACAGAAGTGTTATATAAATTGGAGATACTGAACAAGGTCTCCCCTTTCTGGACAATATGCGAAGTGTTGGTTTGAGCTAAAACAGCTTTCTGTTCTACTTTCGTTGTATCCGGTTTCAGTTGATTTTCTGCCTGTTGAACCGGCGAGTTTTCGGGAGGTTGAACCGCATTTACCAACAACATAGTTTCAGCATCTTTTACTTTCAACCGTTGGTTGGGAGTAATTTTGTTTCCTTTGATCTTATTCTTTTTCTTGAGTTCCGTTAAGGTTAAACCATACTTTAAGGCTATATCAGCCAGATTATCCCCTTTTTTTACGCGATGATACCGGGCGGGAATAAACTTTTTAGTTTGTGTTGTGGAACCCATAACCGGATAAGCCGAATTATCAGCCATCTGTAGTGAAAAGTTTTTTTGCAAATTAACGTCAGCAGGTGCAACAGCAATTTGTTGATTATTGAAAACAACACGACCGGCTTTAATATAGCGTCTAAGATAATAGGGTTCGTCGGAATTGGAAATGATGACGCCGTGCTGGGTAGAAGCATGAATAAAATTAAACTTGCCCTCCTGATCAGCATTAACCACAATACCAACATGTCCCACTCTTTTGCCCGGTCGACGACCTGCAAAGAAAACCAGATCACCTCTTTTCAATTCACATCTGTCGACTGCATCGAATTGTCCTGCCTGATCGGAAGAAGACGCTCCGAGTTTAAAACCAAAATTTCGGTAAACAAAAGATGTGAATCCTGAACAATCGAAAGAACTGGATTCGCCCTTGCCTCCATGATGATAAGGTGAATTCAGAAATATTTTCCCGTAATTGATAATGGAGTCGGTGAGTAAAATCTGTTTTGAAGAAAAGCCAGTAACGTTAGCCGAATCAGTTGTATGTGAATAGTTTTTCTCAGAAAACAGTTGTTGAGCAACTGAAAAACCAGAGAAAAACACAAGGAAAGAAATCAAAAAAATATATTTCTGCAACGACATGCTTTGAATAGCCTGATAATTAATGTATTGCAAAGATACTTTTTTTGAACGACAATGCAGAAGCAATTTTTTCTTTTTAATATAAAAAGAGATTCTTTTCAGAAATCATTAAAATTTAATTCTGCTTCAGTTTTGGTGACTTTTAGGCACACTTTTGCTCCAAGAATCAGAGGTAAATTAAAATCGACATGTCCTGCCGGAAAATTAAAACAAACCGGATAATTGTACTCACTTACAGCACTAAGGATTATTTCTGAAATGGTTTGTTTCATGAGTGGGTCTTCGTCACAATCGGAAAACTGACCAACAATTAGCCCTGAAAGTTGAGCCAACACGCCACTAAAACGCAGATTTTGCATCATGCGGTCGATGTGATACGGTTTTTCGGCAATATCTTCAATAAATAAAATATTCTTTTGGTAGGGCAAATCAAACTGACTACCGCGCATAGCCATTAAGACGGATAAATTTCCACCAATCAACTTTCCTTTGGTTTCTCCAGCTTTGTTCAGTTTGTGAAGCGGAATAGAATACATTGGAAAGTTTCCAAACAAACTGTCTTTCAACCGAATCACTTGTTCAGAATCTGCTGGCAATTCAGTCAGATGTTTTGCCATAATGCCATGAATAGACGAAATTCCCAGATTTGTAATAACATTATGCATAATTGTAATATCACTGAAACCAATCAACCACTTAGGCGATTGAGCAAAGCTTGTAAAATCAAGTTTATCAATAATCTGAGCCATGCCATAACCACCCCGACTACACAAAATTGCTTTTACAGTCCGATCGTCCAACGCTTCCTGTAAATCAGCAATACGTTGCTCTTTTGTGCCGGCAAAACGACCATATTCAGAGCGGGCAAACTTTCCTTCGGTAACCTGCAAGCCCCAAGAACTAAGTACTTTTGCTACACCATCAATATATTCAGGATTTATTAATCCGGAAGGTGAAACGATACGGATTTGGTCTTTGGATTTGAGAAAAGGTGGATTCATTCTGATTGATTTTAATTAGTATCGTAGCCATTTCCAAAGTTCTTTCCATGTTACCTTTTTGCCATACATCAAAATGCCGGTTCGGTATATTTTGCCGGCCATCCAGGTTGTACCGATAAACGACAAAACAAGAATGCTTAATGAAACAGCAATTTGCCAAACAGGTACACCAAAAGGCAATCGAACCATCATGACAATTGGCGAAGTAAAAGGAATCATAGAACACCAGAGCGCCAGCGGCCCATCGGGATTTTGAGCACTATAAATGGCAGCATAAATGGCAAAAACGATTGGCAACGTTAGTGGCAATGAGAATTGCTGAGTATCTGTTTCGCTGTCGACAGCTGAACCTACGGCAGCAAACAACGAAGCATAAAGTAAATAACCGCCCAGGAAATACACAATGAAGAAGATGGATATTTTCAGAAAATCGAATCCACTCATCATACTGTACACCTGACGAATCATTCCTTCCGTTCCACCAGCCGGAATGGCCTGATTACCAATTTGATTGGCATGTTGCAACGAGTTTATATCAAGGTTTCCTCCAAAAAAACTTCCGGCTGCCAATGATAAAGCCGAGGTAAGTAAAACCCACATCAGAAACTGGGTAAGTCCAACCAACGCGATACCGATAATTTTTCCCATCATCAACTCAAAAGGTTTAACAGAAGAAATTATCACTTCTACAATACGGCTTGTTTTTTCCTGTATCACTCCTGCCATAACCTGGGCACCGTAAATTACAATAAACATATAGATTACAAAAGCTGAAATCATGCCAATTATCAATGCCAATTCGGCCGAACCAACTTCTTCTTTCCCATCTTTTCCCCATTTTATTGTCGGAATATCAATATTGGCACGCGAGCTTTCGACCATTTGTTTCAGGTTCGGGATATTGTATTTAGCTAGTTTCTGTTGTTCCACATAGCTGCTCAACTTGTCCGAAATATAGGTTTTCAACTCCATATTTACTTGCTCCTGCGAGTAAATGGTTGCAGCTTTCGGATTTTTTATCAGATCATCGCTAATCAACAACAAAGCTGTAAAATCTTTATTCTCAGTATTATCCTTCCGAATCCTGTCAACCGGTTGGTCTACAAAATCGAAGAGATAGTTATCATTACTTTTCAGCACGTTATGATATTGGTTCGTACGGTCAATCACATAAATGTGTTTTCTACTACCATCTTTCAGGCTGGAAAGCCACAGTGGAACGGTTATCATTCCGGCAAAAAGCAAAGGAGTAAGAAAGGTGAGAATGATGAATGATTTTTTCATCACACGGGTAGCGTATTCCCGTTTTATTATCAGAGTGATTTTCGACATAACATTTAAGGGTTAATAATTATCTGACTGTTTCGATAAAAATATCATTCATGCTTGGTAATAATTCTTCAAAAGTATGAATCTCAGTCTGTTTAATAAGTGAACCAAGCAACGAATTATTACTGCCAACATTCATCTTCTGAATTTTACTTTCAATAATACCATCCTTTTCTACTTGCGATATTAACTCAAAATCACTACCTGAAATAGGATTATCGGAACGAACAAGATACTTTTTACTGGTATGATTGGCACGAATTTCAGCCACATTTCCCTGCAACACGATTTTAGCCTTATTGACTAAAGAAATATTTTCGCATAAGTCCTCCACAGTTGCCATATTGTGGGTTGAAAAAATGATGGTTGCGCCGTTGTTTCTCAGTTTCAGAATTTCACGCTTCATCAAATCAGCATTTACCGGATCAAATCCGCTGAATGGTTCATCAAAAATCAGCAACTTAGGATTATGCAAAATGGTAGTGATAAACTGCACTTTTTGAGCCATTCCTTTCGAAAGCTCTTCCACTTTTTTGTCCCACCAGGCCTGAATTTCAAATTCTTCAAACCAATATTTCAAAGCTTTAAGTGCAGCATTACGACTCATTCCTTTCAATTGAGCCAGATACAAACATTGTTCACCCACTTTCATCTTTTTGTACAACCCACGTTCCTCGGGTAGATAGCCTATCTGTTGTACATCAGCAGTTGTCATGCGTTTGCCATTCAAACGAACTTCACCGCTATCGGGTGCGGTTATGCAGTTGATAATCCGAATGAGCGTCGTTTTTCCGGCACCATTAGGTCCCAGCAAACCGTAAATGCTGTTTTCCGGTACGGTCAGGCTCACACTGTCCAGTGCTAAATGTCCGGCAAATTGTTTGACAACATTTTCTACCTCGAGTAATATCATGTTTTGTCGTGATTGGTTGATTAAGTTGATTGAGTTAATTGGAAATTCTGAAATTGAAAATTGGTTTACATTTTCCCCTCGTCAGCAAAACTGTAATATTGACCACGGGCAATAATGATATGGTCGAGAAATGCAATGCCAATGGCATTGCAGCCCTCTTTTACACGACGGGTTATCTGTTCGTCTTCCTGACTTGGCCGGTTTTGTCCTGAAGGATGATTATGCGCAACCACAACTGCCTGAGCCGATTTCTCTAACGCCAGTTTAAGCAACATGGGCACATCCACCACCGTTTGTTTGCTTCCACCCTGCGTCAGTCGCCTTGTTTCAATTACTTTATTGGCACCGTTCAACAGTCCAATCCAAAACTCCTCGTGAGGCAAATCCACCAGCTGTGGTTCAAACAATTCAAATAAATCCAGACTTGACGAAATTTTCTTACGTTCCAACATTTCATTGGTTTTACGGCGTTTGCCAAGTTCCAATGCCGCCATTATGGTTATGGCTTTGGCTTCACCAATGCCTTTGAACCGTTTGCACAGATCGTGAATCGTAAGTTGTGCCAACTCATTAATATTATCATGACATTCATGCAGGATACGGCGCGAAAGTTCAACAGCCGATTCATCTTTATTCCCAGAAGCTATCAGAATAGCCAATAGTTCCGCATCCGAAAGACTCTGAGAGCCTTTGTGAAGCATTTTTTCGCGCGGACGGTCATCTTCTGCCCAGTCGCGTATGGTTAGTCTCTTTTCATCCGTTAACATGCTCCAAAAGTACAAAATATTTTCTTTTCACAAATCGAATTTAGCAGTAAAAAAAAGCTGTATCAAAATATATTCGATGCAGCTTCAATAAGTTGTCAATACAAAGCATTTATATATCCTTCACTTTAAAAGGATTATATGAAATTCCATAATCAATTACATCAGCATGTTCGTGTTTTTTTATCCATTTTATAATAAAAATAGTAACTGGCAGAAGAATTATTTCGTAGGCTGTTTTCAGAATAATCTGTGTAAAAATCATAATAATCAAATGATGGTGTTTAATAATACCTGAAAAAGCAATAGTGAAAAAGACCAACGAATCAGCACCTTCACCAAAAATGGTAGAAACAATAGCACGAATACCAAAATGACGACCATGTTGGTGGACTTTCATTTTACTCATTATATAAGCATTAATAAATGAACCAATCAAAAAGGCAATAAAGCTGGCTATTGCAATACGTTCACTACTAAGTAATATCTGCGCAAAAGCATGTTGATAAATAAAGTGAGGAGACGATGGTAACCAAAAAGAAATCCTGAATATAAAAACAGCAAAGAAATTCATTAAAAAACCAATCCAAATTATCATTCTCATCTTTCGGTAGCCCCAAACTTCAGCCACTAAATCGTTGATAATGTATGTTATCGGAAAAATAAGTAGTCCCGCAGTTATATCAAAACCAAAAATGCGCACTATTTTCTGACTTACAATGTTAGCCACAATCAGGCAGACTGTGAACACTAATCCGCATATCATATAAACAATTGAAACCTTTTTACTCATAGTGTTTGGAGTTTTTGAACATGGGCAAAGATAAACGTTTTTATTTATAAAACAAAGAGAGGCAACACATCGTATTGCCTCTCTTGAGCATTTATAATAAATCTATCATTTACAGAGAGTTACCATTTGGGTTTGTACGCCTTTAGCATTTGATAATCTGCACAAATAAACTCCGGAGCGAAGCATTGATATGTCCAGTGTTTGTAAACCAGTTACATTATCCTTTAATTCGACACTTTGTAGCATTTTCCCGGTTAAGTCTAAGACCAGTAATTTTGAAGGTATAAAGTCAGAACCCGAGTAACTTATATTCAGTTTCCCATCTATAACCGGGTTTGGATACAATTTCAAATCCAGATTCTTTGGAGAAACCATATCTGTTTTAACGTTTGCTTTATGAGTTGCCAACCAGATGGTAGCATTCATTAATAAATATTCATGATTTACCCCAACATCACCTGTATATCCATTGTAAAGACTATTTCCACTACCACCCGTTCCATCATCGCAAGGTGAACTATCGCCAATTGCAGCCACTTTTCCATTGCCATATTTAGCTGTAGCGAACATTACATTGGTTGTTCCGGTTGATGATGCACCAGTATTATAAATATAACCAACGGATGTTGCGTTCTTTGTTTTATCCAGGGTCATTGTTGTGCCGTTACTCCACATAACCTTTGCACAAGCCCCCATTGGACCTTGCAAAATAGAATCATTTGTTATGGTAGCAAGATTGGTTGAAGTTAGAGAAATATTGGCTAAATCGAATGAAATGCCAAAGGGGTTTGCCTGAACAGAATTTGTCGTTAAAAAGTCATTCCATATTGCAGGAGAGTCCCAGCCATCGTTATTTCTATCGGAAACTGTATGATCGGAAACCATAAAAAGTCCACCTCCGTTTTTCACAAAATTCATCAAGGCTGTTTTTTCTGTAGCGCTAAACTGAATATTAGGCTCACATACAATAAAAACATTGTATTTGGTCAAATCCTGAGTATTACTACTGCTTCCGTAAGTAATTGAACCGTTACTTGGCAAGGTTTCAACATAGTAGCCTTTTTTTACACAGTCAACTCCCCAAGCCGATAAAGCACCACTCCAATAGGTTTCAGATGTTGAACTGGTAATTCCGGATTGTGCTGGTGTAGGAACTTGAATAGGACTTGTTGAATTGCTTATTACCCAATCAGCATTACCAGCCTGTTCAGCTTTTGTGTTATCAAAAAGAATCTTTATTTGGGAAAACGCCGTGCCGTAAATTAACAAAATGGCAAGAGTTAAACGTATTTTCATTACAAGTGTAAAATTAAATTATTCGAGCAAAATTGCGCAAAGATAGAATATCCTGTCATATTTCTGTAATAAAAATACAAAAAAAGAGCTAAAGTAATTTTCTTTAGCTCTTTCGTCTTTTAAATTAGTGTTTATTAAACACTATATCTATTTTATTTCAATATTGTAATCCATCCGCGCCTGAATTCCATTCATTTTTTCTACATTGCGAATTTGCTTCAAGATAGTATATTGGTCACCAAGTTGCTCTTTCATAAAACGGACTTCCACTTCTTTTCCTAGATTTTTCATCAGCTTGGTAGTGAAATCTTCCTTTTCGGGATATTCAGTAATATTGTACGATTTTAGTTTAGCCTTAGCAACAGCTATTTTAATGGCTTCATTTAAACCCCCAATTTTATCAACAAGCCCAATTTTAATGGCATCTTCCCCGGTCCACACACGGCCTTCGGCTATTTTTTTAATTTGATCAACTGTCATTTTGCGTCCATCTGCACAGCGTTTCACAAATAATTCATAACCACGATTTACATAGTTTTGCATCAAATCACGTTCTTCGGGAGTAAACGGACGATTTACTGAAATAGCATCACTCATTTTATTCGTTTTCACACCATCATAAGTAATTCCAAGCTTTTCGTTCAAACCTTTGACATTTGGAATTACTCCAAAAATACCGATTGAACCTGTAATCGTATTAGGTTGAGCCACAATCAGATCTGCTAAACACGAAATATAATATCCACCGGAAGCAGCATAATCGCCCATCGAAACAATGATTGGTTTTTTTGCTTTAAGTAAACTCAAGGCATGCCAGATCTGCTCTGAAGCAAAGGCACTTCCACCCGGAGAACTTACGCGAAAAACAACTGCTTTAACCGAAGAATCTTTAGCTACACTATTGATAGTCTTAATCATATCTTTAGCTACAATTCCGTCTCCTTCTTCATCCGTAATTTCGCCAACTGCATAAATCACAGCCACTTTATTTTTATCAAACTTACTTGTATCAGACACTTTAGTCAACGTACCATGTTTTACAAAAGTCAAATTATCGGCTTTTTTCAAGCTCTTTACACATTTGCGAATCACGCTGTCCATTTGCTCCACGTACACCAGCGAATCAACCAAGCCATAATGTTTTGCCTTTTCGGTAGGCTGGAACATCAACATTTCATCGGCATACATATTCAGTTTTTCAAAGGGTATCTTACGAGAAGCAGAAACCTCCTTGAGAATAGTATTCCATATTGAATTCATAAATACAGTAACTTGAAGACGATTTGCATCACTCATTTTAGTAGTAATCAGAGGCTCAACTGCTGATTTGAATGTTCCAACTTTTACAATCTGCATTTCAATCCCAAGTTTATCAAGCGTATTTTTCAGAAACATAGTCTGAGCCGAAAGTCCTTTCAATTCAAGCATTCCCTGCGGATTAAGCAGTACTTTATCGGCACAAGAAACCAGATAATACATTCTCTGGGAATAATTATCAGCATAAGCCACCACAAATTTACCGGATTTTTTGAAGTCAATTAATGCATCTCGTATTTCACGAATTGAAGCAACATTGGCTGACAGAGAACCACCTTTCAGATAAATTCCAACAATATTTTCATCTGATTTTGCTTTGGCAATGTTAGCTAAAACATCATCGAGTCCGATTTTAGTTTCAGACGATTTACCCATAGCGCTGGCAAAAGCACCCGAAAATGGATCATCTTGTGAACGGTCGATTAAAGTACCTTCGAGACTAAGTTCGTAAACCGAATTTGGTTTCAAGGTCGGTGTCGAATCCTTTGCTCCGGCAATTGCACCTACTACTCCGAAAAAAATCAAAAAACCTATCAACCAGGCTATAATAACGCCTACGATAGTGGCCAGTGTGAATTTCAAGAACTGTTTCATAGCTTATATTTTTAAAAGATTACAAATTTTAATGCTTTTAGATGCAAAGAAAAACATATTTTTTTAGATAACAAAACTTATTAGCGGTTGATTGAGAACATTCTCAAAATATTTTTTTTTGAATAAAATAATCGAAATTATTTATTGTTTTCTATTTTTTCACCTACAAATTAGATTTATTATCCAAGAGAATTCCATCCCTGAGCCTGTAACTCAATTTCCTCACCTTCACGACCAACGAGTTGCAGTCCAAGTTCAGGTTTAGTCATGTGTCCAACAATGGCAATACCTTCTGTTGTTGCAATTTTATCATAATCTTCAAGGGAAACAGTAAACAATAATTCGTAATCTTCGCCACCATTTAAGGCTGCCATTACAATACTCATATTCAATTCTTCGGCCATAACTACCGCCTGATAATTAATCGGAATTTTGTCTTCATAAACCCGGCATCCGGTATTACTTTGTGTGCAAATATGCATAAGTTCCGACGATAAACCATCCGAAATATCCATCATAGAAGTTGGAACAATTCCTTTCTGGTTCAGAAGTTCTATAATATCTTTACGGGCTTCGGGTTTCAATTGTTTTTGCAGGATGTAATCTCTTCCTTCAAAATCGGGTTGTGCTTCATCATTCGCACCAAATACAATTTTTTCACGTTCTAATAATTGCAAACCCATATAAGCTGAACCTAAATCACCGGTTACACAAATCAGATCGGTTTGTTTGGCACCGTTTCGGTACACGATTTTGCCTTCTTCGCCTTCTCCTATACAGGTAATACTAATAGCTAGCCCAGTGAGCGAAGCCGATGTATCACCACCAATCAAATCAACACCGTATTTTTCACAAGCCAGTTTAATTCCGTCATAAAACTGATCCAGATCTTCCACCGAAAAACGTTTGGAAACACCAATAGAAACCGTAATTTGTTTTGGGGTGCCATTCATGGCATAGATATCCGAAAAATTCACTACAGCGGCTTTGTATCCAAGGTGCATAAGCGGAACATATACCAAATCGAAATGAATACCTTCGAGCAGTAAATCGGTGGTAACCAGTACTTTTTTGTTCTCATAATTAAGTACCGCAGCATCGTCACCAACCCCCTTGAGAGTAGAAGAATTTTCAATCTTGAATTTTTCGGTCAAATGGTTGATGAGTCCAAATTCGCCGTAAGCAGATATTTCAGTTCGTTGCATTTTGTTTCAATAAAACTGACTTTTCCAACAATCAATTGAAGCCGGAAAAGTCAGAGAGTATATGATTATTAATCAGTGAGTTTTGTCTATTTTTTCAACCCTGCGTTGATGCCTGCCACCTTCAAATTCGGACATAAAGAAAACTTCAATTATATCGAGCGCTTCTGATTCAGTTATAAATCTTGCGGGTAATGAAAGTATATTAGCATCATTGTGTTGACGTGCTAATGCAGCTATTTCGGGCTTCCAGCAAAGTGCAGCACGTATTCCAAAATGCTTGTTAAGCGTCATGCTAATACCGTTGCCACTACCGCAAATGGAAATACCAAAATCGAATTCGCCCTTTTTAATTGCTGAAGCCATTGGATGTGCAAAATCGGCATAATCCGAACTTTCGGAAGAATAAGCACCGAAGTCTTTTATTTCTTCAGCTCCCTCGCCTTCGAGAAATTCAACAACTTTGTTTTTCAGTTCATAACCGGCATGATCGTTGCAAATTGCAATGCGTAATTTATGATATGGATTCATGTTTCTGAAATTTTATTGATACAAAAGTAGAAAAAAAAATCAAAAAAATCATTTATTCGTGAAAACACTCGCATTTCGGATGGTTATAAGTTCTATAAATAAGTGATAAGAATTAATATATCAGCTTTCAAAAAATTATTTTGGAATCCACTTAATAGTGATATTGGAGAAATTGGATTGTGCGGAAGGAGATTGTGTATTTGTTATGGTGTCCTTAGGAAAAGTAAAACTTGCAAACTTGCCTGTTCCATCGTTTTCAGTGAACTCCATACAAACTTTATAGGTACCATTATTAACCAGATTACCAGACACATCAGTTCCGCTCCAACTACATGTTACAACCCCATGACTATACAAAGTAGCTCCAGTAGTCGCATCTATTGTGTTTCCATTAGAAGTTGAATTGTACCAATTTGTAAGATATTGCCGGCGAGCCTGAGCATTAACCAGTAAAGTTTTGATAAAAGCACCTGAGTTATTTTCAACCCAAATAGCCAAAACATGTCGTGGTGAAAAATTTCCGTTATACGTACTGGTAGTGGTGGTAACGGTCATTATTCCGGCCGATTTTCTGGAAGTATCTACTGGATCGTTAATACTTGTACAAGCTGTAAAACCAATCAGTAACATGAAGATTAATAATTTTCTTGTCGTTTTCATTAATTGTTGTTTGTTGTTTTTGATTTTTATAACGTTGATTTGAACTAAAAGTTGTAAGAAGCACATTATTATCTAAAGGGTTTAACGTCTTTTACTTTTGTTTTTCAAAAGCAAAGAATCGGTTACATCGGTAGTTTGTTTTGTATTGGGAACTTAATCAAAAAATTATTGTAATTTAACTAATAAAATTTAATACTTATTTGTAATTATGCCAAATTTATTCATATTTTTGCGTTTGTAATACTTGTTGAATAACTTTCAACCAAAATAGATGAATTCTCCTCCCTTTCTTCAAAAACTTATCTCGTTTTATTCTGATGGTTTCCAGAATATGACTGTAGGTAAAACTCTGTGGACTATAATATTGATAAAACTTTTTATCATGTTTATTGTACTAAAAATCTTTTTCTTTCCCAACTACCTGAAAACAAATTTCAAAGACGATACTTCCAGAGCAAATCACGTTCGTCAGGAATTAATCAATAAAACAAATTAATTTTTTACACTTTAATAACTAATCTCAAGAAAATTATGAATCTATTGGATGCATCTTTATTGGCTTGGTCGAGGGCACAGTTTGCTATGACTGCCATGTATCACTGGCTTTTTGTGCCTCTTACGCTAGGTTTGGGGCTTATTATGTGTATTATGGAATCGTTGTACGTGAAAACGGGCAACGAAGCGTGGAAAAAAGCGACACAGTTCTGGATGACGCTTTTCGGAGTTAATTTTGCTATTGGTGTTGCAACAGGGATTATCCTGGAATTTGAATTTGGTACTAATTGGTCGAACTACAGTTGGTTTGTCGGCGACATTTTTGGTGCTCCGCTTGCCATTGAAGCCATTCTTGCTTTCTTTATGGAAGCAACCTTTATTTCAGTTATGTTTTTTGGTTGGAAAAAAGTAAGTAAAGGTTTTCACCTTACTTCTACCTGGTTGACCGTTTTGGGAGCAACTATTTCGGCTTTGTGGATTCTGGTTGCCAATGCGTGGATGCAATTCCCGGTGGGTATGGATTTTAACCCTGACACGGTGCGAAACGAAATGATTGATTTCTGGAGCATCTTGTTGTCTCCGGTTGCAATAAATAAGTTCTTCCATACGGTGATTTCAAGTTGGGTATTGGGGAGTTTATTTGTTATAGGAGTAAGTGCATGGTATATCTTAAAGAAACGTGAGGTTGATTTTGCCTTGAAAAGTATGAAAGTCGGTGCTATAGTCGGTTTGGTTGCGACTTTACTTACTGCTTACACCGGTGATGGATCGGCATATAATGTTTCTCAACGTCAGCCTATGAAGCTGGCCGCAATGGAAGGGCTTTATAATGGCAAAACCAATATGGGACTAGTTGTATTTGGCATTTTAAATTCTGAAAAGAAGTCGTATAAAGATTCGATTAATCCGTATATCTTTAAGATTGAAATACCTTCGATGTTGTCGTTATTGGCCAACAGAGATATTAATTCATTTGTTCCGGGGATAAAAGATATATTAAATGGAGGTTATAAAACGCTGGATGGCACAGTCACTATGTCGTTCGACGAAAAACATACACGTGGAAAAGCTGCCATACAGTCGCTGGCCGATTACCAAAAAGCCGTAGCAGCTAAAGATACAACTGCCGCAAAAAATCAAAAAGCGTCTTTAAAACAAAACTATGCTCAGTTTGGTTACGGTTATATTGATAAGGCCGAAAAAATGATCCCTAACCTGCCAACAGTATTTTATTCTTTCCATATTATGGTAATGTTGGGATTCTATTTTATTCTATTATTTGGATTAGTGCTTTATTTCAGTTCTAAAAAACTGATTGAAAAAGCGAATTGGTTGTTGTGGATAAGTTTGTTAAGTATTCCACTCGGATATGTTGCCAGTCAGTTAGGTTGGGTGGTGGCCGAAGTTGGTCGTCAACCATGGGCTATTCAGGATGTTTTGCCTTTGAATGCAGCCATTTCGAACATTTCATCTTATTCGGTTATTATAACCTTCTTCCTTTTCCTTACGTTGTTTAGTGCTTTATTAATTGCTGAAATACGCATTATGTTGAAACAAATTAAAAAAGGACCATCTGAGTCCTAAAGTTTATAAAGTGACAAGTTTATAAAGAAAAACGTATTTTATATACTACAACTGACTTTATAAACTTTCAAACTTTACGAACTTTCAAACTTTACAAACATTATAAACTTTCAAACTTAATATATTATGATAACATACTCATTTTTACAGCATTATTGGTGGTTTTTGATATCACTACTTGGTGGAATTCTTGCTTTTCTACTTTTTATTCAGGGTGGACAAACCCTGTTGTTCTCCCTTTCTAAAACCGAAGACGAAAAAAGGCTGTTAGTCAATGCCCTTGGTCGTAAATGGGAATTTACGTTTACGACGCTGGTTACGTTTGGTGGAGCTTTCTTCGCTTCTTTCCCTTTATTCTATTCCACCAGCTTCGGTGGGGCATACTGGGTTTGGATGGCTATATTATTTTGCTTTATCATTCAGGCTGTATCGTACGAATTTCAGACTAAGCCTGGCAATACTTATGGTGCAAAAACTTATCGTTCGTTCCTGTTTGTGAATGGATTGTTGGGAACATTCCTTATTGGGGTGGCCATTGCTACATTCTTTACCGGTTCCGATTTTATTGTAAACAAAGGCAATATTACCAGCCAACTTGCACCCGTAATCAGCTCCTGGGGAAATGAATGGCACGGATTGGATGCATTATTCACCGTACGAAATCTGACACTCGGAATTGCCGTGTTCTTCCTTTCGCGTTCTTTGGCAGTGTTGTTTTTCGTCAACCGCTTAAATCATACGGTTCTTGAAGCACGTTCACGCAAATACTTATGGTATAATGCCATTCCGTTTGTGGTATTCTTCCTTGTGTTCGTAATCTGGACATTATTCTCCGACGGTTTTGCAGTAAATCCTGTTACCGGAGTAGTTTCAATGGAAAAATATAAATACTTCACTAACTTTATCGAAATGCCGATTGTACTGGTATTATTCCTGTTGGGCGTTGTGGCTGTTTTGGCAGGTGTTATCGGAACATGGATATCTCCAAAATTCAAAATTGGTATCTGGTTTGCCGGGGTAGGAACAATTGTAACTGTTTGCAGCCTTTTGATGACTGCCGGATATAATAATACAGCATATTATCCTGCTACCCCCAATTTACAAAGTTCTCTGACCATCTTCAATTCGTCCTCTAGTTTCTTCACATTGAATGCCATGTCAATAGTATCACTGTTTATTCCGGTGGTATTGGTATACATTTTTATTGCATGGCGCTCCATGGAAAAGAATCGGATTGATATTGACGATGTGAATAATGATGAACATGCATATTGAAATTTCTATTTAATCAAAAACAGGCTTTCCTACAGAGGAAAGCCTGTTTCCATTTTATAAAGTTTACAAGAATCCATAAATGGATTACTCATTTTAATAAACTAGTGGTCAACTTTTTTCAGAAGAAGTTGTTATATATATCTAAGAACAATTTAAAATAATAATTATGGGTAAAATTTCTGATGTAGTAAAACCGGGTGTTGTAACCGGAAGTGATCTACAATTTATTTTTAAGGTTGCAAAAGAATCTGGATTTGCAATTCCTGCAGTAAATGTGGTGGGTTCATCTACTGTAAATGCTGTGATTGAATCTGCGAAAGTGGCTAACGCACCTGTTATGATTCAGTTTTCGAATGGTGGTGCTGCTTTCAACGCAGGTAAGGGTTTAAAATTGGAAGGTCATCAGGCCGCTATTTTAGGTGCAATCGCCGGTGCAAAACACATTCACACTCTGGCCGAAGCCTACGGTGTACATGTAATTCTTCATACTGACCACGCAGCTAAAAAACTATTGCCTTGGATTGATGGATTGCTTGATGCAAGTGAAAAAAACTTTGCTGAAACGGGTAAACCGCTTTTCAGTTCCCACATGCTTGATTTATCAGAGGAGCCATTGGAAGAAAACATTGAAATTAGTAAGCGCTATCTGGAACGCATGAGTAAAATGGGTATGACTCTTGAAATCGAACTTGGCATAACAGGTGGTGAAGAAGATGGCGTTGATAACAGCGGTGTTGATAATAGCTTGCTATACACCCAACCCGAAGATGTTTATTATGCCTATACAGAATTAAGTAAAGTTTCTCCAAATTTTACCATTGCAGCTTCGTTTGGGAATGTACACGGTGTTTATAAACCGGGTAATGTAAAACTAATGCCAATTATTCTCAAAAACTCACAAGATTATATTAAAGCAAAAGATGGGTTGGAAACTTCTCATCCTGTTAACTTTGTATTTCACGGTGGTTCAGGATCTTCTCACGAAGAAATCCGTGAAGCAATCGGTTATGGTGTGGTAAAAATGAACATTGATACTGATACTCAATGGGCATATTGGGATGGAGTTCGTGGATTTGAAGCAAAGAATCATGACTATTTACAAGGTCAGATTGGAAATCCGGAAGGTGCTGAGAAACCAAATAAAAAGTTTTATGACCCGCGTGTTTGGTTACGCAAGGGTGAAGAATCACTAATTGCACGTCTACAGGTTGCATTTGGCGATTTAAATTCAATCAACAGCATTTAATATCTTTTAGATTTATAAATACTATTTGAATTTTCATAAAAAAGGCTGGCAATATAATTGTCAGCCTTTTTTATGAAACAATTTGTAGTGAATTACAAAATTACTTTTCCTATACGATTTCCAACCCTTACAATCAGCACACCATTTGCTGGAGCTGATATGCTGTTTATCCCTTCCTTAGTAAGTTTATGAAGTAATTTTTGACCAACAGAACTGTAAACATCAAGTGATTCACCTTCATTTGCAGAGAAATTTATCTTGCCATTATACACCGTAACATTTAATAAAGATAAAACAGGAATCACCGTTGTAGGTCCATTATTTTGACCAATTATTGAACGTGAAAGATCAAAAGCACCGGTACTAGCCATAGTTAAAGTTGCTGAATGATTAGTTCCTGTAATCGGCTTATAGGTAATTGTGACAGAGGTGTTTGGAACACTACCTCCAGTTTGGGTAACACTATACTGAGATAAACTAAACAAATTTGCATTTGGACCAGATAGTGAAAGCCCTAAATCAGTTGTCAGATTTACGGCACTTACATTAATTATTTGTGAAACTTGACTTCCGTCATTCGAAACCAATAGAGGAGTAGTGACGTCGGTAACGGTTAAAGTTGGCGCAGCTGTAACATTTAAAGTAAATGTTGCTAGGCTACTACAATAAGGGCTTACAGCTGCCTGATTTGCAGTAATAATTGTTGATCCGATTCCAGCAAGCGTAACTTCACCAGTATTAGTATTAACAGAAGCTACATTAGTTGCAGAACTTGAATAAGTAATTGCACCGGTGCTTAATGTGGTTGGAGTCTGGGTAAAATTTACATCTCCGATAATTTTAGAAATTGTTGGGCTGGAGAATGAGATATTTGAAGCTGTGCAGGTTGAATAAGTAATTTCAATAGCTTTTAAATAAAGAGCTTTGGAAGAGCTTTGTGTCCAGTTGATAACAATACTACCTACACCATAGCCTGTAAAATCGTATACTGCGCTGGTAGAAGTTAAAGTGGCAGTTGTTGCACCGCTCGTAGTAAATGCTGTTCCTCCTACAGTTATCCCAACAGTTCCAGCAATACTACTAGCTCCTGAAGTTGTAACTTTTATATCGGTTATAGTTCCTAAAATACCATTTGTAGTTAGTGTTAACGGATTTGCAGGACTACCGGAAGATCCAAATTGTTGTCCTTTAGAAGGTGTATTATTGGTATCATATCCGAAATAGCCAGTACCTGCTTTCCACGTTGCAGCTGCAGTCCATGTGAGTCCTGTTAAAGTTTGATCACCTACAGCCGTCCATGTAGAAGCCGAAATGGTGTGAGTGTAAGTGTCAGCCTGCAAATTAGCAGATAAAAATAAAATTGAGATTAAGATAATAAACAATTTTAATGATAGAAGTATTCTCATAATGAACTTATGTTTAAATAAATAATTGATTTTTAATGAAAATTTATAAGCTAAAAAAAGCATTTAATGGATTCCAAATTTGAAATGATAACAACAAAGATAGTATAAAAATTCAAAAAAACTTATATTCTTTATTTCGATAAACTATAATTGTCAATTTATTTGCAAAGTTTAAGGATATTATTATAATGTTATTACAAAACAAAAAAGTGGACTTAAAACCCAATTTCCTTCAAAGTTCCTGTTTATTTATTTTGCTATAATCAAGCAATTTAGGATGATTGAAGAAAATTCAAATGGAAATTATGAGTTGAATATACATTTTCAATGTAATTCATTAAGAAAATAGCAAATAAAACAGTTGATTTTGCAAAATAATAGCTATTTTTGCAAACTTTTTCGACAATATATTCATATCTAAGTCTTTCGGATTGCTCTAATCAACGCAATCTAACTTACTTAGATATAGAAATAATTACAAACTCTCAAAAATAATATCAAGAAAATGAAAAACAAATATATAGATCTGATTGAACAAAGTTTTGAATTTCCTAATGATGAGTTTAATGTTATTGAGAATGAACTGGAATGGTGTGGTATACCATTAATGGATATTATTAAGCAATACGGTACGCCACTACGTATCTCTTACCTTCCTAAGATTGCCGAAAACATTCAGAAAGCACGTCGAATGTTTAATGTGGCAATGGCAAAAGTAGATTATGACGGCGATTACAATTATTGCTATTGTACCAAGAGTTCACACTTTTCGTTTGTACTGGAAGAGGTACTAAAGCATGGTGTACATATTGAAACATCATCTGCATTCGATATCAATATATTAGAGTCATTGCACGAACAAGGATTAATTAAACCTGAAACATTTGTTGTATGTAACGGATTTAAACGTCCCCAATATGTTGAAAACATTCAAAACCTAATGCGTCTTGGTTTTACAAACGTCATACCTATATTGGACAATAAATTTGAACTCGACTTATTTCTAAAGGATTTTGACATCAAGTTCAACGTGGGTATCCGCATTGCTGCTGAAGAAGAACCGAAGTTTGACTTCTATACTTCCCGATTAGGTGTCAGATACAACGACATTATTCCATATTATATGAAGCACATTGCGAATAACCCACAGGTTGAATTAAAAATGCTTCATTTCTTTATCAACACGGGCGTGAAAGACACTGCTTATTACTGGAATGAACTAAATAAGGCAGTAAACCTCTATTGTGAATTAAAAAAGAAATGTCCGACACTAGACAGTTTGAACATTGGCGGCGGATTTCCTATTCAGACTCACTTAGACATGGTGTACGATTACGAATATATGGCTGAGGAGATCGTAGCACAGATTAAAACGATATGTACACAAAACGGAGTACCTGAGCCACATATATTTACCGAGTTTGGATCGTATACGGTTGGCGAAAGTGGCGCCATGCTTTACTCCATTGTGAACCAAAAGAAACAAAATGACCGGGAATTATGGAATATGATAGACAGTTCGTTTATGACAACCTTACCTGATACGTGGGCTATTAATCAACGATATGTTTTTTTGGCCTGCAATAACTGGGATTCGGAATATGAACGGGTGAACTTAGGTGGATTGACCTGTGATAGTGAAGATTTCTATAATGCTGAGGTGCATTCAAATGCTGTGTTTTTGCCTAAAATGCATGAAGACCGTGAGCAATATATAGGCTTTTTCCATACCGGAGCTTATCAGGAATCGTTAAGTGGATTCGGGGGTATACAGCATTGTCTGATTCCAGCACCAAAACTAGTTATTATTGACAAAGATGAAGATGGTGAATACTTTACTAAACTGTTTGCAAAAGAGCAAAGCTATAAATCGATGTTGAAGATTTTGGGATATTGATTTATATTGAACGTAAAGAAAGTTTATAAACAATTATAGATTAATACGTTTCTTACCAACGCCTTCATCAATATTTACTTTTTCGGGAACTGATAATAATACCGAAGGATCTGACAGAATTTTATTCAGGATACGCATAGAGGATGCATAGTAAAATCCATCACAAATGCGTTCGTCAAGTACGAATTTTAATTGAATACTTTTGTGCGATTTCATATCACCATTATGATCGATAGTGTGACGGCGGGATTTTTTTCCCATAGCTACAAACATGCTACAGGTACCAAATTCGTACAAATGATGATAGATTGACTCAACTCCAATTGAGCCAATATTTGTCAGGAAAATACTTGAATGCCACGGACTGGCTTTATTAATAAACTTGGGCATCAAACCCACCTTATCAAGATTTAGCAACATAAAAACCACAAAACGCAACAGAAATTCAGGTAAAATCCCCAGAATTTTAGAGATTGTATCCGATGAGTTTTGTTGACCTTGCTTCTGATTATTTTCTTGTTCGTGACGGGTTTTTCGAACAATATCCTGTAAGGTATCAGTGGGTAGAAAGTAGGGTTTTATAAGCGTCTCTTCGCCTTCGTCGGATAACGATCGTTTTACAGCAATAGAGAAATTGACATGATTACGTGAGAAAATCTTATTCCATATCACAAAACGATTCAAATGCGGACGCTGTGAAATAAGCCGAACCAACGATGCCATTATCACATGCATAACCGACAAATCGGGGATATCTTCTTTATGTACTTTGATAAAGGCTTCTATATGGTCAATATCAACTTTTTCCTCGAAGAAATTCTGTGCATCCATACGCGTACGTAGGAAATAAGGTATAACCGAGAAAACAGCATCTACTTTTTTTACGCGCCATCCATCATAACGGTCGCCAAAACTCCATCGAAAATATTTCAGTTGATTCAGTTCGTTCATATTATCAGATTTAAAATTAGTCCTGCCAAAGATACACTTTCTTTTCAAATATGAAACATATGCCTCTGGTTGGAGGGGATTCTCAAATTAAGCAGGAATTCAAACTTTATGTTTCAATACGTTTTTTTCCGACTCCATCGTCAATAATTACAGTTTCAGGAGGAAGCAATAGTGCGGAAGGATTGGCAAGGATCTTTTCAAGCAACCGTATAGCTGAAGCATAATAAAAACCATCGCAAATGCGTTCGTCAAGGACAAATTTCAACTCTATGGTCTTCATTGTTTTTATAGTTCCATCATTATTTACAACTTTCTTGCTACTTTTCTTTCCCATTGATGCAAAAGCGCTACATGTACCGAATTCGTATAGATGATGGTAGATGGATTCAATTCCTATGGACCCAAGATTAGTAAGGAAAACACTGGTATGAAAGGGGCTGGCTTCGAAAAACAATTTTGGCATCAAACCGATTCTGTCAAGTTGTTTTATAGAAAAAATAACCGAACGCAGTAAAAAATCGGGTAGATAACCCATGAATTTGGAAATGGCATCCGAAGAATTTTCCTGGCCTACCTGCTGATTATTCTGTAATTCCTGATTCGTTTTCCGAACAACATCCTGTAAGCTGTCGGTTGGCAAATAATATGGTTTGATAACTGTTTCCTCACCGTCAATAGTCATGGAACGCTTTATGGCAATGGAAAAACTAACATGATTTCGAGCGAAAATCTTATTCCAGACAATGAAACGGTTCAGATAGGGTCGTTGCGAGATAAGCCGTATCAGGGAGGCAATCACAACATCCATAATTGACAATCCGGGCATTTCTTTCTTATGTTCACGTACAAAGTTTTCGATGCTGTCAATAGGAATTTTTACGGCAAAGAACACTTCTGAGTCAGTTCGTTTTGGGAGAATAAACGGAACTACCGAAAAAAGAGCATCTACTTTTCTGACGCGCCATCCATCATAACGGTCACCAACACTCCAACCATAATATTTTAGTTTGTCTTCTTTATTCATGTATTATAAATTTTGAACTTCAAAGTTAGAAAAATTCCAGTATATACAAGTAATAAAGCCTTATTTTAGCATTAATTTCATTGATTTGTTTTCAATGATTTGATCGTTATCCAACATAAACCGAACAACTTCAATCACTTTCGATTCTTTGAACTTTGTTTTCTTAATCACGGAATTAACTGTTAACTCCCCGGATTTCAAAACTAGATGTATAGCTTGTCGAATCGTTTCAAACTCATTGGTTGATACCTGCAACTCCCTTTTTTTCAGGCAAATATCACATTTTCCACAAGAACTGGTTTCTTTTTCGCCAAAATATGCAAGCAAGATCTGGCTACGGCAAATATTCTCTTCCTGAGCATAATCTAACACGCTTTTCACCCTCGAAATATAGCGTTCACGTCGATCTTCGTAGGTTTCTTTGGTAAAAACAACTCTATTTGTAGCTTCCCGCTCACGCACAAAAGTGAGAAATGGTGTCTTTTTTCGGGGGATATATTGAATTATCCGGTCTTTGGCCAGACCAACTAGCTGTTCATAAATTTTGTCATGCGTCCATTCCAAGCGTTTAGCCAAGGTATCTTCATTAATCGAAGCCAAATCGGTAAATAGTCCGGTGTAGGAACGAAGTAGAATGTGCATTAGTTTTTCCTGTTCGGGCGAGTGTTTTTGCTTGTATAAATCATCTTTCCCAACCGTAAAAAGTACACGTGAAGAACTGTCCTGTTCGTCGGTAAGCTCAATGTATCCGGCTTGTTGAAGTATTTTCAGACAATTAAAACTTATCAAAATCGGCAATTTAAATTTGATGCAGAAATCGGCAATATCGAAAGCAAAAACAGCATCCAGTCCAGAGCCAACGCCAATCTGAAAATAATTTCCTAAGGCTTCGTACACTTTCACCACCATTTCCTTTCCGGGAAATGTGTCTGAAACACGTTTACGCATTTTTACCGCATCACCATTGTTGTAAAGCAAAACGGCATAGGCTTTTTTCTCATCACGCCCTGCCCTACCCGCTTCCTGAAAATATGCTTCCAGCGAATCGGGTAAATCCAAATGCACCACCGTGCGAACTTCGGCTTTATCAATGCCCATTCCAAAGGCATTGGTTGAAACAATTACCCGTGTTTCGTCCGATTTCCAACGGGCTTGTTTAGCATCTTTGGTTTCGTTTTTCAATCCGGCATGAAAATTTTCGGCGGAAATGCCGTTGAGATTCAAAAAATCGGCCACTTCTTTGGTTTTCTTCCTGTTACGGACATACACCACCGACGTTCCCGGAACACTATTCAATATTTTCAACAGATTTTCATCCTTATTCTCCACCGTTCGCACCACATACGCCAGATTGAAACGATGGAAACTTTTTTGAAACAGATTGGGTTCTTTAAACTGTAATTGAGTCTGAATATCGACTACCACTTCAGGTGTGGCGGTAGCGGTAAGTGCCAGTACAGGTACATCGGGCAGCAATTCTCTGATATCGGCAATGCGTAAGTAAGATGGTCGAAAATCATAACCCCACTGTGAAATACAATGCGATTCGTCAACGGCAATCATGCATACTTTCGTCTGTTTGATTTTCTCTATAAAAATGGGCGTTGCCAATCGTTCGGGCGAAACATACAGAAACTTGTAAGCTTCGAACACGGCATTATCGAGCGTCATCAAAATATCATTATGAGTCATACCCGAAAAAATGGCAGCTGCTGCAATTCCTCTTGTTTTCAGGTTCTCCACCTGATCCTTCATCAAAGCAATAAGTGGTGTAACCACTATGCAAAGCCCTTCCATAGCCATAGTGGGCACCTGAAAAGTCAACGACTTTCCACCACCGGTTGGCATTAACCCAAGTGTATCCTTACCCGCTGCGATGCTGCGGATAATATCAGCCTGAAGTGGACGAAACTCGTCGTAACCCCAGTATTGCTTGAGTATTTGAAGGTATTGTTGCATGTTGTTTAACCACTAAGGCACTAAGAACACAAACGTCACGTAATTTATGTAGTTTGAAAACAAAAATACGAATAAGAATTGGAATGAGTTATTGTAATTTAAAAGATATTGGCAATGTGTACCAAACCGCTACATTTTCTCCGTTTTGTTTGCCGGGAATGAATTTTGGAAGGAGTTTTATTACACGGACTGCTTCTTTATCGCAATCTGAGAATAATGAACGTATAACCTCCACTCTGTCAACTTGTCCGGTTTTTGAAACTACAAAGCGAACAATAACTCTACCTTGTATCCTGTTTTGTTGAGCATTAACAGGATATTTAATATTCCTACAAATAAAATTTAATAATCCTGTTTCGCCACCAGGAAACTGTGGCATTTGTTGAACAACCTGATATATTTTTTCATCATTTTCTTCAGTTGGTTTAATTTCAATAAGATCAGCCTCTCTCTTTTTAGTTTTTATCAAAATCACACCATATTTTGCATTTTCTCCATATTTTGCAACCAGATCAGCAACTTTATTTATTGAATCGGGTTTCATTACGCTTAGTGATTCAATGTTTTTTGCCTCAATGCTAGATAAATCAAAATCGGATGCTAAAATTTTGTCATCAAGAACTTTAACCGCTTTATTGATGTCCTGATTTGAAGAACTAGAAGTTTGAGCATTTACTGAAGTAGTAACTGTAATAAGCGATATTATCGCTATACAAAGCGTTTTTTTTGTTTTTGAAAATTGATTTTTCATTTTGGATTTCATTTAAGTATAAACGATTATTTTAACCCAACAAAAATACAAAAAATCATTAACAAACCAACTCTTGAAGAAAATTGTTTTATAAATTTAATGCACTAAATTACTTCTAGCAATAAAAATCGTATTTTTGCAGCAATTAATAACAACACGATTATGAAAAGAATATTTACATATGCTCTGTTAATGGCAGTATTATCCGGTATGTCGGCTACAATAAGTGCTCAAACCAATTATTACTTCTACGTTCAGTTGGCCAATAAAAACAATTCTCCCTATACACTTTCTAATCCCTCAACTTATCTGTCAGCACGTGCTATAGCTCGTCGTACATCTTTTAATGTAGCCGTTGATTCTACCGATTTGCCTGTAAATCCGGCCTATATTCAACAAATTGAAAATTTGGGTGTTCATGTGCATTGCACCAGTAAGTGGTTGAATGGTTTGACAGTAAAACTGACCGATTCAACTAAAATAAGTCAGGTGAGGGCTTTGACTTGTGTGAAATTTGTGCAATATACCGGTTTGTTGGTTGGAGCACCCTTAGCACCTCCAACGAAGCAAAATGCCAGGGAAACCCTGAATTATGGAATTGCTGCTGGGCAAATTACTCAGCTCAATGGAACTTTTCTTCATACCGAGGGTTTCAAAGGAAAAGGAATTCAGGTCGCGGTGATTGATGCCGGTTTTACGAATGTAAATATAAATTCCTGTTTTGATAGTTTGCGCTTACAAGGCAGATTACTCGGAACAAAAGATGTGATTAATCCGGCTTCGAATATTTATTCTGAAGATACGCACGGTGCAATGGTACTATCGACTATGACCGGAAATATGCCCGGACAATATCTGGGTACAGCACCGGATGCATCTTACTGGTTGATTCGGACAGAATATAGTCCGACCGAGTACAAAGTGGAAACCGATTTTTGGTGCTCAGGAATTGAATATGCCGATAGTGTAGGAGCCGATATAGCTACTTCGTCCCTGGGTTATTATACCTTCGATGATCCAGACATGAGTTTTACTTATGCCGATATGAACGGCAAAGTTTCACGTGCTAGTCGTGCTGCCACTATTGCTTCTAAAAAAGGGATGGTGGTATTAGTTGCAGCGGGAAATGAAGGTCAAAATGCATGGAAATATATCGGTTCTCCGGCCGATGCTGATGGAATTATTTCGGTTGGTGCAGTAACTTCGACAGGAGTTCCGAGTACATTTACTTCATTCGGTCCAAGTTACGACGGGCGTGTAAAACCCGAAATCTGTGCAACCGGAACTTCTTCAGCTTTAGTAAATACAGCAGGAACACCAACTTATGGTAACGGAACTTCTTTTGCTACGCCGATAATGGCTGGTATGATAGCTTGTTTGCTTCAAAAATACAAAACGCAAACTCAAAATCCAAGTGTTTGGAGTTTGCTGCAAACTATTTTCAGAACCGGTAGTATATACAATAATCCTACAGCTCAAATAGGTTACGGAATTCCTGATTTTAAGGTTGCAGAACAAAATCTGACTACTTTTGATTCGGTTCAGCAATTGCAGAAAAATAGTTTTGTTTTAGCTGAAAATACCATTTTTAAAACATTGACAATTCGATTTTTGGGCGGAAATACACCTATTCAGGCAACTATTCAAATTTATTCCATTACCGGAAAACAAATCGTCAACCAGGCAATTACTGATTCCTACACCGTAATTAAAACCTCCAATTTCCCGACTGGAATTTATGCGGTTTGTGTGACTGAAAATGGAAAAACTGAAACAAGAAAAATTGTGATTAGTTTATAGTCGGCAGTAAGCAGTAAAAAAACAGGTAGTAGTGGTAAGAAAACCACTCAAAAGCTGAAACTTTTCAAACTAAATCAATGAATTCCATCTCCCTTTCCGAACTTACTACTCAAATTCAGGAAACCATCCGGTCGAATTTTGATTCATCAGTCTGGATTCGTGCCGAAATTAGTGAGTTGCGCGAAAATCCGGGCGGTCATTGTTATCTGGAGCTGATTGAAAAAGACAGCACATCGGATATCTTGTTGGCCAAAACGAAAGTAACCATTTGGGCTTCGACTTATCGTATGTTGAAACCCTATTTTGAAAGCAGTACCGGCCAATCACTGCGTTCGGGGTTGAATGTTTTGGTAGCAGTTTCGGTTGAATTTCATGGTTTGTATGGTTTTAGTCTGAATATACGTGACATTGACCCGACTTTTACTATTGGCGAAATGGCTGCACGACGCTTGCAGATCATTCGTCAGTTGGAAGCAGATGGCATTGTGGAAATGAATAAACAACTTGATTTTCCGGTTCTTCCGCAACGCTTGGCAATCATTTCTTCAGCTACAGCGGCCGGTTACGGTGATTTCTGCGACCAACTTGCCAATGATTCTTCCAAATTTGCTTTTCATAAAAAACTTTTTTCGGCCATTATGCAGGGCGATCAGGCCGATAAATCAATTATTGCAGCATTAGAGAAAATATATTCAACCCTGGATTTGTTCGATGTGGTGGTAATCATTCGTGGTGGAGGAGCTATAACTGATTTAGCCTGTTTCGATTCTTACGAACTGGCACTGAATTGCGCCCAGTTTCCATTGCCCATTATTTCTGGAATTGGTCATCAGCGGGATATTTCAATTCTGGATATGGTGGCTTATACCAGTGTAAAAACGCCTACTGCAGCTGCTGAATTTCTAATCTCAACAATGCAGGAAGCCGAAAATCATGTCGTGAATTTAGCTGCTGATATTCAGGATATAATCCGAACCTACATTGAAGATGAAGTTCGGTTCTTTGATCAAACAAAATTACGGATTCGACAGATTTTACAAAGTTGGGTTGTTCAGAAAAGTTATGTTCTTGAACGTCAGAAAAGCCGGTTGAAATCTACGGTTCGAATGCAACTATTAAAGCAATCTAGCTTGTTAGCATTGCTTGAAAAGAACATTGAAACACATTCTCCAACCTTTTTACTAAAGCATGGTTATACCATTACAACCCTGAACGGTAAACGAATTACTTCTAGCAAACAAGTGAAAATGGGTGATAAAATTCACACATTTGTGGCGGATGGGGAATTTGGAAGTGAAGTAACATAAATCCCTTTAGGGTTTAGTGGCTAATTTATCAAAGTCTTTCCAAAAATTCGGGTATGATTTACTTACCACTTTGGGTTCTTCAATAACAATAGGTATTTTAAGTGCTGCAGGAGCAAATGCCATAGCCATGCGGTGGTCATCGTACGTGGCGATGCAGATTCCTTGGGCTGCTTCACATCGCTCTCCAGCCCATTCGAGTTCTCCTTCTGTTGGTTCAAATATTACGTAACCCAATTTTGCTAATTCGTTTATTAATGCAGCAATACGGTTGGTTTCTTTAATTTTCAGACTTTGCAGCCCTTTGAAATGAAATGGGATATTTTTCAGACAGCAAGTGACCGCAAAAGTCTGAGCCAAATCGGGTTGATCCACAAAATCATATTCAAATTTCGAAACGTAATTGTCGGAAGTTGTAAGTAAAACTCCATCCGGTTGATAATCTGTATTTACACCAAGTTGCTCGAAAAGTTCGGCCACTTTGCTGTCGCCCTGAGAACTATTGGCATTCAAAGCTTGCAAAAATAGCTGACCTTTTCCGGAAACTGAAAGAATTTCGTACCAATACGAAGCTGCCGACCAGTCTGATTCGACCTTGTATTGAATCGGCTTGTACAATTGCGGTTTAATATCAATCTCATTGTTTTCGAAAGTAACATCCACACCGTATTCTTTCATCATGCTCATGGTCATGCGGATATACGGAACGGAAATTACATTGCCTTCCAATTTAATTTTTAATCCGTTTTGCATATACGGTGCAATCATCATCATTGCCGAAATATACTGACTGCTAACACCGCCATTCAACGAAATTTCGCCGCCCATCAATGCACTTCCAAAAATGCGAAGCGGCGGAAAACCTTCTTTTTCCACATATTCAATCCGTGCTCCGAGGCTTGTTAAGGCATCAACCAACAATTTAATCGGACGGTTTTTCATACGTTCGCTGCCCGTAATTACCCATTCACCCACTGTTTTTGAAAGAAAAGCCGTCAGAAAGCGCATGGCTGTACCGGCGGCACCAATATCAAAAGTAGTATCATTAGAATCTAACGCTTTCACCGTTACCAGCGTATCGTCACAATCCGACAGATTTTGAATGTCAAATGGACTGTATGCCAGTGCATTCAGAATCAAAGCGCGGTTGCTGATACTTTTAGATGCTGGAAGATTAATCAGTAGATTAATTTCGGTTGATTGAATATTTAGAGATTTGGTTGTCATCTTTGATTTCTAAACATGTGAATGGGGAAAAACAATGCAAAAGTACATTTTTTTTTACAGTTAAGAATAACTAACAATACTTTTAAAGCAGTTTGACTCTCAAAAAAAGTATATCTTTGTCCTGAAATTAAAGTTTTTGATGATATGAAGAAAACCCTTCTTTTTATTCTGTTGTTGATTTGTTCTTTTGGCATATCAACAGCACAATCCCTTGAAGAAGTCCTTCCAGGACAAGTTGGGCTTGATGCTGCTAAACTAAAAAATGCTGATAGCATCATTTTGGCAGCCATTAACAAAAAAGAAATACCGGGTGCAGTACTGGCAGTAGTTCGTCATGGAAAAATGGCTTATCTGAAAGCCTATGGCAATAAGCAGATTTATCCAAGCATTGTGCCAATGGATGTGAATACGGTTTTTGATATGGCATCCTGTACCAAAGCTATGGCCACAGCCATTTCGGCTATGATATTATATGAACGGGATTCACTTCGGCTGCAGGACGATGTAAATATGTATATTCCGGGCTTTGTGTATATGATTCAACCTAACCGAAAGGCTAATATTCGAATCGTCAATTTATTGACACACACTTCAGGTTTACCCTCTTATGCTCCTGAAACTCTCATAAAAAAGAGATATGGCACTTCAAATCCCACCGGATTTATGCATTATATCGATTCGTGTAAACGCGATTTTGAGCCGGGAAAGAGCATGGAATACAGCTGTTTGAACTTTATTACTTTACAACACGTCATTGAAAAAATCAGTAGAAAGAGCCTGAGAGATTTTGCCAAAGAAAATATCTTCGATGTGCTTGGCATGGCTCATACCGATTTTAATCCGAGTGGTGAGTTGATGGCAAACTGTGCACCAACTTCCATGCTTAAAAATGGGAATGTGTTGCGTGGAATTGTTCACGACCCGCTTGCACGTCAGTTTAATTGCGGAATTTCGGGAAATGCGGGATTGTTTTCGAATGCCAATGACATTGCCATACTCGCAGCTGCGTTACAAAACGGAGGTGAATGGAATGATCATCGAATCCTTCATCCTATGACTGTAAAGGAAATGCGTACTGTACCCGATTCACTCAAAGCTTTTGGTCGTACACTCGGTTGGGATATGTCATCACATTATTCAAGTTGTAAAGGTGATTCCTTAAGCGCAAATACCTATTGTCATACCGGCTACACGGGAACTTCTATCGTAATTGATCCGGACAATGACATCTCCATTATTCTGCTAACCAACCGCGTACATCCTTACGATAAAGGCAGTGTTGTAAAGTTGCGATCAATGGTTTCCAATGCCGTTGCTGCATCAATGAATAAAGAAAAAATTGATTTGGGTAAGAAGTAAAAAAACTTTTCCTCAATAGTTAAGGAAAAGCTTTTTTATCAAAATTTATTTCAACCGATTCTTAAACTGCCAATTCATAAATCTTCCGAATATCTCCTTCTGTCAGTTTTACAAAACTTCCCTGCGTTCTGTTACCTAAGCCCATTGTTTTTACAAGTATTGGAATATCTTCAGCTTTTGCACCTAGTTGTGAGAATCGGATTGGCATACCGATAGAAGTCATAAACTGTTCGTACCGTTCAATGCCCTGCAAAGCCGTTTTTTCAGGATGTTGAAAATTCATTTCACAACCCCAAACACGCACGGCAAACTGTGCAAACCGCATGATATCGTGATTCATTACATATTTCATCCAGGCAGGAAACATAACAGCCAAACCAGCTCCGTGTGCTACGTCGTATAATCCGGAAAGTTCGTGTTCCATTTGATGGCTTGACCAGTCGCTGTCACGACCAACTCCGCACGTATCGTTATGCGCAACCATACCAGCCCACATAAGGTTGGCACGTGCTTCATAATCATTCGGATTGGCGAGTGCTTTGGGTGTTTCTTTTATTACGGTCAGCAAAATGGCTTCACTCAGACGGTCGGTAATTTCCACGTCTTTCGTATTAGTAAAATAACGTTCCATTACATGTGCCATCATATCGGTACTGCCGCAGGCTGTTTGATAAGCAGGCAATGAGCAGGTAAGTTCAGGATTAAGAATAGAAAAAACCGGACGCATAAAATCACCACCGTAAGCACGTTTCAACATGCCGTTCTCGTGAGTGATCACCGAACCGCTTGAGCCTTCACTTCCTGCTGCAGAGATAGTCAGAATGGTTGCTACCGCTAATGCATTTTTAGCCTGATGTTTTCCTTCATAAAAATCCCAAAAATCACCATCGTACAACGCTCCAACTGCAATGGCTTTGGCCGAATCAATCGCACTTCCGCCACCAACTGCCAAAATGAAATCAATTTTCTCTCTTTTGCAGATTTCTATTCCGGTATAAACCAATCCGCTACGTGGGTTTGGAACTACGCCACCTAATTCAGTGAAATAGATGTTTTCGGCCAATAAAGAAGCCTTTACCCGATCGAGTAAGCCGCTTTTTTGCACTGAACCACTTCCAAAATGGATTAATACGCGTGTTCCGGCAAAACGTTTTACGAATTTTCCGGCTTCGTTTTCACGCTCTTTCCCAAAAACAAAATAGGTGGGACTATAGAAATTAAAATTATTCATTATTCTTTTAAATATCCTTTAATCAATTAAATTTACCGTCAAATTTCACGTTCATATCGTTCACAAACTGGCGGATGCGTTGTTCATCTTCGAGTTTACAGATAAGCAATACGTTGTTCGATTCAGCCACAATATAGCCTTTCAAATCACTAATAACAGCCAGTTTTTCCGAAGGTAGTACCACGATATTGTTTTCACTTTCGTAGAATGCCGTTTTGCATTTCAGCGTCACATTTTCGTGCTCATCTTTCGACGACATTTCATACAACGAACCCCAGGTGCCAAGGTCCGTCCAACCAAAATCGGAGCACAAAACGTGTACATTAGACGCTTTTTCCATCAACCCATAGTCGATAGAAATATTGGGGCAGGATGGATACATTTGGTCAATAAATTCCTGTTCTTTATCCGTGTTGAAAAACTCTTTACCGGCATTAAATTTGGAAGAAACTTCGGGCAATAATTTATCAAAAGCCTGTACAATAGTCTGAAGATTCCAGAGGAAAATACCGGAGTTCCAATAAAATTCACCTGTTTCGTAAAAAATTTGCGCTAAGTCGGCATTTGGTTTTTCGGTAAATGTTTTCACACGTCGCAGGTTGGTTTCACCTTCGTCAATTTGAATATAACCATAACCGGTTTCGGGGCGACTCGGCTTGATTCCCAAGGTTAGCAGACAGTCATTTTTTTCAATAAATTCAAAACCGGTACGAATAGTATCCAGGAAATCGGCTTCTTTCATAATCAGATGATCGGAAGGAGCAACGATGATATTTGCTTTATCGGTGATGGCCTTAATGCGGTTAACAGCATAAGCAATGCAGGGAGCGGTGTTTCGTCGGTTTGGCTCGAGTAACACCTGATTGGCATTAATCTCCGGTAATTGTTCCAGTATTAACTCTTTGTAAATCACGTTGGAAACTATGAGTATATTTTCAGCAGGCACCAAATGCCTAACCCGGTCAAAAGTCATTTGCAAAAGTGATCGTCCGGTTCCAAAAAAATCAAGAAACTGTTTGGGACGGTCGTTACGACTGAAAGGCCAAAAACGGCTACCAACGCCACCGGCCATAATGATACAATAGTTATTTTGCATTGCTTTAAAAGTTTAGAGTTTGTAAAACCGTTTGTACTAAAAATCGTACTAAGATACATCGTTTTTTTGGAGAAACCAAATACAAAAGTACAAAAAAAAAGAATCAGCTTCCATAACAAGTACCATTCAGTTAGTTAACTTTAATAAAACATTGTCTAAAAAATATCAGGCACTGAAATGTAGAAGTAAAGTTAATCCGACATCGGATAATGATCCGGCAAAGTAAAGTAAAAACCGTTGCAGAATTTGCAGCGGTTTTTTATGCGAAATGAGAATGACAAATCCGCGCCAGGCAAGTGTCTGTTATCTTATTTTGAAAACCGGTAATTCAAACTAAATCCAATACCAAATGGGAAATATGGATATTCATAGTTATAATCTGAATACCCTCTAACCTGATCAGAATAATGGTCGTTAGTACTGATTATTTTTTTCATATAACAATAACTTGGTTTGATATTAAACATTAGTCTTTCACCACCCAGTTTAATTGAAATAGCCGGTTCTATAAAAGCACCTAATTCATTATATTTTTGTTCAACTCTTTGACCAATATGAGTATAAACATCCTGAACAGACAAATGAGAGTTAATTAATCCCAGTTTTAATCCAAAAGCATATTCGAAAAATTTATGTTTAATACCCCGGCGTCCTATATTTCCCTGCACATAATAAATTTGATAATCTCCTAATAAAGTACCCGAATGATAATGATCATAATCGTAATCAGTGGAATATCCGGTGCCAATTCCTACATATAATTCTTTTGTCCAGTTATTTGTGGGATTATATTTATACAATCCAACAGCACCGTTTATCAAATATTGGAATAAAGGCTTGGAATAATATGCTGCTCCAGGCATTAAATTACCGGAAAGCTGAACCGCAATTTTATCCGTCAACCCATAGCTGACTGTTCCATTAATAGCAGGGAATAAAGAGATTCCACCATCCACTCTTAATTCTTTTTTCTCTTTTATTAGGGGTATATCAGTTGTTTGAGGATAATAAATTGCACAGCCATTGAAAAGAAGCACTGAAATAAATATCAGTATAATTAGTTTGTTGAGATTCATAACCGAATATTTTAATTTAGAGGTATTTAAGACATTTTATTTCTCTCGTTGCCTCACAAATTCAATCGTGTAGCATATATTATTCATTTTGGTTTTTATTAATAATTGCGTATTCAAAAATATTCGTAGAAGCTTGTACTTACTATCTTATTTTGAAAACCGGTAATTCAAACTCAATCCAATACCATAAGGAGAATATGGATATTCATAGTCTTTGTTAATCCCATATAGATCACCAACATTGTTGTTGGTTTTAATAATTGTTCTCATATAACAAAAGCTTGGTTTTATATTAAACATTAGCCTTTCTCCACCGAACTTAATTGAAATAACCGGTTCTATAAATGCTCCTAGTTCATTATATTTTTGACCGGTTATTTTACTTGTAAAGGTATAAACATCCTCAACATAAAAATGAGAGTTGATTAATCCCAGTTTTAATCCAAAAGCATACTCTAAAAATTTATGTTTAATACCCCGGCGTCCTATATTACCCTGCACATAATAAATTTGATAATTTCCTAATAAAGACCCAGAATGATAATTATCATAGTCATGATAAGTGGAAAACCCGTTTCCAATTCCTACATATAATTCTTTAGTCCAGTTATTTCTTGGGTTATATTTATATAATCCTATTGCACCAGCAATCAGATACTGGAATAAACCTTGAGAATAATAAGCGTAACCTGGTGTCGTATTTCCGGAAATCTGCACTGCGATTTTATCAGTCAATCCATAACTAGCTGTTCCATTAATTGAAGGGAGTAAAGATGTTCCTCCATTAATATAGAATAACGAGATTCCACCATCCATTCTTAATTCATTTTTCTCTTTTATTAGTGGGATATCTGTTGTTTGAGGATAGTAAATTGCGCAGCCATTAAAAAGTAATACTGAAACAAATATCAGTATAATTAGTCTGTTGAGATTCATAACCGAATATTTTAATTTAGAGGTATTTAAGACAACTGAAATCTCAAAGTGAGCAGGAGCTCCCACACTCTATATTATTTGCAAATATAATTATTTTTCTTAAAATATCAGTAATATTTCATTTTAATGTTTAGAATATTAAAAGAAAAACATTAAGCTACAGTAACCAGGTTAAATCTTAATATTTCTCAATTTGTCGCTTGTTTGCTTGGCAAACACACAAAATACTTCAAAATCAATACAATTAAAGTTTTTTTTAGCAAGGGCTTGCATTTCAGTCATAAATAAGTTGTAAATTTGCATTCCGAATAAAGTTCGACCCGATAAATTTTCATCCTTAATAAAACAAAAAACAATCCTAAATGAAGAAAATAATCTTTGCTCTTCTCTTTCTGTTAAGCTTTGCACCACTAAAATCGTGGGCGCAACTAAAGAATAATATCATTGACGAAGTAATTTGGGTGATTGGTGATGAATCCATTCTGCGTTCGGAAGTGGAAGAACAAAAACTCCGCGCTCAATATGATGGAACCCCTGTGCAAGGTGATCCCTATTGCGTTATCCCGGAACAAATTGCCATTCAGAAACTGTTTCTGCACCAGGCTGTATTGGATAGTGTGGTGGTGAGCGAATCGTCGGTAATGAATCAGGTGGAAAACCGTTTGAATTATTTCATTGCTCAAATTGGGTCGAAAGAAAAAATGGAAGAATACTTTCATAAAAACACTTCAGACTTACGCGAAGAACTGCGTGATATGATTCGTAATCAACAAATTATTAACCAGATGCAACAAAAACTGGTGGGTGACATTAAATCCACACCGGCTGATGTGCGTAGGTCCTATAGTGATCAAGCCGTCGACAGTATTCCAACGGTTCCGGCTGAAGTAGAACTTCAAATTATCAGTTTTGAACCAGCGGTTCAAATTGAGGAAATAAACCGTATTAAGGAAAAACTGCGTGACTATACCGAACGTGTGAACAGTGGTGGTACCGATTTCTCAGTTCTTGCCCGCCTTTATTCCGAAGACACTGAAAGCGCTAAACGGGGTGGTGAATTGGGCTTTATGGGTCGTGGTCAACTGGTTCCTGAATTTTCACAGGTTGCCTTCAACCTTACTGATACCAAAAAAGTTTCCCGTATAGTGCAAACCGAATTTGGATTCCATATTATTCAGTTGATCGAAAAACGGGGTGACCGCATTAACTGCCGCCACATTTTACTAAAACCTCAGGTTTCACTTGCCGAAAAGGAAAAAGGAATACATAATCTTGATTCAGTTACGAATCAAATACGCCAGAACAAAATCAGCTTCGAGCAAGGTGTTTTGGCTTATTCACAGGACAAAAATACGGCTATGAATGCTGGTTTAATGTTGAACGATAAAAGTAATACCTCTAAATTTGAATACCAGGATTTACCACCCGAAGTGGCGAAAGTAGTCTACAATATGAATGTGGGTGAGATTTCGAAACCCTTCAGCATGATAAACAAATCGTCGAATAAAGAAGTGGTAGCTGTGGTGAAACTGAAATCAAAAATCGAAAATCATAAAGCCAACCTGACTGACGATTACCAAATGTTGAAAACATACTACGAAGGTAAGAAGAAACAGGAATTTCTGAATACCTGGATTATCAAGAAACAGAAGGAAACCTATATCAGTATCGATCCGGCCTGGCAAAATTGCACATTCCAATATCCGGGATGGATTAAGAAATAAAGTTGACAGTTAGCAGTCGACAGTTGTTAGTTAACAGTTGATAAATGCTTAAAGTGAATCAAATTTATCAATTAGAGAACTCATTGAAATCTATACTACATAATAGCATATTGAAGCACAGGCACATCGTATTATTCGCTGTGCTGTGTTTGTTTATTGCCTTGAGTCAGGCACAGATTCATCCCCGGCAATTAAGGAATCAGGTGCTTCAAAGCATGAATCCTCCTAAACCGCAAATAAAGCCAACAAAATCAAGACCAGCGTCTCAGAAAATCAATGCTATTCAGTATAAATTGACGCCAGCTCCTTCTGCTATCGGGGCTAAAGGTGTGACGCTGGTTTATCTCGAAAATTGCGACCAATTATCATTTGATAAAATTCAGAGCCCCGATATGCAATTGCTAAAAGGAAATGTTCGTTTTCGCCACGATAATGCCCGACTTTATTGCGATAGCGCCTACTTTTTCGAAAAAGCAAATTCATTTAATGCCTATGGTCACGTACGAATTGTTCAGGGCGATACAATTTTTATCTTTGGCGATATTCTGTATTACAACGGGAACACTAAGTTGGCACGCTTACGTCATCGGGTGAGAATGGAAAACCGTAAAACCACACTTACTACCGACAGTCTGAATTACGATCGAATAACAAATCAAGCCTATTACTACACCGGCGGAAAAATTTCGGATGAAACAAACGACCTAACTTCCATTTGGGGCCAGTATTCCACCAAAACCAATGAATCCTTGTTCAAAACCAAGGTTCACATGAACAACAAAAACTACACTTTGGATGCTGATTCATTGCGTTATAATTCTAAAACTAAAATAGCCAGGTTGATTAGTATGACGCATATTTTGTACAACAACGAAACGGATATTTACAGTGATAAAGGCTGGTATAATACCGCAACCGAGCAGTCCATGCTGCTTAACCGATCAAAAGTGAAACATAAAGATGGAAAAACGCTCATTGGCGATACCATTTTTTACGATAAAAAACTGAAATATGGCGAAGGATTTACGAATGTGATTATGAATGATACAGTTCAGAAAACAACGCTTTACGGAAATTATTGCTACTACAACGAAAATGATAAAAACGGGCTGGCAACGGACTCAGCCTTATTAGTCGACTGGTCGAGCAAAGACAGCATGTTTGTTCACGCCGACACCCTTCATACGTCGAAAGATTCCATTTACAATGTGGCGCGTGGCTATTATCATGTGCGTATTTACCGGAACGATGTTCAGGGTTTATGTGATTCGCTGGCTTATTCGGCACGTGACTCGGTGATGAATATGTTCGGAACTCCCGTTTTGTGGTCAGATAATAATCAACTTTCAGGTGAGTATATTCAGGCTTACACCAAAAACAAAAAAGTGAATAAAATTCATATCCAAAAAGTTGCTGTTGCCATTCAGCACGAGGATTCGATTTATTATAATCAGCTTTCGGGGAAGGAAATCATCGCTTATGTAGATAGTGGACAACTCCGCAAAGTGAATGTGAACGGGAACGCCGAGACCATTTATTTCCCTCGTGACGATAAAGATTCAACTTTACTCGGACTGAATAAAACGCAGAGTAGTTTTGTCGTTATGTACTTTAAAAACAAAAGAATCAACAAAGCAATTCTAACCTCTGCAACCAATGGAACAATGTTCCCACTGGACAACCTGACCGAAAAATTGCTCCATCTCAATACCTTTTTCTGGATTGAAAATGAGCGTCCGCAAAATAAAAGTGATGTGTTCAAGGCTTACCCCAAAATTGAACGTCCCAAAGGGGGTGGAATTGATAGTTTAGGTTCATCCGACACTGATAATAGTTCTCAACCCGCATCTGGTAGTTCTGAGAATCAAAAGAACATAACAAATTCAAGCAACAATTCACCGGCTATAAATTCACGTACTCAGCTCAAATAAGGTTCTTAAAATACAGGGAATTAAACTTTCCAGCAACGAAAAATGCTAAAAATAACCTTTCCCATCTGAAAGTTGAGTATATTTGTATCGTAAATTCACTGAGGATTAATCGTTTATTGTAGCGAAAATGAAAATTCTAATCTGGATAGGATTTTGTCAGAGTTTGTTTGCTGCCATACTCATGTTTACTAAAAAGGAAAGTTCCGTTTCCGATAAAATTCTGTCGGGTTGGCTTATCCTTTTATCTGTCGATTTTCTGAGTTGCGGACTCAATTACGAAATCTTTAGTAAGCCACTTCTTTCCAGTTCATTTCTCCTGTTCAATCCGGCTTTATATTTATATATCAAATCACTAACCCGTCCTAAATTTACTCTGAAATGGATTCAAGTGCTACATTTACTCCCCTTTATTGCTTTCGAAATTTATGCCTATATCATCAAACAATCTTTTTCGCTTGACACATTTTTCTTTAAAGACGAAAATTATATTTTCAGACTGATTTTCGGTGCAGCTACTCTTGTTTCCTGGCTGGTTTATAATCCTTTAAGTTTGATTTTGGTACATAAACACCGGATGCATTTGCGCAACGAACTTTCCAATATCGAAAAAAATGAAAATCTGGGTTGGGTGTTGGCAGTTGCTATCTTTTATGTCGTTTATTGCATACTGGCTTTTTTGATTACGGTCATAGTGTTCTACTCAAATTTAAATCCACTTACTCCGCACATCTATAATTATATAACGCTTCTGGTTTTGATTTACGTCATGAGTTTCTATGGTTTAGGTCAAAAGGTCGTTTCCAAACAACTGCTTACCGATGATCCGATTATTCATTATAAAAATTCAACCTTGAGTACTGAAACCAAAGCAAAAATCAAACAAAAGATAATCACTTTTTTCGAAAAAGAGAAAGCCTATCTCAATCCGGATTTAAGCATGGATGTACTTTCAGAATCGCTTAAAATACCAAAATACCAGCTTACCGAAGTGCTGAATATTGAAATTGGAAAGAGTTTTTTTCAATTCGTCAACTTCTATCGGGTAGAAGCTGTAAAAAAAATGTTGACTGACCCAACCAATAAATACTCCATCGAAGCCATTGGTTACGATTGTGGATTTTCAAGTAAATCATCATTCTACACGGTTTTTAAAAGCATGACCGCCGAAACACCCGTTGCTTTCCGCAATTCCATTTCCAACTAAATCTTATTCAAGAACTGTTCATTAGTTTGACTTTCAAAAGTTGAACCGAAACTTGTTGTCCGTATTTTAAAACACGGACTTAATTTCATGACTTTAGCTGTAAACTTGTGGCATAAATAGAATCAGACATGAAATATTCATGCATAATGTGCAGCACAGAGTTTAAAGATCAAAAAGTTACTGATACCCAAAACCATTTTTAGTACATTAATTGGCACATTAGCATATTTTCAAATTAGCACATTGTATCATGAAAACAAAAATGAATGTTCTTCTGACAGGAGCTTCCGGCACCATCGGTACAGAAATTATGCGGCAATTGGCACAGTTGGATACTATCAGGCTTACAATCTTTGACATTCAAAATGCACGGACAAAAAAGCTTTTTGCACGCTATGAAAACAAAGTAGATATCATCTGGGGTGACATATCCAATATCGATGACTTGAAGTATTTCCCAAGAAATCTGGATGCGGTTATTCATCTGGCAGCCATTATTCCGCCTCTGGCTGACGAAAATCCGGAACTGGCAAGAAAAGTAAACGTAGTTGGAACACAGAATATTATTCAACAGTTGGAGAAAACATCACCCAACGCATTCCTGCTTTACAGTTCCTCCATTGCAGTGTATGGTGATCATGTTCAAAATCCCTTCATATCGGTGCAAGAACCACTCAATGCAGGAAAAGACGACACTTATGCACAGTCCAAAATTGAATCCGAAAAGTTAATTCAGCATTCCAACCTGGATTGGTCTGTTTTCAGACTGACAGCCATCATGAAAAACCATAAGATTTCAAAGTTGATGTTTCACATGCCTCTATCGACCATTATGGAAATTTGTACGCCTCCCGATACTGCCAGGGCATTTATAACGGCAATCAGACATAGGAATGAATTATCAGGCAAGATTTTCAATCTGGGTGGTGGCAGGTCCTGCTATATAACTTATCGTGAGTTTTTGAACCGGTCGTTTCAGATTTACGGTTTGGGAAAAGCTGATTTTCCTGAACATGCCTTTGCTGATCGGAATTTTCATTGTGGTATGTATGTGGATGGTGACGAACTGGAAAAAATTCTTCATTTCAGAAACGATACAATCGACACCTATTTTGATGACCAGAAACGTTCTGTAAATCCTATTGTCAGGTTTCTCAGTTCCGGTCTCCGTTTCTTTATAAAAAAAGGGCTTCTTTGGCAATCGGAACCACTCAAAGCCTTTAGAACAAATAATGAAAGTCAAATGAGTCGATTCTTCTTTCCTCTAAAAAATCCGGCAACAATAGTAAGCTCATAAAATTAAAGCAATTATCATCATGTTTTTGAAAAAGTTTCTGATATTGACTATTCTGTGTTTATCTGCCCATCAAATTATTCCGGCACAGATACTGGATGTTCATATTCAGGATATCAGCCATTCGAAAGGTCAAATGTGTATTGCTGTTTTTACGGATGAAGCCGGATTCAAAGCTGAAATAACTTTTTGGGAAACGAAATGTCCGAAAACCCTGGTTGTCAATGGGAGTTTCGATTTGAAAATTCCATTGAAACCAGGAAAATACGGTGTTTCTGTGCTGGACGACAAAAACTGTAACGGCAAAATGGAATATAATATTTTTGGAATTCCCCGCGAAGGATTCGGCTTCTCAAACTATTACCAGCGAGGCTTATACAAACCAACCTTCGAGAATTTCAGTTTCTTTCTTGAAAAAAATGAAACAAAACAGATTTTGGTTAAGATGAAGTATTTTTAAGCAGTTGAATTCTCTCAAAACATCTTTCTCTTAAACCAAAACGCCACGTTTACCAAGGCTATCATTACCGGAACTTCCACCAAAGGACCTATTACAGCTGTAAAAGCTTCACCTGAATTGATACCAAAAACTGCAATTGCCACTGCAATAGCTAATTCAAAATTGTTACTGGCAGCCGTGAATGATAATGTAGTGGATTGCTCGTAAGTCGCACCGGCTTTTTTACTCATAAAAAACGATCCTACAAACATAATCACAAAATAGATAAGCAGTGGTACGGCAATCAACACTACATCCATAGGTATTTTTATAATGTATTCGCCTTTCAGAGAAAACATAACCAAAATGGTGAAAAGCAGCGCAATAAGTGTTAGCGGTGATATTTTGGGAATGAATTTGGTATGATACCATTGTTTGCTTTTCACCCGAATAAGAATAAATCGTGTCAGAAAACCCGCAATAAATGGAATTCCAAGATAAATAAATACGCTTTGAGCAATTTGTCCAATGGTGATTTTCGAAACTGCATCGCTTGTGGGAATGCCAAACCAGGCCGGAGCAATGGCAATAAAAAACCAGGCATACACTGAAAAGAACAATACCTGAAAAATACTATTAAAGGCTACCAATCCGGCTGCATATTGTGTATCGCCTTTCGCCAAATCGTTCCATACGATCACCATAGCAATACAACGTGCTAGTCCAATCATTATAATTCCATATACATACGGCAAATTAGCATTGTTCTCGCCCGGAAAGAATTTGAACATTAAAATGGCCAATGTAAACATCAATACCGGTCCTACAATCCAGTTTTGAACCAATGACAAAGTCAGAATTCTGGTATTACGAAATACTTCACCCAACTCTTCGTATTTAACTTTTGCCAGTGGCGGATACATCATAACGATTAGTCCTATAGCAATAGGAATATTGGTTGTTCCTGAGGACATGCTGTTCCAAAATTCGGCAACGGAAGGGAACAGCCAGCCGGAAAATACACCAATAAACATGGCCAGTAATATCCATAGCGTAAGAAAGCGATCGAGAAAAGACAAATTTAAAGATGTGCTGATTTGAGGATTTGAAGATGAACTCATGATTAAGAGAATTTGAAGATTTGAAAATAAATTAATTTGAAAATGATTAATTGGTTGATTTTGTTGAGCTAATTATTTTTGAAATAATATTTAAGATAGAATTGATTTCCAAATCTTGAAATCAATACTTCTTCAAATTATCAAATCACTTTTCCGCGGATACCGTTATACTAAATATCCCAATCTCTTTGTTTTTGAATTGTTGAATTTCTTTCTCAGTCAGATATTCCTTCAGTATTTCAACCGGTAATTCAATTTCCTTTTGTTTATGAATTTCGATGGAATTAAAACCTTGTTTTTCAATAATTCCAAGATATTCATTAATATCAATAGCTCCCGAAACACAACCGGCATACATTTCAGCATCTTTCTGAAGTTTTTCAGGCAGTTCACCTTTAATTACCACGTCCGATACACAAAAGTGTCCGTTTGGCTTCAATACACGATATATTTCAGAAAATGCTTTGGTCTTGTCAGGCACCAGATTCAATACACAATTTGACACAATTACATCAAAGAGATTATTAGCCAGCGGCATTTCTTCAATATCGCCTTTAACGAATTCCACATTGCTAAAACCCAGTTTGGCATTATTAGAACGTGCTTTTTCGAGCATGGCAACCGTGAAATCAATTCCGGTTACTTTCCCTGTTTCGCCCACAATGGCACGTGCTACAAAGCAATCATTCCCGGCACCGCTACCTAAATCCAATACCGAATCACCGTCTTTGATAGAAGCAAACTGGGTTGGGATTCCACAGCCTAAGCCCAAGTCAGCATCAGCGTTATATCCCTTTTCTTTTTCGTAACTTTCAGCAAATACGGCATAATCAATGGTGCAACAAACACCCACACCGCAGCATGATGTTTCATTTTGAATTTTTGACTGCTTGGCAATTTCGCCGTATTTTTCCTTTACAATATATTTTAAATCTACTGATTTCATAATTCCGGTTTGATTTGTTCTACATACAGTTTATAAAATCCGTCTTTAATTTCATCCCGAACACGGATGAATTCACTCCAGATAAACTGCTCACTACCTACAGCATGGCTCGGATCATCGAAACCAATATGCAAACGATGTTTCACTTTTCCGATAAACGCCGGACAAGCTTCATTGGCACCTCCACAAACCGTAATCACGTAATCCCAAGCTTCACCCAGGTATTTCGAAACCGAATCGGATGTGTGATGACTAATGTCGATACCTATTTCGTCCATAACTTTTACGGCTTTGGAATTCAGTTTTCCGCTGGCTTCAGTTCCAGCCGAGCAAACTGTCAGGTTTTGGTCGAAAGATTGTAAAAAGCCGTGAGCCATTTGACTGCGGCAACTATTTCCTGTACAGAGAATCAGTACTTTCATATTATGTTGAATTTTATGTTTCAGATTTAGCAGCAGCTTATATCTGCTGATTTTATTTTATGGAAGAAGTCCTCGAATTTTTCCAGACGATCATTAATAGTGGAATTGCAAAGGCAGTAATTGATTTTCAATCCGTCAATTTCACCGTGAATCAAACCCATATCACGCAATTCTTTTAAGTGCTGCGACACAGTGGTTCGGCTTAGCGGCAGTTTATCTGAAATATCACCGGAAATACAGGTTTTTGTTTCAGCCAAATACTTCAAAATCGCCAATCGGGCAGGATGCGAAATCACTTTGGCGAATTCAGCCAACTCTTGTAACTCATTATCAAACACTTCGGGCTTTCTCATATTATTTGTGTTTTATGTCGCAAACATACGACATAGTTTTTGAAATAAAAAATAATTGATATTAAATTTGTGTTACAAATTGACGTTTTCCATCACATAGTCCAATTAAATAAGAAACCTACAATCATAATTCCCCCACCAACAATAGCGATAAAAGTCAGTATTAATGGCATTTTCAATACTTTTCGAAGAATAATCATTTCGGGCAATGACAGAGCAATTACCGACATCATAAATGCCAGAGCAGTTCCAAGTGATGCTCCTTTTTCAATTAAAACCGAAACTATGGGAACAATACCAGCC
>CAIUTB010000144.1 GCA_903901975.1 uncultured Bacteroidales bacterium
ATAATTAATTTTACATATGCAAGTATTTTAACAGGTATTTTTTGAAACGTAATTAAATTTTTTATTACGCCTAATTTATTTCCTGCTCTTCCTCTGTTTTAGCTCTGTACTTCTTAGCTACTAATACTGTCTATCGTCCGATGACCCTCCGATGACCGTCCGATGCTACACTGTGATAATTATGTGCTACCTCTGTGATTACTCTATGATTTATTTATCCTATATTTGCAGTCACAATCTTAACTATTAACTACCAACTATAAACTATTAACTGATTTCATGGCTCGTTTCACTTCTTCTACTTTTGGCAAAATATCCGGTAAGCACGGCACAGCGGTAGCTGCTGTTCGTAAAGATGGTTTGTGTATTCTGAAAGAATATCGTGTGGCTTCTAATCCCAATACAGTAGGGCAAAAGAATCAGCGTGCTAAGTTTGGTTTTGTAATGAAAGAAATCAATTGCTTACGCAGCGTATTTAGCCGTAACTTTGGCGGACAATACGGCATCAACAAAGTCGTGGCTAAAGCCATGAAAACAGCTGTCACAGGCGAATTTCCTGATTTCAAACTGGATTACAGCAAACTGGAACTTGCTTCCGGCAGTTTATTCACTACTTCGGAACTAAGGATGGAAAGAATCAATGAAAACTCACTTCGATTAAACTGGAATCCCGATTTCATTATGAGTGGTTCACCTACCGATAAGCTGAATCTGGTGTTATTGAATTCTCAAACCAAATTTGTATTGGAGCGCTACGAATATGCCATTAGGTCGGAAGGAAAAGTTGAGTTACAAATACCTGTGGGATGGTTAGATTCAGATATTCACGGATGGATTTATTTCTCGTCAACCGACGGAAAAACAAACTCTGTAAGCCTGCATATCCAAATTTAATAAACGATCTTTCTGCTTACCGTTTACCGTTTACCGCTTACTGCTGTTTCTAAATAATCCTGTAAATCTCCATAATATGCTTCAGGATATCGTCGAAATCAATTTTCAGGTCGATCAGTTTGCCCGAATGAACATCGAAAACCCAACCATGAACCGTTAGTTCCCGTTCAAAATACGCTTTCTGAACGTCGGCAGTTTTAATCACATTCACACATTGTTCCTGCACATTTAATTCTACCAATCGTTTGTAACGTTCCTCTTCAGTTTCGATGGCTTTTAATTCATTTTGATGAAGCCGGTACACATCGCGTATGCTACGAAGCCACGGGTTGAGTATTCCAAGGTCTTTCGACTGCATGGCAGCTTTAATACCACTGCAATAATAATGTCCGCAAACAATGATATGCTTCACTTTTAGATGTGAAACAGCATAATTCACCACCGACATGGCACTCAAATCGTTGTTAGACACCATATTGGCTATATTCCGGTGTACAAATACCTCGCCCGGCTTTACCCCCATTAATTCTTCAGCAGTTACACGGCTATCAGAACAGCCAATATACAGTATTTCAGGACTTTGTCCGGTCGAAAGGTTTTTGAAATAATCCGTATCACTATTCAGTTTTTCGGCTATCCACTTTTCGTTATTCTTAAAAATCTGTTCTATATTCATTGTTTGTTAATCAGTTAATTAGTATATTATCACATTGGCACATTGGCACATTGGCACATTGGCACATTGGCACATTGGCACATTAGCACATTAGCACATTGGCACATTAGCACATTAGCACATTGGCACATTAGCACATTAGCACATTGGCACATTGGCACATTAGCACATTATCCTGTAAATCCAATCGCTCCTGCAATTGCATTGACACAGCGCAATAATTCAATTAAAATCTTATCGGCTTCCGTTTGATTTCCTTCGGCCGTAAAGTTACGCCATTTTTTCAATAAATAAACCTGTTGCTTGTGAAGCGAATCCATGGCTTCCGATCGTAATAGTGTTGAATAATAATGATTCTGACGTCTCACCACCAACGGTTTATTCAGTAAAACATCAATCATTTTGCGGGTGTTATTCAGCTCACAAGTCAGAATTTCTGAGATTTCTTCAGATTCAGGGACATCTTTTGCCAGCGAGGCATACAATCTGAATATTTGCTCGTCGGACGATGCCAGACTTGAATCGATATTGGTCAACACATAGCGAATAAATGGGTCACTCTGAACAGCTTTGCGCAGTCTTTCAAACTTTTTCGGTTCGTTATCAAGCATTTTCTCTAAAGTCGTACCAACACCATACCAACCTGTAATATTGAAACGACACTGACTCCAACTAAAAACCCAGGGAATTGCCCGTAAATCAGCTAAACTACGCGCTCCGGTTCGACGTGAAGGACGACTTCCTATTTTACTTTGTTCAATGGCGTCAATGGGTGTTGCTTTTTCGTAGAACTGAATGAAACCGGGCATTTGTGTCAGTTTTTTGTACACAATCATGCTCTGATTGGCCATATAATTTAGTTCTTCCGATAATTCATGTTTATAATTCTGTGCATTTTGTGTCAATAAGGTTGCTGCAAGTGTTCCGGCAGTCAATAACTCGATATTGTAAACCGCATTGATTTTATTGGCATATTTGCGTTCAATAGTTTCGCCCTGCTCGGTAAGACGAATATCTCCATTTACAGCTCCGGGTGGTAAAGCTCGTAAGAACCAGTGAGTCGGACCGGCACCACGACTGATAGAACCACCTTTGCCATGAAAGAATCTAATTTTTACATTGTGTTTCCGACCAATTTCCACCAGCTTTGATTGAGCTTCATGCAAATACCATTGGCTGGCAAAAATACCACCATCTTTATTGCTATCGCTGTAACCAATCATCACTTGTTGAACCATTTCGGCTGAACCGGAACTTTTTTGTTGTAGTTTCAGACTGTTTTTCGTAACGGGATATGATAGAAATTCATCTAAAATCCGGGGACTTTCAATCAGATCTTCGATAGTTTCAAAAAGTGGCACTACCGGAATTTGAGAAGCAAGACCTGTAGAAGTTTTTAGCATCAAACCCGCTTCCCGTTCAAGCAAATAAACTAGCAGCAAATCGGAAACATTACGTGTCATACTCACAATGAGCGAACCGATGGCAGCTTCACTGTATTTTTTACTGTGTTCATAAACAACACGGTAAGCTTCTATGGAAGCTTTTGCTTCGCTTTCCAATTCTGTACCGGGCAAAGTAAATGGTCGGCTCGAATTAAGTTCAGTGTTTATAAATTTTATGCGTTTTGTCAAATCTGAATCCAGAAATGCTTCCCCATCGAGTTGCGCTGCATTCATTAATTGCGACAAGGCAAGTTCATTGAAACGGCTGTTTTGGCGAATATCGAGCTTAGCCAAATGAAAGCCGAATGTACTGACCACTCTGATAGCGTCATTCATGTCGGAATAAGCTATTTCGGAAGCACCAAACTGTATCAGATTGCGCTTCAGCAGATATAAATCTTCTATCAATTCAGCGGGTAAGCGGTAACTTATTTCGTCTTCACTCAGTTTTCCACGACCAATAGATACGGGAATTTTTACCAACAAAAAATCAACAAACTGCTTAAATACTTCGGTTTTATGTAGAGCTTTGAAATTGTCACGATATTCTTTTATCTCCTGATATAAATGGGCGTATCGTTTCTGAAATTCCGACGAAAGTTGGTTTATTGTTACATTAAAACTCAGATTGCGTTGCAATTCAAGTAGTTCATTTCGCACTACTTTAAACGCTTTTTCTCGCAATTTGAATAATGTTTTACGGGTTACATCAGCCGTTACCAGTGGATGACCATCCCGGTCACCACCTACCCAGTTGCCAAAGCTTATTTTAGGAAAACTATCTGCATTCCGAATCAGTTGCTGATCAAATCCGGCTTCCTGCCAGGCTTGAATCAAGCGGCGGTCGTGCAACTTTATCACTTCCGGAAAAACCTGTGTGAGGTAATGGGTTATATTGTCTAGCTCTGAACTAATATCTGGTTTTTCAATATAAATATCGGACGTTCGCCAGATACGATGCAAAGCAATCTTGATATTTTTCCGGTTTTGTTCCTGCTCCATCTTGCTGTACATGCTGTTCTCGCGTCTCACTACCAACAAGTAAAGATTTCGCAAATGTTCCAGCATAACCGTTCGTTTTGCTTCAGTGGGATGTGCTGTCAGTACAGGTTCCACATGAATGTTATGCATTTGCTTTACAATTTCTTCTGGTTTAATACCTTTTTCCTTCAGTAATTTCAGATTATATGACCATAACCCGTTAATATTAGCCATGGAATGTTCATCCTCTCGTTTCCGGCGATTTTGAACAGCTCCGTTTACTTCCACTATATTCAGCAACTGAAAACAAGTGGAATATAACTGAAGATGCTTTTCACTGAAGTTTTTTTGCTGAAAATCAGTGATTTCAGAAATCCAGGGAATATCATTCGCCAGTTCTGCTTCTCCGGATTCAATCATCACCTCTTTTAGACAAAGAAGCAAAAACTCCAGATCATGATAAACTTTAGGTAATTGTTCCTGAACTAATTTTAGTGTACTCATATTTTAGCTTAAGTATTTCAAACTAAAACAAACGCTTGTCTGATTTGTTTTGTAAGATATTCTGAAATACTGAATTTTTGAATTCAAACTAAGTCATCAAAGTTTTTTGGACTGCTTTTTGTATAATATGTGAGACTGAATAAATTGACCTAAAAATCGTTTTTTAGAACGAAAAATAGTATCTTTGTCAGTCTTTTTCGGAAAAACGTGACAAAACAGACAAAAACGCACATTATACAATAATTAAACAATCAAATATGGGATTAACTGATTTTTTAGGGAAACTTCTGGGGAACAAAGCACAACGCGATTTAAAAGAAATTACCCCTTTTGTTGATAAAATAAAAGCTGCTTACGACGAAATAAAAACGCTTAGTAACGACGAACTGCGCAACCGCACCGAGATGCTAAAAGCACGTATTCAGGACTATGTGGCCGATGAAGTTGCTCGCATTGCAGAACTAAAATCAAGTATAGAAGAAACAGAAATTGACTTGCGTGAAAAGATTTACACGGAAATTGACAAACTGGAAAAAGAAATTACCGACAAATACGAAGTCATTTTGGATGAAGTATTGCCCGAAGCATTTAGCATTATGAAGGATACTGCACGTCGTCTGACTGAAAGTCCGGAAATAGTGGTTACTGCTACTCCGTTTGACCGTGAATTGGCTGCAACTCGTGATTTTGTAACAATTGACGGTGACAAAGCCATTTATAAAAACGAATGGACTGCAGGTGGAAACCTTATCAAATGGGAAATGGTACATTACGATGTACAACTTTTTGGTGGGGTGGTTTTGCACAAAGGTAAAATCTCCGAAATGGGAACGGGTGAAGGTAAAACATTGGTAGCGACGCTTCCGGTTTTTCTTAATGCACTGACTCGCAGAGGTGTTCACCTTGTAACCGTAAACGATTATTTATCAAAACGTGACTCGGAATGGATGGGACCTCTGTATATGTTCCACGGACTTTCTGTAGATTGTATTGACAAACATCAACCAAACTCCGATAGTCGCCGCCAGGCTTATCTGGCTGACGTTACTTTCGGAACAAACAACGAGTTTGGTTTCGATTACCTGCGTGACAATATGGCAACAAGTCCAGAGGATTTGGTTCAACGAAAACATAATTATGCTATCGTGGATGAGGTTGACTCAGTGTTGATTGACGATGCCCGTACGCCATTAATCATTTCCGGTCCTGTTCCTAAAGGCGAAGATCAGTTGTTTGACGAGATGCGTCCGAAAGTGGAACGTTTGGTAAATACACAAAAAACATTGGCTACCAAGTATTTGGCCGATGCCCGCAATTTAATGAAATCGGCAGACAAAAAAGAACAGGAAGAAGGTGCATTAGCATTGTTCCGTTCGTACAAAGGAATGCCGAAAAACAAACCGCTGATAAAATATCTGAGTGAGCAAGGGGTTAAGGGTATTTTATTGAAAACTGAAGAGTTTTATATGCAGGAAAATAACAAGAACATGTATATCGCCACCGATCCATTGTATTTTGTTATTGATGAAAAACAAAACTCCATTGAACTTACGGATAAAGGTATTGATTTAATTACGGATAATACCGACGATCCACATTTCTTTGTTTTGCCCGATGTGGGAAGCGAGATTGCCGAAATGGAAAAGAATAAAGCCTTATCGACTGAAGAAAAACAAAATCTGAAAGACGAGTTGCTACAAAATTATTCTATCAAATCGGAACGTGTTCATACTATCAATCAGCTGCTTAAAGCTTACACATTGTTTGAAAAAGATGTGGAATATGTGGTAATTGAAAATAAGGTTTTGATTGTGGATGAGCAAACCGGTCGTATTATGGATGGTCGCCGTTACTCTGACGGATTGCATCAGGCAATTGAAGCAAAAGAACGTGTCACCATCGAAGCTGCCACACAAACATTTGCAACAATAACATTACAGAACTATTTCCGTATGTATCATAAACTGTCCGGTATGACCGGAACGGCTGAAACGGAAGCCGGTGAGTTGTGGGACATCTACAAGTTGGATGTGGTGGTTATTCCAACCAACCGACCGATTGCCCGAAATGATATGGAAGATCGTGTTTACAAAACTAAACGCGAAAAATATACCGCAGTAATTGAAGAAATTGACCGACTTGTGTCGGCTGGTCGTCCGGTATTAGTGGGTACCACTTCGGTAGAAATATCGGAATTGCTGAGCCGAATGTTGAATGGTCGGAAAATCAAACACAATGTACTGAATGCCAAACTGCACCAACGCGAAGCTGACATTGTGGCAGAAGCCGGTCAAAAAGGAACAGTAACCATTGCAACCAACATGGCAGGGCGTGGAACGGATATTAAACTAACACCTGAAGTAAAAACAGCCGGTGGTTTGGCCATTATCGGTACTGAGCGTCACGAAAGCCGTCGTGTCGACCGTCAGTTACGTGGTCGTGCAGGACGTCAGGGTGATCCTGGATCGTCTATTTTCTATGTTTCCCTGGAAGATGATTTGATGCGTTTGTTTGGTTCTGAGCGTATTTCGGGCGTTATGGACCGCCTTGGTTTTGAGGAAGGCGAAATGATTGAACATTCCATGATTTCTAAATCTATCGAGCGTGCTCAGAAAAAAGTGGAAGAAAATAACTTTGGTATTCGTAAGCGACTGCTTGAATATGATGATGTTATGAACTCGCAACGTGAAGTGGTTTACTCCAAACGTCGTCATGCCTTGATGGGTGAACGTATTGGTGTGGATATCACCAACATGATTTATGATACGTCAGAAAATGTGGCTGAAAGTGTTAAAAATACTGGCGATTTTCTGGATTATGAAATTGAGCTGATGAAAGTGTTTGCCATGGAATCTCCGCTAGACGAAGATGAAGTTCACAACAGCAGAGTCAATGTATTGAGCCAAAAACTAACCGAATCTGCCCTGGAAACGTTCAAACGGAAGATGGATAAACTGGCGGCTATAGCTTTTCCGGTTATCAGACAAGTCTTTGAGCAAAAAGGAAATCAATACGAGAATATCTTGATCCCGGTTTCAGATGGAAAACGCGTATTCAATGTTACCGTTCCGTTGGAACTGGCATACAAAAATGAAGGTCGTGAAGTGGTGAAAGCCTTTGAAAAACAGACTCTTCTGTATGTGATTGACGATGAATGGAAAGAACACCTTCGCCAGTTGGACGAATTACGTAATTCGGTTCAGAATGCCAGTTACGAACAAAAGGACCCGCTGTTAATTTATAAACTGGAATCATTCGGACTGTTTAAGGAAATGATTGATTCAATCAATCGTAAAGTGTTGGCAATCCTGATGCGCGGTCAAATTCCGATGCGTGAACCGGAACAGGTTCGTGAAGCACGTCCGGCTCAACGAATGGATCTGAGCAAATACAAAACGCAAAAAGCAGATGCCGACAGTAGAGGAAATGCCGAAGATCCAACGAAACAGGATACCCGCGAACAACAAACTCATACTCCTATTAGGGTGGATAAAACACCTGGTCGAAATGATCAGTGTCCATGTGGAAGCGGAAAGAAATATAAAAATTGTCACGGAGCAAATTAGTTAATAGTTTATAGTTGAAAGTTTATAGTTAAGACCTGAAAACAGGACTTTATAAACTTTCAAACTTTATAAACTTTATAAACTTTATAAACTTCATAAACTAAAGAAATATGTTTTTAAACTTTATCACCTGGAATGTTGATCCGGTTTTGGTTCATTTAGGTCCATTGGCTATTCGCTGGTATGGCTTGCTTTGGGCTATTGGGATTTATGCCACTTTACTAATCGTTCAGAAGCTTTTTAAACACGAAGGATTGCCTGAGGTATGGTTGGATAAACTATTTATGTACACCGTAATAGGCACTATTGTTGGTGCACGTGTGGGTCATTGCTTGTTTTACGAATGGGATTATTTTTCGCAACATCCCCTTGAAATTCTGTATATCTGGCACGGTGGATTAGCCAGTCATGGTGGAGCTATCGGTATTTTGATTGCCATGTATTTTTTCAATAAAAACGTTTCGAAGAAAGGCTATGTCTGGATTTTCGACCGCTTGGTGATTGGCGTGGCTATTTGCGGAGCATCGATTCGTCTGGGGAATTTGATGAACTCCGAAATTTATGGAAGTGCCACTACTTTGCCCTGGGGTTTTATTTTCCTTCGCAACAAAGAAACCTTACCCATGCACCCGACACAAATTTATGAGATCTTATATTGTCTGATAACATTTGTAGTAGTTTGGTGGTTATATTGGAAAAAAGAGGCTTATAAAAAGAACGGACTTATTTTTGGAGTGTTTCTGATTGGTATTTTCGGTTCACGCTTTGTACTTGAATTTCTAAAAAACAATCAGGAAAGTTTCGAAGCTGACATGCTGATAAACATGGGACAAATTCTTAGTTTACCATTTATCGCCTGGGGAATCTGGCTGATAGTCAGAAGTTTGAAAACAGACCCACAACCCCTAAAGGGGAGTAAAAAATGATTTTTCGAATGATGAAAACAAATAAAAGTACTAAATCTGTTCCCCGCAATTTAACCCGCACACGGAAGGGGTTAGGGGTAGATTTTACTAAGGTCAAACCATATAATCAGGACGAAGAAAAAACGGCTCAGTTGGCTCGTATGTTTAATGTTATATCGGACAAATACGATCAGTTTAACGACATTATGACCTGGGGTATGGCACGTACGTGGCGTAGAAATTCATTACTTGCACTCAAACCTTTCAATCCAAAACAAATCCTCGACATAGCTGCTGGAACAGGTGATATGTGTATCAAATCCTATAAATTTCTGAATCCTGACCATGTGACCGGTATTGATATATCAGATAAGATGCTGGAAATGGGTCGTGTGAAAATTGAAAAAGCAAACTTGAGCAATAAAATTAAGCTGGAAGTACAGGATGTTTCGGCTATGACTTTTGCCGATGCCAGTTTTGATGCTGCTACCATTGCATTTGGCATCCGTAATTTTGAAAAACTACCCGAAAGTCTGCAACAGATTAATCGTGTTTTAGGCCAGGGTGGACATTTACTTATTCTTGAAATGAATGAACCTGAAAAAGGACTTCTCTATAAAGGCTATCAGCTTTATACAAAGGTTTTTGTGCGATTGACTTCCAGGCTGCTGTCGAGCGATAAAAAAGCCTATGATTACCTGCAGGCTTCTATGCACGCTTTTCCAAATGGTCAGCGACTAATCAATATTCTTTCTGAAAACGGCTTTAAATTGAATAAATACCGCAAATTTAGCTTTGGTGTTTGCAGTATGTATCTGGTGGAGAAAATCTGATTATTCTTTCTTTAATATTGCTGTAGTAGGAATATAAAATTCTCCTACAGGTTTTTTAGTAATTTCCCATTTAATTTGGGCGTCGTTTATGCGCTTAATCACAGCTGTACCACTCTTCATAGAATAAGTACTTTTAAAAACAACTAGTATTGAATCTCCGTGTATTGTTCCTCTTATTGTTCTTTCATCCGTTGCACAGTCTATTCTGTTACCATTCTGCAAGATAGAACAGTGACTACCTGTGATTTTATTTTTTATTTGTTTAATTGATAACGTAAAATCAGAGGAAGAAGAATTCCAATTTCCCGTGAAATCATTTTGAGCATTAACTTTCAGGAAGCAGGTAAGAATATTCAAAATGAGAAAAAGAATGATTGTTTTTTTCATTTTTTGAACAGTTTACTGTACTCCTCTCAACAAGTTAATATCCCCTTTTTTAATATATTCACCTGCTCTTTCGTGAGTTGTTGAATTAGGTTTTGAGTTTGGATCAAAGTCAGATCCATAAGCCTTGATAACATAAAAATATGCTCCCGGTTTTGCATCGACTCCATTTATTTTACCATCCCAGCCTTTAGTCGGGTCAGTCCAGTAATAAACCTGTCTGCCCCAGCGGTTATACACCCAGCACTGAAATTTTACAATAGATTTATACGCTACCCGAAACTCGTCGTTAAAACCATCACCGTTTGGAGTAAAAACATTTGGAATCTGTAATCGTGATTCTGACACCGTTACAGTCAATGAATCGGAATATGAACAATAACTATTACTGGCTGTAACTTTCACCCTATAGGTTCCGGCATCTGCAAATGTATAACGGTGATCCTTATCTTTTCGATTGATGATCAGATCTGTTCCTTTGTAAATTGTCCAGTTATAAAATTGCGCTACCGGCTCATTGGCATTACTCAAAAACTGAATATCCAAAGGAGCAGATCCATTTAACTGAGTAGCTTGCGAAGGTCGTTCAGCCTCATTTTTAGCGTCGCGAATTGTGACAACCGATGTGGCTTTACAAATAACTGCATTAGTGATATATAGAGAACTCGATACAGTATCAGGACTTAAATTCAAATCTGTGGCAAACTGGTCACCCTTAAGTTTAAATATAGTATTACAATAAGGCGTAGGAATTGTTTTTTGAGTAATTGGCAATATAACAGGACTAATAGTATCAAGGGGCAACCAGACTGTTTTGGCTTCGTTCCATTTGAGTGTCTGATAATTAATACTAAATTCTCGTGGAATAATAATGGGATTTATACTCGCATAAGGGGTATAACTAATTAATGGTACATTAGCATTGATAAATAGTTTGAGTTCCTGACACTGTGCTGTAGGGTTATTCTCCGGTTCAATGGAAGTTAGTATTGGCAGGTATTTTTGATAATCAATTACCCAACAGGTTGCTTTTACTTTTCCATTTACTTTTGCCAGATAACCTGTGTTATTTTCAGGTGAAAAATAACTCTGATTAGCAACAACAGTACCATCAAATTTTTCCCAATTTATAACACTATCAGAGGTTAATGTTCCATTATACGTTATTATTTCATTTGAGGCGGTTATTCCATTAAAAACAAAAACATAATCAATTCCTGTAAAATTATTGTACATTTTACCTTTGTTGGAGGTCAGTAGCTGCGCTCCGGAATAAAATGTCAGGGTTAAAAAGCAAATCGATAAAATGATTTTTCTCATAAAGTGTCGGGTGAAATGGTTTTGTTTGCAAATGTACATCTTTCTTATCAATAACAAAAAAAACACGGAATTATTACCCTTACTAATCAGCTAAAGTATAATTTTTAGTACTTTTGCATTTCAACTAAAAATCATTTTTGGTATGAAACGAGCATTTTAAAAGGTTTAATCCAAAGAGGATGAAAATCTATTGCGAGTTCCATACGACCTTTAAAAAACAATTATCATCGTATGAAAATGAAACTTTCGAGTTTGATGCTGGCTGGCTTATTATTATTTATTCTCCAACTCGCCGGACAATCCACTAATTATCCAACTAAAACAATAAAAGGAACTGATTATTATGTATATACTGTTCAAACAAGCGAAGGATTACTGGCAATTGGTCGCAAATTTGAAGTTTCAGCTGACGTAATAGTAAACGTAAATCCAATCGTAAAATCAGGCTTAAAACCTGGACAGGAATTGCTGATTCCCATGCATAAAAAAGACGTTTCAAAAATTCAAACTTCAACTGAATTTATAAAACACACTGTAGAAAAGAAGCAGACACTCTTTGCTATAAGCCACAAGTACAGTATAAGTCAGGTTGATATTGAAAAATACAATCCGGAAGTAAAAAATGGGCTTAAAGATGGAATGGTACTCAATATTCCTGTGATAATGAAAACAGATGAATCTACTGTTGTAAAAACAGCAATTCCACTAAATTCAAAACCCGGTGCTGCATTAATTCAGGCAACTGATTCGGAAAAGAGTTTTATCATTCATAAAGTACAACCCAAAGAAACCCTGTTTTCAATTTGCAAACAATATAATGTTGACAGTAAAGAAGTTGTAAAACTAAATCCGGGAGCTGATATAAAAATATCAGTGGACAGTGAGTTGAAAATTCCGGTAACCAATTCCAAAACAACTCAAAAAACTCATCTAACTGAAACTGTGGAAGTTTCTCCCGCTCCGATTGAAAGTGAAGTCAAACCGGTTGAAAAACCTGTTGTGAAAGAACATTTTACAGAAAAGAAAACCATAAAAATAGCATTTCTATTGCCATTTATGCTGGAGCAAGCTAAAAAAGAAGCAGTGCTTGAGCGTTTTCAAAACTTTTATGCAGGCTCGTTAATGGCAATTCAAGAGGCAAAAGAACGTGGAATTTCTTTTGAGATATACAGCTATGATACAGACAAAACCGAAGAAAAAATAAATGATCTGCTGGAAAAAGATGACTTGAAAACTATGGATTTAATTATTGGCCCGGCTTTCAGTAATCAGGTGCCCTTGATTGGACATTTTGCACGGGAAAACAAAGTAAATACACTGATTCCATTTTCGTCGAAAGTACCTGATATTGAGAATAACCCCTATCTTTTTCAGTTTAATCCGGGTTTCGACACCGAAATCAAATATCTGTTTGAGCAACTTAACGGGAATCTCAAAAATGTTCATGTTGTTTTTGCTGAAATACAAGGGATTAGTCCAATGGATGAAGGAAATATTCGTGCATCCGCAATAAAAAGTCAATTATTGAAAGAGCATAAATCAATAGGAATTGTTGAACTAAACTCTCCGGATAATGCTGGATTCAATTTACAATTAAAAGCAGGAGAAAAGAATCTGATTATATTCAATACGGATAAATTTTCAAATGTGAGTCCGTATTTGAATACGTTAAATCAACTTCCGGCAGAAAGCAACGTAATTCTTTACGAACAGTACAGTTGGCGAAATCAGTTAGAAAAAAAACCGGAATGCCTCTATATTTCGCCATTTTTATCTTCGTTGAATGAAGCAGCTCTTGATGAGTATAATTCAAGGTTTGATTTGTTTTTTGGAAAAGATTTATCCAATGATACACCACGTTACGATATGCTCGGTTATGACCTGACTAATTATTTCATTGCCTATATTCATAAGTATGGAACTAAGTATGCTGCTAAAATAGGAACCTTGAACTCAATCACGTTTGTTCAGTCTCAGCTCCAATTTGAACGCATTTCAAATGAATCGGGTTTTGTGAACCAAACCTTATATACAGGAGAAACTAAAGCACACTAAATTATGAAGCATATCATTCTGATTTTTTTAATATTAGTTTCAGGTTTCGAAATTTATGCGCAGGACAGGCTGATTAATCCGGAAGTATATCTAGGTGCGAATTTTGGCTTAACTGAATCAAGAATCATGTTTAATCCATCGGTAAGTCAGGGTATGCTTATGGGTTATAATGGAGGATTGGTTTTCAGATATATTGCCGAAAAAAATGCCGGTGTACAACTTGAACTGAATTATAGTCAGCGTGGCTGGACTGAATCTTCAGGATTATATACCAAACAACTGAATTACCTGGAACTACCTTTTATGACTCATATTTATATGGGTAAGAAAAATCGTTTTTTTATAAATATTGGTCCAAAAATCAGTTATTTACTCTCTGAAAATGAATTACTGAATCTGACTTCAGGTTCAACGGCTGTAGAACAAACCACGAATTTACAAAATCGCTTTGATTACGGGCTTTGTGGTGGTATCGGTTTGCTGTTTAGCCTGGGTAAAAATGTCATACAGCTCGACAGCAGAGTAAATTATAGTCTGAATGACATTTATTCAAACAAAAAATCAGATTATTTCAGCAATTCCAACAATTTAAATGTTTCGGTTAATCTGGCATGGATGCTGAAAATTAAATAATCAGTTATTTTTTGTATAAAGTCAAAAAGTACACACTTTTAGTACAATTGTATACATCGCTCAATCTTATTATATTCTATCTTTGTCTCTCAATTTGAATATAGATTCTCCACTGGAAGTCCTGATTTTATGCAATTTATTCGTATAAAAATATAGTTTTCAATCACATACGTTAAAAAACATAAATATGTTTAATAATATGTTTTTCTCTGTCCTTTAGGTAGTAAAAAAGCAGTACTTTTGGTCGACCAATAGAAATTACGAAACATAACAAAATACATTTCAAATGATAACAAACTATGAAATCAGATATGCTTCCCATCCGGAAGATGCAAAGCATTATGATACAGCTCGTTTACGCAAGGAACATTTGGTTGAAACAATATTTTCGCCCGATGGAGTAAATATGGTTTATAGTCTGTACGACAGATTAGTGGTGGGTGGTGCCATGCCGGTAAACGAAAAACTTGAATTGGAAGCTATTGACCCCTTAAAATCTGAATTTTTCCTGTCACGTCGTGAATTTGGAACATTCAATGTAGGTGGTGCAGGTAAAATTACAGTTGATGGGCAGGTTTTTGAACTAGGATATAAAGAAGCATTGTATCTTGGTGCAGGCGACCGAACAGTTAGTTTCGAAAGCATAGACTCCAACAATCCGGCTAAGTTTTACTTCAACTCTGCTCCTGCTCATAAAACTTTTCCCGACCGCAAAATAACGAAAGCTGATGCTGTGGTATTGGAACTAGGGACAATGGAAGGTTCTAATCATAGAAATATCAATAAGATGCTGGTTTGTCAGGTATTGGAAACATGCCAACTTCAGATGGGAATGACTGAGCTTGCACCTGGGAGTGTTTGGAACACTATGCCAGCTCATACTCACAGCCGTCGAATGGAAGCGTATTTCTATTTCGAAGTTCCGGAAGGAAATGCAGTTTGTCATTTTATGGGCGAACCAACTGAAACCCGTCATATTTGGATGCAGGGTGACCAGGCTGTGATTTCACCGGAATGGTCCATTCACTCGGCTGCAGCTACCAGCAATTATACTTTTATTTGGGGAATGGCCGGTGAAAATCTGGATTACAGCGACCAAAATTTCTTCAAACATACCGAATTAAGATAAATCAATTCATAAAGTTGAAAGTTTATGAAGATAGAAGTCTGAAATACAACTTTATAAACTTTTTTTACTTTACAAACATTACAAACTTTTAAACTTAAAATAATGAACGCATTTGATTTAACTGGAAAAATTGCATTTGTTACAGGTGCATCGTACGGAATTGGTTATGGATTGGCTAAAGCATTTGCTTCGGCTGGCGCAACCATAGTGTTTAATGACTTATCGCAGGATAAAGTGGATGGTGCTTTGGCAAATTATAAAGCCGATGGCATTGTTGCTCACGGTTATGTGTGCGATGTGACCGATGAAGATGGGGTAAATGCTACCGTGGCTCAGATTGAAAAAGAAGTTGGTGTAATTGATATTTTGGTAAACAATGCCGGAATTATCAAACGTATACCTATGCACGAAATGTCGGCTGCAGATTTTCGCCAGGTAATTGATATTGACCTGAATGGTCCATTTATTTGTTCAAAAGCTGTGATTCCTTCTATGATTAAAAAAGGGCATGGAAAAATAATCAATATTTGCTCTATGATGAGTGAATTAGGTCGTGAAACTGTTTCGGCTTATGCTGCTGCTAAAGGTGGATTGAAAATGCTGACTAAGAATATTGCCTCTGAATATGGAGAATTCAACATTCAGTGCAACGGCCTGGGACCAGGTTATATTGCTACTCCTCAAACTGCTCCACTGCGTGAAGATGGCCATCCGTTCAACACTTTTATCATTGGTCGTACTCCTGCTGCACGTTGGGGAACACCTGAAGATTTACAAGGTCCGGCTATTTTCCTTGCTTCTGAAGCTTCTAATTTCGTAAACGGACATATTCTGTATGTGGACGGTGGTATTTTAGCTTATATCGGAAAACAACCTAAATAATTTACAATTTAATAATTTACAATTTACAATAGGTTGATTATGAATAAATTTAAATTATTTACTGCTTCACTTCTACTCGTTTCGGGTATTTTTGCACAGAAAACTGTGACTGTTAGTAACAGTTCAGATTTTGAACGTAAAGCTGAAATAGTAGAAGTAAAAGCCTGTTGCATCAAAAGCTGTATTATCACTAAATCCGTTGTACTGAAAAACGAAAAAGGGGAAGAAGTGCCTTATCAACTTACTTACAACGATAAAAAAGAAATTCAGGGATTAATTTTTCAAGCCGATGTAAAAGCTAGGTCAAAAGTAATTTATACACTGACAGAAGGTACACCTTCACCTGTAAAAGCGAAAACTTCTGGTCGTTTTGTACCTGAGCGTAAAGACGACTTTGCATGGGAAAATGACTTTGCTGCGTACCGTATGTATGGACCTGCTTTGGCAAAAGAAAATCCCAGTAATGGTGTTGACTTTTGGGCAAAATGTACCGACGAACTGGTTGTAGATCAACGCTATCAGGATGAATTACAAAACGGTAAATCCTATCATATTGACTGGGGAAAAGGTATGGATTTTTACAAAGTTGGTCATGCTCTGGGCTGTGGTGGTGTTGCACCTTATGTTGGTGATTCCTTATGGGTTGGAAATCAGTATGATTCATACAAAGTGCTTGAAAACGGTCCATTACGTACCGTTTTTCAACTGACTTACAATTCATTTAAAGTTGGAAGTGAATTCTACAAGGAAACCATTACAATAACTGCTACTGCGGGTTCATTGCTGAACAAAGCTGAAGTAACTTTTAGCGGAAAATCACAAAAAATGAAACTTGCAACAGGAATCTTTCTGCATGATGATAAAGGAATCATTACACAGAAAGCTGAAAATGGAATTGTTTGTTATGCTGAAAATTCATTTACTGAACTTAAGAAAGAACCATGTGGAAGAAATTATGTAGGGGTTGTTGCTCCGGGTAAAGAAGTACAGAAAAAAAATGCACATGCTTTCATTCTTACCAACTACACTCCTGGAACTGCAATGACTTATTATTTCGGTGCCGGATGGAGCAAATGGAAATATCCAACTGCTGCCGACTGGTTTAAAGCTGTGTATGAATTTGCAGTTAAAACTAAAAATCCGTTGAAGGTTACAATAAAATAAGGTAGATTTGATTATACTAAAATCCTCGTTTTCTTTTCAGAAACGGGGATTTTTTAATTCATTTATAATCTGTATTTTTGCAACGCTTAAACCAATCGTATATCGTAAATTTAAAATCGTAAATAATAACATGTTGCTTCTTCATATCGAAACTTCCACCAATGTATGTTCGGTAGCACTGAGTGAAAACCTGCACTGCTTGTTTTTCAAATCAAATGCCGAGGGAATGAATCACGCTGCTTTATTGAGTGTATTTATTGCCGATGCGCTTGCCCTGCTTAAATCCAGCGGAAAAAATCTGAGTGCTGTGGCAGTAAGTAGTGGTCCGGGGTCATATACCGGTTTGCGAATTGGAGTTTCCACTGCCAAGGGCTTGTGTTACGGACTGGACATTCCTCTAATTGCCGTCAGCACGTTGGAAGTATTGACATCAGAAGCAATAAAAACTCAAAAGTATTCGGATAATGTACTATTTTGCCCAATGATTGATGCACGACGAATGGAAGTATATTCTGCCTTTTATGATGCAAATTTAAACCTGAGACGTGAAATTTCAGCAGATATTATTGATTCTGATTCTTATGCCAAAATACTTGATAATGATAGAGTGCATTTCTTTGGTAATGGCTCGGAAAAATGTAAAAGTATGCTGACTCATTCAAATGCCCATTTTATTGAAAACATCGTTCCTCTTGCGAACAATATGATCCCCTTAGCTGTAAAATCATTTATTGACAAAAAATTTGTAGATACAGCGTATTTTGAACCTTTTTACCTGAAAGAATTTCGCACAACCACTGCAAAAGACAAATAAGAACAGCACTAAACATTATCACTTCTCGATCACAATTTTACCCGTCCGTATACTATTTCCGTCAGTTACTTTTAAAAAATAAATTCCTGAATGAATATCCTCTATTGGGATAGTTGTTGGACCATTAATTTGTATTTTTTTTAGTTCTCTACCATAAAGATCCAGTACACTAACAGTCGCATTAGCAGACATTATATTATCAAGATGAACGGTGATAAAACTATTCGCTGGATTGGGATAAAGCTGGAATGAATTTGCTTCCGGTCCGGTTAAACCAGAACTGTGAGCCACTACTTTATAAATAGCTGTGTTACGGGCAGGCAGACTACCGATATTCTGGCTTGTTGCACTTCCATCGGCCCCTACAATAATTTCCTGCTTGACTCCCGTAAGCAAATCATTTAGTATGTAATTTCCCGAAGGCATAGTGCCGGGATAAAAACTAATCTGAACATTGTTGAGTTGTGTGGCACCCAGGTTGGAAGCCACAAAAATAGTTTCATTGGCACACTGACGCATAAACACAAAGGCTGAAACAGCATTACTCGATAGAGTGACATAATTCCCCCTGCGCAAAGCAGGTTCGGATGTCCTCAACTGAATCATTTTATTGTAAGTAGTCCATAAAGAAGTTGTATCAAGTTGCTGAGCAGCTATGTTTTTGCTTGCAAAGTCCGCCTGCGGTGCGCGCCAGGGAGTACCGATTGTAAAGCCTGCATTTGATGAGTTGTTCCATTGTAATGGAGTTCGTATATTTTCATCGGGTTTTGGTCCGATGGTACCAATTTCTTCGCCATAATATATAAACGGAATGCCGGGGAAGCTCAACAATAACTGAGCTGCCAGTTTGGCTTTAGATACATTATTACTAAGCGTTGTCATTACCCGTTCCTGATCGTGGTTGGTCAGAAATGTTCCAAACTGAAGATATGGATAGCTCGACATGGCATTTTCAACAGCAGATTGTAATGCCGTCCCATTGCCACTGTTAGCTGCATTCACCAATGCGCCGGCTAAATTAAATTCAAAACAATAATCCAGCCCATTATTTTCGACGTATTTTTTTATAATATCGGTTGAAGTCCAGGCTTCGCCCACCGTAAAAGCATCTTGATTTACGGATTTATAATATGCCCGGAAATCTTTCCAGAATTGAAAAGTAGCCGGAACATCTTCGGTTTGCGTGGTTGTTTCAAAAATATATTTCACCGCATCCAAACGGAAACCATCAGCATGCATATCCTGCAACCAAAAACGAGCCGCATCAAATATTTCAGTTTTTACTGCAGCTTCGGCATAATTCAAATCAGGCATCCCACTTCCGAACACAGCATAGTAATAAGAACCGTTTTTTGAATTCCATGATCCACCGGGATTAGTTGCGCTCCATCTGTACCAATTGCGGTAAGAGGACGTTGTACTGCTTGCTGATTGTACAAACCACGGATTCTGGTCAGAGCTGTGGTTCATTACCAAATCGATAATAACCTTAATACCCCGTTTGTGCGCCTCCTGTATAAAAGTCTGAAAATCAGCATTCGTTCCATAATCAGATTCTACAGTGCGGTAATCTGTTACATCATAACCATGATAGCTCGGCGACTGCATGATAGGCATCAACCAGAGGGCAGTGACACCCAAGTCGGTGTGCGTGGTTGAATCTCCATCATTCAAATAATCGAGTTTAGCGGTAAGACCTTTTAAATCCCCTTTTCCATCTCCATTTTGATCATAAAAACTCCGTACGAATACTTCGTAAAATATCGCATCATTCCACCAATAGGTTCTTGCACTCGACACATTGATATATTCAGCCTGAGTTAGTGACAAGGTATCGGCTTTGGAATTCTTTATTATCAATGCAACCGGATATTTTCCTTCTGTTGAGTAAGTTACAAGTGGATTTTGCACTTGAGATATGGCCGGTGTGCCTCCCGGAAATGTCCAATCCCACGAAACAGGAGAACCAGTTGACTTATCTAAAAACTGAATGGTTTGTCCGGGAATAATTGCCCTGCCTGATGCCTGAAAGTTTACTGTCAAGACATTAGAGGGAATGACATCGCTGTACCAGAAATTAAAAACTCCGTTCAGTACCACGGTATAGCTACGGTTTGAACCACCACCCGGAAATTCTTCTAAACCTGTCCATAAACCGTTTATCCGGCATTTGAATTGAATATTATCACCCACATTGAAAGAAACCGAAGCAGTATAAATACTATCTTTATTGGCATCAGTCATCATAGTGGAACCCCAGCTATTGTAACTTCCGGCCATATCGACAAAATCAGTGGCAGGTTTGAAATTACCAAGTGAAATTTGTTGCTTCATATTTACATTGAACTGAACTGTGGTTGACTGCGAAAAAACAACAGGTATAAATATGCTTATAAGAAATGCTACAAAGTAATAGCGGATATTAAAGTACTTGGTTTTCATGATTTTTGATTTCTGGTAAAAGTACTTGTTTTTTTCAATCTGACAATTTTATATCAGTTGAACTTTTAGATTTGATAAAGCATTATCATAACTAAACTAGTACATTTCACATTACTGAACAAATATCAAGTTCTGTTGTTTAGTAGGTTAAAACAATAAAATTATGACAGATTATTTTGCACATCGTGCAGCCGATTGGGATAATCCCTCTAAAATTGAAATGACAGAAATATTTATCTCTGCATTATCGAATAACATTAACTACCAGAAAGATTGGAAAGCGCTTGAAATAGGTGCAGGAACCGGTTTAGTAGGATTACAGATACTTCCTTATGTAAATTCAGTTGTTTTTGAAGACACATCGGAAGCCATGCTGCAAGTTTTGAAGAAGAAACTGCAGGGTGATGAAAATATTGAAATTATTCATGCTGAAGTATTGGATTATAAAAAACAAGATATTGACTTGATATTCTCCAGTATGGCATTTCACCATATCATTGATATAGAAGCTACTATAAATCATTTGTATCAAATAACAAAACCCGGAGCATATATTCTGATTGGTGATTTACGTACAGAAGATGGTTCATTTCATAATTTTGAATCTATTCCACACCAAGGATTCGACACACAGGATTTATCTGAAAAATTTACGAATGCCGGTTTTAAAGTTCAGTCTGCCGAAACTTATAATATATTGAAACGTGAACGTATTCCGGGGAAAATGAGTGAATATGAACAGTTTTTGCTTATAGCTAAGAAAGAAATTTGAATTGATAACTAACTGCAATTAGAAAGACTTCCATTTCCATTAAATAATTGATAATTTGAAAATAATTTATCTATATTTCAACTGAATTGTTTAAAAATCAAGCGAAATACAATTATTTTATAAGTTTAAAGCCAACAATACAAACCATTGTCATTATTAAATACAGAAGTCATGCAGAATAATTAATTTTGTGTGACTTTTTCTGTAAAAGCTAACAATATGAAATTTACCAAAATGCACGGTACCGGCAATGACTATATTTATGTCAACGGTTTTGAAGAGAAAATAGAAAATCCGGAGGAATTTGCCATTCAGTACAGCGACCGTCATAAAGGTATCGGTTCTGATGGTCTGGTAATGATTATGCCTTCGGATACCTGCGATTTCAGAATGCGGATGTTCAATGCCGACGGTTCTGAATCTGAAATGTGTGGAAATGCTTCACGATGCATTGGAAAGTTTGTGTACGATAAAGGTATGACTGATAAAACTTCCGTTACATTGGAAACATTGGCCGGAGTGAAAGTACTGCAACTATTTATTGACAAAAAGAATAAAGTTGAAACCGTAACAGTGGATATGGGTGAGCCTATTTTGGTACCCGAACTTATTCCTACTTTGTTTACTGGCGAAACCATTATAAATAAGCCGGTTAAATTTACCGAAGAATTGCAATATAATATTACTTGTGTCTCCATGGGGAATCCGCATGCTGTTATTTTTACAACAGAAATAGACAAATTAGATTTGACCAAAATTGGTCCGGTTATCGAAAATGCGGCTATTTTCCCACGTCGTATCAACACCGAGTTTATTGAAATTATTTCGATTGACCGGATTAAAATGCGGGTATGGGAACGTGGCTCAGGCGAAACTATGGCTTGTGGAACGGGGGCTTGTGCATCGGTTGTTGCTGCTGTACTCAACGGACACACCAACCGCAAAGTAACAGTAGAATTGATTGGAGGAGAACTCGTAATAGAATGGAAAAAATCTGACAATCGGGTTTATCTGACCGGCAGCGCTACAACTGTGTTTGAAGGAGAAATCTAAAGAAATTTATAGTTGGTAGTTTATATAAAAAATAAAATCGAACTAACTACAAACTACAAACTAAAACTACCAACTATAAACTAAAACTACCAATTATAAACTAAAAAAATGGCACAAATTAATGATAATTTTATCAAGATTCCGGCAACTTATCTGTTTTCTGAAATCGCTAAACGGGTGGCACAGCACAAAGAAGAAAACCCGACAGCTCCGATTATCCGCATGGGAATTGGTGATGTAAGTCTGCCTTTACCCGATGCTTCGGTTGATGCCATGATAAAAGCAGCGAACGAACAACGCAGTGCTGAAACCTTTCGTGGTTATGGTCCGGAACAAGGCTATGCTTTTTTGCGTGATGCCATTGTGTTGAACGATTTTACAGGCAAAGGAATTAATATTGAAGCGGATGAGATTTTTGTCAGCGATGGTGCTAAAAGCGATACCGGAAACATCGGTGATATTTTTGACATCAACAATCGGGTGGCAATTACTGATCCGAGCTATCCGGTTTATGTCGATACCAATGCCATGGGTGGTCGTGCAGGAGAACCAAACGAATTCAACGAATGGAGCAATCTGGTATATTTACCTTGTAATGCCGAAAATAATTTTGTACCGGCTCTGCCAACCGAAAAAGTAGATTTAGTATACCTTTGTTATCCCAATAACCCAACCGGTACTACGCTGACCAAAGAACAACTCACTATTTGGGTGGAATATGCCAAAGAAAACAACACCATCATTTTGTTTGACGCTGCTTACGAAGCATTTATCACCGAAGAAAATGTGCCACACAGCATTTATGAAATAGAAGGAGCCAACGAGGTGGCTATTGAATTCCGGAGTTTTTCTAAAACTGCCGGCTTTACAGGAACACGTTGCGGATATACGGTTGTTCCGAAACAATTAATGGGCTACAGCTCAAGCGACGAAAAAGTTTCGCTGAATAAACTCTGGAATCGCCGTCAATGCACCAAGTTCAATGGTACATCCTATATTGTTCAACGTGCAGCCGAAGCCACCTTCAGTCCCGAAGGTAAAAAGCAGGTAAAAGCCTTGATTGATTTCTATACCGAAAATGCAAGAATTATTCGTGAAGGTCTTTTGAAAGCAGGATATACAATATTTGGTGGTAAAAATGCTCCATACGTTTGGGCAAAAGCTCCTGTTGAAATGGGAAGCTGGGAGTATTTTGATTATCTGCTGAAACAAAAACACATCGTAACTACCCCCGGAGCCGGTTTTGGAGCAAGTGGTGAAGGTTATGTGCGTTTCTCTGCATTCGGTAGCCGCGAAAACACGATTGAAGCCATGAAACGATTGGAAAAATAACCTTAGTTTTCAGGATGACTCTTACACAATAGACCCTGTCGCTTTCAGCGAACGGGGTCTATTGTTAACAATAGCCTATGCCAAAGGGGAGACAAGTTAGTTTAGTAGGATAATATTGATTTTATACGTTTACTAAAGTTATACACTTGCTTACTAAAAATAAGTTTTAAATGCAGTATTACTATTTTGTAATGAACATAAGTTCAAAACTATTTGTATCTTTGTAGTTCAGAACTGATATAAATTCATGCCTCGCCCAAAACAAGACCGTAAAATTTGCAACCCGCCTCTTATGCAGGGTTTTAAACCTTATGGTATTCCACGCCACATTGTAAGTTCCGTTGCATTGCTATACGATGAATATGAAAGTATTCGCTTGCTCGATTATGAAGGAATGAATCAGGATCAGGCAGCGGAGCAAATGAATGTATCACGCCCAACGCTGACACGCATTTACGAAAAAGCACGTAAAACCATTGCTCAGGCACTGGTAGAAGGCAAAATGATTGTGATTGAGGGCGGAAATGTGCAGTTTGAAAAACAATGGTTTCGCTGTAAACGCTGCTTCAAATTAATTGGTGGATTAGAAAATCATGTTCGATGCAAAGACTGTAAAATATTTTGTGCTGATGAACTAACGCCTATAAATAATCTTTAATCATATGATACACTCCTTGATGCAATAAGTTATCCACAAATAATTAAAAGACACAGGTGCAATGCTAAATAAACGAAAAAGAAATAATAAGTTAATAGATGATTTTGGGAATGTAAAAAATGATTTATTTGATTTTGAATATATAGAAAGTTATTTCCGAAAGAAAGACCATTCTACAGCTTTTCAGACCCTATCTGACAAAACCTGTAACGATTTGGATTTTCAGGAATTATTCATGTTTATCGACCGAACAAACTCAAAAGTTGGACAACAATATCTTTATAATAAGTTAAGAAACATTCCGGCAGGTTCTTCAGATAATATCAGGAATGAAAGAATGTTGGATGAGTTTACGAATAATCCCGACTTTAGAGTGTCTGTCCAAAGCAAATTGAACAAATTGAATGATAGAGAAGTATTTTATATTGCTACGCTGTTTCAGGATGAAATTTTAAAACCGCCTAAATGGTATTTTGTTGTTCCGTTGTTGTCGTTTGCAAGTGTGTTGTCGTTTGTTATGGCATTTTTTAATCCGGTATTCTTTCTTGTAATTTTGGGTTTATCCATTATCAACATTGTTATACACTTCTGGAATAAGAAAAACCTATTCAATTATTTTAGTTCTATTCCACAATTGTTAAAACTAAATGGCATAGCTCAGGAATTATATAAGAATGATATTTTAAAGGAGATTAATCCAAATTTGATGAAATCGGCGAGTATCATTAACAAGGTCAGCAATCGAATGTCATTCTTCAATCTGGAAGTAAAAATACAAAGTGACCAGCAAATATTTTTTTGGGCAATTTTGGAACTTGTAAAAATTGTATTTCTGATTGAACCTTTGTTTTTGTTTGGAACTTTAAAGCGTATTGACACAAAAAGAAAAGAGATTGAAGATGTATTTCTGTTTGTTGGAGAAATAGATGCTACTATATCAATTGCTTCATTACGAAAGGGACTTAACAACTTCTGTACACCGAAAATTATTGATGGAAAGAAAAGACTTTTTGCTCAGGAAGTATATCACCCATTAATTGAGGACTGTGTAAAAAACGACTTGAAAGTAAACGATAAATCAATCTTACTGACAGGTTCAAATATGTCAGGGAAAACTTCATTCATCCGTACTATTGCTATAAATGTAATAACTGGATTGACAATAAACACTTGTTTTGCAGAGCATTTTTCTTTGCCAAGAATGTGTGTTTTTTCTGCCATTCGAATTAGCGATGATTTAATGAACGACAGAAGCTATTATTTTGAGGAAGTCATGACAATCAAAGAAATGATAGCAAAAAGCAAAGGTAGAAACTTAAACTTGTTCTTACTAGACGAAATTTTTAAAGGAACTAACACTGTCGAACGAATTTCGGCTGGCAAAGCTGTTTTATCTTCACTGAACGAAGAGAATAATATTGTTTTTGTATCGACACATGACATTGAATTGGCTGATTTATTGAAGAATGAATATGATTTATTTCACTTCAGCGAAATTGTTAACCATAAAACAGTTGATTTTGACTACAAGCTTAAAGAAGGAAAATTAAAGAACAGAAATGCTATCAGGATACTTCAAATAAACGATTATCCTGAAAGTATTATAAAGGAAGCAATTGAGATATCGGAAGAACTTGACAAAATGAATATGCTCAATAGCATCTTACCAATTGTTAGTAAGATTTGAAAAGCAGGTAATTGTATTATTTAAAAAAAATAAAATATGAACGATAATTTTAAAGCAAAAGCAGTCCAATGGGATAGTCCCGACAAAATTAAAATGACTCAAAAATTCCTGAGTGAAATGCTGTTCAATGTCAATCCATTGCAGAGTTGGAAAGCGATGGAAATTGGTGCGGGTACAGGTTTAGTAGGTCTGAATGTGGAGCCATTAGTCGCTAAAGTGGTACTGGTTGATACGTCCGAAGCTATGTTGGAAGTATTAAAAGAAAAACTGACTGAAAGCAGTAAAGTAGAAATACTGCATGGCGAAGTTTTTGATTACAAAAAGCAAGATATTGATTTTGTATTTTCGGCCATGGCATTTCATCACCTCACTGATGTTGAAAAGACGGTAGAACATCTGGCTACCATCACAAAACCCGGGGCATGGGTGGTTGTGGGAGATTTGGTTATAGAAGATGGTTCGTTTCATGGGTTTGAACCAATACCATATTGTGGGTTTGATACGGATGTTTTATCCAAACAATTTGTCAAGGCGGGTTTTGATGTAAAGACAGTAAAAATATACAATACGATAACCCGAATCACGGACGAAAAAACAACGAATTACGAGCAATTTATGCTTATTGCCAAACGGTTGTAAAAAAGGAGAAGAACATCATGAAAATTGCAGTACCAATAAAAGAAAATAACCAGATTGATGCCCATTTTGGACATTGTGAGTTTTATCAAATTTACAGCGTTTCAGACCAAAATCAGGTTACTTCCAACGAACGAATGGATTCTCCACAAGGTTGCGGTTGTAAATCGAATATAGCTGAAGTGTTTGAAAAGGAAGGAATAAAAATCATGTTGGCCGGGGGTATTGGCGATGGTGCTATCAACAAGCTGAATGCTCACGGTGTCCATGTTATCCGTAATTGCCAAGGCGATGTAACAGAACTTGTTCAGCAATATTTAGCCGGAAAAGTTACCGACGGTGGCTTCAATTGCGCTGCACATGAGCATGAACACAATTGTAGTTATAATTGAACATCAATAAGTTATGCGCTATTCTGTTTCTTCAAAACAACTGAATGGAATTGTATATCTGATTCTTGCATTTCTGTGCTTAATTCCTTTTATCACAGCACCTATCGCCTTGTTCTTGGGTTTGGTTTTTGCACTGACTTTAGGTTCTCCTTTTCCGGCATTCAATAAAAAAGCCTCGAAATACTTGCTTCAAATTTCAGTAGTAGGTTTAGGGTTTGGAATGAATTTACTTGATTCGGTTAAAGCCGGATCGGACGGAATGCTTTTTACGCTATTTTCTGTGGTCAGTGTTATGGTTATCGGAATAATGGTTGGTAAATGGCTCAACATTGGGAAAGTTCCATCTTATTTAATTGCATCCGGAACAGCCATCTGTGGTGGCAGTGCCATTGCTGCTGTTGGACCTATTGCCAAGGCAAACGAAAGTGAAATGTCGGTTTCATTAGCCACTATTTTTGTGTTGAATGCTGTCGCACTGTTTCTGTTTCCGGTCTTAGGTCATTGGTTGAATCTCACTCAACATCAATTTGGATTGTGGGCTGCCATTGCCATTCACGATACCAGTTCGGTGGTGGGTGCCGGAGCAACTTTTGGTGAAGAAGCATTGAAAGTAGCCACTACCGTGAAACTCACCCGGGCGTTGTGGATTATTCCACTTTCATTTTTTACATCCTTTTATTTTAAATCGAAAGGTGATAAAATCGTAATTCCGTGGTTTATTCTGTTTTTCATACTTGCCATGGTTCTGAATACCTATATAAATATCCCGAATTCAATAACACACGAAATTGTAACAGTATCCCGGCAAAGCTTAACGCTTACGCTATTCTTCATCGGAGCAGGATTGTCGAGATCAACCTTAAAGTCTGTCGGAGTAAAACCGCTTATCTTAGGTGTTATACTTTGGTTTTTTATAGCAGTTATTAGTTTGGTATTTATCTATTTTCTGTATTAGAATTTGAGTTATTTGAAATTAAAAAACACAATAAGTTTTAAATTATGAAAGGAAATTTCGATTCAATTATCAATGAAAACCGACCAGTAATTGTCGATTTTCATGCAGTGTGGTGTGGACCGTGTAAAACACAATCACCCATTTTAAAACAAGTAGCTGAAGAGCTCGGAGAGCGTGTAAAAGTAATCAAAATTGATGTAGACCAAAATCCAATGATAGCAAGCCGTTATCAGATTCAAAGTGTTCCAACGTTGATGGTCTTCAAAAATGGAGAAATAAAACACAAGCAAGCAGGAGTTCATAGCAAGGCTCATTTAATGAGCATATTGCAGAATATTATATAGAAAAAGCTATCAGAAATACTCCAATAGCTTAAAAAAACAGAATTCTATTCCTAGATTTTTATTTCTTTTCTTCCATTTTACGTTCCAACTCATCCAATCTGTCATTGGCCGAATGTACCATCATGGTAACTCGAACAAAAGGAGCTCCCGTTAAAAACAAAGCTATCGAAACTAGTAAACCTGATAGATTGAAGTCTATACTATTTAATATAATTCCTGTTAGACCAATAATAGTAGCTAAAATTCCTCCCGGTACTCCAAGTGGACAACGTAATTTTTTCTTTTCTTCCATCTTAATATATATTGAGTTTGTTTATTAGATCCTGTTTTGAAGGCACTTGTTTAAATACTATTTCATTATCAATCAAAAGTGCCGGGACCGCATGAATGCCCAACTTCATTGTTTTAATCATTCCCAACGGTGCATTAGCCATTGTTTTTTTTAATACAAATTTATCCCCAAATGTGGGCAAAACTTCGTCAAGCATTCGTTGAAGAATTTTACAGCTTGGGCAGGAAAGTGTATAAAACATTTCAATTATTACCGGTATGCGCTTATCCATCCTTATTTTTTCAATAAAACTTCTTCTATTGCTTTCTTAAATGAATCTTTAGGCAATGCACCCTGTGCCATTTGTGGGGCACCGATCATCGGGCAAAAAAGGATTGATGGAATACTGCGGATTCCAAAAGCACCCGCCAATTCTTGTTCGGCTTCCGTATCTACTTTGTAAATGTAAACCTGTCCATCATATTCTTTGGCAAGATCTTCCAATATAGGTGCAACCACTTTACAAGGTCCACACCATGCAGCATAAAAGTCAATAATACAAGGTTTATCTCCCAGGTATTTCCATTCGGTTGGATTGGCTTCGAAATTGGCTACTTTTGATAAAAATTCGCCTTTAGTTAAATGAATTGTTCCCATTTTTTTCTCTGTTTTTTGTTGTTCGTTATTTACTGTTTTGTTTTCTTTATTTTCTCCGGCAAATGCCAAAAGTTTGAATACAAGCAATATAGCTGCAAAAATTGATTTCTTCATATTGTTTTAAAATCTTGATTACTTATTCTTTGTTCTTTGCTCTTTAATCTTTGCTCTTTGCTCTTTATAAAGCACATCCCCAGATAGATGGTTCGTCGGATTCAATTTCCTGTTCGTTTTCAAGTTCAGGATAGCCCAGCGAAAGAAGCATTTCTGCAATTTCTTTTCTGCTGACTTCGTCGGTATGCGATACCAACACTTTTCCCTCAATCTGATCTATCTCAGCTCCAAAAACCCCTCGTAAAGTACCTAAACTTTTTAGAGTTTTGTTCGTGCAGGTCATACAATCCGATTTTGATATGATAAATGTGCTATACATGATTTTATTTTGTTGGTTCGTATTTTTCTGTTTTAATTATGGATTTATCATCTTTACGAATGGGTGTTTCGCAACTTCCTCCCGGGCAGCTGATATTAAACACGACCTGTAAACCCAGAATTATTGCTCCAAAAAGATAGAACGATTCGCGATTGTAGTAATAGGCAATACCCAAAATTCCGGCTAAAACGAGCCTGAAAATACGGGTAGGCCCCCAACTTTTAAAGTAATTCTTAATTTGTTCCATGTTCTTTCTTTTTAAACATATCTAGTAATAAATAACCAAGTAATGATCCGTATAAAACTGTTATATAAGGGTTTGATGTTATTGGGCAAGTTCCGCTGGTACAACCTACAAAATGATAATATAAAAAACCCGCAATACCCCCAACGAGTATTCCGATTACTTTTAAGATATGTTCTTTAAAAAAATTATTCATCTTGATTATTATTATTAGTATTATTAGTATTATTA
>CAIUTB010000145.1 GCA_903901975.1 uncultured Bacteroidales bacterium
GTCCCGCTTCGTCATGCTAAAAGAAAAGCTCCTGCTTTTCATATTCTTTTTCAATATGCAAGGCAGAGCCTTGCCTTTAGCTTCGACATAGCGAAAGACGCTATGCCGAACATGAACCTTTTTACGCTACGCCGAACCGGGCAAAACACTGGCACAATATGAAGCGGTGATTTTTAACGCCATCAATGAACTGAATTAAGATTTTTTTTCTGCCGACTATAAACTCACGATTTTTATCACTTAATTTTTAAACAATTTTTCTATATCATCAGGTGCGCTAGGTCTGGGTGCATCATTATTCAGGATATTAGCATTTTTATCAAGCAATAAATAGCGTGGAATGACCATGTTTTGATTCATGAAAATACTTTTCTGAATATCAGCCTGTAAATTTTCATTAGCCAGAATATGATTCCCATTTAATTTCAATTGTTCAACATCGGATGTCCATTTATTTCTAAATACTTCCTTGTCAATCGATATATATACAATAGCTATATCATATTTCTTTGCCAGAGAATCAAGTTTATCTTTGAATTGAAATTGCATTTTACAAGGCACACACCAAGTTGCCCATATATCAATAAAGATTCTTTTGCCTTTTAACTCAGGTATGGTGGATAATTCTTTTAATGATTTAATAGGCCGAGTTAGAAAGCTTATTTTATTTTCCAATGAAATAGGAGTTTTATTTTCCTCTTTTTTCTGTGCTACATATTTTCCTTGAATAATCTTCAAGTATTCACTTTCTGGGAATTTAGCATTTATAAAATTATACATCTTTGACTTGTCAAATTCATTAAAGCCGTAGTTTATTTGATTAAGAAAGATTGATCCAAACAATGGAATTTGGAGGTAATCAGGTGAGATTAAAAAGGAAGTATAGGGACCGAATGTGTCTTCGGAATTATTACTTAATAATTCGATTTTTTTAGTAGTATTCAATTTATTATATTGCATGCTATAATATCGAGAAATATATTTATAGGGATACCTGTATTTAATAATATTTTTATCATAAGGTGGTAAAGCAATAAAAAAAGAATCCAACGATTTATTTATGGATAATGAATCAGTTTGAGTCAATTTTACTTTCCTAAAACCTCGTAATAGCATATTACAGCAAGAAAAATACATGTCTGCCACTGCATAGTTCATATCATTATAAATCTTTTGCCCAAAATCTTTGCTTATTTTTCCTGAGGTTTGTAATTGTTTGATATCATTGTTCAAACCATCAAAAAATAGTGTTTTAATATCTTGCCTAATTGCCGCTATATTGATTCCTCCTTTTAAATGTTGATCAAAAATAGAATCTACATTTACTCTTCGACTGAAAGTATTTAGATAAACCTGACCAGAAGCATTATCCCCACTAAAATTAAGTATACCATTGTTGTAACTCAATTGAAGAGAATCACCACTATGTAAAAGCAAAGAATAGCGTTTTCCATCTGAATAACTTATTTGAATAAAAGAAAAATCTAAAATTTTAGGTTTATAGCAAATCTCTAATTCAGGAGATAATTTAAATTCGTTAGAAAGGGTTTGAAAATAATTGCAATATTTGTCAATTGGTTTATAAATACTTACAATCTCATTTCCTGTTGATTTGAGTATTACTTTTGTTTCTTTTCCAAAAATTAGCTGGCAATTAGCAAAAACGGTAAATAGAAACAGTATTGAAAAAATATCTATAAAGTGAATTGGTGTTTTTTTGTTAATCATATTTGTATTGCTTTAATTGTGTAATTAATTATATGTGTTTTGTCATGAAAATTTCGAAACTTAAATATGGAAATATATATAATTGTTTGCTGTTAATCTTATACTGGCTATACAATATTAAATATGTTTGAATTTAGTAGGTCATTATATTAAAACTTTTATGAAATTTGGAAATTTGGTTATATAAGTTGGTATTAATAGAGAAGTTATAGATTGTCAAATATCTCAATTTTTGCGACAAAGTGCGAGAAGTTATAAGAAACTTCTCGCATTTAATTTACTTCATCTTGATATTTACGATATTCATAATTTTTTAAAGACCAGGAAAAAAGTATTTATAAGATTGAAATAGCACTACAGCTTCCGCCATTAGCACAATGAGTTGAAATAGCTGAAGCCATATCATTTAAACTACTATAAATATCAACCCAAGAACTGTTATATGGAGGATTGACTGCACCATTACAAGAACAACCCATTGCTTGTTGATTATGCCCACCATTAATATTCTTCATTTCTTCTCTACTCATTTTGCCTTGAATGTATTCAATGCTCATTTTTAACGTTTTCATTTGGTAATAATTTTAATTGTTTATAGAGTAATAGTTGCAAATTACTCTGTATATTTTGTTTATTCAATGGCAACTATAAGCACCGTGCACAGAACTTATCATTGATATAAAATCTTATTCAATTGTAAATCACAAGTTATTTACTTAATGCTTTATCCATGCTTATTTTAAAAATATTGTCTGATGGACGTGAGAAATCTAAATTAATTATCCCTGTTCGCCTAGCATACATTTATTGATCAAAGGTTGTGCAACAGCCACGAAAGACGCTATGCCGAACACAAGCACTTTTTTACGCAATGCCAAACCGGGTATTTTTTCACTATTAGAGAAGCCTCCATATCAGTGCTGATTATTTAATTCACATTACAAAATAGTTTAGTATTTTCTAATATTTTTATTCCAACGATTTCTTTGCCAAAAGTTTTAGCGGAGTGTAAATACGCTCAATCATACTACGATTTTCTGTTATGATTTCAGCTGTGCCGTTCATTTCTCCTGTAAACTTCAAGTCTTTATTGACCGTTGAGTGTAGACCTTTGGGAAATTCTACTTCAACCATGTAATAATCGTTGTTGGCGACAAGGGATATACCTTTGGTTTCAGCTTTTAGGAAACCATATTCCAGATAGGGATAACCTGCCACTTTAATATTTACTTTTTGTCCAATCTGTATTTTACCTGAACCTGAAGCAGGAACTTTTATCTTACCAATCAACTGCCCGGGCTGATGCGAAACAATAGCAAATACTTTATCTCCTGCATTGACAAACTGATTTCGTTTCCAATACGTATTGAAGGTAACCACACCCGATTGCGAGGCAATCAACAAATAGTTTTGTTCCCAATTGGCAATGGCAGCCAATAATTCACGATGAGTGGATTTCAAGTCGGAAAACAGTTGATGTTTTTCTTGTAAATACTGAATGGATAGTTTATTGACCGATTCTTTCATTTGCGAAGTCTCTACGTTTTGTAGGGAAATACTTGTTTGCAATTGAAGATAATCCTGTTGCTTGTTCAGGTAGGTTTGTTCCGCTATTTCCATGTCGTAAGCTGAAATTACTTTTTGATTGAATAGTATTTTGTCTCTGTTGTATGCCGATTTCGAAAGGACAAGTTCCTGTTTCTTCATTTCCAATTGTTTTTGCATGTTGGCAAAATAAATTTTGCGACTAGCCATTTGTTTTTGCAGGGAGATTTTTTCCTGTAATGTCAGATTTAAAGTTAGAAAATTGTTGTAATTCATAGCAGCTTTGCTGAAAGCCGAAAAGTTAGATTGTAAACTCCCAAGATTATAGGATTTTGAAAGTAATTCATTGGGAAAATTAAAACAGGAATCGGAAATAAGAACTGATGCTAACTGTTTTTGAAGTAACTGAAGGTCGGTCGTGGAAGCCGGATTCTCAATCACTGCGAGCACATCAGCTTGTTTTGCCTCTTGCTTATCAGAGCACAACAATTCTTTAATTTTACCAGTGGATTTAGCAACAATCCAAACTGGCGGATTTTCAGTAGTAATCGTTACATCGCCCGAAACTACATCGGGATAACGGAAAAAGAAACTACCGATAAACAGCAATATTAACACGCTGGATATTACCGTTATTCCATAACGAATAAGTGCATGAGGAGGACGTGACAGAATTTCCTGTACTTCTTCGCTGCGGAGTGAAATAGAAGCCCCCCTGCCCCCCTTAGGGGGTTCAAAGTTAGCATCGTCTTTTATATTCTTCATTTTACACTCTTTAATTTCATAAACTGCGTCTTAGAACCCCCTAAGGGGGGCAGGGGGGCTTTTTATAATTCAAGTTGATTCTTCACCAACCGATAATACGCTCCTTGTTTTTGGGTTAGTTCCTGATGGGTTCCCTTTTCCACAATTTCGCCCTTTTCCAACACTACAATCTGGTCGGCATTTTTGACCGTGCTCAGGCGATGGGCAATGACCACCGAGGTACGTCCTTTGAAGAATTTTTGCAGATTGTCCATAATAACCCGTTCATTATTCGTGTCCAATGCATTGGTGGCTTCGTCCAGAAAAACAAAAGCAGGGTTTTTATATACTGCACGGGCTATTAGGATGCGTTGTTTTTGTCCCTGACTTAATCCGTGTCCTTCATTCCCAATTTTAGTATTGTAGGATAGGGGCAGAGATTCAATAAACTCCCGGATATTAGCAGTTATAACCGCATTCAGCAAACGTTCTTTATCGATAATTTCCACGCCCGGAGCAATGTTTTTAGCTATGCTGTCCGAAAAGATAAACCCATCCTGCATTACCACCCCGCATTGTTTGCGCCATTCGCGGATACTGTAGTTTTTCAGGTTGTTTTCGCCGAGCAGAATATCACCTTTTTGCAAGGGATAAAAGCCCAATAATAGTTTTATCAGCGTAGTTTTACCACTGCCGCTGGTTCCTACAATGGCTGTTTGTTTGCCTACAGGAATATTCAGCTGAATTCCTTTAATTACCGGTTCGCCAATGGAAGTGGCATCGTAACCAAAGGTTACATTCTGTAAATTTATATCTTTATGGGCGGGTATTTCACGGATACGTTGCTCATCTTTATTTTCTTCATCTTCTTTATCGTGCACTTCGCTCAAACGTTCCAAACTTAGGCGGGCATCCTGCGTTTCGCGGGTGAAAGTGATCAACTGATCAACCGGACCATTCAATTGCCCGATAATATATTGCACCGCCATCATCATACCCAGTGTCATTTGGCCATCAATTACCAGCTTTGCCACCAATGCTGTGATAATAATGTTTTTGGTTTGGTTTATCAGTACTGCTCCCGAATCCTGATATTGCGAAAGTGCCATTCCATTGATACGAAGCCGGAACAGTTTGGCCTGTATCCGTTCCCACTCCCAACGTTTTTGTTGCTCACAGCCGTTGAGTTTTATTTCCTGCATACCGGTTACGAGCTGTATCACATTGCTTTGGTTGGCCGAATTTTGGGCAAAACTTTTATGATCCAATTCGGCACGGCGTTTCATAAACAACCACACCCACCCGAAATACAAGATACTACCCACAAAAAAGATGGCAAAGATGCTGAAACTGTAAAGAAATAATACGATGCTAAAAATAAACAGATTGAAAACAGAAAATAAAATACTCAGGCTGGAATTGGTCAGGTAGTTTTGTATGCGTGTATGGTCGTTGATGCGTTGCAGGATATCACCCACCATTTTGGTGTCGAAATAACCCATAGGTAAGCGCATCATTTTAATCAGAAAGTCGGATATCAATGCTATATTAATGCGTGTACCCAGATGCAGTAATATCCAACCCCGGATAAAACCAACGGCGGAACTGCTGAATGTTAGCACCAATTGTGCTATCAATACCAGATAAATATACCCGATATTTTGTGCTGAAATACCAAAATCGACAATGGATTGGGTAAGAAAAGGCAATATCAGTTGTAACAAACTGCCAAAGAGCAAGCCTAAGAAAAGCTGAAAAACCAGTTTTTTGTAAGGACGGAGGTAAGAGAATAGAAATGAAAAACCTTTGCGGCTTATTTTCTCATCTTCCTGTTCATAAAAGTCGGGCGATGGTTCGAGCAATAATGCCACACCTACATCTGATCCTTCATCTTTGGTACTTAACCAACACCGGCAAAATTCTTCCTTAGTATAAACAATTTTCCCTGCAGCCGGATCAGCTAAGTATATTTTTTCTTTCCCTTGTTTTTCTGTTATATCATAAACTACTACAAAATGTACCTGGTTCCAATGAACGATGCAAGGCAATGGTGCCGTTTTTAATTCTTGGAAATTCACCTTTACACCTGTGCTTCTGAAACCCATTTGTTCTGCTGCTTCACTAATACCGAGCATAGATACCCCCTCACGGGTTATCAACGACTTTTCACGCAAACCTTCTAATGAGAATACCCGCCCATAATGCGCCGCCACCATGCGTAAACAGGTAGGGCCGCAATCCATGGCATCGTGTTGTGAGTAAGTAGTAAATATTTTCATTTATATTTGCTAGTTCTTTTATTCTTGGGATTTGTAATCGAGGAGTATATCCTGTAGTAAGTGGACTTATCTGTCTCAGATTAAAAACCTGATAATATATAAATTAGGATTACAAATCAACACCCAATGCCTCCACTTTCTCATTTAATATTCATATCCGAAATAACAAGCCTTACCTAAAAGAGAACGTGTGTCAAATTTATTATATTACTTTATGTTTACTCTCAAAAATTCGGATAAGTCGGCTAAAGGAATATTTTTTGCTAAAATAATGCCATTTTCATCTAAAAGATAATTGGACGGAAAAGAAAATATGGATAATTTTCTTGATTCATTTTTATTTATATCAAGGTATTGTTTCCAAATTAGTCCATAAATGTTGACTGTTTTCTTCCATTTTGCTATATCTTCTGGTTGATCTATAGAGATGCTAATTATATCGAAACCTTTAATTGAATACTTTTCATAAAGTCTTCTTAATTCTTGAAACTGAGCTTTGCATGGTGAACAATCGCTAAACCAAAAATCAATTAATGTAAATTTGTTATTTGAATACTTTGTTATTATATTGATATTTTGTATCGAATCAAATAAAGTAAGGGTAGGGAAAATATTTCCAATTTTTGCAACTTTAGCAGTTTTCATGTAATTAGATAGTAGCTTCCCAGTATAATTTTTTTTTATTTTATCAGAAAAATTAGATATAATGCTTTCATAAATTTCATTATATCCACCTGTCACTTTATCCACTATTTTCCATAATGCAACATAAGAATTTGGGTGTTTTTTTGTATAAAAAAGTAAAATTGAATCTTCTTGATTTGAAAGTACTTTCATCTCATTTGCTAAATCACTATCTACAGTGATTGGTAATTTATAATTGTAAGTTTTATTAAGACTGTCTCTTTTAAGATTGTTTCTTTCAACGTTTAAATAATAAGTTTTAAATGAATGGAAATAATTAACTCTTAATTCTTGCATTGTAGTATTATTAATTTCAGGTAGACTTCCTAATTCTTTAGTATTTACCATTATAGTTTGCAATCCTTTATTTACAAAAAATAAATTTGAATGATATACTACTTTATTATTTTCAATTACAAATAACCTATAAGCCAATGGATATTTAATTGGTCCTTTAAATGTGAACCTCCCATTTGAAAGTATAGTTGTAAAACTACATATTTTGGAAGGATAATAGATAGAGTCAATTGGTTCAAGATGGACAAGTCCATTTTGTATGTTACACTCACCTTGCAAAGTAAATGTATCATGTGTTTGACAGAAGATTGATAGTAACGGATAAGTAAAGCATAGAAAAATAAATGCTTTCAAAGTATAGTTTCTGTGAAAATTCATAGTGTAAATTTTTTGTTTTTAGGAGGAGAATTTATTCTCCTCCATTTTATAGAATTAAATATTCCAAAGTAAAAGAAATTCTGAATGCAATTTAGGCACAATATCTCCACGGAGCAGTACCGTGGCAACTACAGCCACCGTTACAACTATTAGGTTCACTTGCACAACTATAACTGCAAGTTGCAGGTGGCTGATTTTGACCACCAATAATGTTTTTCATTTCATTTCTGCTGAGTTTTCCTTGAATGCTATCAAGGGTCATTTTTAATTTTTTCATTTGATATAAAATTAATTGTTTCTGAAGTAATAGTTGCAAATTACCTCGATTATTTTATTTTTTCAATGGCAACTATAAGCACCGTGCACTGTACTAATCATTGAAATAAAATCTGATTTGAAGGGAAATATTAAATTATTTGTTTAATGCCTTATCCATACTTATCTTAAAATTAGGGTCTGATGGACGGGAAAAATCTAAATTAATTATATCACCTTTTGAGTTTAGTAAGACGAATCGCGGTATAGTAGTTATTTTCAATTTATCCAATAAATCTTCATCTTTTATTTCGCTGAACAAAAAACTATTGGATGCATTAAATATATCCGCTCTTTTTTTTGTTTCATTGATCCAATCAAATTTACTTTTGTCGATTGAGATGAATATATATTTAACCTCAGGGTATTCTTTAATTCTTGAAATAGTGTAGGGTATTTCTTCAAGACATGGTTTACACCATGATGCCCAAAAATCAATTAATGCAAATTTACAACCGCTTTTCTCAATGATTTTTTTTAGAAATACAGTATTTGTATGTTGATTGATATCCGTTTTGACTTCAGATATAAATTGATTATTCTTACATACAGTATAAAATAAATTCAATGATCTATTGTCTATTTTTTGTTTTGATTGAAGCAAAACAGATTTTATTTTGCTGTATGACAAATAATCTATAATAGCTTGACTTGAAAAATGAGCAGGTATAAATTGAAGCGAACTATATAAATTGTCTTTAATGTTGGAACTTTTCATTTCAAAGTATAGGTATGACTGTAAACACCTGCGATATTCGCTTATATTCAGCAGATATTCTGGGTTTGAAAAGCTTTTCTTAAGTTCAGTTAAGCCATCTTTTTGCATACTAGGATTATGAATTTTATTATCAGTGGTTAAAGTCCATAATAAGGAGTTGAAATATCTGTGATATTCTTTTGAAATGTTTCCTTTTGAAAAATAATCATCTGATAATGCTTTTTCATTTTTGTAGCTTGCATCAAGATGTATGAGCTTTTCGGAAGACTTTACTCTTTGTTTGATTCTCCGAATATAATCTGCTTCGGTTGCACCATATTTTTCAAAAGAATCATTAATAAATTTTGATTCAAGATTTCGAATAGGTGATGTTTTACAATGATACTCTATCAGGCCTTTTTTGTTTATATCAAATTCTATTGTTTCATTTGGCTCTGCATAAATGAAAGTTGATCTGTTAATATCGACACATTTAATTATTTGAGCTACATTAGTTTTAATGGTCAATATTCTGTTCTCTTTACTCAGTGTTGAATAACCATTTCCTGTTTCAGCATATAAATACATCAGACTAATCGACTCATTAACATTACCGGCATATCTAATAGTTATGTTCTGACTAAATAAAGATTCAGTTATTACAGACGAAATTATAATAATATATACTTTTATTTTTGACATAATTGTAGTTTAAATTGAGCGTACAGAGTACGCTCAGGTTATTTAACATGAGGCACAACACCAATAACCATGTGCTGCACCTTCAATTCCTATACTCGTTGCGAGGTTAATTGCATCACTTTGTGAGTAGTTGCAACCCCAATAATACGTACCTCCCCCATATTCAGGCCTGAAGATACTTTTAACGCAACAACTGCCTCCAGCAGCTGGCTGATTTTGACCACCATTAATGTTTTTCATCTCATTTCTACTGAGTTTTCCATGAATACTTTCAAGGCTCATTTTTAATGTTTTCATATTCTTTATAATTTAAAAGATTATGATATAGCAGTTGCAAACTATATCGTTATGTCGTTTATTCAATGGCAACTATAAGCACCGTGCACTGAACTCATCATTGATTTTTATTCTAAAAGAAAATATTGCAAATCTTCAATATCATACACATCAGGGAGTTGATATCCATTAATAAATAGTGTAGGCGTAAAAAGAATGTTCATATCATTACAGCATTTAAACATAGCATCTAATTTATATCCATGTTTTTCTCTGTCAAAATTAATTGGATATTTCGCAACAAATTGCTCATAATCTTTTTTTTCAGCCAGATACCAATCATCTAATGCCTGTCTGATTATTTCAACATTTTTATGAAGTTCCTGAATAGCCATAAAGTGAGTAACCGGTTTGTATGCATCATGTTCTGGTGCGTTAGGTGTTGTAAAAATGATTTTCACTTTTAAATCGGTAATTTCTTCCAGCAACTTATCTATTTTAGGATGTGCTTTAGCACATGGCCCACAATATGGATTACATACTTTTACTAAAGTATTGGTAGCGTTTGGATTTCCAAAGTCAATTCCAATACCCTCAGTAGGGACGGTGATTTGTTTTTGTTTCTTTAAAAGGGTTTCGAAAATTTCCGAATTAAATTTGATACGCAAATATTCTCTTTTTGTATTTTTGGCTTCCTGAAGTTTTAGCAGATAGGGTTTTAAGACATACCAGAATAAAACAGGAGTGAGATAAAGCAATATACTTCTTAA
>CAIUTB010000146.1 GCA_903901975.1 uncultured Bacteroidales bacterium
AACCTGATAATCATTCGATTATCAGGTTTTTTGTATTAATTTATTAGTTATTTCAAAGCCTCGGTTATTTCGTCAGCCGACAGTAGTTTTTGATCACCGGTCTTCATGTTTTTCAGCATCACTTTGCCTTCGTTCATTTCTGTTTCACCTACAATCGCCACAAACGGAATACGCTTATTATCGGCATAACTCATTTGCTTTTTCATTTTGGCTGGTTCGGGATAAATCTCGGCATTAATTCCTTTCGCCCTTAACGCGCTGAGCCACGGTAGGCAGTACAGCAATTCCTTTTCACCAAAACTGACAAACAAAATCCGGGTTTGTTCCCCTGAAGTTTCAGGATAAAGATTCAGTTGATTTAGCACATCGTAAATGCGATCGGCACCAAATGAAATACCGACACCCGAAATGCCTTCCATGCCAAATACACTGGTCAGATTATCGTAACGTCCACCTCCGGTAATGCTTCCTATTTCTACATCTAATGCTTTGACTTCGAAAATTGCTCCGGTATAATAATTCAGTCCGCGCGCCAGCGTCAAATCCAGATCAATTTTCGTTTCAACCTTCATGGTTTCACAAAGCCCGAAAATGGTTTCAAGTTCCGAAACACCTTTCAAACCTATTTCAGAAGAAGCCAACACGGTTTTAAGTTGTGAAAGTTTTTCAGAATTTGTTCCACTGAGTTTCAAGATGGGTTGCAGTTTGGCAATAGCTTCATCCGAAATACCTTTGGAGGCAATTTCTTCATTTACCTTTTCCAAGCCAATTTTGTCCATCTTATCAATGGCAACTGTTATATCGGTGATTTTTTCAGCTTCGCCAATGATTTCAGCAATGCCAGAAAGAATTTTCCGGTTATTTAATTTGATTACTACATTGATTTTCAACCGACGATACACTTCGTCCACTATCTGAATCAGTTCGAGTTCATTCAACAACGAATCGCTTCCCACCACGTCTACATCGCATTGGTAAAACTCACGGTATCTTCCTCGTTGTGGTCGATCGGCACGCCAAACGGGTTGAATTTGGTAGCGTTTAAAGGGAAAGGAAATTGCATTCTGATGTTGCACCACGAAGCGCGCAAAAGGCACGGTCAGGTCGTAACGAAGTCCTTTTTCGGAAATTCGGTTAGTAAGTCTTGGACTATCTTTCCATAACAATTCTTCAATAGTTAACTCCGAAAGATAATCACCAGAATTCAGAATTTTAAACAGCAATTTATCGCCTTCTTCACCATATTTTCCCATCAAAGTCGATAGGTTTTCCATGGCAGGTGTTTCAATCTGCTGAAAACCATACAGACGAAAAACGTCCTTAATGGTATTAAATATGTAATTGCGATTCGCCATTTCTTGTGGCGTAAAGTCGCGTGTTCCTTTTGGAATGGAAGGTTTTTGTGCCATAATGTTGCCCACAATCCCCGTAAAAGGGGTTTAAGAATTAGTATTTAGCTGTTATTTTTACTTATACTATAGAGAAAAAGTCTTTAAGTCACCCTTTAGGGGGATTTAGGGGGATTATCTCTTGTATAATCAAGTCGGTTGCACCGGTATTATTCTTCACATAGTCACCGGCAATTTTTCCGGATTTATTATCTTTAAGCAGCAAGTCAAATTGCGCTTCAAGCAATTCGTAGTGGCCAATCGAAAAAGCTCCGCCAATCGCAATCAAGTCGCGGGCTTCACGGAATTTTTTATAATTCGGTCCGAAAACCACCGGAACATTCCAAACTGCTGCTTCAAGCGTATTGTGAATACCAACCCCAAAACCGCCACCAATGTAAGCCACATTGGCATATCGATAAATTGATGAAAGTAACCCGATGGTATCAACCACAATGCAGTTGGTTGTCAACACGTTTTGTTCATTCAGGTCGGTATAGCGAACAAAATTGCCGTCCAACAACTTCGAAATTCCCAGAATATGCGCCTGATGAATTTCGTGTGGAACAAGAATCAGCTTTATATCCGGATGTAATTTCAAATACCGAACAAGCAATTCTTCATCCTTAGGCCAGGTACTACCGGCAACAATAACTTTTTTGGCAGCCTTTACAAATGTTTCAATCAGTGGAATCACTTTAGCTTGTTGAGCCAAATCAGCTACCCGGTCGAAGCGCGTATCTCCCGCTACTGAAACATTCGTGAAACCATTATCAGCAAGCAGTTTGAGGGAATTCTTATCTTGCACAAAAATATGAGCAAATGATTTCAATAAATTGCGATACCAACCTCCATATACTTTGAAGAAAACCTGCGACGGACGGAAAATAGCTGAAATGCTGTAAACCGGTACATTTGCTTTTTGAAGTTCAAGGATATAATTCGGCCAAAACTCGTACTTGATAAACACAGCTTTCGACGGATTGACCAGTTTCACAAACCTGCGTGCCGCAGCTTTGGTATCGAGTGGCAAATACGAAATCACATCTGCTCCTGTATAATTTTTACGGATTTCATAGCCCGAAGGCGAAAAGAAAGTCAGTAGAATTTTGGTCTCAGGATTATCATTTTTCAGTTGCTCCATCACCGGACGTCCCTGTTCAAATTCGCCAAGCGAAGCCGCATGAAACCAAATATAACGGGCATTCAAATCGAGTGTTCTTTTCAGAAGACTCAAAGCTCCTGCCTGTCCGGTCCACAGTTTCTGTGCTTTTTGATTAAAAAAAGAAGCAATGTAAACTGCTAATTTATAGATGTATATACTGAAATTATAGATTAACCGCATGATTAATTCCGTTTTTTCTTCTATAGTGATTATGAAAAAGAATGAAAAAAGGCATTTCAAAATAGCTTTTGAAACGCCTTTTTTAAAGTTTTGAAAGCCAGAATTACTTTCTGATACCCAATTCTTTGATAATGGCACGGTAACGTGAAATTTCGGTGTCTTTCAAATAATTGAGAAGACGACGACGTTTTCCTACCAAAATTACAAGGGCGCGTTCTGTACTATAATCTTTTTTATTTGCCTTCAGATGTTCGGTCAAATGGTTAATACGGTACGAAAACAATGCTATCTGACCCTCTGATGAGCCAGTATCAGTGTTAGACTTTCCGTGTTTAGCAAAGATTTCTTTTTTAATTTCAGACGTTAAATACATGATAACTAGTTGGAAATAAATGTTTTAAAATACAAACTTCGCAATGCACACATCACAAAACGACATATTTGATTTTGAGTGTGCAAAGATAATCTTTTAATTTTGAATGACAAAGCCATCAAAAACATTTTCTAAAAAAAATATAGATTTACCTACTCAACATGATATTCATTTATTTAAAAGTCTAAAAAAAGAATTGTCAATCCATTTTATAGGGAATTTATCCACTATATATTTACAGCCGATAGTAACCAAAACGCCGACCAACGAACCAACCAACACATCAATCGCAAAATGCTGTTGCAGGTAAATCCTTGAAAAGCCGACCAATAAAGCCAGAACAAAACAAAGAACCTGCCACAAACGGTTTTTGGTAAAAAAGGTCAATGCCATAAAGAACGCAAAAGCTGTAATCGTATGACCTGAAGGAAAACTATGCAACAAATTAATGTGTTCGCCAGCAACCTGATGTAACTGTATATTGGGATAATGTTCTTTAAAGTAAAGCAAAGGTCGTGGTTCATTCCACAACGATTTAATTAATCGGGAAAACATGCCCGAAACAAGTTGCGAAAGGACAATAAATCCCGCAGCCCGAAAACTCCAAAACAGCAATATTCCTGCGACAGCAAAAGGAATCCAGTCGCCAACATAGGTAAAATAATGAAAAAACGTGTCAGCAAAAACTGAGTTATGCGAAGTCATCCACAACTGCAAATCAGCTTTATTGTTGACCGACACCAAAACAACCATTACGACGACAAAAATAGCATACAAGCTTAAGAACACTCCTGATTTCTTCATTCTTTCATTCATTTTGGGGTTACAACGTTTGCGAAGCTCTTAAAATTTCCCGCTTCCCTGGAGGTCCGGGCAGTCGCTCTACATCAAAACCTGCCGATTCCAATGCTCTGCGAACAATTCCTTTGGCACAATAGGTAGTCAGAATTGCACCAGAATTACAACTTTTATACAACTTTTCAAATTGTTCCAGCGACCACATTTCGGATTGCTTTTCGGGTGAAAAAGCATCGAAAAATATCACATCATATTGTTGGTTATGAACAAATTGCGTAAAGTCTGTTTCTATTTTATGAAGCGTAAAATAAGGCGTGATTTCTACCGGCTCATTCCAGATAGAAGAATGAAATAAATTAAAAATGTCCTGTTTATCTGAATCAATTTTTGCGGGGTAATTCAACAGAATCGCCTTTTCAATATCAACCGGATACTTTTCCAACGCCAAGTAATGAATCATTTTCCCACTCTGCTCGGCCTCTAGCAATGCCAAAAATGCATTCAATCCAGTACCGAACCCAACTTCAAGAACATAAATTTCATCTTTAAGGCATTGTTTTAATCCCGCTTCGATAAAAATATGCCTCGATTCCTGAATAGCACCGTGAGTCGAATGATAACACTCGTCAATATCAGGCACAAACAAGGTGTGTGAACCATCGGAAGTAATTAATAACTCAGAATGCATAATTAGCTTGCGCTGAACTTTGTTTCATAATTAGGAAACAAAAGTACGTAAAAACTACTAACTATTGAACTTATTTAAAAGCATCGAAAGTTCAATTATTTTCAAAATTCCCATTTCAACAAAAATCGTATATCCGTTTTTCGATTTCCTGAAATAGTTTCATTGCCACTACTGAGCGACTCCCGATCATCGGCATAAACAGTTTGGGCAATTTTAAACCAGATTGAAAACCGCTTAGTTATATCATATTGTAAATTAAGGTAATAGCGACTTCCCTGCCCATAATACATTGGAATTGAAAAAGCATACAACACATCTTTTTCGTAAGAATAAAATCGGTTTTCATAATCCTGTGCATCAAAAAACTGAAAACGCACATCAATTTTCAATGGAAATTTTGGAAAAGAATAACTCACATCCTGTGAGGCAATTACACCATAAGTCCAATCTGCTTGAGCCTGACGCGATAAATTTCCTTCAAACACATTTTTAAAACTGTAATTCCCATAAGTATATGTCAACTGATACCTTAGCGACGTTTTTTGTAGTGCTACAATAACTGGCATCACTATACCAGTTGTTGAAAGATTCGTTTGCTTTTCTTCGTACTTAAATCGCCAATACATAGCCATTGTTCGTTTCGCTGTAAAATCAGCCTGAAACAAATAATCATTCCCAACCGAAGGTGCATCAATACCATATTTTGGCCACGGAAAACGGTAACTATCGGCATAGGCAGCCAGTTTCCATTTACGAAACGGACGAAGCTCGGCACCTAGATATAAGCCTGATTCATTGTTAATTCGTGACGTTTCGGAAAAAGAAGAAGCATAAAATGTATCATATTGTGGTGAATAATAGCGTTGCAAAACCACCAGACTAACCTGCGAAACCGGACTGAAATAACAACCATTCAAAGTGGCTATTGATCCATTGTCTGTCATGGCTGTTTCGCCAAATAAATTTAGTTTTTTCCATCGATAACGATAAAAAATGCCAGCTGTAGTTTGCTTTTTTCCTGAAAAATAAAAATAATTATAGACTGATTTATCCGGTATCAGATTGTTATTCAATTCTGTATGTACAGCTGTAACACCAACCTGAAAATTCATATTGGTATAAGTCACATTTCCACCAATAATTTGCTGATTTACAGTCTGTTTCTTGCTAAGTTCATCCAATGTTCTATGATACCCGGTTTTGATAATGGTCGAAAAGCTGCCATTTACGGTATCTCCATCAATCATTTTATTGGAATAAAATGCCGAAACATCAAACTTTGCAAGTTTAAGCGTTACGCCTCCGCCACGAAAAAAATTATATTCGTCAGTTGAACTGAATTTTTTTAATCCCGAACTGCGGGGAGTTACATTCAACACATAGGAGGATTTTCCCATGCCAAATTCGGGATGAAGTACCAGCCCTTGTCCAAAGTTAGCCCGAAAATCTCCAAGAACAATGGTTTTAAACTTCCCGAAGTTATTCAGCTGAGCATGAAACGAATAAAAATCGAAGCCTTTGTTTGCCGTACCCCAAAACTGCTCACCGGCATCTTTCTCACCCGAAAAACCAAACTGAATTCTGTCTTTATAATGAAACCGGTATTTCAGCGAGTTATAAAGCTCATTACCCAAATAAAGTTTCGGATTTACAGCCCTTGCATTTACGTCTTCATTTGGCAAAAACTGATAACCTTCTTTGGTTTCAAGCCCTTTATCCAGTCGGAATAATAACTCATTTTTACCGTATTTAAGCAAGTCATTCCAATAAACCTTAGTTCTTGAGTCATCTGCCTCTCCAAGCTTCACAAAAGGCAGCATACGCCTTATATCGGTCATGTCAAGCCCTTCAATTAGCTGAAGTTCGTACAAGGTTTTTAAATCTCCATTTTCATATACATAAGAAAGAATATTCTCAATCTGAATTTCCGACAAAAACTGCAACTTTTCGAGTTCTTCCCTGTTAGTCTGATTCAGGTTAATCGGATTTTCGGCACAGAACATCAAATCGTCATAAAACGACTCATAATCAATCGTTTCTTCACTTTCGGCTGTAAATTTTTCAAAAATATCTGCAATAATCTGTTCGGTAGTAGACGCAGCATCCTGAGCTCTTAATGCATAAGAACAACCAAACAGCATTATCAAACCAAATAGCTTTTTCAAGTAGAATCTATCTGAAAGTATATTTTACTGATGTCAAAGGGTTTAATCCCAAAAGAGGATGAAGATTGCAATTCAAATCAATCCGGAAAAAACCTGTTTTAAATCCAAAACCAAGACATGAAACCAAATAATCTGAACAGTATGCACCAAGTTTGACTGTGAATTGTTGGAGCATTTGGTACTCAAACCCTGTAGCAAAACGGTAATTGCTACTCACTTCTTTATCTATTTGTGCTCTCCATACTAATTCAGGAGAAAAAAAGTATTCTGAACCTAAACTAAAAATAGATGGTAGTCTTTTGGTTACATATTCTGTTTGTATATTGGTCTGAAAAGGATTGAACATAGTAAAACCGACATTCAAAACCGGTGAAAAATTTACAGACAAACCAACCTGTGGCAACAAAGCTCCACGGTACGAATTTGTAGGATTGAAGTAAGCCATATAATAATTAAACTGCACTCCCAAAGCAAATTTATCAGAGAAATTACGAGCAAAACCAGCACCAATAATTAGTTCATGATAAAGCGAATACCCAAAGTGTGAGAATGAAAGTCCTATATTCACGAAGTTGGTAGGCAATTCAAATTGAACAGTTTTAGTAGAAAGTTGAGAAATAAGATAACGGTTTTCAAATTGAAGTCCAACTTCTGGTTTATCGGCATAGCCAAGTATGGCGGGGTTATTAAATGCTGTCCAGTGATGAGTATCTGAAACCGAAGTTTGGGCTATTGAGATGGATGAAGCTAGAATATCGGAGATTTGTGAAAAACAATATACAGATAATGAGCATATTAAATATATTAAGATAAATTTTCTCATATATTCTCTGATTTCAAGTGAATAGATAATTTAACTTCAGCGGTCAAAAATACAAAATTTAATTGAATTAACAAATAGTGTTTAAATAAATGATGTTTATAAATAAGTTGCAGATATATTTGTAATTCTCCATTCATATTGCTATTTTTGCCACATCAAATAGTATTTTGTGTTAATAACGTAGTAATTATTATGGGCGTCATAGATGTTTTATTTCCTTTCTTTTCAAATTCTTTTGAAATAGATGAAGAAAAAAAGCGAATCAGGTTCGATCTCAAACACATAAAAGAAGAATTGAGCGATGAAGAAAAGGAAATTGCGGCAGCAGCTGTTTTCAGCAAATTAGAATCTTTATCTGAATTTAAATCTGCTAAGTCAATTATGATTTATTGGTCTGTTCCCGATGAGTTACCAACTCAAACATTTATTAAAAAATGGAAAGATGAAAAATTAATCATCTTACCATCCATTAAAGGTAGAAAACTGAGATTGAAACGTTACAGTTCAGATGTGAATTTGGTACAACGCGCTCTGGGAATCTGGGAGCCTGATTTAAAGGAAATATATGATGGTAAAGTTGATTTGGTAATTGTTCCGGGAGTGGCTTTTGATTCGAAAAAAAACCGACTTGGACGAGGGAAAGGATATTATGACCGATTTTTCAGAAAGCATAAGACACTTAAAATAGGAGTTGGATTTGATTTTCAGTTAATTGATTCTGTCCCATTAAATAACTGGGATAAACGCCTGGATCTGATAATAACACCGTCCAATACAATAGAATAGTTAATTATTCGTCAGCGACCAAATCATCAACTTTTGAAAGTATTTTTTCGGCTTTGCGGTAGTAATAAATTAACCCGTAAGCTTGACATTTTATTAACCGGCTGTAAGGTTTTTCGTCTTTAAATTTAGATTCCACCTGATTCCAGATATCCAGAATTATCTCATCACCTTTTTGCCTTAAATTAACCAATTCTTCCCAATTTCGGGTAGTCGTGTTTTGATGAATTTTCTGAGTTGATTTATATTCCTTGAAAACTTCGTAATGTACTTTTACTTTGGCAATTGTTGGATTGTAAATAGGAAGACCACCATTTCTAAGTCGCTCATTTTCTCCATCTATCACACACTTTCCCCAATGGAGCAAAGCAGCTTCCGTGCTCAAATCAGGAACAGTATGCACGTTTGGATCAAGTTGATAAAAAATCTTATGCTCTTTTTTTATGTCTCCACGAATAATGGAAAGATTAAAGACCTGTATAAAATGTGAAATGTACAAGCGGGCATTGTGGACAATTTGCTGGTAACGTTTATTCGCAGAAACCTGACTTTCAAGTGTTTGCTGATATTGAACCAACTGTTTTTCGAAACCGTTAAGGTATGTTTTAGCTTCGTGAATGGTTTTATACAAAACAACCTGCTCACCATAGTTTTGTTTATCGGCCAGTTGAATTGCAGTACGCAGAGCACGAAGGCGTGCCTGATCAGTATTTGGAAGTCGACGGTAAGGCATATAATTTACAATTTACAATTTACAATATAAGACCGTATGTCCTTTATTGAAAATCAAGAATTATGAAATTGAAAATTCAATCATGCCCACAAAGATAAATAAATTAATCGTTTCTCGACATCAATTTTGAAGCTAAATTTCTCAACTCCTGCTTTTTAATATCAGAAACTGATACTTTTTCAAGATTTGCGACTGCCATTGTATAAAATTCAAGCATCTTGTCTTCGCAAATAGTCCTAACTCCCAGCTGATTATAAATTTTGGTTACAGAAGTAATTTTTTCATCTGAAAATTTCTCATCTGAAATATTTAACCAATTGTTTAACTCTTTTTTAGATTCAGTAGTTGCTTGTTCAAGCGCATGAATCAGAAGGTAGGTCTTTTTGTTGCAGAGTATATCGCCTCCAATTTTTTTACCGAATGAAGCTTCATCTCCATACACATCCAACAAATCGTCTTTCAATTGAAATGCCAGCCCTATATTGATTCCAAAGTCATACAGATTTTGTGCATCTTCCTCTCCTGCTCCAGCAATCCTTGCTCCACATTTTAACGCACATCCCAGTAAAACTGCCGTTTTCAGACGAATCATTTCCAGATATTCTTCAGCCTTAACTACATCACGGGTTTCAAAATCCACATCATATTGCTGACCTTCACAAATTTCGGCTGCAGTTTGCGAAAATAAATCCAAAACATACTTTAAATAAGCAGCTGGAGTTTTGGCAATTAATTGATAGGAGGCTATTTGCATTACATCTCCTGACAGAATAGCCGTATTGTCATTCCATTTTTTATGAACGGTTGGCTTACTCCGACGAACATCGGCGCGATCCATAATATCGTCGTGCAGCAAAGTAAAATTATGAAATAGCTCTAATCCAAGAGCTGTATTCACGGCCGGCTGCACATCGTCCTGAAACAAATTACAAGCCATTAGGGTCAATGCCGGACGGATACGCTTTCCACCCATACTCAACACATAGCCTATTGGTTCATAAAGTCCCCGTGGCTCTTTGCTCCAGTTAATCTGGTCTAATTCCGAGCTGATAATTAGAGATATTTCTTCGAATGTTTTCATAATATTCTAGCAACAAGTTACAAGTTACGAGTTACAAGACATTTATTAGCAGCAAGTTATAAAAAATAAACTTATTACTCGTAACTTGTAACTATTATCTTGTAACTAAGATAATTCATTCTCAATAATTTCAGTCATTACGTTCTTAATATCAAGCCCTGCAGCGGCAATCTGTTGAGGAATAAAGCTGGTTGCGGTCATTCCGGGTGTGGTATTTACTTCCAGCAGATTTATCACATCTCCTTCTGAAATAATATAGTCAATGCGAACAATACCTTTGCAACCTAAAATATCATAAATTACCGAAGTCAGTTTTTGAACACGTTCAGTCAACGGTGTGCTGATTCGGGCAGGTGTAATTTCCTCTACTTCACCTTTATATTTTGCATCAAAATCGAAGAATTCATTTTTTGGAACAACTTCTGTCACCGGTAAAACCTGTGCCTTACTTTTTGTCTTATAAATACCACAGGTAATCTCCGTTCCCGCTATAAAAGCTTCAATCATTACTTCGTCACCTTCTTCAAATGCGTTAACAATAGCGGGTTGAACCTGTTCAATAGTTTTCACTTTCGTTACACCAAAACTACTCCCTCCAACGTTTGGTTTTACGAAGCATGGAAAGCCGATTTTTTGAGCCACCTCTTCGTTAGAAACTAGTTGTCCTTTACGCAAGATCAGCGATTCTGAAACCTTTACCCCAAAGCCTTTCAGGTATTGATTGCAGGTAAATTTATTGAAGGTAACTGCGGCAGCCAACACGCCACAGCATGAATAGGGTAAACCGATTAATTCAAAATATCCTTGTAAAATTCCGTTTTCGCCCGGTGTGCCATGAATCGTGATATACGCAAAATCAAAGTTAATTCTTTTATCATCACGAATAAAACTGAAATCGTTTTTATCTATAGCAATTTTCTCATTATCAGACCATTCGACCTGCCATATTTTCCCAACAATCGTTACAATATAAATATTATAACGCTCCTTGTCCATGAACGAATACAGTCCAGCTGCGCTTTTGAGCGAAACAACCACTTCCGATGAATCTCCACCCGCGACGATGGCAATATTTTTTTTCATAATAAACAACCCCTAACCCCAAAAGGGGAATTAAATTAGTATATTTTTCTATAAACTTCTATAATTAAACACTATACCTCTTATTCCCCTTTAGGGGCTAAGGGTTTATTCCATTGTTTTGACATAATTCCGCCATTTATAAATCAACTGCTGTATATCATCAGGTAATTCACTTTCAAAATGCATCATTTCACCCGTCCGGGGATGTACAAAACCAAGTGTTTTGGCATGTAATGCTTGCCGTGGACATATTTCGAAACAGTTTTTTACAAATTGTTTGTATTTTGCTGCCGTTGTTCCTTTCAAAATGTCATGACCCCCATAACGCTCATCGTTGAAAATTGTATGGCCAATATGCTTCATATGTACACGTATTTGATGCGTACGTCCAGTTTCAAGCCGGCATTCTACCAAGGTGACATATGCCAATCGTTCTATGACTTTATAATGGGTTATTGCGTGTTTTGCAGCCGGATTTTCACCTTCAGGAAAAACGGTGAATAGCATGCGGTCGCGTGGATCACGGGCCAGATCACCGATAATCGTTCCTTCAGGCTCTTTCACATTTCCCCAAACTAAAGCCTGATAGCGCCTTTGCGTTGTTTTATCAAAAAATTGTTTGCCTAGAAGTGTTTTAGCTTCGGGTGTTTTGGCAATCAGTATCAACCCAGAAGTATCTTTATCTATGCGGTGAACCAGTCCGATACGCGAATCATTGGCATCAAAACCAGGATTATCCTTCATGTGCCAGGCAATAGCATTCAGTAGCGTTCCGTCGAAATTACCAAAACCCGGATGAACCACTAAATCCGGTTGTTTATTGACCAACATTATGTCGTCATCCTCATAAACAATATCGAGCGGAATATCCTGCGGAATAATTTCAAATTCGTTGGGAGGATAAGCCAGCACGATAGTAATTACATCGTTTGGTTTGGCCTTGTAACTGGATTTCACGGGTTTTCCGTTTACCAATATATTTCCTGCATCCGCTGCATCCTGAATTCGGTTTCTCGAAGTATTGGACATGCAGTTAACCAGGTATTTGTCGACTCGCGTAACTGCCTGACCTTTGTCCACCACAAAACGGAAATGCTCGTAAAGCTCTCGCTCCCCTCCTACTTCCTCAATTTCATCATCTTCAATTTCTTCAAAAAATTCTTCTGCCACAATTTGCTGATTTATTGAATATTAGAAAAATTGTTCTTCAGTTTGGTCTTTTTTATCTTCTTCAAAGACTTCGTTTAGTCGGGCTTTATCAGTTGTAAGATATACATCAATTTTTCCACCTGCAGACAATGTAGATCCGGCAGCAGGATGTTGGCGATAAATGATATACCGCGCTTCATTACCCGAAGGAGGGACATCATATTCTACAGCACCAACCTGAAATGAAGCTCCATTTGCTTTCAGATTTGCTTCATCCATGCCAATTCCTTTCAACGATGGAACAACTTTTGATTCGGCAGTACCTGAACCATTTCCGACAACTAAAACTACCGCACTTCCCTCGGGAATACGCGTACCGGGAAAAACAGTTCTCCCATACAACTTAATTTCAATGACTAAATCCTTAAATTCTGACGAAGCATATTCCACATTCGCAACACTCAATCCAACCGATTGCAACATGGCATCAGCTTGACGATAAGACACTTCGTTTATTTCGGGTAACGCAACCTGACGGGCTTTTCGTGAATTAATAATAATATATACCGGGCGATTACTTTTGACTGTCGAATTGGGAGATGGAATCTGTTCTATTATTGCACCCTGCTTTTTATTTCGAACATAAACAGAGTCGATAACCTGAACATACAAGCCTTTTTTGGCAAGAATCTGTTCCGCTTCTTCAATATTGGAGCCACGTAAATCAGGAATTACGAGCAACTCGCCATGATGTGTGTAAAAATCAACCCCTAAAAGAGCACCCCATGCCAACACAACAACAATTCCCGAAGCAATCAGCACGTTTTTAAGTACAAATCCCCCGATAGTTTCTTTCCAAAATTTCTTTAATTCCATTCGTTAGTGTAAAGTTAGAAAGTTGAAAGTAAAAAGTTTCGCGCAAAATTACTGAATTTATTGTTTCGGAAAGGTATAAAAACAAAAAAAGTAAAAACTTACCTGAAGTCTTTACTTTCCTTATGCTGTTTTGGCAGATTGATTAGTGCTTGTGACGACCTTCATCTGCAACCGTAAGTTTAGCTCTACCCTTAGCACGACGTGATGCTAATACCCGGCGGCCATTGGCTGTTGCCATTCTTTCACGGAATCCGTGTTTGTTCTTTCTTTTTCTAACAGAAGGTTGGAATGTCCTTTTCATTGCTTATAGTATTTTTGCGTTATTATTCTACGTTTTCGAATTGGGACTGCAAAAATAGATGTTTTTTTCGGAACTGCAAACTGTTGATAACTTTTTTATCATGAATATTAAAATATTACTCATATATTTGAGAATTAGCCACTTTTTATTTCAATTTAACGACTTCAAATCCATAAAACTAAACGAAGTTTTTGTTGTTGATACTGTCAACTTCAAAATACTGGCATTAGGGTTGGCATCAAGTAAGGCATCCATGGTTATATATGTTGTAAATCCAAAGTAATTCAACGAACGAACATGATCGTGACCAGAAATAACCAGATTAACACGGTTTGTTGCAAATAAATCCATTAGCACATAAAGTTCATCTACCAGTGGATTTGTAGAGCCTGTACGACGGTTTCGGAAAAAATTCACATGCGAAAACACAAAACAATTCCGATATTTTGCCCGTTCAGTTTCCAGTACATTTTTCAACCAGGCCAACTGACCCACACCTAAAGTTCCACTTCCAGAATCAAGACAAATATAAAGATCTGAAAATGTGGGAGTTTTGATGCTGAAATAATATGTAGAAGAACCGAAATAGTTGTAAAAAGTTTTCCAACCATCGAAATATAAATCATGATTTCCAACCAACAAAAAATAAGGATTGATATTATAATCGGGCAAATTAGCTTTCAACGAATCGAAATCTTCTTTCTGACCGGAAACGATATCGCCAACTATTAAAAAGGCAGTATTTTCGGGCTTTTTAGCCTCAATTACCAACTTTGTAAAGTTTTTCAAGCCTTCTGAGTGACTAACTTCAGCAAAACCGCCAATGTGGCTATCACCGGCAACCAAAATCTGGTAATTTTCAGAACTAACAGTCAATTGCTTAAACAGATGGCTGTTATTCCATTGCTCCGATTGTTTAAAACGGGAATCAATTAAATCGGAAGGAAAGAAAAAACCTCCAATATCAACATTCAAAGAACATCCTGAAAAAAAGAATGTCATTAATACGAGGAAAATATGAATAGAACTTTTTAATTTATTTTCCATAGTACAGCTCCTCTTAAAAACAAACCAAAGGTATTTACACGCATATTAAGCAGTCCGGCCTGCATATATCCTAAATCACTATAAAACAATAATTTATCATTAAGTTTATAGCTGAATTTTGCTTGTAGCAATGGGTTAGTTTCCTGCTCTATTATGTAGCGGTCGAAGTTTGTGACACAAGCTTCAAAATCCCATTTTTTGCCTAGTGATTGGTAATAACTGAGACGATACATAAGGTTGAAAGGTTCCCAAATGGAAGTTGCCACAGAATCAGCAAAATTATATTTCTGTCTGGCGGAATTTGTAAAATAATAAATCCGTGAATTGATACCCAATTGATACCCCCAATGTTTTGTGCGGAATTTTGCCAATAAACCGAAATCTGATTCCCTCAAATCTGCTGAAAATGGCTTCCATAAATAAAGTGCAGCTATATTGACCGGCAAGTTTAGAATTTTGAACTCGTTTGCAGCTTGTATTGAATAGGCCGAAAACACTGATGTATTCGCATTCGAAAAATTCAATAATCCGCCTGTTGAAACAGAAAAACTCCCAAACAGAGCGGAAATCTGAGTCGAGAAATTCCCAAACAGTCCTGCAGAAACATTCGTGCTGCCGGTTTCGAGGTAGGTATCAACAGAAACCTGCGAATAAACTAGATTATGCCAACAAATGAAAAACAATAAAATACTGTATTTCATTAATTTAATTGAATTATTTTTGCTTTTTTGCATACATTGTTCAAATTTTATCCGACATATCAATGCTTACTGGAATTTCTTTTAATTCACGCATTAATATCAGTTTTAGAGCTAATTTTGAAGGGGTTTCAAAAATCTTTCTAATTTCATTTATTGACATAGATATTGCTCGCTCTCCATTAATCTCGAGTATTTTATCTCCGGGAAAAACTCCCGCTAATGCTGCCGGAGAACCTGCCCAAACAGTCAACACTTCTGTTATTGGTAAAAAAAGGGTCAACTGTACAATTTCTATTCCAGCGATATTGTACGAATACCTTCTTTTGAAATTCTCGTTGGGTTTAAAATAAAGTTTTTTTTGATTGTAATCAAAAATCAGGTTAAACCGACTCAGCAACTGACTTCCAATCGTCCCATCCCGTTTCGAATTGTTTATTATCTGCGAAATTGAAGCAGAATCAGGAAAAGAAACAATCGGATTTTTCAAACTAAAATCACCTATTCTTATTTCAGGAATACGTCCGTATTTTCCGCTAATTATACCATTCAATCCTTCTCCAATCGTTCCGTAAATCCACTTCGAAGGTAGATGAACCGATTCGGATGTCATTGTTTGAAACCAGGCATTTAGTTCAGCACCTGTATCAATAAGCATTTTTACTTTTTGACGGCTGCTGTCAGTATTTAAAACAGCAAATTCTACAAAAAGTTTTTGTGCCTCAATGCTGATTGGTAATACCCCATAGCCTTTAGGAGGATCAAAAGGAGTGGGTTGATAAAAGCGGACCCGCCTGGCAGAATAATCAATTTCGACCGTATAATCCTGAAAAAAATCAGCTCCGATAAGCCCGTTTATCTTCGTTCCGGAATGTTTCGATAAATTGAAAACATTCTCCTGAAGCACATAAACGGTTTTATAATTCATCTTTAACCTGCCTATTTTCAATGTATTATAGTTGCTTATGTAGGCATCCAGATGGTTTCCGCCACCAAGTCCCATTAAATCTTTTACGTCCGAATAATTGAGGGTAATGCGGTCGCCTGCTTGCAATTCGGTGATAATTGTATTTCTGACACCGGAATCCAGAATAAGATTAAGTGGAGATGAATCGTTTATTCGAAGAGTGATAACTACATAACTCCCGACCAATTCAAATGGAATGGATTCGATCCGTTTAGGCTTGATGATGCCAAAAGCATCATAGCAAAACAAAAATGTTAAACAGAAAAGAACAACTCTTTTCATGGGTTTGGAATTATAACCTTAAATCATTTTATGCTCTTTAAACCAGTCAATAGTTTCTTTTATAGCTATTTTTAAAACACTTTCCGATAAATTTAGTTCGGTTTTTGCTTTTTCATTACGATAGTATTCCCGGATCATTAACTGCCTGAAATTCATACTGCAAATTTCTGTTTTTATACCCAGCTTTCGAATCAAGTCACCTGTAAAACCGATTAATTTCAAGACAAAATCAGGAATATCAATCAGTAGCTGTGGGTATTTCCCTATTTGTTTCTGGATTGTATAAAACTCCCTGAATGAGAGATTTTCACCCGAAGCCAAATACTTCTCTCCACTCCTGCCCTGCTTAAGCGCATTGCAAATAGTTGAAGCTACAGCCGCGGCCGCCACAAAGTTTTTTCCTCCTTTTGGAGCAAACATGATGCGTTTTTTATACGCCATTAGGATCATTTTTCCTGAACTAGGCTTTGTGTCGTAAGCGCCTATAATAAAAGTAGGATTGACAATGACAATATGTTTTTTGGGGTTTTTAGAGGCTTCAACAAAAATCAATTCAGCCTCCACTTTGCTTTGTGCATAAAGCGAGTTGGAAAAAGGAAATTTAATCGGATGTGTTTCGTCGGCTAATTGAATCTGATCCCCATAACCCACCGTGTTCGCGGTGCTGACAAAAACAAGCTTATTTATATTAAGTTCATCAGAAACTTGTACGATTAAACTCGCACCAGCCGAATTAATTTTTTGATAATCTTGATAATACAACAAATTGGTGGCTGTAATGGCGGCAATATGTATTATGGCGTCGCATCCCAATGCGGCCAATTTAAGTTGTTCATAATTCGTAAAATTTCCAATATGAACCTGAACAGCATTGAGGTCAAAAAATATATTCTGCTTACTTCGCACAATGATGTTAACATTATGGTTTCGATTCAGAAGTTCGAACACAACACTGTGTCCTAATAAACCATTTGCACCAGTTACTAACACCTTCATTTAAGTATCTTTAGCAGGATGAGTTGCAAATGTAGCAAATCTTTATTTAAATTCTGTAATCAAAAATAAGAATGAATTGAATATTCAGTATATTTGCAACCAAAATATTAACTGTGACAATGGAAACAAAAGTAGTTTTGATTACCGGAGCTAGTGCCGGAATTGGTCTTTCAGCTGCAGAACAACTTATAAATAAAGGAGTTAAGGTTTACGCAGCATCCCGTAGAGGGGGTAAATCATATAAAGCAGAGCTGGGTGAAGGGGAGCTAATTCATGTAAAAATGGATGTGACCAAAGAGGAAGAAATTGCTGTAGTCGTAGCACAAATATTAAAAGAAAACAAGCGCTTAGATGCTGTGATAAGTAATGCCGGAAACGGTGTTGCCGGTTCTATTGAGGATACCTCTTCTGAAGAGATGTTGTATCAGTTTGAGACGAATTTTTTTGGTGCGGTAAAAGTTATTCAGGCTTGCATACCGGTTTTTCGTGCTCAGGGTTACGGCAAAATCATTGCCACTTCGTCCGTTGCAGCTATTGTACCCATTCCCTTTCAGGCATTTTATTCTGCCGGAAAAGCAGCGTTGATGGTTTTTATGCAGGCGCTGGCGTTGGAATTGAAACCTTTTGGAATTCAATGTTGTTCAATACTTCCGGGCGATACGAAAACTGAATTTACAGCTGCCAGAAAATATACTGTTGCTTCCCGGTCAGCTGATTCTGCGTATGCTGACAAGATGAAAAAATCGGTTGGTAAAATGGAAAAAGACGAACAAAACGGCGTGGAAGCAAAAGTTGTGGCTAAGAAAATTGTTACTCAGGTTTTGAAAAAGAAAATGAAGGTTTCAGTCGTTCCGGGTATCGATTATAAGCTTATTTGTTTTTTATTCAATCGTTTTCCTGTCAGTTTGCGTTTATGGGTGGTCGGCTTGATATATGGTTAAAAGTTAAATTATTAAATTATATAATATGAAATGTTTAGTTACAGGTGCCAGTGGGTTTTTAGGAACAAATTTGGTGCACGAATTGGTTAAAGCAGGTTGGGAGGTAAAAGTAATTATCCGAGAAAACTCGAATACTAAATACATCAGCGCATTAGCTATCGAGATTATCACGGGCGATATTAGCGTTCAATCTGATTTAGATGCTGCCTGCATGGGTTGCGATTATGTGTTTCACGTGGCGGGTGATACTTCATTTTGGAAGAAAAGTTTTGAAAAACAACGAATAATTAATGCCGAAGTTCCTTCTATGGTAGCCGAAGCTTGTTTGAAAAACAAGGTAAAACGCCTTATTCACACCAGCACAGTGGATGTTTTTGGCTGTAACCCCAATGGTTTAGCAGATGAAAAATGGACAGACTATAATTTTGCAAATACCGGCTATAATTATTCCGACACGAAACGTGAAGGGGAGAAACGGGTATTGGAATACAATAAAAAAGGGCTCGAAGTAGTGGTGGTTTATCCAGGCAGCATGATAGGTCCTTATGACTTTACACTACAGTATGGACGGTTATTTTTTGAACTTCGTGATGCTAAAGTTCCCTGTTGTCCGGCTGGTGGAGCAAGTTTCTGTCACGTAACCGAAGTGGCTAAAGCGGAAATTGCTGCTGCATTGAAAGGTATTCCGGGCGAAGGATATATATGTGCAGGCGAAAATATTAGCTACAAGGCTTTATTCGATTTAATTGCCGGAAAGTTCAACAAAAAAGCTCCTGATTTAATTTTAGGTCGAGCACTTTTTGTTTTTTATGGTTGGCTGATGCAGTTTATTTCAAGGTTCAGCGGACAAGCTCCGGAAATGGATCCCGGAAATGCCCGCTATATGTCGATTAATGCATGGTATGACAGTTCAAAAGCTATTAAAGATCTTGATTATAAGCTTGTTTCTGTTCCAAAAATGATTGACGATGCCTACGACTGGTACAAGGCAAATGGGTTTTTTGAAACAAAATAACCTAAAAAACTTATTAAACTATATAAACCGAAAAGGATTGAATGTCTATTCCTTTTCGGTTTTTTCATTTCTGCTTACCGCTTACTGTTTACTGTTGAATAATAACTTGTTGATAAGTGTTGCTAAACATCTGAAAGAAATATTAAAAATAAATTTGCTGGTTTCAAAAACACATTCTCTTATCGATTGTTTTAATATCACCAAATAAGTTAGCAGTTTTTTTACATCTATTTTTTAACCGGTTTTTTACTGTTATCAGCATTCGGGTTGACAAAAACTTTCTAACTTTGCGGTTACTAACAGGATGTTGATAAAGTATGTATTTTTCTGTTGTTCAAGTAAAAGAGTATCTTTTTTTTGTTGAAAGCTATACCCTAATTTTTAATAAAATAATATACAAATTTTTCTTAATATATTTATCAACCTTATCAACACCCTATTATTATCTTCATAAAGTTTTTTTTAAAATTTAAAAGAATAATATTATAATGAATTGTTTGAAAACTTATTTGCCCTAACCCCCAAAGGGGAAAATTAAAGAAAATGAATAAAGAAAATATACAAAACGAAACTAACTTCAATTCCCCTTTAGGGGATAGGGGTTTTCTTATATCGGAAATCAACCGACTCAAAATAGAAAAGAACGCTGTGATTATGGCTCACTACTATCAGATGGGCGATATTCAGGACATTGCCGATGTGATTGGTGACAGTCTGGCACTGGCTCAGAAAGCTGCCAAAACTGATGCCGACATCATTGTAATTTGTGGTGTTCATTTTATGGGCGAAACAGCCAAAATTCTTTCTCCAACCAAAAAAGTACTGGTTCCCGATTTGAATGCAGGCTGCTCGCTGGCCGACAGCTGCCCTGCCGACGCGTTTGAAGCATTTACTAAGGCTCACCCTGACCATACGGTTATTTCTTACGTAAATACCACAGCGGCCGTAAAAGCGCTTACTGACGTGGTGGTAACTTCGACCAATGCAAAGAAAATTGTAGATAAGTTCCCCAACGATGCAAAATTAATTTTTGGACCGGATAGAAATCTCGGAAATTATATCAACAGCGTAACCGGACGCTCGATGTTATTATGGGACGGAGCATGCCATGTACACGAGCAATTCTCTGTTGAAAAACTGGTGAAACAAAAAGCTGAACATCCCGATTCACTTATTTTGGCTCACCCCGAATGTAAACGTCCATTACTGCTGATGGCCGATTTTATTGGAAGTACGCAGGCTTTGCTCAATTATGCCACCGAATCAGCTGCCACTTCATTTTTAGTAGCCACCGAAAGCGGAATTTTACACGAAATGCAGAAACATAACCCGCAAAAAGAGTTTATTCCCGTACCGCCCAATGACAGTACCTGTGCCTGCAACGAATGTAATTTTATGCGCCTGAATACCCTCGAAAAGCTCTATAACTGCCTCTTAACGGAAACTCCCGAAATACAGGTGGATGAAGAAATACGCGAAAAAGCAGTAAAACCTATTTTGAAGATGTTAGAAATGAGTTAGGTTAATTAATTTAAATTTAAATGATTATCCGCAATTAACACATTGGTTAACTAATTTTCTCCATTTCAATTTTTTATTGATGTGATATTTAGGGGCGTAGCCCTGAAATCTTCGTAGCAGAATAATTGATACAAGTAAAGGGGCTTAAGCCCTGACATCTTAAACATTAGATTTCAGGGCTACGCCCCTCAATTTCTATTTTATATTTTTTTCTACGAAGATTTCAGGGCTACGCCCTTCTTTTTCAAATTTAAACATTTAATACTACTCTGTATATTTTGCGGATAATCATTTAAATTTATATAGGGTTCAATTGATAAAATAAATCATATTGAACCTTTTTTATTTAAAAATGTAATTATATTTGCAGTAAAATTTCAATAAAAGCTTATGAAAAAAAATAAATTTGGATTGATTATATTGGGAATATTTTGTACACTTTCAGGTTATGCTCAAGAAGAGTTTTTTGGAAACAAAAATGGTTTAACTCTTTCAGGTTCATTTAATTTAGATAATAGTGTACAAACTGAAATAAAAACAGGAGGATTGAGTTTGTATTTAAAAAATGGTATAATTTTTTCGGGTTCTTACTCAAAAATGTATAATACTGATTATTCTCAAGTAAGTTTGAATTATCTTTTTAATAATTCAAAACATACAGAAGGTATGAAAAGTATTTTAGGATTATCATTCGGAAGTATATATGATAGATATAATATTAATAAAAATAATTTTGTAGGTGTTAATATGGGTTTAATTAAAGTTTTTTTTTATAAATCAAACTTTCCATTTTCAATAGGAGGTAGTGCCTCTTTTGCATCTTATTTATATAATATGCATTATAAAAGTTCTAACCTTGGTTTGACAATTGGATATACACAATCTTTTTTTGCCAAAGGTTGGGTGTATCCGGTACTTGGTGTTTCAAAAAGTTTTATTATTGGACAAGATTCTTCTGATTGGTTTGTACATGCGGGTTTAAATATAAGATTATCATAAGCAAAATTATTTACATTGGAATTGAATTATAAATAACTACAAATATGAAAAAACTAACTTTTATCTTTTTTTTATTTATGCTGCCTTTCAGCATTTTTGCTCAGTTTACACTGACAGTAGAAATCACTGGTTTGCGAAACAATAATGGCAACTTACTTTACGAACTCTTTGACCCAAACCAAAAAAGTTTAAAAGTTGGTACTGAACTTATTGTGAATAATAAATGTGTGATTGTAATGGATAATATAAAACCCGGAAAATATGGTTTTAATTATATTCATGATGAGAATAAAAATAAAAAGTTGGATACCAAAATGCTGATTATCCCCAAAGAAGGCTATGGTTATTCCAATAATCCGGTAGCAAATTTTGGACCACCGGCATTTAAAAAGTGGATTTTTGAAGTGAAGGAAAATACGAAGTTAAGTTGTAAGGTTACCTATCTGAATTATTAGCGAAGCAATTTACTCCGCTTTTTCTTTAGCATGTTCCGTGGGTTCTATTTTAAACAACTTATCGTTTCGTCGTATCAACTCGTTGGTTTTCAATGAGAAATACATTCCTTTTTCCACTCTATCCACCGGTTCCAACTTTACACGAATTTCATTTACGGTGTCTTCATACGCGCCTGTTGTTTCGCCGGTTATCAGAATTTCATCTCCCACCGAAAGGTATTGCGCTTCGAGTAGAAATTCTGCAACTCCCAGCTTTTGAAAGAAGTTTGTACATTTGCCCACATAAATCTTTTTGTGCGTGGCTTCCGAACCATAGTTTTTACTCCATTCACCAAGGCGTTGTCCAAGGTAATAGCCGTTCCAGAATCCACGATTAAAGACCTTGCTAAGTCGTTCATCCCATTCAGCCACTTTCGTGTCGGAAAACGTCCCGTTTAGCACTGATTCAATGGCTTCGTTATAACAACCAACTACCGCTTTTACGTATTCCGCTCCACGCGCTCGACCTTCAATTTTGAAAACACGCACACCGGCTTTCAGCATTTCGTCAACAAACCCGATTGTTTTCAGGTCTTTAGGCGACATAATGTATTCGTTTTCAATATCCAGTTCAATATCCGAATCCTTGTCCTTGACGGAATATCCACGGCGACAAATTTGATTGCAGGCACCCCGGTTGGCGGATACATTTTTCTCGTGCAGACTCAGGTAGCATTTACCCGAAACCGCCATACACAAGGCACCGTGGCAGAACATTTCAATACGAATCAACTCACCGCTTTTTCCACGGATATTGTCGGTAATGATAGCCTGATAAATTTCAGCCACCTGCTCCATATTCAACTCACGAGCCAGTACCACTACATCGGCAAATTGAGCATAAAACTTCAACGATTCCACATTGGAGATATTCAATTGGGTGGAAAGATGCACCTCCACTCCTATCGTGTTGGCATACATCAGCGCAGCCACATCAGCACATATCACTGCCGAAACCTGTGATTCTTTGGCTACATCAATGATTTCGCGCATCAAAGTTAGGTCACCGTCATACAAAATGGTATTGACGGTCAGGTAGCTTTTTAGCTTATTTTCGGTGCAAATGCGAACAATTTCGCGCAGGTCATCGGTCGTAAAGTTACTGCTCGACTTGCTGCGCATATTCAGTTTTTCAATACCAAAATATACTGAATCAGCACCTGCTTTTATTGCAGCCGAAAGGCTTTCCCACGAACCCGCCGGGGCCATGATTTCAATTTCTTCACGAACAACCCCTAACCCCTGAAGGGGAACTAAGTTAGTTTTGTTATGTATATTTTCTTTGTTCATTTTCTTTATTTTTCCCCTTTAGGGGTTAGGGGTTCTATTTCAAAACTAACTCCAACTCTGATTTGATGATACGGAAAATCTGTTATCCCGTACTGATATTGAGCAAAATAATCAATATTTTTATTCATTAAAGTGAATCTGGCAGCATAAACCATCGGTGTATCACCATAATCGCTTGAATAATACCGATTGGAATGCATCCAACCTGCATAACCCGAAAGTGTATTCTCCAATTTCCAGCTGCTGTTTCCAATTATCAGTTTTCCGCCATACATAGTGGCATCATCCTGCGTGCTATTGGTAGTTTCCCAACACATAAATCCTACATTTCCAACCAATCGTATTTCGTTAATAAAATTACTCTTTGTATAAAACGATTTACCAATCTCCGCATCGAAATAATAACCCGGTGTATCAAAATAACGTCTTGTGGTCACTGTTTTAGCCGAAGCAGATTTCAACGTACTGTTGAGTATAATTGTGGGAAGCGAATTTTGCTCTTTCAATAGTCTAATTCGGGTTTGGACATAAACATCACCACCTTCAAAACCAGAAGATTTAGAAGCACCACGCATCTGCATTACATTGCCGGAAGTATTAAAATTTTCCAGTACTGTAGACCATATTTTTAATGAAACCCGCTCGGGCAGGAGTGGAATCTCTACTTTTACATAAGCGTTTGAGGTTTGGTCGCCATATCCAAAGTAATAATCACCCATCAAACTTATAGTAGTTTTAGCAGGAATGCGTGCATCTGTAAATTCAGGAACAGGATTGGCATTTGGACCAAACCAGGCCGTGGAGTATTTAATGCTTTGAGCATAAATACTTTGCAAACCAATACAAATGCAAATAATAAGAATTCCTTTTCTCATTCCGGATTTACTAAAATTCAACTACAAAGATAGATAATACAATTCAAAATATAGAACTCTGAAAAATTTCCTACCTTTGCACTCCGATTTTACCAGCTTAATGAAGATAGCACACATAGATTTCTCCGATAAACCGTTGTTTTTAGCACCTATGGAGGATGTTACCGATCCTGCATTCCGCTTGCTTTGTAAGCGTTTTGGGGTTGATATGGTGTATACTGAATTTGTTTCGTCAGAAGCATTAATACGAAGCGTTAACCGTACTCAACAAAAACTGACTATATACGAGGAAGAACGTCCTGTAGTGATTCAGATTTATGGTCATGACCCGCAGTCAATGGCTGAAGCAGCACGCATTGCAGCTGAAGCAAATCCGGATATTATCGATATTAATTTTGGTTGTCCGGTTAAGAAAGTGGCTGGTAAAGGGGCCGGAGCTGGGCTGTTACGTGATATCCCACGCATGCTCGAAATTACTTCGGAAGTGGTGAAGGCTGTCAATATTCCGGTTACTGCTAAAACCCGACTTGGTTGGGATGATGACAGTAAAATTATTGTTGTTTTAGCCGAACAGTTGCAGGATTGTGGCATTGCAGCTTTGGCCATTCATGGTCGTACCCGCGCTCAAATGTACAAAGGCGATGCCGATTGGACTTTGATTGGCGAAGTAAAGAATAACCAGCGTATGCATATCCCCATCATTGGAAATGGCGATGTGACTACTCCTGAACGCGCTTTGGAATGTTTCGACCGTTATGGCGTTGATGCTGTTATGGTTGGTCGGGCAGCTATTGGTCGCCCCTGGATTTTCGGTGAGATGAAACAGTTTTTTGCTACCGGCAATTCAGCTCCAATTCTATCTTTCGAAGAACAAAAAGCTATTTTGAAACAACATATTATCGCTTCAGTTAAGTGGCTTGATATTGATGAATCAAATCCATCAAATACCGACCCTTTCACTTTGAGCGAAGGGGTCGAAAGTAATTTATATCATAAGCGTCTCAAAGGTATTATCCACAGCCGCCGTCACCTCGCTGCTACTCCCGTTTTCAAATCTATTCCAAATTTTAAAGATACCCGTATTGCCATGCTTCGGGCTGAAAATCTCTGCGATTTGTTTCAAATTATCGATTCTGTGAACAAACCTGCAGGTACACCATGCAATATTTGAGCAAAATTCAGTTATTTTCAATAATTAATCTGAATTTTTGGTATTTAGAAGTAATAAATATTCTATTTTTGAGTCTTTATTTAATTGAAGTTTATACCAACCCAAAATTATTCATGTATGAAACAAGTATTAATCCCAATTATTGCATTAGCGCTTATGACAACAGCTTGCAATTCGAACAAAAAAGCACTTAGTGCCGGTATTCAAAAAGAAAATCTGGATACCACAGCCTCACCCCATACCGATTTTTATCAGTATGCCTGCGGTGGATGGATGAAAAACAATCCCCTTACCGGTGAATATTCCCGTTTTGGCAGCTTTGATAAATTGGCTGAAAACAACCGTAAACAACTGCGTGGACTGATTGAAGAAATTGCTTCTAAAACTGCATCCAATGCTACGGTTGAACAAAAAATCGGTGATGTGTACAATCTGGCCATGGATAGCACCAAGCTTAATGCCGATGGTTACAAACCCATTGAAGCCGAATTGAAAAAAATAGGAGAATTGAAGACAAGCTCTGACATTTTGAAACTTATGCCGGAATTGGTTTTGTCCGGACTTGATCCTTATTTCAGCATTTATGTAGGTGCTGACCCTATGAACAGTTCCATGGAAATGGTACAAACTTACCAGAGCGGTATCAGCCTCGGTCAACGAGATTATTATCTTGAAAATGATGCTCACACAAAGGCCATCCGTGATAAATACAAAGATCATATTGTAAAGATGTTCGGATTGGTTGGTTTCACCCCGGCTCAGTCTAAAGCTAATATGGAAGCTGTGATGACTATTGAAACGCGTTTGGCTACCGTGGCTTTCGATAAGGTAAAACTACGCGACCCGCATACTAATTACAACAAAATGACTGTTGCGGATTTACAAAAATTAGTTCCTGAGTTGAACTGGATTGAATATCTTAGTTCTTTAGGGCTGAAAGATATCAAAGATATCAACGCTTCCCAAAAAGAATCACTGGTGGAAGTTGGAAAAATTCTTAAATCAGAACCTGTTACTGCGCAAATTGCTTATTTGCAATGGAAACTGATTGATGAATCTGCATCGTATCTAAGTGATAAAATCTACGCTGAAAACTTTGATTTTTATGGAAAAATACTTTCCGGAAAGAAAGAACAATCACCTCGCTGGAAACGTGCTGTTGGAACTGTAGATGCTGTGTTGGGTGAAGCAGTTGGGCAAATGTATGTAAAGAAATATTTCCCGGCAGAAGCAAAAGAACGTATGTTGAAACTGGTTCATAATCTACAGATTTCATTAGGTGATCGTATCAATGCATTGACCTGGATGGGTGATTCTACTAAAGTAAAAGCCAATGAAAAACTGAAAGCATTTATTGTAAAAATTGGCTATCCTGACAAATGGAGAGATTATTCTAAACTGGATATTAGCAAAGATTCGTATTATGCCAATGTAAAACGGGCTAGTCGCTTCGAAACAGAATATCGTTATGCTAAAGCCGGCAAAAAAGTCGATAAATCGGAATGGCAAATGACACCTCAAACGGTAAATGCTTATTACGAACCGTCAACCAATGAAATATGTTTCCCTGCAGGTATTCTTCAATATCCATTTTTTGATATGACTGCCGACGATGCCTTCAATTATGGTGCTATTGGAGTCGTAATAGGACACGAAATGACCCACGGATTTGACGATCAGGGCTGTCAGTTCGATAAAGAAGGAAACCTGAAAAACTGGTGGACTTCCACGGATAAAAAGAACTTTGATAATCGCGCCAGTGGTTTAGCTGATTTTTTCAGTGCCATTGAAGTGGCTCCCGGAGTTCACGGAAACGGTAAGTTTACCCTGGGCGAAAACATTGCCGATCACGGCGGTTTACAGATATCATATCAGGCATTCAAGAAAACTACTGAAGCCGCTCCTTTGGCTGTGAAAGATGGCTTTACACCCGAACAACGTTTCTTCTTTGCCTATGCTAATGTTTGGGCTGGTAATGTCCGTTCTGAGGAAATCCTTAAACGCACTAAATCCGACCCTCATGCGCTTGGAAAATGGCGTGTAAACGGTGCTTTGCCTCATATACAGGCATGGTATGATGCCTTTGGAATCAAAGCAGGAGATAAAATGTTTGTTTCGGTTGATAAACGCGTTTCTATCTGGTAATCTAAACATGGGTCAAGCGACTTCCTGGTCGCTTGATTAAACAAATAAGGCAGAACCTCATCGTCTGCCTTATTTTTTTTCCGGTTATATTGCTTTTTGCTTTCCATAACCTTTCGATAGTTAATCGATTTCCCATGTGTCTGAATTTCTTCTTCGCGGCTTTGCTTTCGCGCCGATTTAATCTGCTCCAGTACAGAATTCATTTTCTTCTTCGTATTCATTTCTTTTTTTCTTTATTTGCAATTTATCTCATTGGCATATTGGCACATTATCTCATTAGCACATTTCTTTTCCCATTTTCTCCTTCCTCAATATCCACATTTACCAACGAGTCGGGTAGGATAGGGGCTATGTTTTCCGACCATTCGATAAAGCATAGATTCCCTGAATAAAGATATTCTTCCGCTCCCAAATCAAGAGCTTCCTGAATCTTATTAATCCTGTAACAATCGAAATGATAAATTATCCGACCATCGGCAGCTTCATATTCATTAACAATAGAAAAGGTAGGAGAGTTTACCGTTTCTTTCACACCCATCGTTTCGCAAATTGATTTTATGAAGGTAGTTTTTCCCGCACCCATTTTCCCGTTAAAGGCAAAAATGGTTCTGTTACCAATTTGATCAATAAATTTTTGTGCAGTTTGATGTATAGTTTTTAGTGATTCAATTTCTAATATCATAAGTTATTTCTATTGGTGCTTTTTGAGTTTTAATTTTGAGCCGTTTGGGACACTGTATTTGTGTGCAAAGATACGGTAAAAAATAAATACACAATTCTCAGACCTTCAAATCCCCTTTAAAATAGTTGTAAATAGTTGATGCTCTGCTACTTCCAACAACTTCCGTAAGGTCGCTCAATTCAGCACTTTTAATTCGTTTTACGCTCTTGAAATGTTTAATAAGGTCGTTTTTTGTCTTTTCTCCAATTCCCGGTATCGTATCGAGTACCGAAGCCACTTGAGTCTTGCTTCGCTTGTCCCGATGGAAGGTGATGGCAAAACGGTGAACTTCGTCCTGCATCGAAGCAAGTAACTTAAATAATGGGTCGTTAATTTTTAACCCTATTTCTTTAGGAGGAAATCCGAACAATAATTCGCGTGTATGATGTTTACTGTCTTTTGCCAGTCCGGCAATTGGAATGTTAATCTGAAGTTCTTCTTCAATCACTTGCCTGATTACTTCCATTTGTCCAACTCCTCCATCGGCTATTATCAAATCGGGTAGAGGCGATTCATCGTTTAACATACGACTATAACGTCGCCTTACTACTTCTTTCATGGAGGCGTAATCGTCAGGACCAACAACAGTTTTGATATTATACTTCCGATAGTCTTTTTTTGAGGGCTTTCCTTTTTTGAAAACCACACAAGCTGCCACTGCATCAGCACCTGAAATGTTGGAGTTGTCAAAACATTCAATTGTTAGCGGTGGTTTGTCAAGGTGCAACAATTCCTGAATACTTTTCATCATTTGCATTGCCCGCTGATCAGGATTAAGCTTTTCTTCCTGCTTAAGTTTATCCAGTTTATATTGCCTAACATTCTGAATAGCAAGCTCTAAGAGTTTTTTTCGGTCACCGCGTTGAGGAATAATGACCGTTGCATCTTTCAATTGGTAATTTATTTCAAAAGGCACAACAATTTCCTTTGAATTGCTTTGAAGCCGTTCCCGGAGTTCAACTATAGCCATCGAGAGCAGGTCGGCTTTATCTTCATCAAGCCGTTTTTTATATTCAATGGTGTAACCCTGAATAATGCAGCCTTTCGAAATGCGCAGGATATTTACAAAGGCTGCGTTCTCATTTTCGTCGTACGCAAACACGTCCGTATTTTCAACAACTGTATTGGCAACAATTGATTTTGATTTATAGCTCTCTATCAAATCATATTTTAATTTCAACAGATGGGCTTCTTCAAATTTATATTCTTTTGCCAGTGCCTGCATTTGGTCGAGCAAGCGTTTGCTGATTTCATTTGCATCACCCCGAATAATCTGACGAACCTGTTCAATGGTTTGCTTATATTCCGTTTCGGTTTCTTTTCCCTCACAGGCACCTTTGCATTTATGAATATGGTATTGCAGACAAACTTTAAACTTTCCGGCATCGATATTTTCTTTTGTCAAAGGCAAGCGGCATGTACGGAGTGGAAATAATTCATGCACTATCTCTAAAATTGAATTGATGGTATAGTTAGAGCTATACGGACCAAAATACTGCGATCCGTTCTTGAAGATATTGCGTGTTTTGAAAATGCGCGGAAAGGTTTCGTTGGTTATGCAAATACTCGGATAGGTTTTGCCATCCTTCATTAATACATTGTACCGTGGCTGATATTGTTTAATCAGATTATTTTCGAGTAGGAGGGCATCTTCTTCAGTTTCTACAACTATATATTTTAAAGAAGCAATATTTTTTACCAACACATTGGTTTTACCCGAATCGTGTATCTTGTTGAAATAGGAGCTAACCCGTTTTTTGAGGTTTTTAGCTTTGCCAACATAAATTATTTCATCGTTTACATTATAATACTGGTAAACCCCCGGTTTGTCCGGCAGTGCGTTTACCTGTTCTTTTAATGAATTTGAAGTTTTCATATTGGCCCCTAACCCCTAAAGGGGAATATTTGTTTTGTTAGTTTTTTTTGTTCCACGTGGAACATATAACCCTTCTTGTTTTTTTTATTGTTTCACGTGGAACATTCCTTTTCCCCTTTAGGGCTTAGGGGCATTCCTATCTGCCCAATAACACCAACAGTATATTCACGTCGCTGGGTGAAATGCCCGGAATGCGACTTGCCTGCCCAATGTTTTCAGGGTCAATCTTCGTTAGTTTCTGGCGTGCTTCGGTCGATAGTGATTGAATGCTATTGTAATCAATGCGTCCACGAATGTTGATATGCTCCAACCGTTGAAGCTTTTCAGCAATTAACTTCTCCCGTTGAATGTACCCCTCGTATTTTAAAAGCACTTCAGTTGCTTCAATTATTTCTTCTTTTCGACTGCCGATTTCATTGATTTTGGTCTTCAAAGCGGGAACCGCTTCAGCCAGCATTTCAATTCCAAGTTGTGGACGTAATACCAAATCGCTCAATTTGCAGCCATGCTTTAATTCGGAAGATTCATTTTCAGCCAGAAAATCATTGATTGCAGCAGGTTTAATTGATTCGGATTTGATGAAATCAGTCAGAATAGCCTGTGCTTCTTTTTTTGTCTGCAACTGATTATGGCGGTTTTGAGTCGCTAAACCAATGGCGTATCCTTTTTCGGTCAGGCGCATATCGGCATCATCTTGTCGAAGAATCAGGCGGTATTCAGCGCGTGAAGTAAACATTCGGTAGGGTTCATCAACTCCTTTGGTTACCAAATCGTCAATCAGTACGCCAATATAGGCTTCATTACGCGCGAGGGTAAATTCAGTTCCTCCGTGACAATTAATATGGGCATTTATACCGGCAATCAATCCTTGTCCGCCGGCTTCTTCATAACCGGTGGTTCCGTTTATTTGTCCTGCAAAGAAAAGATTCTTTATTTTCTTCGTCTCCAGGGTGTGTTTTAATTGAGTAGGATCGAAGAAATCATATTCAATGGCATAACCGGGGCGATAAAGCTGTGCATTTTCCAATCCAACTACTGTATGAATAGCATCAATCTGAACCTGAAGTGGGAGCGAGGACGAAAAACCATTCAAATAGTATTCCTGCGAGTCGACTCCTTCGGGTTCGAGGAATAGTTGGTGTGATAGTTTATCGGCAAATGTGATAATTTTTGTTTCAATACTGGGGCAATATCGTGGGCCAATACTTTGAATTTGTCCGTTGTAAAGAGGAGAATCTGCTAATCCTTTCCGCAATTCTTCGTGCGTTGTTTCATTGGTATAAGTTATCCAGCAACTGCGTTGTGTAAGTTCCCGTTTGGCTTCTTCCAGAAATGAGAATTTATGAAAGTCATTTTCTCCGATTTGCTCGGCCATTTTTGTGAAATCAATGGTGCGACCATCTATACGGCAGGGTGTACCTGTTTTCATTCTATCCGTGTTGAAACCGATAGATTTTAGTTGTTCGGTAATGCCAAACGATGCCGGTTCTGAAACCCGACCACCACTTAATTGATTTTTTCCGAAATGCATCAGTCCTCCCAGGAAAGTTCCTGCGGTGAGGACAACAGATTTGGCTTTCATTTCTACACCTAAAGCGGTGATAACTCCGGTAACTGCTCCGTTTTCGAAAGTCAGTTGTTTGACCGTGTCCTGCCAGATATAGAGATTGGGTGTGTTCGATACGGTAAGTACCCATTGTTTGATAAATTCCTGACGGTCGCTTTGGGAGCGCGGACTCCACATGGCCGGTCCTTTGGAGCGATTGAGCATGCGGAATTGTATGGCAGAGCGGTCGGTAATAATACCCATTTGTCCACCAAGAGCATCAATTTCGCGTACAATCTGGCCTTTGGCAATGCCACCCACAGCAGGGTTACAGCTCATCTGGCCTATTTTATTCATGTCCATGGTGATGAGCAGGGTTTTTGAACCCATATTAGCGGCAGCACAAGCAGCTTCATTGCCTGCATGACCGGCACCTATCACAATTATATCGTAGTTGAAATCCATTATTTTGATTTACAATTTAAAAATTTACGATTTACGATTGGGTAAACCGACCTTAAATAACACACACTATTAAACTAATGTTTTGGACTGCAAAGTTATAAAAATGTGAGCATTTATTGCTTAGAAATTTTTTAGAATATGTATTTATTCAGATTTGAATACCTAATAGATTTCAAAACATGTTAGGTATAGAATTTACTGTTGCTATCCCCAGCCTATGAGTTAGGAAATCAAGGTGCCGTTTGTAAGCCAGAGACTCTTATATATTACCGATATGCTTTTATTTTGAGCGTGGAATTGTATAGTAAGTTGTTGGCAGTTTTTAGTAGAGATTAAAAGAATTTTGCATGTAATTGAAAATTGATATAGCAGTTATTGTAAATGTGAAAATGAATTTGTAGTTTTGTTGAAATTTGAAATTAATGGAAACAAATAGATTTGCAACAGGGCTCTATGAAGAACTAATAAATAAGTTAGTTCTATCCAAACTGAATAAAATAGATAGAGATACTTACTTTGTAAAAGAAACAGCTTTAGATAAAGCAGAAGCCGCTAAAGTGCTATCATTGTATCTTGTAAGTGTTATTCAATTGGCATTAAGTTCAATAAATGGTGACAATAGTATTGAAAAACAAATTGATGTTTCAAACAAAATCATAAAACTTCTTAGAGATGAAATAAATGATGATGATTTTAATGAGAATATAATTGATACTCAGGCTAAAATTCTTTCTGCAGTAGTCAATAAAATAGACTCAGGAATTATTGACTTTGACAAACATTTAAAAGAAATTACTCCCTATACCCGCTTAACCCAAAGTGAGCTTTTTACAGGTAACAATGCTGGAATTTCAATTGATAGTGAAATTAGAAAAGAGATACTTTCTTCTGATAAAATATGTTTCTTAGTTTCCTTTATTAAATGGTCAGGAATAGTAATCTTTCAAAAGGAATTAATTGAATTCACAGAGAAAGGTGGTCATTTGCAAGTGATAACTACATCCTACATGGGTGCAACTGATTTAAAAGCAGTTGAATTTTTATCAAGTTTGAAAAACACAGAAATAAAGGTTTCATACAACACTGAAAGTGAAAGGTTACACGCAAAAGCGTATTTATTTATTCGAAATACGGGATTTGATACCGGCTATATTGGTTCTTCCAACATGTCACGTTCGGCATTGACAAATGGATTGGAATGGAATTTGAAGGTAACTACAAAAGAAGTTGGGCATATAATAGATAAATTCAAAAAAACTTTTGAAACATATTGGCAAGATAAAGAATTTGAATCCTTTGAAAAAGGAAAACATTCAGAGAAACTTAGAGTTGCATTAAAAAAGGAACGAAGTTTTGATCGAAATTCACCTTCAATGTTTTTTGATATAAAACCCTTTCCATTTCAAGAAGAAATACTTGAGAAGCTAGAAGTTGAAAGAAAGGTTCATGGTAGATATAGAAATTTAATCGTTGCAGCTACAGGAACGGGTAAGACAGTAATTTCAGGTTTTGATTTTAAAAATTTCCGCATTGAAAATCCGACTGCAAAACTATTATTTGTAGCACACAGAAAAGAAATACTTCAACAAGCTCAAAGCACTTTTCAAGGCATATTGCGTGACAATAATTTTGGAGAATTATGGGTTGATGGTATAGAACCTGAAAAGTATAATAACGTTTTTGCTTCAGTTCAAACATTGAATAATAGAATTTCAGAATTGAGTCTTACTGAATCTTTCTTTGATTTTATAATAGTTGACGAGGTACATCATATTGCCGCAAAAAGTTATCGCCCAATTCTGGATAAATTTAAGCCAAAGATTCTTTTAGGACTCACAGCAACACCTGAGCGAATGGATGGTGAAGATATTCTTAAAGATTTCTGTGATACTATTGCTGCCGAAATTAGATTACCTGAGGCATTGAATAGAAAATTGCTTTGCCCATTTCAATACTTTGGAATAACAGATAGTATTGATTTATCAAATGTAACATGGCAAAATGGTCGATATTTGCCAAGCGAATTAAGTAAGATTTATACTCAGAGTGATAATCGTGTCGGTGAGATATTATCAAACTTAAATAAATACTTAAACGATATAAATACCGTCAGAGCATTGTGTTTTTGTGTAACACAGGAACATGCTCAATATATGGCAGAGAAGTTTATCCTTTCAGGACTAAATTCAGATTATTTGGTCAGCAAAAGAGGTGATTTGAGAGAAGATATAAGATTAAAGTTTCAAAACAAAGAAATAAATTACCTATTTGTAGTTGACATTTTTAATGAAGGTGTCGATATTCCAGAAATTGATACAGTACTCTTTCTTCGACCAACAGAGAGCTTAACTGTTTTTTTACAACAACTTGGTCGTGGACTTCGATTAGCTGATGGCAAAGAATGTCTTACGGTATTGGACTTTGTTGGAAATTCAAGACCAGAGTATGACTTTGAAGGTAAATTTCGTGCATTAGTAGGTAAAACAAATACTTCGATTAGCAAAGAAATTGAAGATGATTTTCCACACCTACCGCTAGGCTGTTCAATAATTCTTGAAAAGAAAGCTAAACGATTTATACTTGAAAATATTCAAAAAGCCACTGCATTCAATATCAATCAATTATTGAATAAAATTCGTAATTATCGGCATCAAACAACATTGCCGTTAAATCTGAAAAACTTCTCAAACTTCTATCATATCCCATTAGAACTGATATACAAGAAAGGTAATTGGAAAAGACTATGTGTAAAAGCAGAACAAATTGATGATTATCCGTCTACCAATGAAAACGAAATATATAGAGCTATTAGTAAAAAATGGCTATCATGCAGTTCAACCACTTATTTTGAGTTTATTCTATCATTAGCCAAAAAGAATTTTAAAGTAAATTTAGACAGCTTAAATGAAATTGAGAAAACTATGTGTCTGATGCTATATTATGATGTTTGGCAAAATCCGGGACAATTCGATTCACTCGAAGATAGCTTATTTGCAATTGGTAAGAATCCAAAACTAGTTGATGAAATTATCGAAGTGCTTGAAATTTTAATAGATAGAATTGATTATCTTGAGAAAGAAATTGAATTGCCATATTTACAACCATTAAAATTACATAGCAGGTATACAAGAGATCAAATACTAGTTGCATTTCAAATGTCAACTTTTGAGCGTGCATCTTCGAATAAAATTGGTGTTGGTGTAGCTGAGAACAAAGATATTAATACAGAAATACTTTTTATAGATTTAATTAAATCAGAAAAAGATTTTTCTCCTACAACACTTTACCAAGATTATGCAATAAGTGAAACATTATTTCATTGGCAGTCTCAAAATGCTTCACGACCTGATAAAGGGAAAGGCCTTTCCTATATAGAACATAAAAAACATGGTAAAATCATTTTACTATTTGTGAGAGAATGCAATGAAAATGAATTTAAAAATACAATGTCTTATGTTTTTATCGGCGAAGCTAATTTAAATGACTATTATGGCTCAAAACCAATGAGCATTACATGGGAACTTGCTGAACCACTACCACCATATATCTGGAAAGAAACTGTCAAAATGGCTGTAGGATAATAAATTACAAATTTCATATGCTTAACCTCAGTGAAAAAATACAACATCTGGAAAACTGCCTAAGTAACTCAAATGGTAGTTATACAGATAGTTTTAAGTTTGATATTTTGTTGTTGATTAAAGAATCCAATTTAAAGTTTATAGATAATTTAAACACTAAAGAAGATATTGAGTCTTGGATTAAAAAATTAACGTCAAGAATTGTTTTGAAATTTGATGAGGAGAACGAGCAACTTTCTGATTTTATTTCTGATTATATTGAATTCGGTTAATTGTTCATTGTACCCCTATCATAAAGATTAAACAATATAGGTCTAACTAACAATATTAGAGCATCAAAGTTTCAACAATCCCACTTTTTATGTCTAATACCACTGCCTTACCAAATCGTCGATCCATTCGCCTGAAAGGATATGATTACAGCAGCGAAGGATTGTATTTTGTAACCCTTTGCGTTCAGGATAGGGTGTGTTTGTTTGGGAATATTGTAGATGGAAAAATGATTTTGAATGATTTTGGACAAATTGCCGAACGAGAATTGATAAAGACCACCGAAATTAGGCAAAATGTTGAAATAGATTCGTTTGTGATAATGCCAAACCACATACATTTTATTGTCCATATTACACGTGATAATGCCCGTAGGGGCGAATTGCATTCGCCCGATTTAGAGAAAGTAATGGGCGAATTCAATTCGCCCCAACCGATTGGCGAAATAATTTTATTAAACCCAGAGGGCGAATTCAATTCGCCCGTACGTTTTGATGAAAATGGCAAAATTAGGGATGGCGAATGCGATACGATGAATAAAATGGGTGAATTCAATTCAAATATTCAAATGGGCGAATGCAATTCGCCCCTACGGGGCCAACGGGAACGGTGGGTGCGATTATTCGGGGTTATAAATCGGCCGTAACGAAACAATTGTATGCGTTGGGATTTGTGGGGAAATTATGGCAACGAAATTATTATGAACATATTATCCGTAATCCCGAATCGTATGAACAAATTGCGAATTATATCGAAAATAATCCATTGAAGTGGGTTGATGATAGATTTCATTTCTGAGTTTTTTACTCTAATAATCGTTGTAATTAAATATTCAGCGTTAGTCTTCAGACGGCCTCGTTTTAAACTTGTCCTGACATAGCGGGAATGTACAACATGTTTTAACTGCTATAAAAATTGCCTACCCCCAAAAACGATATTTCTTAGCTTATTGCACCTTTCCGAAAGTTGTTTTATGGCTTCAAACGCGACTTTGGCCAAAACGTTGCTGTAAATTTCCCCCTTTATTTTATGACAATAATATTACAATTTCTCTAATTAAATTGCTATTTGATTTTGGAGTGCAACAAAAAAGCAGTATTTTTGGCCGAATTATCATAAAATTGATAAAAGCACGAAACAATAAGAGGAGTTTTTTTGAATATGCAGACAGAAAATAAGATTAGCACACTGAAAATGATGAATGGCAACGAAGCAGTTGCCAGAGGTGCCTTTGAAGCAGGCGTAAAAGTTGCTTCCGGTTTCCCGGGCACACCTTCCACCGAAGTAATGGATTATACCCAACAGCGTTACCCTGATATCTATTGTGAATGGTCGACGAATGAGAAAGTGGGTTTAGAAGTAGCCATTGGAGCTTCATTTGCAGGTTATCGCAGTCTGGCAGTAATGAAAACAGTGGGTTTACATGTGGCAGCCGATGCATTGGGTGGAGCTGCGGGCAGTCAGATAAACGGTGGTCTGGTATTGGTGGTTGGCGATGATGTAGGCCGTATTGCGGGCGATGACTATAATGATGTTCGCCATTATGGGAACATGTTCAATATCCCTGTATTGGAACCAAGTGACAGTCAGGAGGCCAAGGACCTTATGATTAGAGCATTCGAGATTAGCGAAGAATACAGTACTCCGGTTATTCTTAAAATTACATCAGTAATATGCAAAACAACCAGTGGAGTTGCCATTGATGAAAATTACACTTACGAAGTAAAAAACAGAGTTAAATATCCCGTAAGTTTCAGTAAAGTTATCATGACCACCATGATGATGAATGCCAAAGGCTCGGAGCATCCTAAGCTAACCAAATGCTTTAATGATTTTCCGGCACATATGAAGCGCCTGGCATCTGACAGCAACGACTTCGATATTAATAAACTGGAATTGAAGGGTAAAAAAATCGGAGTAATTACAGCAGGAACTCCTTACTTTTACACAAAAGAAGTGTTACCCGATGCCTCGATTTTAAAACTAGGTATGGTTATGCCGCTTCCAGAAAAGTTGATTCGGGAATTGGCCGGACACGTGGAGAAACTCTATGTGATTGAAGATGGTCATGATATTATGGAAAAGAATATCAAGGATTTGGGAATTGCGGTCATAGGAAAAGAATTATTCCCTAAATTCCCCGAAATGATGCGTTTTACTCCGGATATCATTGAGGAAAAACTCGTTCCCGACGCACCAAAAAGAATGCTTATGGAAGGTATTCCTTTCCGACTGCCGGTTAGTTGTGCCGGATGTTCGCACCTCTTCATATCACAAATACTACGCAAACATAAAATCAAAGCTTCGGCCGATGTTACCTGTGGTTTAATCGGGTGCTTTCCGCATATGGAATCCTATTCGCTGCAAAAATGTATGGGATCGAGCATTGCGCTGGCACATGGTTACAACGTGGCAACCGATCACAAAGAAAAATTTGTGGGTATGATAGGCGATGGTGGTTTTTGGGCAACCGGAATCAACGGACTGATGAATCTGATTTTCAACGACAGTCAGTCAACCACGATTATTGTCGACAATAGCTGTCTTGCAATGACCGGTGGTCAGCATGTTGCCTCCAGTGAGTTTGGGTTTAATTACAAACCGGAAAATAAACTGGAAATTGCCAAAGTATGCGAAGCCATTGGGGTGAAAGATATTGTAACCGTGGATGCCTACGAATTTGAAAATCTCGAAAAAGCTATTCTGAATGCAGTAAAAGCGGATACTAATTCGGTGGTTATTGTAGAAAAACCCTGTGTAACCAAGTTTAAGCTGCCTAAAGGTCCGCTTTATTCTATTGATCAGGATCTTTGTACGCAATGCCGGAAGTGTATCAATATCGGATGTTTAGCCATAGAGAGTAAAAAAGGCAAGGACGGAAAAGTTGAAATAGTTATTAACGAGGATCTTTGTGTAGGCTGTGGATTATGTTCTACAGCTTGTAAGTTTGACGCCATAAATTCATAAAAATGCAGGATACAGGAAAAAATATTATCATAGCTGGTGTGGGAGGACAAGGAATTCTCCTTTTCAGCAACCTCTTAAGCAAGTATTACATGAAACTTGGTTATGAGTTGAAAATATCGGATGTAATTGGGTTAGGACAACGTGGTGGAGGTGTCGAAAGTCATTTCCGCTATTCAACCAAGCCGGTGTTATCGCCTTTTATCAAATCGGGTGATGTGGATTACCTGTTGTCATTCGAGCAAACGGAAACACTGCGGTATTTGCATTGCCTGAAAGATGATGGCATTGTATTCTCAAGTACTTTTGAGTTATCCACTTCCAGCGTAAATACCAAACTGGAAAAAGATATGCCTGAATCTAAAACCGAATTGATAAAGCGATCGGGAAAGAAGACCTTTATTATTGATCCCGATGAATATAAAAGTGCGGATTTTGATATCAGCAAAATGATGAATATCGTTATGCTTGCCATCTATGCCGAATTCAGAGGTTATGCGCATGAGGAGATGATTCAGATAGTAAAGGAAAATGTTCCTGAAAAGTTTGTTGCAGGAAATATAAAAGCATACGAAAAGGGAATTGAGATTGCCCAAGCCTGCCCCCCAACCCCCTAAAGGGGGAGTTGGAAAAGAACCCCCGACCCCTGAAGGGGAGTAAGAAAAGAACCCCCGACCCCTAAAGGGGAGGAAGAGATAATACTATTGATAATTACAAACTGTATAGGTAAAATGACCAAAAAGAAAAATATTGGAGACGAAAGTGACTTAGTTCCCCTTCAGGGGCTAGGGGTTAGTTCCCCCTTCAGGGGGTTAGGGGGCCCTTCATGAATTTACCTGAATCTGTAATATTGCTGGATAGTTTAGGTGATGTACAACCCGATAATACCCGACCGATTCTTGTGTGTGCATCACATTGCGGTGACAATGGCACTTTTGCACGAAAGCTAAAAAACTGTCACGTAAAAGCTGTTTTTCTAAACAATGCCGGTATAGGCAAAAATCAGGCAGGTATCAGTGGGCTCTCACATTATCAGGCTGAGAATATTCTGGCTTGTGCTGTTGATCATAACAGTGCTGAAATTGGTATTTCGCGAGATACCTGGGAAAGTGGCATCATAAGTCATACTAATACCTTAGCCGAAAAAGCAGGTATCCAAACCGGCGATTCAGTGCAGGAGGCTGTTGCCAACATAATCAATCGGATTGATTTCTATTCTTCGACTCCAGAAAATAAGAATGTTGAGTCTATTATTGATGAAAAGAAAGATAATAGCAGCAAGGTTGACCTGAAAAAACAAACTCAAACGCAAATAGATGGAGTGAGCATTACTGTAACAGACAGCATCACTTTCTTAAACGAAAAAAATGCCGGCGATATTGTTGTATGTGGCTCGCATGGTGGTGTAAGTGCAGGACATTATGCTCAGAAACATCGCCTAAAAGCCGTGTTTTTTAACGATGCCGGTATCGGTAAAAATAATGCAGGCATAAAAAGTCTTGAATCGCTGAGTGATGCCGGGATTCTTGCCTGCACGGTGGACTGCATGAGTGCAGAGATTTTTAATGGCCTCGATGTGCTTGATAATGGCATTATTTCCGTTTGTAATCAACTGGCAAAGAGCAGAAACATCAACGTAAAAATGACGGTTAAAGAGGCCATTCAATATATTTAACCAGTAGTGTAATTGGGAAAAAAGTTGTATTAATTTCCCGGGGCTTCCGCCCCTAAAAACCCGACTTCCTTTTTGCCTCCGGAGAGTTTATTTATTTTGGTGTCGGCGATTTCCGCTTCGCTCCAATTGTCTTAACACAAAAAGGAAGCAAAAAACACCTCACCCGTCCTTCGGACACCCTCTCCAAAGGGAGAGGGAAAGTGGAATAAGGTATTTGACTGCGCCCGCTTCACTCGAAAAACTTACGCTCAGTTGGCTGAAACCGTCCAAACTCGCTCCTTCGTCGCTCAAACAGGACAGTTTCTTGTGCCAACTTCACTTGTTTTTCGGTTCACCGGACGAGGTCACTCGTTAGCAAACTGTGTGCAATTCAATATCTTTTATCTTTTTATTGATAATATTTATCAAATGCACTAAGGTTAATATAATCTTTAGACTATACTGATGAACACAATTGTTTTAAAAAAATAGTTGATTCAATGAACAATAATGGTTTAAAATGTATTGTATAATTTGGAATTTATTTTAAACGACAATTGTTGAACCACAAATAACCTCAAAAAAATATGGACGGATACGAATCGAACAGACGGGATTTTCTGAAAAAGTTAGGGCTTATTGCCGGCGGTGCAGCACTTTCAGCTACTGGTGTAAATGGTGTTGCGGAGTTAATTGCCGAGAAAAAGGATAGTTTTACGCTTACGAAGGAGCAGCGTGTGTTTGCCAAAAAGTATGAGAAATGGCTGAAAGAATTTCATGCTATGGCTAAGTTTCAGGTGACAGACCGTGACCATATTGAAAATAACAAGAAACTGGTAGCACTATCTGAAGAAGCTAAAGTATGGCAAAAGGAGTTGATAGAACACATGAAGGATGAGAATTTTGCCCGGTATTTTATGGTGCTGACTGAGAAGGTAACCAAAACCATCTAAATCATTTACAATTGTTTCATTTACAATTTACAATTTAATTAAAAAAACCCTGATTTCGAGTTGGAAATCAGGGTTTTTTAATGGTAATTGGTAAATAATCAAATGCAAATTTTACTTGATATCGCCTTCGGCAATCAGGTATTCAGCTATCTGAACTGCATTCAGGGCAGCACCTTTTTTGATTTGATCGCTTACACACCAGAAAGTAAGTCCGTTAGGGTTTGAAATGTCTTTGCGGAGACGGCCTACGTGTACAGGATCTTTTCCTGAAAGGAACAAGGGCATTGGGTATTTCTTTTCAGCCGGATTGTCAATCATTTCCACACCCGGAGCAACTGCAAAAGCAGCGCGAGCTTCTTCCACGCTTACCGGACGTTCAGTTTCGAGCCAAATGCTTTCGGAGTGAGCGCGGAGTGCCGGAACACGAACACACATGGCACTTACTTCCACATCGGAATGCATGATTTTGCGCGTTTCGTGGTACATTTTCATTTCTTCCTTGGTATAACCATTGTCGGTAAATACATCCACCTGCGGAATCAGGTTATAAGCCAGCTGATAAGCAAATTTGCTTACTGTTACTTCTTCGCTTGCCAATACTTGTTTGTATTGCAATTCCAGTTCGTCCATAGCTGCAGCACCGGCACCCGAAGCTGCCTGATAAGTTGATACGTGAACACGTTTGATATGCGACAGATTTTCAATGGCTTTCAATGCTACAACCATTTGAATGGTGGTACAGTTTGGATTGGCAATTATGCCACGTGGACGATCTTTGGCATCGGCTGCATTTACTTCAGGCACGACCAACGGAATATCCGTATCCATGCGGAAAGCTGATGAATTATCAATCATTACAGCGCCAAATTTGGTAATATCTTCGGCAAATTCTTTGGATATACTTGCACCTGCAGAGGTGAATACTAAATCGAAGGGTTTAAAATCGTCGCCGTGTTTAAGCTCTTTCACGGTGAGTTTTTCAGCTTTGAACTCATATACACTACCCGCACTGCGACTCGAACCAAAAAGGCTCAGCTCTGTCAATGGGAAATTGCGTTCGGCCAACACACGCAAAAATTCCTGGCCTACGGCGCCACTGGCACCTACAATTGCTACTCTCATTGTTTTAAAAAATGACCCCCGACCCCTAAAGGGGAGCAAGAGTGAGGTTTAAAAAAATTATTGTTGGTAAAAAGTATTTTTTTGAAAAAGCAATAACTATGTTAATGGTTTTCTCAAAAATTTCATATATTTGTACTCAAATATTAGATTCTCCCATTATTCCCCTTTAGGGGTTAGGGGTAACCAAATTGACTGCAAAAGTAATTCATTTTTATATATTTAGCAACGACTATGAAGAAATCAGGTTTGATTTTAATGATTTACCTGCCATTTTTTTGTTTCGGACAGGTGAATGAAAGTTTTCTGGATGGAAACTTTATAAATAACCCAATTTGGACAGGTACAACGGCGAATTTTACAGTGAATACCGCTTTACAGCTACAGTCAAAAGCTACAACGGCTTCGACCTCCTATTTGTTTACAGCATCCGAAGCTTTTGACGATGCAGTTTGGGAATGTTGGGTAAAAATTAATTATAATCCTTCGTCGGCAAATTATACGGCGCTGTATATTGCTTCCGATACTGATGATTTAAGCCTGGGCTGTTACGGATACTTTGTCAAAATTGGTGATACGCAGGACGATGTTTCACTCTGGCTTCAGGAAGGAACAAAGAAAACCAAAATTATTGACGGAACAGATAAACGAACCGACCGTAGTCCGTGTGAACTGAAAATAAAAGTTATCCGTGATGCTCAGGGTAATTTCAAATTATACTGCAAGTTGGCTACAGATATAGATTATGTGTTGGAAGGAGCAGTACAGAATACTATAGTAAAAAAGAGCAGTTATGTTGGATTACTGTATGTCAACTCCTCGACCACCGGTTCTGATTATTATTTTGACGATATTCTTGTTACAGGTACTAAAGCTCCCGATCGGGATGCTCCGTTATGGTCTTCATTCAGCTTAGTTCAACCCAATCAATTGAATCTTGGATTTTCGGAAGCAATGGATTATTCAAAGGCTGCTTTTAGTCTCGACCAGGGAATCGGAAGCCCGACTTCACAAGCTATTTCAACCGACTTGAAGTCGATAGTTCTGAATTTCGGTACTGATTTTGAACTTGGAAAGTTATATAATCTGCAGCTTTCGGGACTTACAGATTTAGCCGGAAATAAGTTAGATGAAACCACGCGTACCATAGGGATTTCTGAACCTGTTGAGCAAGGTGATTTGATTTTCAACGAGGTTATGTTTGAGAATCCGGATAGCTCGGCAGAGTATATTGAGATTTACAATAAGTCGGATAAACTGCTTGATGTATCAGGTTTGGTGTTTACAAACCGAAAAACAGATGGCAGCTTGAATACAGGGAATAAAATTCCGGATAAAACCCAATTATTGCCGAAAAGCTATCTCGCCATGACTTCTGATGCAGAAACAGTGCGAAAATACCACAATTGCCCACCCGAAAGCACTATAATCAGCACCGAATGGAGTACGTTGAACAATGAAAGTACCACACTCGTGCTTTGTAATGCCACGAAAGATACTATTTATGACGAGTTGACTTACAATACGAACTGGCATCACGCACTTGTGAAGAATCCGAAAGGTGTTGCTTTGGAGCGCATTAACCCAAATTTACCCACACAGGATAAGAATTCCTGGCATTCGGCCGCCTCAGAAGTAAACTACGGAACGCCGGGCTATAAAAATTCTCAATTCAGGGAAATAGATGTTGTGGCTAAAGATCCGAAATTTGTTTGGACAGACCCCGAAGCCTTTTCACCCGATAATGATGGAGTGGACGATATCTGTTTTATCCGCTACCATACAGATACAAACGGATATGTGGCTAATGCTATTATTTTCAATGCAGTAGGCCTTAAAGTGTATCAGTTAGCAGCCAATGTTTTATTGGCAAATGATGGGTTTTTGACCTGGGATGGAAAAACAGACCCAGGAAAGAATGCTAATGTGGGTGTGTATGTGCTTTATTTTGAAATGTTTAATCCGCAAACAGGCTCCCGAAAACAGCAAAAACTTCCAATTGTGGTATCTTCCCGATAATTTTGAATTATTAACACGCTATTTTTCAACAAATCAGCTATCTTTGCAACGTTTTTTTGAATTTCTAGTTCAATCCTAAGGTCAAAGGGGAATTTTAGTAGTAATTCAGCAATCTGAAATTGTAATTTAATTTCCCATTAGGGGTTAGGACTTTTTAAAATATATGGATAAAGTTAGTTATGCGTTGGGTTTAAGTTTGGGAAATAACCTGTTAAGCAGTGGAGTTACAGCATTAAATTATGCTAAGTTTGCAAAAGGAATTCAGGATGTGATGGAACAAAAAGCTCCTGAAATAAGTTATGAGGATGCTCAAACTGTAATCAACGATTTTTTTCAGGAATTGCAATCCAAAGTAGGTGAAATAGCCCTGAGTCATGGAAAAGCTTTTTTAGCCGAAAATGCCAAACGCTCTGAAGTGCTTACACTTGCAAGTGGTTTACAATACGAAGTAATTACCGAAGGAGCAGGGGTAAAACCAAAAGCTTCGGACTCAGTAAAAGTACATTATCACGGTTCGTTACTCGACGGAACGGTATTCGACAGTTCAGTCAGTCGCGGTGAGCCTGCCACATTTGGTGTAACTCAGGTTATCAGTGGTTGGGTTGAAGCTTTGCAATTGATGCCGGTAGGTTCGAAATGGAGATTATTTATTCCTTCCGAACTGGCTTATGGTGCTCAGGGTGCTGGTCAGTCTATCGTACCACATTCGACTTTGATATTTGAAGTAGAATTATTGGAGATCGTTTAGTTTATAATAAACGGTAAGCAGTAATCGGTAAACAGTAAGTAAAAATTTAAAAAATCAATTATACAAAACAATGAAAAAGACAATTTTAATTCTTGCAGCTGTGGGCATGGTGTTTGCTTCGGCTGATGCACAGTTATTTAAAGCTAAAGCAAAAAAAGCAGATGTTGTAATAGCACCTGTAAAAGTGTTTAACAATGATGTTGATTCTATGAGTTATGCTTTGGGGATTAATGTTGGAACAGATTTTGCCAAAAATCTGAAAGGCATTCCCGGTGGAAAATCAACGATAGATCTGATCATTAAAGGTTTTACTACTGCAATGAAAGGCGATTCAGCTTTAATGAAACCAGAAGTAGCAACTGAAATCTTTAAAAACTACATTTCTAAAGCTCAGGCTAAAGATGTAGAACTGAAAAAGGGAGCAGGCGAAAAATTCTTAGCTGAAAACAAAACAAAAGCGGGTGTAACTACTACAGCAAGCGGATTGCAATATCAGGTTCTGGTGCCTAAAGATGGTCCTAAACCAGCAGCAACTGATACAGTAAAAGTACATTATACCGGAACTTTGCTTGATGGCACAAAATTTGATAGCTCTGTTGATCGTGGCGAGCCGGTTTCATTCCCATTAAATCAGGTAATAAAAGGCTGGACTGAAGGCGTTCAATTGATGTCAGTTGGTTCTAAGTATAAATTCTTTATTCCTTACGACTTGGGTTATGGTACACAAGCACCTCAGGGTAGTCCGATTCCGGCTTATGCAACCCTTATTTTCGAAGTTGAATTATTGGATATCAAACCACTAAAACAAATTACTCCAAAAGTTGAAGTGAAAGAAGTAGTCCAACCGAAAGCAAAAAAAGGCTCTAAAAAATCAAAGAAATAATTTCATTACAAGAAAAAAATAGAAATTTATAAATTGAAAATCAAATGAAAAAACAAAGTATTTTCTCGTTGGTAGCATTGGTTGCCATTTTTATGCTTGCCTCGTGCAACAAATACGAAGCAAAAACAGCTACTCTGAAAACTCAGAATGACAGTTTGAACTACACACTTGGTTTAGCCAATGGTGATGGTATCAAAAACTATTACATGAAAACCGATTCGTCAAGCAAACCAATCATCGCCCTAATGAAAGCGTTGGATAAAGCTTACTCAACCGGAGCCAACAAAGGTGAAATGTACAAATTGGGTCTTGAAATCGGAAACTCATTGAAACAACAAAAAGCCAAAGGCTTAATGGGTGACTCAACCCTTAAATTCAATGAAAAATTGGTAAAACAAGGATTGGTAAACGCATTGAATGGTTATGACAAAGGAATGACAGCAAAACAGGCTCAGGAATTTATTCAGAAAACCATGATGAAAATTCAACAACAAAAAATGCCAATGCCTCAACAACAAGATCCGGCTCAATCTTCAGCTCCACAACAAGCACCACAACCAGTTAGATAATAGTTCAACTAATTTATAATAAACAGAAAAATGAAAAAACTTAATATAATTATGGCGGTGGTTTTGGTAGCCGCAGTAGCGTTTACTTCGTGCAACAGCAACAAGACAAGTTTGCCTACATTGAAAACTCAGCTTGATAGCTTGAACTATGCTTTTGGTCTTGCTAACGGCGACGGTGTGAAAAACTATTACATCAAAGGTGATTCTGCTCAAAAAGCAATTAAATCACTTATGGAAGGTGTAAACGAAGGAATGAAAGGTAAAGTTGAAAAAGAAAACACTGAACTGACTGACCTTGGAACTAAAATTGGAACTGCTTTAAAAGAACAAAAGAAAACCGGTTTAATGGGTGATTCTTCATTGAAAGTAGATATCAAACTGATTAAACAAGGATTGGTAAACGGTTTGAGAGGCTCTAAAGTACTGATGGATGCTAAAACGGCTCAGGAATATCTTCAAAAAACCATGAGCGGTTTACAGGCTAAAAAAATGGAGAAATTGTATGGTCCAAACAAAACAGCCGGTATAAAATTCTTAGAAGAAAATGCTAAAAAACCGGGTATTGTAACTACTCCAAGTGGTCTTCAATACGAAGTGGTTAAAAAAGGAAACGGTGCACTCCCAACCGATAACGATAAAGTAAAAGTAAACTACAAAGGAACATTGATTGATGGTACTGAGTTTGATAGCAACACCGGTAAAGACCCAATCGTATTCCAGGCTAATCAGGTAATTAAAGGTTGGACAGAAGCGTTAAAACTAATGCCTGTAGGTTCAAAATACAAATTATATATTCCTCAGGAATTGGCTTATGCCTCAGCCGATCGTGGTAAAATCAAACCTTTCTCGGCATTGATTTTCGAAGTGGAATTGATTTCAATTGAAAAACAAGCTGCACAACAACAGTTGACTCCAGAGCAAATGCAACAGGTTCAACAACAAATGCAACAACAGAGACGATAGTTTTTGTTCGATAAATAATTATAAGCCGGAGTGATTTTCACCCCGGCTTTTATTTTGTCAAAAAGCGAAGCGATATAAACAAATCTCTATCGAATATTCCTGTTTATTCAACAATAAATATAAATATCTTTCAATTTCCATTTATATTATGTAATTTTGCTGCCTAAATGATAAACACAAATCAAGGTATTATGGAAAAAATAGATCAATTAGACCGCAAGATTTTGCAGATTATTACTCAGAATGCGCGTATGCCATTTAAAGATGTGGCCGAATTATGTGGTGTGTCACGCGCTGCCATTCATCAACGTGTTCAACGCTTAATTGATATTGATGTAATTACCGGTTCAGGCTATACTGTAAACCCCAAAATGCTGGGTTTCCAAATGTGTGCCTACATTGGTATCACGCTCGAACGTGGCTCTATGTACAAGGAAGTGGTTAAGGAACTGGAAAAAATCCCTGAAATTGTTGAATCTCAGTATACGCTTGGCTCGTATACCATTCTGATAAAACTTTATGCTAAAAATGACGAGCATTTGATGGAATTGTTGAACGGAAAAATTCAGGAAATACCTGGTGTGGCTACCACCGAAACACTTACTTCGCTGGATCAGCGGATTAAAAGAACTATTCCGATAGAATAGACCTTAAGCCTAAAGCCGGATAAGAAGTATTATTGAAAATATTTATCATAAACAAACTCAAGCTCCTCCTGTTGGATTTAGGGGTTTGTTTTTATTATTTCTTGCAATACTTCATACACTATCGGACAAGTGTAGGCATTTTTAATGGACAAATTGTAAAGTTGGAAAAACCGTTTCCGGTCAGTATGTGGATATTCACGACAGGCTTTTGGGCGATTTTCGTAGATACTGCAATAATTATCATCGCCCAGAAACGGACAGGGCATTGATTGAAAAACCAACTCATTGTCTTCGTCAACCCGAAGATATTTTGAAATAACATCAACCGGTTTCATTCGTAGTGCTTTAGCCATTTTCTCCACATCCTTATCGGTAATACGTGGTCCTAACGAGCGACAACAATTGGCACAGAGCAAACAATCGGTTTGATCCGAAATTTTATCGTGCATAGCGTGAATCTGCAAGTCCATGCTTTCAAGCTTTTTCTTGTTTTTAGAAAAAAAACGCTTCCAGTCAGGTTCTGATTTGATAGCCAAAGCTGGCAATAATTTAAAATCTGTTTGCTTGTTCACAGGCTATTATATAGTAATTTTCAAGGCACAAAGGTATTCAATTATCAGTTAAGTTACAAAAAAAATGCTTGGTTTAGGGATTTTATTTGTATCTTTGCAGCCGTTTTATTTACAAACACACAAAAATTTATGAGTCTATTAAGTGATGTGCTGGGACAATTCGATGCGCCCCAGAAAGTAAAAGCAATGGGTGTTTATCCTTACTTCCGCCCAATCGAATCCGATCAGGATACAGTTGTTACAATTAATGGCAAAAGAGTATTAATGTTTGGTTCTAACAGCTATCTGGGACTTACCAATCACCCTCGTTTGAAAGAAGCATCTATTAAAGCGATTGAGAAATATGGAACAGGTTGTGCCGGATCACGGTTTTTAAATGGCACCCTGGATATTCATATTGAATTGGAAGAACGTCTGGCCAAACTGGTTCACAAAGAAGCTGCATTGGTTTATGCTACAGGTTTTACCGTAAATTCGGGTGTTGTACCTTGTGTTACCGGTCGCGAAGATTACCTTATTTTTGATGAATTAGATCATGCTTCCATTATTGAAGGCAAAAGATTGTCTTTTTCCAAACAATTGAAATATCGTCACAATGATATGGATGCATTGGAAAAACTACTTAAAAAATGCGAACCCGACAAATTGAAACTTATCGTTGTTGATGGAGTTTTCAGTATGGAAGGTGATGTGGTTAAGCTTCCTGAAATTGTTGCACTTTCAAAAAAATATAATGCTTCTATTTATGTTGACGAAGCACATTCATTAGGAGTTTTCGGAAAAACGGGTGCAGGAGTTTGTGAACATTTCGGTGTGTCGAATGATGTGGACCTGATCATGGGAACTTTCAGCAAATCCTTGGGAACTATTGGTGGTTTTGTTGCTGCCGATGAAAATATAATCAATTACCTGAAGCATAATTCACGCACACTTATTTTCAGTGCTTCTATTACGCCAGCCTCAACAGGTTGTGTGTTAGCGGCTTTGGATGTTATGGCTGAAGAGCCCTGGAGAAAAGATCAATTGTGGGCTAATACAAACCGTGCAAAAGCAGGTTTTTTGAAAGCAGGATTTGAAATCGGTCATACACAAACGCCAATTATTCCGCTTTATGTTCGAGATAACATGAAAACCTTCCAGATTACGAAAATGTTGATGGATGACGGTGTATTTGTGAATCCGGTTGTTTCGCCTGCCGTACCTTCCGAAGATTCGCTGATTCGCTACTCTTTAATGGCAACACATACTTTTGACCAGATTGACGAATCAATTGAAAAAATATCACGTGATGCCCGTAAACTGGGAATTATCAAATAAATAACTGCCTCTATATCCCCCAAGGGGGACTTAAATCACAAATTAAAAATGAATAGAACAAATCTGTAATTCAGATAAGTTCTATTCTTGTTTATGATATATATGGTTTTAATCAGATTTTCAAGTATTTAATAAAAATAAAAATATCTTCAAGTCCCCCTAGGGGGATTTAGGGGCCTTCTTTAATTATGATTACAGTTTCTAATTTAGCCATTCAATTTGGCAAACGTGTTTTATTTTCGGACGTAAACCTTAAATTTACCGCAGGCAATTGCTATGGTGTTATCGGTGCCAATGGTGCCGGTAAATCCACCCTTATCCGCATCTTAAGCGGTGATTTAGACGCAACACGTGGAACTATTCAGTTTGGTCCCGGTGAACGTCTCTCTGTTTTAAAACAAGATCACTTTGAATTTGATGAATTTACGGTTATTGATACGGTCATGATGGGTCATGACGTGCTTTGGAGAATAAAAGATGAGAAAGATGCCATTTACCTGAAAGATGATTTTAGCGATGCGGATGGACTACGTGCTTCTGAGTTGGAAGACAAATTCTCTCAAATGAACGGTTGGAATGCCGAAAGCGATGCCGCTTCGTTGTTGAGTGGGTTGGGAATCAAGGAAGATTTGCACTACCAGTTGATGAAAGAACTCAGCGGTATGGAAAAGGTGCGGGTTTTGTTGGCACGTGCCTTGTTTGGAAAACCGGACAATTTGTTGCTCGATGAACCTACCAATGACTTAGATGTGGATACCGTGATGTGGTTGGAAAATTATCTGGCGAATTACGAAAATACCGTGTTGGTTGTTTCTCACGACCGTCACTTTCTCGATGCAGTGAGTACTCACACGGTGGATATTGATTTTGGAAAAGTACAGTCATTTGCCGGAAATTATTCGTTCTGGTACGAATCAAGTCAGCTGGCATTACGTCAACAACAAAATCAGAATAAAAAAGCAGAAGAAAAAAAGAAAGAGCTGGAAGAATTTATTCGCAGGTTCAGTGCCAATGTGGCTAAATCGAAACAAGCTACCAGTCGTAAGAAAATGCTTGAGAAGCTTAATATCGATGAAATTCAGCCTTCAACTCGTAAATATCCGGGAATTATTTTCACACCCGATCGTGATCCAGGAAATATGGTACTCGAAATAGCCGGGCTGGGTAAAACCCTCGATGATGGAACAGTACTATTCAATGATGTAAATTTTAATGTTGAAAAAAGTGACAAAATCGTATTCTTGTCACGTGATCCACGTGCTATGACTGCTTTTTTTGAAATAATAAATGAGCATGACAAAAATCACCAGGGAACCTATAACTGGGGAATTACCATAACGCACGCTTACCTGCCACTTGATAATTCTGAATTTTTCAATACCGATTTAAAATTAGTTGACTGGCTGGGTCAGTTTTCCGATGACACCACCGAAGGATTTATTCGGGGTTATCTGGGTAAAATGCTTTTTGCAGGGGAAGAGATCTACAAAAAAGCAAGTGTACTTTCAGGAGGTGAAAAAATGCGTTGTATGATATCCCGGATGATGCTTCGTAATGCCAATGTCATGGTGCTCGATTCTCCGGCCAATCACCTCGATCTGGAATCCATCCAGGCTTTCAACAATACACTGGTGAATTTCAAGGGGAATGTATTGATGGCTTCGCATGACCGGGAGTTTATTCAAACCGTTTGTAACCGTATCATTGAATTGACTCCACATGGCATTATCGATAAACAAATGGATTATGACGATTATGTGACTTCCGATGAAATTAAGGCTATACGCGAACGATTATATAAATAAAATTCAGTTTCAAATTCAGATTTAGTAGAAATTATTTATCTTTGCCCTACATCTTAAATTAATCTGATATGGAAGAAGAAAAAAAATGTGATTGCAACTGCAAAAACTACCACCGTCAAGCTAATGCAACAGGTGGAGCAGTTTACGGATTAGGATTTATTGGTGCTGCAGTTTTTTTTATTGCACGTGCCACCACATTCTGGTTAGGAGTCATTGGCTTAGGTAAAGCCATTGCCTGGCCTGCATTTTTGGTTTATTATGTACTGAAAATGCTTTACAAATGACACACAAAACTATAAAAATAAATGCTTTTCTCAGTCAGGAGAAAAGCATTTATTTTATGTGATTAACGTTTCATGTGAAGCTCAATCGTCACCCGATCCACTTTTCCACCAAGCGGTGGATTCAGCTTCGAAAGTTTTAGGTTAACTTCCAAAATTTGCGGAAATGAATTGAAAACGCTATCCAACATGCGTTTGCCAATGTGCTCAATCAGTTTCGACGGAATTTCCATTTCAGTCTTCAGCACATCATAAACCAATTGATAATTAAGCGTATGCCCTAAATTGTCTGTTTGTCCTGCTAAAGCAGTGTCCAACTCAAGGCTTAAACTAACAATAAATGTATTTCCAAGTGTTTGTTCGTGTTCCAGGCAGCCGTGAAAGGCGTGAAACTCCATATTTTCCAGTGTTATCTTACTCATAATATAGTTCTATACCCCTAAAATGGGAATTATTATTTAAAAACTCTTGTTGTCTTTGCTCAAGTTCCAATTCAATTTCTAATCAAGGCAAAGTTAATCTTTTTTTTGAAACCTATCAACCGGAATTCAAAAATACAGAAAGCCTGAAATTGCCGGTAACTATGGAAGGACTTTTCTATTGCTCAGAATGTCTGAAGAACTCATTCATTCACACAAACTGCCTTTTGAATAAAACTCCATTTGCTTAGAAAGTGGCTTTTCAGTAAATACATATCACATATTTCCTTCAAATGTTATATCTTTGCATCCGTTTATTAAAAAGTAAGTTCGTACCTAAAGTGTATGTAAATTTAATGACTCTCAGCTTTTTAAAATTTTTTTATTATCAGACAAATAACATACCCAATTCAAACTTTTAATTTATTGTCCCTTTAGGGGCAGGCTGTCATTATGGAAACAGTAGTTAGCGGCATACGCCCAACCGGAAACCTTCACTTAGGAAATTACTTTGGCGCATTGCGCAATTTCATAAGCATGCAGAATGAGCACAATTGTTATTTCTTCATTGCTGATTATCATTCACTTACAACACACCCAACTCCCGGAGACCTGTACGGAAATGTGCGTCAGGTAATGGTGGAATATTTGGCTGCCGGTCTCGATCCCGAAAAATGCACGCTGTATATTCAAAGCGATGTGCCTGAAACAGCCGAACTTTATCTGTTTCTGAACATGAATGCCTATATCGGCGAATTGGAACGTTGTACTTCGTTTAAAGATAAAATCCGTCAACAACCCCAAAACGTGAATGCCGGATTGCTGACTTATCCTACGCTAATGGCGGCAGATATTCTGATTCACAAAGCCACCAAAGTGCCGGTTGGAAAAGATCAGGAACAACATCTGGAAATGACTCGTCAGTTTAGCAACCGCTTCAACCGTCTGTATAATGTGGAATATTTCCCTGAACCAAAAGCATTTAACTTCGGTAATGAATTGGTGAAAATTCCCGGACTGAACGGAACAGGCAAAATGGGTAAATCGGAGGGCGAGGGAAATGCTATTTTCTTAGCTGATGAACCGGAAGCTATCCGCAAAAAAGTAATGAAAGCTGTTACCGATAGCGGCCCAACTGAACCGAATCAAGCCAAACCTGAACCCATTCAGAATATTTTCCAATTGATGAAAGTGGTTTCAGCTCCTGAAACGCTTAGTTTTTTCGAAGATCAATATAATAGCTGCAATATTCGCTACGGTGATATGAAAAAACAACTGGCCGTCGATATGGTTACTTTTACAGAGCCTTTCAGAGATAAAATTAAAGCCATTTCAGCGGATAACGACTACGTGGCTAAGGTAATGCGACTTGGCAAGGAAAAAGCTCACGAAAGTGCCGCCAAAACCATTCGCGAAGTGCGGGAAATTATCGGATTTAAGTCCTTTTGATTAGTTTATAGTTAATAGCCGGCAGTAAGCAGTTTGTAGCCGGCAGTAAGTGTATAAAATTTGAAAGTCTGTTCCTTTAAGGGACAGGCTTTTTTGTTCTAAATATTGCAGGCTATTTATTTGGAAATGAACCCTTTGTATAGTTTTTCCATTTGTATAATTTTTTGTTTAATAAGTTGTGACCGAACCGGAGTATATCCAAGAATTAAGCCCTGAGTAGGATTCTCAGTAACAAAACACTTGCTATAAGGATGAGCTATGATATTATTTTTTGCAAAATGATCGACAAGTTCTTTGTCTTTTATTCCTACATTGAGTTTTGCTAAAACATGAAGACTCCTAATATCGCTTTTTTCAAGTAAAACAGCATCTCCAAAACTATTTTCAAAGGTTTCACAAAACAGTTTTTTACGTTCCTCTGCTATTTCAATAACGTTCTTAACGTGGTTATATAAATAATTTCGCTCAATAAACTGGCTCAAAACTACCTGAATGGAAGAAGGAACAAAGCGATGTGAATGTTTGAGTAATGCTTCCACAGAATCGAGCAAATAAAAAGGAACAACCATATAACCTACCCGAATGGAAGGATGTAACAGCCGATTAAATGTGCCAAAAAAAGCGACTCTTTGCTGCGTGTCCAAACTAAATAAGGAGGGTATAAAATCTTTGTAATTATTTACTTCGTGTTCATAATCATTCTCAATAATAATAGTATTGTGCTCGTTGGCCCATTTAAGGAGTTCCAGCCTTCTATTTAGCGTCATTCTCACTCCGGTAGGATAATGACAGGAGGGAACTGTATGAATCAGTTTGGATTGGATATGACCGGGTTGAGTCAATTCACTCACTTTTAACCCATCCTCATCTATTGATACTGTTTGAATATTGGATTGTAATCCTTTGAAAATTGAAATAACATTGGGAAAAGTTGGATTTTCCATGGTCATACAATCACCCGGATTTAGTAGTACGTTTCCTATGATGTAAAGCGATTGCAAAGAGCCGGAAACAATGATGATCTGACGAGGGTCGCATTTAATATTGCGACTAAAATTCAAATAATTGGCCAGCGATTTTTTTAATTGGTCGGTGCCGGATGATGCGGAATACGACAGACCTGATGATTTGATATTTCTCCAGTAAAGATTACTGAGATTTTTCCATTGATTAACCGGAAAAATATCAAGGGGCGGCAAGCCCGGACGAAATGCTATATCCGTGTCGTCGGTACTATTTATTAAAGTTATGTTTTTCTGAAATGATTTACCCGTCTCAGATAAATCAGGATACCCAAACTGACTGAAATTATGGCTTTTGGGTGGTGAAATTTCCAGAACAACTCCTTTTACTTTATGCCCTGAACCAGTAGTTGATTCGATAAAGTTTTCATACAGGAGCAATTCGTATGTTTTAATAATTGTGCTTCGTGAAACTTTTAATTTTGCAGCAAGTTGACGGGTAGAAGGTAAAATACTGCCTTCGGGAATATCATTATTCAAAATTGCTTCTTTTATGAGTCCGTGAATACGTTGATAAAGCCCTATTTTATAGCCTTTTGAGACTTTTCTCAAATTCATTTCATTATATGCATTGGAAATTCTGGTCAATATATCTTCCATATTGGTATGTATAAATAAATATAATTGGTATGGCAAAGATAATAATAAATCGGGTTTCTTTGCCATAGTTATATACCCGAACTTTCAAAAATGTATATTTTTCACATCACGTTGATTATATAGATAATGAAATTTGGAGTCGATAACTAATCTTTTTTAACCTTGGATTAATCATTATGGAAGTAATCGGAACTATCATTAGTTTGATATTCATTGTTATAGTAGCATTTTTGCTCTATAAAAAATACAATGCTCAAGCTGTATTGCTTTTTAGTGGATTAGTCATGATGGCTTTTGCATTGATTATGGGCTTTAAGTTGCCGGGATTGAAAGACCCAACTAACCTTAAGTTTTTTGATCTTTTCGAACTGATTAAAGAATCATTGAGTTCGAAGGGAGCTGATGTCGGACTTATGATTATGACTATTGGCGGTTACGTAGCTTATATGAAAAAAATCGGAGCAAGCGATACACTCGTTTATCTTGCGATGAAACCACTCTCTATTTTCAAAAAAACACCTTATCTGGCGGCATCATTAGTTATTCCAATCGGACAACTTTTATTTATTACCACACCTTCTGCTGCAGGATTGGGACTGCTATTAGTTGCTTCAATTTTTCCTGTATTAGTAAGTCTGGGCGTTAGTAAAACGTCGGCTGTTTCGGTAATTGTTGCCTGTACAGTATTTGATATGGGACCGGCGTCGGCAAATACAGCATTGGCTTCCAAATTAATCAGCAAATCAAATGTTCAGTATTTTATTGAAAATCAATTGCCACTGGCAATTCCCTTGACCATTTTAATGGCCGTTGTATATTTCTTTGTCAACCGCTATTACGATAAGAAGGAAAATCACGTGGCTGAAGTTGTTGATACTGCCAGTCTGAAAACGAAAGCTCCTTTAATTTATAGTTTACTTCCGATACTTCCATTGATATTGTTGATTACCTTCTCTAAGTTCTTCACTATCTTTCATCCGGCAATCAATTTAGACACTACAACCGCCATGATTTTATCATTGTTTGTGGCTTTGATATTTGAAATGATTCACAAAAAAAACGTGAGCGAAGTTTTCAGTTCACTGAAAACATTCTGGGAAGCAATGGGGAAAGTATTTGCAACCGTTATCAGCCTTATTATTACAGCAGAAATATTTTCATACGGACTTATCAGCCTGGGCTTTATCAATAGTCTGGTGGGTATTTCGCAGGATTTCGGACTTGGTGCTGTTGGAATTGGCATAGTTATGACCGTAATGATTTTCGGAGCATCCATGTTAATGGGCAGCGGAAATGCTTCATTCTTTTCCTTTGGTCCTTTGGTCCCCGGAATTGCCTTGAAAATGGGCGTGGATGGTGCCGGAATTATACTTCCTATGCAATTGGCTTCAAGTCTCGGTAGAGCTACTTCACCCATTGCCGGAGTTGTTATTGCCACGGCTGAAATTGCCGGAGTTACACCCTATCAGGTGGCCAAACGAAACCTGATTCCGTTAACAACAGTTTTGGTTGGAATGCTTATTTATCACTTTATTTTTTAATTACAGGTACTATGATGAAAATTATCAAAAACGCTGAAGTCTATTCACCGGAATATCTTGGAAGAAAAGATATTCTTATTGGTGGGGAGAAAATTCTTGCTATCGGGGAAAATATTGAAACCAGCAATATAGCTGTTGAAGTGATTGATGCAAAAGGGAAAATCGTTACTCCGGGATTTATCGATCAGCATATTCACTTAACAGGTGCCGGTGGGAAACAGGCTTTTTCGTCCATGACACCCGAAATAAGTATCTCAGAATTGATTCAATGCGGAACAACCACTGTTATGGGAATGCTCGGAACTGATGGTATTACCCGTTCTCTTCAGGGTTTGTATGCCAAGGTAAAAGGACTGGAACAGGAAGGAATCAGTGCTTATATGCTTACCAGCTTTTTTGGTTATCCAACCAAAACGATGCTGGGCAGTGTACTGGAAGATATGGTTTTTATTGATAAAGTGATTGGCTGTAAAATAGCTATCAGCGATGAACGTGCATCATTCCCCACTGAAAACGAACTCCTTAAACTGTTACGTGAAGTGCATGTAGGCGGGTTAACTTCAGGAAAAGGTGGCATATTGCATATTCATTTAGGAGCACTTGAAAGCAAAATGGATATTTTACTCGATTTGGTAAAGAAATATCATTTCCCAATCCGCCACATATCCCCAACCCATGTTGGACGAACAAAAGAACTATTCGATCAGGCAATAGAATTTGCTAAACTGGGTGGAATGATTGATATATCGACCGGTGGAACAAAATTTGATTTGCCCTACAAACAGGTATTGTATGCATTAGAGAAGGGTGCTTCGATTGATAATATGACTTTTAGTAGTGATGGAAATGCCGGTATGGCCAAGAAAGATGAAAATGGTAAAATTGTAAAACTATATAAAGCCCCGGTTGACTTGAATCTCAAGCAAGTCATTATTTTAATTCAGGAAGCCGGAATGTCAATTAGCGATGCGTTCAAATTAATAACCACTAATCCGGCCAGAAACCTATCATTATTCCACAAAGGAAAAATAGCATTAGGGTGTGATGCGGATTTATGCTTTTTCGATTCGGACTTTAATTTGACTGATGTGATTTCAAGAGGACATAAAATGATGAAAGACAAAGAAATAGTAAAATGTAATTGTTACGAAAACTGCAGCAACAAATGAAAATTAAAAGTTACATAGTATCTTTCTTTCTTTTACTTGCTAATGTTTTGACTTTTAGTCAGACAACATTATTGACTGAAGATTTTAATTATTCGGCCGGTGATTTACTTACAAATCATGGTTGGAATGAAACTCCTGCTGTTAGTGTTGAATCAAAAGTCCTTTTTGTGGGGAATAGCTTTACATTCTATAATGATGGTGTAGATATTCATTTGCAAAAATTGATTCAATACGATACCTCGTTCGAAGGAGTTAGTTTCGATATTCAGAAAATTGCTGTGAGTTCATATACTTTGGAGGGACATTATAACGATCCGTTGACAATGGCAAAAATCAGAAGCAATAACTGGAACATAGTCGTTTTACAGGAACAGAGTACCAGACCGATAAACAGCCCTGATTTATTTTTACAATATGCCACCTTGCTCGATACTGAAATAAAAAAAATGAATGCCCGAACAGTTTTATACATGACCTGGGCACCAAAAGCAACACTAACTGACATAGATCAACTGGCAGCATCCTATATTTCTGTTGGCAAACAACTTAATGTGCCGGTGGTTCCGGTAGGGAAAGTATGGGATTCTTTTGTAAGCAAATATCCGAGCATTAATATCTATTATACTGACAATAAACATCCTTCGCTTGCCGGAACATATTTGATAGCATGTACTTTCTATTATTCATTATATGGACGAAATCCGGTTTTGAATACTTATGTTCCTGTTGGACTAAGTTCGGCAAATGCCGTTACTATCCGGAAGGCAGTATATGATTATATGCAATTAAATAAATAAATTACGATACTTTTTTTAAAACCAATTAATTATTAATCATTAAAATTTAAATGTCATGAAAAAAATTTACTTATTCGTATTCTTGGGCATTAGCAGTTTAGCTTTTGCAGGTTCTCCTTTATTGATTGAAGATTTTAATTACACAGCAGGTGACTTAATAACTGCACATGGTTGGAGTAATCATAGCGGTACAACAAGTCCAATTTTAGTTACTTCGCCCGGATTGACTTTTACAGGCTATGTAGGTTCAGGAATAGGACTGGCTGCTGGTTTAAACAATACTAGCGAAAAGGATAATAAACAATTTGGAGCTCAAACTTCAGCATGTATTATTTATGCTTCGTTTTTAGTGAACTGTACAGTTACAGTTGCTGCAGGAGATTGTTTCTTTCATATATGGGATAATACTCTTAATTCACCTACCCAATTCAGAGGCAAGGTTTACCTTGGAAACCACGCTACTGCAGGAAAAATGAAAGTTGGCTTAGCATATAGTACAACATCACCAACTTATTCTGCCACCGAATTCAATTTTGGTGAAACCTATTTGTTTGTATTAAAATATAATATTATTGATGGTGCATTAAACGATCAGGTTAGTTTATATGTGTTTAAAGCCGGAGATTCTTTCATAACAGAACCATCAACTACTACTCTTGGTCCATTATCAGATGGAGCTGTAGCTGATTTTGCAAATCCTTCCAGTGTAGCTCTTCGTCAATTTAATGCAGCTCAACGTATTACAGTTGATGGAATTCGTGTCAGAAAAGAATGGGATATGATAGATGATTCTAATGTTGTTACAGGAATGAGTCCCTTAAATGAAAATCAAACCTTGGTTTGTTATCCGAATCCGGTAACCGATGGATTTGTGAATTTGGGCAATATAGCTTCTACAATGAAGGATGTACAGATATTTGATGTGGTGGGTAAAAAAGTATTAACCCAACAAAGCATTTCAAACAGACTGGATGTATCCGCTTTAAATTCAGGAATTTATGTATTAAAAGTTTCGGCTGATAATCATACCAGTTCTTCCAGATTAGTGATTAAATAAAGCAACTATAAATTTTAAACAGAACTATAATGAAAAAGATATATTTATTCATATTGCTCTGCATGAGCAGTTTTACTTTTGCAAGTTCTCCATTATTGGTTGAAGATTTTAATTACAAAGCAGGTGATTCGATAACGAATCATGGTTGGAATGGTCACAGTTCAGCCGGAACAAATCCAATTCTGGTTACTTCGCCCGGATTAACGTTTGCAGGTTATGTAGGTTCAAATGTTGATCCCAGTCTGGCTGCCGGAGTAAACAATACTGGTGAAAAGGATGATAAATACTTTGGTGAACAAACAGCTGCAGGTCCTATTTATTCCTCGTTTTTAGTAAACGCTACTGCTACATCGACTAGTGCAAACGGCGATTGCTTCTTTCATATATGGGATCCTACTCAAGGACCAACAGTTATGAGATGCAAGGTTTACATGGCAAACGGTTTGACAGCAGACAAAATGAAACTTGGTCTATCATATAGTACGACAACTCCAACTTTTTATTCAACTGAATTAAACTTTGGTGAAACCTATTTGTGTGTAATAAAATATATGGTTGTTGATGGACTGTTAAACGATCAAACAAGTTTATATGTGTTTAAAACGGGAGATGATTTAAGCACAGAACCACTAACTCCCGCTGTTGGTCCTTTAACCGGGACTGCAGCTGATATTGTTCCAACCAGCGTTTCACTTCGTCAAGGTAATGCAACTGAACGGATTACGATTGATGGAATCCGGGTTAAAACATTTTGGCAATTAAACAAAGATGATGCTACAAGTATAAATTCAATAAATGCCAATAATATACTTGAATTTTATCCAAATCCGGTTACTGATGGTTATTTGAATCTTACTAATTCAGGCAACTCAACTAAATCGGTTGAGATATTTGATGTAGTTGGGAAAAAAGTGCTGAGCCAACTAACACTTTTAAGCAGAGTGGATGTGTCAGCATTAAATGCAGGAATTTATGTATTAAACGTTACTGCAGATAATCAGACACGATCTTCGAGATTTGTTGTAAAATAAATTTTAAGAATTAGTTCAATTGTAAAATTGATATTTCAAAACACAGAGAGTATGATATATTCTCTGTGTTTCTCTTACTTTCAGACAATTTGAGTATTATATTTTTTTGTCTTCAATATTTATTAGTTTAATTACCATGAACAAAAGCAAGTTATTTCTAGGATTATTGTTTATGATGGCAATCATGTTGTCATGTAAAACAGATGATGTAAAGCCTTTCGTTACCCTTTCATCCAATGTGACCAGCATTTCTGAAAATGACAGCGTAGCAACAATTACTGCATCCATTGTAGTGACGTCGCAGAATGATATAGTTGTAACCCTTGACACTATTGGCAGTACGGCAAAAGGCGATAGCGTTGATTTTGTTCTCAAACCAAGCATAATTATCATTCCTGCCGGAAGTTTATCGGGAACTGCTAAATTAACTGCCATTCCGGATAATTTAAAACAAGGAAATCAGACAGTGCTAATAACTCTAAAATCAATAGTAGGTGGAAGCTCGAACGATAATCAGAAGCTTACTATCACCATCTTAGATGATGATATCCCGGTAAAAAAGCCACCAATATTAGTTGAAGACTTTGATTACACTGCCGGTGATGCACTTACGCTTCATGGCTGGGTTATTCATAGTGCTACAACGAATCCTCTTGTGGTTACTTCTCCGGGATTGACATTTGCCGGTTATGTAGGGTCAGGCATAGGCAATGCAGCCGGAGTCAATAATACAGGCATTGATGAAAATAAACTTTTCGGAGCTCAAACAAAAGATTCCATTTATGCATCATTCATGGTGAATGCCACAGCAACTTCGGCTGCCAGTGATTACTTCTTCCATATATATGATCCTATACCAACTGGGAGTCTGGCTCATAGAGGAAGAGTTTTCATTATACCAGTATCGGGTGCACCGGGAAAAATGACTATAGGCTTCTCGTTTGGTATTTCTCCTGCACAAGCAACAATGACAACGCAATTAAATTTTGGTCAAACTTATTTGATGGTTGTTAAGTATACGGTAGTTGATGGTGCTGCCAATGATAAAGTTAGTTTGTATGTATTTGCAGATGGAGATGATTTTACAAACGAACCTACAACGCCAACTTTAGGCCCATTGACAGGAACACAGGGTGATATTGTTCCTACCGGTCTAGCGCTTCGTCAGTTTGATGCTGCTCAACGAATCACAGTCGATGGAATCAGGGTGAACACTGAATGGAATTTGAAACCATAGAAATTTAAACTGACTCAGTAGGTACATACATTGAAAATTTAAATTTCATGAAAAAAATTCTAATTAAATTACTAATAATAAGTATTTTGGTTCCTGTGTATGTTAATGCACAGGAGTCAAAATTGCACTCCTATTCTTTTGGCGAAGGATTGACCTTTACCGATGGGAAAGATTATACAATCGACTTAGATGGTTTTGTTCAACCTTCTTACCAGGGAACACTTTTTTTAGATCCCAATCATAAAGATGTATTTAATCGTTTCCGCTTACGCAGATTAAATATGAAACTTTCGGGTGATGTAGATCACAAAAAAATTGAATATGGTCTGCAAATTGATTTAAGCGGTACCTCTGAGACAGGGAATGCATCCAGCAGCATATTGATGGATGCCTGGGTAGCTTATAATGTAAATAAACAGTTACAAATCACCTTTGGACAGCGAAGTACACCGACTGACAACCGGGAATTAATGATGGCTTCTCAGACTTTACAATTGGTAGAAAGAAGTAAAGTTACTTCAGCTTTCGCTACGATTCGTGAATTCGGTTTGTTTTTGGATGGTACCTATAAAATTGGAAAAATGTCTTATTTGAAACCCTATCTGAATGTAACTAATGGTGATGGAATAAATGTATCCTTAAAAGATCACGGTGGATTGAAATTTGGTGGTCGATTGGATTTTCTGCCATTTGGATTATTTGCCAATTTTGGTCAATCACGCGAAGCAGATATTGTTCGGGAAGGATCGCCCAAACTGGTCATCGGTTGCAATTACAGTTATAATATCGGAGTTAGCAGCCGTGAAGGCGGCACAAGCGGTTCTATTTTATATCTTGATAGTCTAGGACGGGAATCCTTACCTAATTTTACTAAATATGGATTGGATTTCGTGTTTAAATACCGGGGTTTTTCGGCCATAGGTGAATTTGTTGGAACATCAGCTTCAGTTCCTTCATCAATTAGACAGCGTGTACGTACCGATGGAACAACTGCAACTACTTTTTTGGTGAATGGAGTTCAGGATGTACCCAATTATGTAAAGGATCGCATGATGCTTGGGAAAGGCTATAATATTCAAATGGGATATGTTTTTAAAAATCGTTTTTCAGTAGATGCCCGCTATACGCATTTGGAGGCAGATACTCAGTCATTTTTAAATAACGGAACCTTCTATAACCGTCCTGATTATTACACCGTTGGTCTTTCGAAATATTTGGGCAGAGGATATGGTTTTAAAATTCAGGGATCGCTCACCTATGTGGTTGCCAAAACAGGATCGAATGATTTTGCAGGTGTTCCTATTACCGGAAATCAGTGGATCATGGACGTAATTACTTCAATATCCTTTTAAAAGATGAAAAAGCTATTAATCATAATTTTTTGCATACTGTCGGTTTGCTCTAAAGCCCAGTCAAACCGGCAAGACTCAAAACTGACGGACAAATTCTTTCCCGATCCAAATATCGAGATAAACACCCCTGCTTTTCAGAAAAAAAAGGGTTTTACAAACTACCAAGAAATGATGGTGTTTGTTAATACCCAATTGAGCAAACATGCCGGGCTAATGAACCTGAGTTTTATCGGAAAGAGCCAGAAAGGAAAGGAAATTCCGTTGATTTTATTGAATAAAAAAAGCAATACTTCTGACCAAAAAATCAAAGTCTGGATTCAGGCTTCGCTGCATGGTGATGAACCCGGAACTACCGAAGGGGTATTATATTTGTTGGACAAGCTTTTAAATGACAGCAGCTGTTCCTATATGTTAAACAAGCTTGAAATCGGCCTAATTCCAATGGCTAATATTGATGGCAATGAAATGCTGGAACGAACTGCTGCCAATGGGCTTGATTTGAATCGGGATCAAACCAAGCTGATAATTCCTGAAAGTAGCATTCTAAAAAAAGCATTCAGTGATTTTGGTGCGGATGTGGCCATTGATTTTCACGAATATCAACCCTACCGGAAAGATTACAGTCAGTTTAGCAGCTATGGAGTTGTGCCGGGTTTTGATGCCATGTTTATGTATTCCGGCAATCTGAATGTTCCAAAAAGTCTACGAGAGTATACTAAATCAAGGTTTGTAAGCAATGCAGCCAGCTTATTGGACGAAAATAAACTCACACACCACGATTACTTTACCACCGACAAACTGATGGGAGCGGTTCAGATAAATCAGGGATCGTCAAGCTCCAGATCAAGTGCCACTTCGTACGCATTGGCCAATACCATTTCCAGTTTAATTGAAATTCGTGGTGTAGGACTCGGCCGGACTTCCTTAAAACGACGAGTTCAAAGTATTTTTCTGATTGCTTTTTCTTATATGAAAACGGCTTATGATAATACAGAGGAAGTAAAAGCCGAAATTGCTAAAGCAGTTGAAAACCCGAATCCGGAAGTTGTTGCCAAAAGTTCAAATCCGGTGGAAAAGGAAAAACTAAAAATGATTGATCTGGATACCAATAAAGAAATTGAAATTGAAGTAAATCTCGCAGATGCCTGGAAATCAAAAGCCCTTATCACACGTAAAAGACCTTCAGCCTATATTTTATTGCCGGATCAGGTGGTGTTAGTTGAAAAGCTTAAGATTTTGGGATTACAGCTGACCGAATTGAAAAAGTCAACCGAATTGGAAGTTGAAAATTATAGTATATACGAATATCAAAAAGATTCGGAAGAAGACGAAGGAGTGTTTCGACAGGAAGTAAAAGTAAAAACGCAAGCCGTTAGCAAGACTTTTCCGGCGGGAACTTATGTGGTTGCTCTGAATCAGCGAAAATCAAATCTGGCAGTTGAAGTTCTCGAACCTGAAGCTCCCAATAGTTTTGTTTCGTTTTCCATACTTAAAACAGACTTAAATAAAGAACTGCCTGTATATCGGTATTTTGGAAACTCAAATTTATAACTCATATCAATAAGATTAAATTTTATGAAAAAATTAATTTTTTGTATCTCGATTATTGCATTCATGCAAACAATAAGTCTTGATTTGCATGCACAAAATAAAGTATCGTACGAATTGGGAAATGGAATAAACTTCGGACTAAACGACGGTGCTTATCAGTTTAAAATAAGTGGAATGATTCAGCCTGCTGTTAGTTTTCAAAAGCTGAGCAGTCAATCAACCGCGGACTTTTACTACAATGTGAACCGTACTTATTTCAATTTCTCTGGTTCTGCATTTAAAGAAAAAGTAAGTTTCTTTCTTCAGACAGATTTTAGTTTGGGTTTTCCGCTTTTAGATGCCTGGATTGCCTATAAACCAATGAAAGACCTGATTCTGACTGTGGGGCAAATGCAAGCCGTTTCAAATAACCGTGAAATGTTGGTTATGGAAGATAAATTGCAGTTTGCCGATCGGAGTTTATTAAGCACATCATTCTCTCAAACCGGTCGTGAGTTTGGCGTTTTTGCAAGCCAAAAATTCAACATTGGAAAAGTTGGAATTGTTCCACAGATTTCTGTAACATCCGGTGATGGGAGAAATTCGTTTGGTGCCGATTCACGCGATACTGATTTAGGCGGCTTAAAATATGCCGGTCGAATCGATTTATATCCTCTTGGCTATTTTTCCAAAGGAAATGAAAATCTGATCCCCGATTTACTACACGAACAGGATTTGAAGTTCGTTTTGGGTGGCGCAGCGAGTTATAACACCGGAGTCAGCAATTCGGTAGGTGAAGGACATGGGAATTTCCAGTTTTATAATAAAAACGGTGGGATCAAATTGCCTGATTACCGGAAGTTGTATGCCGATATTCTGATAAAATTCCGGGGTATTTCGTTGCTGGGTGAATTTGTAAAGTCCACCGCCACGAATTTAGACGGAAGTTATACTGCAGCTTCTTTAAGCAGTCCTTTGTTGCCGACTCAGATAAGCGAATTCATGGCTTTAGGGTCCGCCTATAATGCGCAGATAGGCTATGCAACCAAAGATGGTTATGCCCTGGATGTACGTTATGATGCCTTAACACCTGAATTTGCAAGCGATGCTAATTCTATAATAAAAAATACAACAGCCACAACTATTGGATTTTCGAAATACTTTAAAGCGAATAATCTTAAAATGCAGGCATCTGTTTCTTCTGTAAAATATCCTGACAGCAGCACCAAGCTGGTTGGATCATTGATTTTTCAGGTTGTCTTTTAAAAACTGATAAGTTTCTATTAAACATGATTTGAATAACTTTTACATCACAAATCAATAGTAGTTTCGTTTTTGTTAATCTTTTAAATTATATAACATGAAATGCTTAATCACAAAATTACTGTTATTTAAAAAGTTGGGCTTTTTGTTTTGTTTGCTTTTTGCTTCTCAGTTTTTGGTAATTGCCAATGCACAGTCGCAAAACAGAACTACAAAAACAGATAAACAGATAGAAATAAAAGGAAATGTAAAAGATGCCAAAACTTTTGAAACTATTCCGGGTACAAGCGTTTTTGTAACAGGAACTAAGGAAGGTACTATTTCCGATATGGACGGTAATTTCACGCTGAAAGTACCTGTAAATGCTACAACTTTGAAATTTTCATATATTGGTTATATTTCACAGGAGGTGGCTGTTGACCGAAAAAAAGGAATGGTTGTAATGTTGCAACAGGATTCAAAAGCTCTTGATGAAGTCGTTGTAGTTGGTTATGGAGTGCAAAAAAAGAGCGATATAACAGGTTCGGTGGCATCAGTCAATATGGAGAAATTGGCCGAACGCCCCAGTACCAATATCGTACAGGCACTGCAGGGAAGTATGGCCGGACTTAATATTTCGGTAAACGGAGCAAGTGCCGATGGTTCTTCAACCAGCATGTTGATACGTGGAGAAAACTCCATTACGGCATCCAATTCACCATTAATCATTTTGGATGGAGTGCCATTTTCAGGCGAAATGACCGAGTTAAATCCTAATGATATTCAATCGCTTGAAGTATTGAAAGATGCTTCTTCAGCAGCTATTTACGGTTCAAGAGGTTCCAATGGAGTCATTCTGATAACTACTAAAATCGGAAAGAAAGGAAAAGTCAATATTGCGTACGATAATTATTTCGGAATTGATGAAATTGGATTTTTACCAAAATTGATGGACGGTCCCACTTTTTATAAACGAAAAGCAGAATTCGGCGAAACATTTACAACCTTAGAACAAGCGAATTATGATGCCGGAAAATATACTAACTGGATTAAAGAGGCAACTCAACAAGGTCTAAAGAACCAGCATAATGTGTCGATTAGTGGTGCTAACGATGTGACCCGCTATTTTGTATCCTTGTCGCTCAATGATGTCAGAGGAATTGCCAAAAACGATAATTTCAAACGCTACACACTTCGTGCAAATCTGGATGTTCAGTTAGCTAAATGGGCAAAATTTGGAACAAACACATCGATGGGTTATTATGACCGAAGCGGTGTGAACGCTGATTTTTCTGATGCTTTCCGCATGAATCCGCTTGGAAATGCCTATAATGCCGATGGTTCAGTTGCCATGCTTGCCTGGGAAGATCCTTTTTATGCCATCAATCCATTGAATGCCCTGAATTACATAAACAGTGATATTACCCGAAGTGTAAATACAAACAATTATTTACAAATTGATTTTCCATTTCTGAAAGGATTAAGTTATAAATTAAATACCGGTTATGAATACCGCAATTTGTTGACACAGACTTATGCCGGCAGAAATACCTACTTAGGAAATCAAAGTAATGGACGACTCGAGATCCTTAGTCAGTTTGATGAAAACTGGTTGATTGAAAATATTCTAAGCTATGCAAATACTTTCGGAAAACATTCCGTTTTTCTAACCGGATTATACAGTGCTCAAAGTGAATTGAGAGAAATAAGTACTACGGTTGGATTGAGTTTCCCGAATGATGTTTTGACGTATTTCCAGCCGGATAAAGCTCAATCAACACAACTTAGTTCAACTTACCGGAATTCGGCTCATTTATCGCAAATGTTTCGTGCAAATTATGGTTACGACAGCCGGTATCTTTTCACTTTTACCGTGCGTCGTGATGGCTTTTCTGCTTTTGGCGAAAATAAAAAATATGGAATTTTTCCATCCGTTGCTGGTGGTTGGAACGTAGCCAACGAAAACTTTGTGAAATCGGTTGAAGCCCTGAAATTTGTAAACAACCTGAAACTAAGACTTTCATATGGCTTAAACGGAAATGAGGCTATCAGCCCATATTCTACCTTGCCGAGTTTGTCATCAAACAATTACCTGACCTCCGATTTCCAATCCGCTTTTGGTTATTATCCGAAACTTCTTGGAAATCCAGTATTAGGTTGGGAAACAACCAAATCGCTCAATGCCGGACTTGATTTTGGACTTTGGAATAACAGGCTTACCGGTTCATTCGAAATGTACTGGTCTAACACAAGTGATTTGTTACTCGACAGAACCATCTCGCCAATAAACGGAAATACCGTGATTCGTGAAAACATAGGTGCTACACGAAATTCCGGAATAGAATTTCAGATTAGTAGCATCAACATCAAATCAAATGATTTTAGTTGGAAAACGGATTTTAATATCGCACACAATAAAACTGAAATTCTAAATGTAGGTCTTACCGATGCAAACGGAAATTATATGGATGATATTGCCAGTCAGTGGTTTATTGGAAAACCCATAAAAGTGAATTACGATTATGTATTTGACGGAATTTTCCAAACAGGCGATGATATTGCTCACAGCCTACAACCTACAGCTTTTCCGGGATACATAAAATACAAAGATGTAAACGGCGATGGTGTTATTTCTCCAGCCGACAAACAAATTATCGGTTCCCGTGATCCTTTATTTGTAACGGGAATGACTAATACATTCACATACAAGAACTTCACATTTAGCTTTTTATTAAATGCAGTTTCAGGTATAACTTACCGAAACCTTTTGTACGGTACCGGGCAAACCGCATTTCGTGTCAATTCGTATGATAAGAACTTCTGGTCGGTCACCAATCCAACCAATGATTATCCTTCAAACATAGATGGCAATACCAATCCGCTGAGCATGGATTTTTTCGAAGATGCGAGTTTTTTGAGGTTGCAGGATGTTTCTTTAAGCTATCGTTTGTCTGAGAATATTCTGAAAAAGATAAAATTTAATAAAGCTGAAATCTTTGTTGATTTGAAAAATATGGCTACCTGGACTAATTGGAAAGGATTAGATCCTGAATTTCTGGCAATTGCACCGGTAAATCATCAACGGGCAACTCCACAGGTAAAGAGTTTTATTATTGGATTAAAAATTGGATTTTAATTTTAAAAGTTGAAAGTCATGAAAAATATTAAATATACAATATTAGCTTTTGTACTTTTGTCGGCTGGATTTCAGGGTTGCAGCGATGATTTTTTGAAAGAAAAACCGCAGGATAAAATCTACGCAGACAATTTGCTCTTAAATTACGATGGTTTTGTAAATATGATGAATGGAGTGTATGCCTGGGTAAGAGGCGAAAAGGGACGAACTTATGAACCCGGCGATGATCCGGCTACAGGTGGTATTCCTTTTACACGTTGTTCTATCTGGAACTTAGGAACTGATAATGCTTTTATGAATAATGGTGTAGGTGAAGAAATTTTCCTCAATTGGCCTACAAATATCAATTCAGGAATGAATGTATTCAAGTTTGATTTCGATTGGTTGTATACTATCGTCAATTCCTGTAATATGGTTATCGACCGTGCCGAGAACCCAATAATAAACTGGAAAGGAGTTGATGCAACTGACAATGAAAATAAGAAAAATTATATTGTGGCTCAGGCCAGAGTCATTCGTGCGTGGGCATACCGGCATTTAACCTACACCTGGGGCGCTGTTCCCTTGAGTTTGAAAGAAATAAGCGGAGCAACCTATCGTAACGATTGGGAGAGAACACCAGTGGCCGACATCAGGGCTCAAATGGTGCTTGATTTACAATTTGGAGTTGATCATTTACCTATGCGCGATGCCAATCAGGGAGTAGTAAACGGAGCTTTTGCCAGCCATTATTTAGCTGAAACCTATTTAGCTATGGGAGAATATCTGAAAGCAGAAACCGCAGCAAAAGTATTGTGTGAAGGAACAGATTATCAGTTGATGACAGCAAGATTTGGAACTTATGCAAGCAATCCCGGAGTGCCTTTTATGGATGTTTTTCAGACTCCGTTTTATAAAGATGGCAATAAAGAAGTGTTGTTTATATTGTTGAATATCGAACCGGAGAAAGTTGCCTACGGCTCTCAACCGGCTAGTTATTTACGGAATATGTGGCAAACCTATTACAGCAAAGATGCCGTAATAAAGAACCTCAATCTGGATATTTTCTTTACTAATAACGGGGGAAAAAGTGCCGGAAGGTATTCAATAACAGCACCGGCATTAACCTGGTACGAAACCCTGGATGACCGAAATTCTATATATGCCATCAAAAAAACACTGGATATGCCTGATGCTACCGGGAAACTTGTTGCTGTACGCACCACTACAACAGCTCATACAATAACTGCCGGAAAATATGATTTGGATAACTATTTATGGCCATCCACCCGAAAATGGGAATGGGTGAATCCACTGCCAGCTCAAGTTAGCAGTTCGGATCAATATAACAGCATTATCTATTTAAGAGTAGCTGATACCTATCTCGTTTTGGCAGAAGCTTTGTTCATGCAAAATAAATTTGACGAAGCAGCCACCTGGATAAATAAAGTAAGAGCAAGATCACATGCCACAGCAATTACCGGAACTGATGTTACAATCGACTATATTTTAGATGAACGTTCAAGGGAATTAATTACCGAAGAACATAGAAGATATGCACTGATTCGAACCGGGAAATTAGTGGAAAGAGTTCAAAAGTACAATGATTTTGCAGGACCGACGATTGCAACTTCACCGGCATTATTTCCCATTCCGCAATCGGTGATTGATGCAAATACAGGTCGAAAAATGGAGCAAAATTCCGGTTATAATTAATTAATATATTGATATGAAACGAGCATTAAAACTGGTGTTTAAATCCAAAATCAAGTTCATGCGAGTTCCATGTGTCCTTAATAAAAAAAATAAAAATGAATCACATGAATAAATTGTTCAAAGGCTTATTTTTTCAGGTTATTGTTGCTATAATAATTGGTGTTTTGCTTGGATATTTTTACCCTTCATTTGCGGTACAGTTAAAACCTCTCGGTGTTGGATTTATCAAATTGGTCAAAATGATGATTGGCCCGGTTATTTTTTGTACCATTGTAACGGGTATTGCAGGGATGCAGGATGCTAAAAAAGTCGGAAGGGTTGGTATCAAGGCACTGATTTATTTTGAAATTGTTTCAACTGTGGCATTGATTATTGGACTGATTGTAGTCAATATTCTAAAACCCGGCGTAGGAATGAATGTCAATCCGGCATCGCTTGATCCAAAAGCAGTCGAATCATATCTTTCAAGTAGCAAGAGTCTGAATGTTCAGGATTTTGTGATGCATATAATTCCCGATAATATTGTCAATGCTTTGTCGAATGGAGATTTACTTCAAATATTATTATTCTCCGTTTTGTTTGGACTTGCACTATCTAAAGTTGCTGACAAAGCAAAACCAGTATATACGGTAATTAAATCGGCCGAAGCGGGATTGTTTAGCGTAATTAAAATTATTATGCGGGTGGCACCTCTTGGTGCATTAGGTGCAATGAGTTTTTCCATCGGGAAATACGGCGTTGAGTCTTTACAATCATTGGGACAATTATTAATAGCTTTCTATATAACCTGTATTTTGTTTATTATCATTGTTTTAGGTGGTATTTTAAAACTGACGGGATTTAATCTGTTCAAATTATTGAAGTTTTTGAAAGAAGAATTATTAATTGTATTTGGAACTTCTTCTTCTGAAGCAGCTTTACCCACTCTAATGCAAAAGTTGGAGACGCTGGGATGTTCTGAACCGGTAGTGGGATTAGTAGTACCAACCGGATATTCATTTAATCTGGATGGAACGTCTATCTATCTGACCATGGCAGCCGTTTTTCTGGCACAGGCAACGAATACAGCTATGGATATTTCTCATCAAATTGCGTTACTTCTCATTTTATTGCTTACCTCGAAAGGTGCTGCAGGTGTAACTGGAAGTGGATTTATTACCTTAGCCGCAGTCCTGCCTTTATCAGGTGGAATTCCGGTTGCGGCTATTACCTTGATACTTGGAATTGACTGGTTTATGAGCGAAGGCAGAGCTTTGACAAATATAATTGGAAATGCAGTGGCAACAATTGTAGTGGCAAAATCGGAGAAAGAAATTGATTTGAAAAAAGCAAAAGAATTAATCGGATAATGATGAGATTTATCAAATATTTATATATTTGCGTTTTAATTATTGGTTTCAATGCCTGTAACGATTTGCAGTATAATAAGGATAAAGCTAAAACAAATTACAATGTCCTGTTTATTGGTAATAGTTTCACTTTTTATAATAGCGGGGTTGATTTCCATCTTCAAAAAATGCTAAATGCCGATAAATCTACTGATTCCATTAATTACAATATTCAAAAAATTGCGATAAGTTCTTACACATTGCAGGATCATTACTGCGATTCGCTGACGATACAGAAAATAAGGACTGAGAAATGGAATAAGGTAATTCTACAAGAACAAAGTACCCGACCAATTAGTAATCCTGATTTGTTTTTGCAATATGCTACTAAACTTGATTACTTAATTAAAAAAGATAGTGCCCTAACGATTCTTTATATGACATGGGCACCAAAAGATTCGCCTGCAGATATAAATCAACTGGCTTCAGCTTATATTTCAGTAGGTTCGAAGCTAAAATCTAATGTTGTGCCGGTTGGGAAAGTTTGGGAATATACTGTAAATACTTATCCACAACTGAATTTGTATTTCAGCGATAATAAACATCCTGCGCTGACAGGAACATTTTTAATAGCTTGTGCTTTTTACAAATCACTTTTTAACAAAAATCCGGTTGAAAATAGTTATGTTCCTGATGGACTGACTACCGGAAATGTAATAACAATTAGAAAGGCAGTAAATGATTATCTGACAACAAATTAATCAAGAAGTCGAATCAATTTAAAAAGAAAGGAAAATAAATTATGCAAAAAATGTAACATTTCTATTTTTCAAATATACATCTTATCGTTGAACCCAATTACAAATTATTTATTTATAAACATTTAAAATTTAAGTATTATGAAGAAGCTTTATTTATTTCTATTCGTTTTTGTCAGTTGTTCGGTTTTTGCACAAGCACCCTTAGCAACTGAAGATTTTAGTTATACTGCTGGCGATGCACTAACTGCGCATGGTTGGAATGCTCATAGTGGCGGAACAACAAATCCTGTTTTAGTAACATCTCCTGGTTTATCATTTACAGGTTATGTAGGTTCCAATATTGGTCTTGCTGCCGGAGTGAACAATACAGGTCAGGATGTCAATAAACTCTTTACTGCTCAAACAGCTGCAGGAACTGTTTATACTTCCTTTTTGGTAAATGCAACTCTTAACACTGGTTTCGGAGGTTATTTTTTCCACTATTTTGATCCTAATGCTGCTACAGCTTTCAGAGCCAGAACATTTGTTAAACCGGTTACCGGTAAAATGCAGATCGGCTTGTCTTTCAATGCTTCGTTAGCTCAGGATAGTTTGCCAAGTGCATTGTTAAATTTCGGAGAAACTTATTTATTCGTTGTTAAATATACTGTTGTTGATGGTATCGAGAATGATATTGTAAGTTTGTATGTTTTTAAAGCAGGTGACAATTTTGCAACAGAACCAGCTAAGCCGACCATAGGCCCGTTGACAGCGACCCATACAACTCCAACAGACCCAGCCACACCCCTTGGGCCAGATATCGTGCCTACCGGTATTGCATTGCGTCAGTTTGAAGCAGCTCAACGTATTACTGTAGATGGATTCCGTGTAAAAAACAAATGGCAATTAGGTGCAGATGATGTTGCCGGAGTTAACGCTATTAAAACTGACCCAACACAGTTTTATCCAAATCCTGTAAGCAATGGAACTATCTATTTTGCTAATCAAACCAATGAACTTAAACAGGTTGAAATATTTGATATGGTTGGCCGTAAAATATTTGAAAAAAATACTACTTCGAATAATATGGATGTAAGAACATTAAAGACAGGTGTTTATTCCATAAAGGTACAAGCCAATGATAATACTACTTCTTCAAAGTTAGTGGTGAAATAAGAGTTGTTTGCTACTAATTTTTAAATCATTAAAGAGTCTGTTCCAGTTTTGGAGCAGACTTTTTAATAAAAACATTTGCGTTATTACTTATACAAACACAAATACGGCGTATCTTCTGTACATTTCACTTTGAATTTTACGTCTTTAGCCACTGTGAAGCTTTCGAACTTCTTGTAGGTTTTCCATTCCGTTTCGCCCGGTTGTTGAATGCTGAGTTGTCCGGAAATTACCGTCATCACTTCCACAGTGCCTGTACCGAATTCATACTCACCCGCAGCCATAACGCCTACTGTGGCAGTTCCTTCTGCCGATTCCAATCCGATGGAAACGACTTTTCCTTCAAAATACTGATTTGTTTTAAACATATTCTTTAATTTACGATTTATTAATTTACGATTTACAATTAAATTTTGAGCCAACCCTTTGTTGAAGTCCCCCTTGAGCGGGATTTAGGGGGCTTGTACTATTAATTGATAAAGTTCTTTGGTAGTTTCTACAAAGCGTGTTGCACCCACTTCTTCCAGTTCTTTTTGCGGACGGAAGCCCCACAGTACGCCCACGAAAGGGACTTTGGCATTGTAAGCTGTTGCCACATCCACACCCGAATCGCCCACGTAAAGCACGTTGGTTTTCTCCACTTTAGCCATTTCAATAATTTCTTCCAGAATGCCCGGATTAGGTTTTACCGGATAACCTTCGCGTTGTCCGAAAACAGCTGTAAAATGAATATCAGGAAAAAACCTTTGGACTAATTGAACGGTAGCATCGTGAACTTTATTCGAAGCAACGCCGAGTTTAATTCCTTTGTTTTGAATGTCAACCAATAAATTTGAAATTCCCGGATAGGGTTTGGTAAATTCTTCGGCATGAGTATAATAATGCTTCAGAAACTCCATTTTCAGCATCGAAATATAATCCGCATTACGCTTATCTTCGGGCAAAGCACGTTCAAGTAGTTTATTCACCCCGTTTCCGATAAAATAGCGATAGGCTTCGAGGGGATGAGTTGGAAAATTATAAGCCTGCAGGGCATGGTTTACGCTGTTGGCCAAATCCTCAATGGTGTCGAGCAGCGTGCCGTCGAGGTCAAAAATAACAAGTTCGGGAGTCATGTAAAAAGAAGATTAATTAGCGTGCAAAGGTAGTCAAAACTCTGTAAAATTTATAAACTTGGAATACTCATTCCTGTTATTTTACGGTATAAATCCAGCGCATAAATATCAGTCATGCCCGAAATATAATCGAGCACCGACATCACTTTTCCGTAAATTGTTGGACTGTCGGTTTCATATTGTTCCGGAATGCGCATCAAAAGTTGCTTCGAATAGGCTTTTTCCGGGTTCAATACTGCTGCCACCAGATGTTCCAGCAGGGTAAGAATAATTTTATAACCGGCTAACTCAACATCAAGTACTTCCTGTGAACGGTATATTTTTTTAAATGCCGTTTTGGAACAATTTTCATACGCTTCCACCGATTGTTTCGGAAGTTTCTTGATAAGTGTTGACGTGAACGTGCCGTCGAGAATAGCTTCTTCATTTTCAGCAAAAACGGCTGAACATTCGTCAATCAATTGTCCTATAACCGATGAGCGCAAATACGCAATTTGTTCGTTTACATCGGTTACCATGAGCATGGTTTCCTGACGACGTATTTTTCGCTTTTCATCAAAGAAATTTAAAAACAACTCCTTTGTTTCGTCTGTCGTAAGTATTCTTAGCTTATGTGCATCCTCTATATCCATAATCTGATAGCAAATATCGTCGGCAGCTTCAACCAGAAAAACCAGTGGGTGTCGTGCAAATCGGTTCAGATTTTCGGGTGAGCGTGGAATGCCCAATTCGGCTGCTATTTTTTCAAAATCTGCTTTTTCGGAATCAAAAAAACCAAACTTTTGCTTTTTAGGGTCTGAATAAATAGAAGCGTAGGGATATTTTACTACTGATGCCAGTGTGCTGTATGTCAGCACAAAACCGCCCGGTCGTCGTCCATTGAACTGATGCGTGAGTAAACGGAGCGCATTGGCATTTCCTTCGAAACAAATAATATCACGCCATTCTTCTTCTGTCATTTTTTTATTCAAGTGCTGCCCGTTACCTTCCGAAAAATAGGTAGCAATTGCTTTTTCACCCGAATGACCGAAAGGTGGGTTGCCCATATCGTGTGCCAAGCAAGCAGCTGAAATGATTGAACCAATTTCCTCCAGATAAGGTGTCTCGATATTTTTTTTCGTTTTCAGACGATGCGCCACATTCACCCCCAACGAACGGCCAACACAAGCTACTTCGAGGCTATGCGTAAGTCGGTTGTGGACAAATACACTTCCCGGAAGCGGAAAAACCTGCGTTTTATTTTGCATACGACGGAATGGTGCCGAGAAAATCAGTCGGTCGTAGTCACGCTGAAACTCGCTGCGGTCGTCATCCCGTTTTTCGTGGTATGCTTCCTGCCCGAAACGTTTGGTAGATAAAAGTTGATTCCAGTTCATTTTTTATGAGTTTATAAAGTTGGAAAGTTCGTAAAGTTTTTAAAGTCAGTTCTACCACAACTTTTCACTTTATGAACTTTAAAAACTTTCTACTATTGCGGCATATGATAATTCTTCAGTTCTTTTCGCAATTCTTTACTTTTACTGTCTGTTACTTTGTCCATCCACTTCCAGAATTTATCGCCATGGTTCATTTCTTTGGTGTGGCAAAGTTCGTGGAGTATCACATAATCGACTAAATGTGCCGGTAGCAGCATAAGGTAGAGTGACAAATTGATGCTTTTTGCCCTTGAACAACTTCCCCAACGTGTTTTGCTCGATTGAATTTTCAGATCCGTAAATACAAAACCGAATTTAGTGCCCAATTGTTTTGTGCGTTCAGGCAATAAGCGCTTGGCTTCTTTACGCATAAAATAACTGATTCCATTCCAGAAAAATTGCTGGTTTTCAGGGGTTAAGCAATCTGTTCCAGTAGGAAATTCGATCTTAAGTATACCGGATTTTAGTGAGAAATAAATATTTTTTCGACTTGCAGGTTTCACTTCCACGGCAAAAGTCAGCGTTTGCAAACTGGACTTTTCATCGATCAGAATATTCCGCTTTTCGAGCCCTTTTTCGAGTTTTTGCTGTTTTAGAATCAGTTTTGAGCGAATGGAATTGATGAATTTCATTGCTTCTTTCTCGGTGGAGCCTGGTGCTAAAGTAACTTTTAATCCCTTACTCAAAATGCGTACACGTATGTGCTTCGACCGTTCATTCCAGGTGAATTCAATAGTTCCTAAATCCGAATCAGAAAACATAAAATCTCAAAAAATGGGTTTAAATTATTCTTTTACAGCACAAAGGTACATTTTTTTTTAGCAGAAAATATAGGTTTATTCCTTGAAACGTATAACTTTGTACAAAATTTTGGAAAACACTGCTAAAATGATAAAAGCAAAAAATATACGTAAAAGTTTCGGCGACCTGGAAGTGCTCAAAGGGGTTGAATTATCCATTGCTGTTGGTGAAATAGTTTCGATTGTTGGACCAAGCGGGGCGGGCAAAACCACCTTGTTACAAATTTTGGGTACGCTTGATAAACCGAATGAAGGAGAAATAATGGTTAATGGAATTAATTTTAGCAGGTTAGGCGAAAAGGATTTGGCTTCTTTTCGGAACAAACACATTGGTTTTATTTTTCAGTTTCATCAACTGTTACCCGAATTCACGGCACTTGAAAACGTAATGATTCCGGCATTGATTGGTCGGAAAGATAAAAAGAAATCGGAAGAAAAAGCCAGAGAGATTTTGACTTACCTCCAACTTTCCGATCGTATGGAGCATAAACCCAATGAGCTTTCGGGTGGTGAAAAACAGCGTGTTGCAGTAGCCAGAGCATTGATAAATGAACCTTCTTTGATTTTGGCCGACGAACCTTCAGGCAGTCTCGATTCAAAAAATCGGGATGAACTTCACAAATTACTTTTTGATTTGCGGGATAAATTTGGACTCACCATTGTCATTGTTACTCACGATAAGGAACTTGCTACTTTGTCAGATAGAGTTATTGAAATGAAAGATGGAAAGATAATTGGTAATTGAAGCATTGCTTTGTACTCTTGCCGGGAATCGAACCCGGATCTAGTGTTTAGGAAACACTTGTTCTATCCATTGAACTACAGGAGCATGTAGGGAATGCAAATTTAGCTTTTTTTTCGGGATAAAAAAATAGCTCGAAATCAAGAGATTATCCAAATTACTTTATTCCCAATTTTTTCAATATTTCTTTTGGAATGGCATCTTTATGCACCAGAATATCAATGGTTTTGTGTTTTACAAAGGCTTCGCTGGCATACCATATTCCTTTGTATTTTGAGTCAGTTCCCCAGGAGTTTTTTACTAAATAGTATTTTGTTCCGTTTTGGTCGGTGGCAGTTCCAAAAATAACCATTCCGTGGTCGTCGGTTGTTTGAAAATTATCAAAAGCCTGTTGACGAATTTCGGGAGTTACTTTTACCTCAGGTTGTGGTCCTTTTATCTTGTAAATCTTTTCGTCGATTTCTTTTTGTGTCAGATTCAACCATTTGGCCTGATCAGTCCCGGGTAGATTCGTCACTTTTGTTTCCGGATCTACAGCCACACCGTTCCGTGTAAAACCTTTCTCGCTCACATCCGAAGCCCATGCCACAGAATAGCCCTTGTTGATGGCGTTATCAAATATACTCATAAACTCATCTAAGGGCAGATTGTATGAATCAGCCCAACGCCAGTTATCCGGAATTTCAACAACAAAGGGTTTATAATAAGGATGATGTGTAAAGGAAGTCACCGAAACGTAATCGTCCATATTCAATCCCAATGATTGGAAATACGTAAGTGGCGAATATTTCTTGCCATCTACACTAAATTCTGTTGGACATTTTCCCAAATAAGCATCCAAAATACCATCAAATCCATTTTTCCAGGCAGTTGAAAGTTTTTTATTCGGGTTCGAAACAATTACAGAAACATAGGATTTTGTAAGTGCATCCAATTCGCCGTGTTTGTGTTTTTCTTCCCCATAATTCAATCCGGTCATTTGGTTGTCAGGCACTACTCCGTAGTTTTTAAGTGCGTAAACCACGTCGTAGAATGAGCCGCCTTCAGCAAAGTTAATTGTTCCGTTCATACGAACATATTTATCAGCTTTGTCGGAATAGGTATGATGAACCAGGTACATCTCGGATAAATCTACTTCCGGTTTGCCCATTCGGAGCAATTCTGATTCAAAAAATCCAAGGGTGGAAAAACACCAGCAAGTTCCTGAACTGGCCTGATTTTTTACCGGCGTAATTTTGTTTTGTTTGACAATACTAAACTTAAAAGAGTCAACCTTGGTTGTGTCTTTAACTGCTTTTTCAGCAAATACACTTCCGGTTATGACAAAAAGTGAGATAAATAGAATTATTTTTTTCATGAGACCCCCAACCCCTAAAGGGGAGTAGAGGTTAGTTTCATTTAATGAGTTTTTTTTAATGTCTTTCATATTGATAATTTTTATATTCAACGCTAACTAAGTTCCCCTTTAGGGGTTAGGGGTTTATTTTGTTGGTATATTCTCCAAAGTTGCCAACAGATAATCCCAGAATTTCTGTACAGTGGCGATATTTACTTTTTCGTCGGGAGAGTGTGGATATCGTATGGTAGGTCCAAACGAAATCATATCCATTTTCGGGTAGTGTGTTCCTAAAATTCCGCATTCCAGTCCGGCATGAATAATCATTACTTTCGGTGTCTTGCCGAATTTATTTTCGTATACTTTGCTCATAACTTTCAGAATAGGCGATTCCAGGTTTGGTTTCCAACCCGGATAACCACCGACTAAGTCAACTTTAGCACCTGCCAGTGAAAATACGCTTACTACCATTGAGGCGAGTTCTTCCTTGCGGCTTTCCACTGAACTGCGAATCAGACAGCGTACAATAACCGAACTTCCATCCGATTTAATGATGGCCAGATTATTGGAGGTTTCTACAACGGTTGGTAATTCCGGAATAAAGCGAGAAACGCCATTTGGACAAGCTGTTACGCCATTAATCAAATCGTCCTGAACTTCTTCGGGAATTAAACCACTTGGCAAATTCACTTGTTCCACTGTAAACGAAATTTTATCTTCAACACCCTGATATTCGATAATGAAAAGCTCTTCGCATTCCTGAACGAAATCAATCATATCGTCTACGCCATCTGCCGGAACAGTAAGCACAACAAAAGCTTCACGTGGAATGGCATTGCGCAGACTACCGCCATCAACACTTGCCACGCGAGCTTCCAGCTCTGCTACTGCTTCTTTCAAAAAGCGGAACATTAATTTATTGGCATTGGCACGTTGCAGGTGAATATCTACGCCTGAATGACCTCCTTTTAGTCCGGTGAGTGAAACTTTCAGAGCCACATCACCTTCCGGTATGGCTGCTTCTTTGTAACGGAATGTGATGTCAGCATCAATTCCACCGGCACAACCCACATACAATTCGCCTTCATCTTCCGAATCCATATTTATCAGGATATCGCCCTTCAGGAAATTGGGTTGCAGTCCGAAAGCACCAAACATCCCTGTTTCTTCGTCTACTGTAATAAACATCTCGATGGCCGGATGAGGAACACCGGAGGATTGTAGAATCGACATAGCGGCTGCCAGTCCGATTCCATTATCAGCACCGAGCGTAGTATCATGAGCCGTTACCCACTCGCCATCAATGTATGCATCAATCGGGTCGGTTTGAAAATTGTGAGCCACGTTGCTGTTTTTTTGTGGTACCATGTCCATATGAGCCTGAAGTACCACTGCTTTGCGGTTTTCCATTCCCGGAGTAGCTGGTTTGCGTACCAGTACGTTTCCTATTTCATCGCGGAGCGTTTCAAGTCCGAGCAATTTTCCGAAGTTTTCAAGAAAAGCGCTGATTTCTTCTTTTTTGTGTGAAGGACGTGGAATCTGAGTCAGCGAGTAAAAATTTTGCCAAAGAGCTTTAGGTTCCAATTGGCGGATATCAGTTGCATTCATACTTGTATAATTTATAATTTACAATTTACGATTTATCAGACAAACTTGCTTTGTTGCATTCATCTTACTTCTCTGAATAATTATTCTTTTTTTACCTGCAAATATCCGTATTTTTTTTCAAATAACAGTTTGAAATGCATATTATTTTAAGAAAACAGCAAACGAGAATACTTTCAATTAACAGTAAAATCGGCACTTTATGAAAACTGCTTTCTTTTTATAATATTTTCGAATAGAATATCTACAAATTGAAAATAATTGGGTTTTATATTGTCATTTTGAAAGCCTGTAACAATTACAGAAATATTTCTTTAATTAGTCCTGTTTTTCCATAGCCAAACGAAATATATTTGCTAATTTTGCGGTCGAAATGAAAAATTTCTGATTTACTCACCTAATTTTTTCAAAAAAATGACATTACAGGAAAGGTATAAGTTTGTAAGTGCCGAAGAGGCAGCAAGTTATGTAAATGATGGTGACATTATCGGTTTTAGCGGTTTTACACCGGCCGGATGTCCAAAAGAAGTACCCACAGCTATTGCTAATCGCGCCGAAGCTTTTCATGCCGAGGGGAAAGAATTCAAAGTGGGAATGTACACCGGTGCTTCTACAGGCGATTCATTAGACGGTGCTTTGGCTCGTGCCAATGCCATTTTGTTCCGCACACCCTATCAATCGAATAAGGATTTACGTTCCGCTTTGAATGACGAACGTGCACCTTATTTCGATATGCACTTGTCATCAATCGCACCTCATTTGCGTTTCGGATTTATGCCAAAACCCAAATTTGCAATACTTGAAGTCTGCGATTTTACTGTTGATGGAGAATTGATACTGACTACCGGTGTGGGAATTTCGCCAACGATTGCCGGATTGGCTGATTATATTATTTTGGAATGGAATCACAATCATCCAAAAGAATTGCGCGGTTTCCACGATATTTTTGAACCAGCAGATCCACCTCACCGTTTGCCAATGACCTTGCTGACTCCATCTGACAGAATGGGTGTTCCCTATGTAAAAGTTGATCCAACCAAAATTCTGTGTGTCGTTGAAACACATCGCGATGATGAAGTAGGTGGTTTTACTCCAACCGATCAAGTTACCGACATGATTGGTCAGAATGTGGCCAGCTTTTTGGCAAATGAAATCAAATCAGGTCGCATTCCCAAAGAATTTCTTCCAATCCAGTCGGGTGTTGGAAATATTGCCAATGCTGTTATGGCTTCATTGGGAACAAATCCGGAGATTCCTACTTTCGAAATGTACACCGAAGTAATTCAGGATTCGGTTATCGAATTGTTGCGAAACGGAAAAATCAGTTTTGCAAGTGGTTGCTCTCTCACCATCACCACTCCGGTACTGAAAGCAATGTACGAAGATCTGGAATTTTTCCGCGATAAAATTGTACTTCGTCCTCAGGAAATGTCCAACAGTCCCGAACTGGCTCGCCGATTGGGTTTGATTACCATCAATACCGCACTGGAAGCTGATATTTTCGGAAATGTAAACAGCACCCACGTATTGGGTTCGAAAATGATGAACGGTATTGGCGGTTCAGCTGACTTTACCCGCAGTGCGTATATTTCGATTTTCACCACGCCTTCGACTGCTAAAAAGGGGAATATTAGTGCCATTGTGCCAATGGTTACCCACGTTGACCAAAATGAACACTCTGTGAATATCATTATTACCGAACATGGTGTGGCCGATTTACGAGGGAAATCACCTCTACAGCGCGCTGAAGAAATTATTGAAAACTGCGTTGCACCCGAATACAAACAGATGTTGACCGATTATATTGCTCTTTCTGGTCCGTGTCATACACCCACTAATTTACATGCCTGTTTCGGTATGCATAGTCAATTTATGAAAACCGGTACCATGTTGGGAACAAACTGGGAAGATTACAAATAATACTAAATGAATTAATATTTTAGCCCAAAGTCAACTTTGCTATAATGCCGATTGAAAATTCCGCTAGCGGAAGACAAAGAAATAAACAGTACAATTAGACCTAGTCGACAACGGACTGTATTATTTCTGCAATCGGTATAATTTTTCTTTCAACTACATTTTATAATCCCACCTCTTCAAAAGGAGTGGGATTTTTGTTTTTTCGGGCGTCAAATGGCTACTTATTGTCAACTGTCAAATATTTTCATTCTTACTTCCAACTGACAACTCCAATTACTTCTTGTCCACTTCTTGTTTCATTTTTATATAAAGCTATGATAAAGCATAGATATAACTCATATAAAGCTATATTAAAGCTTAAATTAAAAGAAGAGTTATATATTAGTTATAATATAATTATTACTATCTTTGTAATAACAAATGAATACTTCGCGATATTAGCTATGCGTCATTAATCCTTCGGATGATATTCGCTTCGCTGTTATTTGCTAAACTGAAATTCAATTGTAAATATCTGTCAACCGACCTTCCCCTAACCCCCTCGCAGGGAGGGGGGATAGTTTTGTGGGTTGAATAATTTATGGAGACTAGAAATTTATAACATCCCAATTAAAAAAAACATTACTAATGCTTCGCGATATTAATTCTGCGGATGATATTTGCTTCGCGATATATGCTATGCTGTTATTCTAAAACTATAAACTACTGACTACAAACTATAAACTAATCAAAAAATGGCTCGGGTAAAAGGAATTCTACAGGTAACAGGCGGTCTGAAAGGGGTATCGATGTACACGATGCGCGGAAACGACGAGGTGATTATGCGCACCAAAGGTGGACCCAGTAAAAATACCATTAAAACACGCGACAGTTGTAAAGGACTGCGCGACAGCGGAACGGAATGGGGTGGATGCACCAAAGCTGCAAGTGCACTGCGGCGTGGATTGGAACCACTTATGCGACTGGCTGATTACAATGTAATGGGCGGACTGAATGCCGTCTGCAAGAAAATACAGTGCTTAGACACTGAAAACGAAAAGGGGAAACGGAACGTGTATGTAAGTGCCAACCAATCATACCTCACTGACTTTAATTTCAACAAAACCAACCTGTTTGACCGGATAGTGCGAATCAAACCCGAATGGCAGATTGACCGCAGCACAGTAAAAGCTACTGTAACCCTGCCGGAATTTAATCCTTCGGAACAGCTATTTGCTCCCAATAAATTGCCTTTTCTGCGCTTTGTTATTGTGCTGGGAGTAGCCACCGACCTGACTTACGACGAACATTCCAAAAGCTATAAGCCGGTGAATGACCTACTATTGGGTTATTACAAAGAAGCTCATACCGACTGGACACCGGTGAAACGTGCCTTGCCCGAACAAATACTCGAAGTGCAGATTAATAAAATAGTTCCTCATATGCTGGAAAGTGATACCCTGGTGCTGGGTATAGGCGTGGAATTCGGAACGGTAGGTGCCGATGGCGAAGGCGAAGCGGTTAAATGGGCAGGTTGCGCGAAGATAATGGGTAGTTTATAGATGGCAGTAGCCGTTTACAGGTGAAAGTTTATAGTTAAGAATAAATGAACTTGTTTAAATTCAGATTTGAAATAAATCATAAATCATAAATCAGTTTTGCAAAAATAATTTTTACCTAAGTTCCTAAGTAATATTTTAAAACTTCAGGACGACTTCATTCTATCATTTATTTCATTATAAAGCTCAATAGCCTTTTTGCGATCTAAACCAGCCTTTTCAGCTACTGCAAATAAATCTTCTTTTGTGGGCGTAATGCTCTCATTAATAGAAGTGCTGTGGTATCCATTTATACCTTCGCTGACTAAAATATCATAAGCGGGAGCCAAATACCATTCGTTATTACGCAGGATAAAGGCAAAATTTTTAGCGTGGTCATCTTTATTTTCAATTAAGTAGTTGAATACCATTAGACGATACAGTTTCCATAGTTCCTGTACATTGCGTGTTAGTTTCTGACAGAGTTGAAAAATAGTCAGGTAGTCGATACAGGGTAAACGATAATCGGCATTTAATAATCCGGCTACGCTTACAACATGAAGTTTGCCCCCCGGAATTCGGTCAAAACGCTCTACTCCAAAATACTTGTTTTCAAACAAGCGTGTTTCAGGCATCTCAAGGCCACACTTTTTGGCAAGAATTGAGAATTCATATTCTATTTGTCCAATATTGGGCGGATCGGTAATGGCACCAAACTTAACAAGCCATTCTTTAGCATCATATTTTGTAAATATTTTAGGACGTGCGCCACCGGGTGAACCACCCTGACGGTATAAACTTTCTA